>CAKTUI010000029.1 GCA_934621385.1 uncultured Kiritimatiellota bacterium
AATGAGTGCACAGTATTTGGCAAACCAAAAACCACCCAGCTACTTACAGGGTGCACTTTCTATTTGACAAACTGGGAGGGACGGGGGCCGCGCCCCCTCCCTTTGGAATGAACCACGGAATACACGGAACGGTTTCGTGTCCGGCTTCGCCGGCGTTGGTGGTCTTTCGTGTTTAGCCCCGCAGGGATGCCGCAAGTCTTCGATATCTGTCGAAATGCGACGAAGAACCGCTCGCGGTTCTTCGTCGCATTGACGGCGGACACTGAAATCTACTGAAGGTGGTGGAGACCTGCGGCCGAACACGAAAGACCGCGAAAACCCTTCGGGACACGAAAGACGGGGCCGGCACCTTCTTCTCGTCCTTCTTTCCTGTCATCGTCCTTGTCCGCTTTTTCTGACCCATTAGGTCTTACAATTTCCCACGCCATTTTCTCCCGCGTTCGTCCTTGACTTTCGGCGGCGAAAAGCGGTATAATCACTTCCAATCATCCCGCATTAGGAGATTGAAATGGCAGAAGACGTGCAGAGTTTGCTTGAGAAGATTAACCGCGAAGGCGTCGAAAAGGCGCAGGCGACGGCGGATGGAATCATCGCCGATGCGAAGAAGCGTGCGGCGGAAATCGTGAAGTCCGCGAATGAGGCGGCCGCCCAGGCCAAGGCTGCGTCCGAGAAGACGGCGGCGGATTATGCGGCGCGTGCGGAGGAGACGATTCGCCAGTCCGCCCGCGACACGGTGCTCAAGGTCGAGTCCGCCGTGACGGCTCTCCTTGAAAAGCTGCTGGCGAAGGATGTGGATCGTGCCTTGTCCGACGAGAAGACGGTCGTTGCCCTGGTTGCCGAGGCGGTCAAGGGCCTGACGGGTCCGGCAGAAGTCGCCGTCCCCACGAAGCTCGCCCCGGCCCTGAAGGCCCAGTTGGCCGCGCAGACGAACCTGACGGTCGTCATGGACGAGACGCTTGGTACGGGATTCTCGGTGAAGACCGATGGCGGGCGCGTTGAGCATGCCTTCACGGGTTCCGTCCTGACCGAAGAACTGTCGCGGCGGCTGCGTCCCGACCTTGCGAAGTTGATGAAATGAGCGTTGACTACATTGTCTCAAGTCTTCCGGTGCTGGCATTCGACCAGCCCGCACCCTTGACGTGGGCAAAATTCGTCGAGGCCTGCGGGGGAGACGAAAAAGTGCCGCGTCCGCGCACTTGGGCTGATCTGGAGACCCAGTTGCGTAATGCGGTTGCCGAGGCGCGCGGTGGTGAGCGCTACAAGCGTCCGGCGGAGGGGTGTTCGCTCTACTGGAAGAACCGCGTCCTTGCGTGTTTTCAGGAGAAGGATGTCGCCCGGCGCGACGAGTTGCTGGACCGCGTGTGGTGGGATGCCGCCGGTGAGTTGACGGCGCTTGCCTCGCCGCTTGGCAGGGGTGCGCTGGCGACGTATGCGGTGCGCTTGGAGATTGCCCTTCGGCGTACGCGCATCTCGCGTGAGAAGGGGAACGAGGCATTTGACCGGCTGACCGCCGAGACGAAGCGGTCGCCCGAAAATCTTGAAACGGAGAAAGAAGCATGACAACAGGCAGAATCGCAGCCGTCAACGGCAATATGATCACCGTCGTCTTTGACGGGGCCGTCGCACAGAACGAGGTCGGCTACGCCCTCCTCGGCGACAAGCGGCTCATGGCCGAGATCGTCCGCGTGCGCGGCACACGGTGCGACATGCAGGTCTTTGATGCGACGACGGATCTTGCGGTGGATGACAAGGTCGAGTTCTCGGGCGACCTGCTCGCGGCGGAACTCGGGCCGGGGATGCTGGCGCAGGTCTACGACGGCCTGCAGAACCCGCTCGCCGAACTCGCAAAGGAGGCGGGAAAGATTTCAAAGGATGCGGGCTACTTCCTTCAGCGCGGCATGTACCTGCCAGGACTGCCGCGTGACAAGAAGTGGGACTGGCATCCGACCGCGAAGGTTGGTCAGCGCGTGACGGCGGGCGAAACCCTCGGTTGGGTGACGGAGGGCATCTTCGACGGCAAGACGATGCCGGGGCACAAGATTATGGTGCCGTTCGCCTTTCGCGGCGTTTATACGGTGAAGGAACTTGCGCCGGCGGGGGACTACACGGTGACGGAAGACATTGCGACGCTGACGGAAGACGCGGGCAAGGATGTCAAGGTTCAGATGATGCAGCGCTGGCCGGTGAAGGTGCCCATCCGCTGTTTCACCGAGCGGCTTGAGCCGACCGAGACGCTTGAGACGACCGTGCGGACGATTGACACGTTCTTCCCCGTCGCGGTTGGCGGAACCTACTGCATTCCCGGTCCGTTTGGCGCGGGCAAGACGGTGCTGCAGCAGACGACGGCGCGTTATGCGAAGGTCGATGTTGTCATTTCCGCCGCGTGCGGCGAGCGTGCGGGCGAGGTCGTCGAGACGCTGAAGGAATTTCCCGAAATCAAGGACCCGAAGACGGGCCAGTCGCTGATGAAGCGCACGATCATCATCTGCAACACCTCGTCCATGCCGGTCGCCTCGCGTGAGGCATCGGTTTACACGGCGGTGACGCTGGCGGAGTACTTCCGGCAGATGGGACTGAACGTGCTGGTTCTGGCGGACTCGACCTCGCGGTGGGCGCAGGCGATGCGCGAGCTCTCGGGCCGATTGGAGGAGATTCCGGGCGAGGAGGCCTTCCCGGCCTACCTGGAATCGCGCATTGCGGCGTTCTACGAGCGTGCCGGACGCGTGAAGCTGAAGGATGGCTCGATTGGTTCGGTGACCATCGGCGGAACGGTCTCGCCGGCGGGCGGCAACTTCGACGAGCCGGTGACGCAGGCGACCCTGAAGGTCGTGGGCGGCTTTCACGGGCTGTCGCGGGCGCGTTCGGATGCGCGGCGCTACCCGGCGATTGACCCGCTTGACTCGTGGAGTCACTACAATTCGGTCATTGAGCAGGATCGCGTCGAACGCGCCCGTGCAATTCTCCGCAAGGGCAGTGAGGTCGGGCAGATGATGAAAGTCGTCGGCGAAGAGGGGACGTCCCTTGAGGACTTCACAACCTATCTCAAGGCGGAGTTCCTCGACGCGGTCTACCTTCAGCAGAATGCGTTCAGCGAATCCGATGCGACGACTCCGGTGGAGCGTCAGCGGGTGATGTTCGACGTGGTCGAGAAGGCCCTGCTTGCGACCTATTCCTTCAAGGACAAGGATGCGACGCGTGGCTTCTTTATGGATCTGCAGCAGAACTTCATCGACTGGAACGACAAGCCGTTCACATCGGAGGAATTCGCCACGCAGAAGGCGGCTCTTGATGGCAGGATTGCGGCGGCGACCGCGAACGAACGTGCATGAGGAGTTAGACGATGTTCAACAACAAGATTTACCACAAGATTGACGCGCTTTCGGGCTCGGTTGCGACGCTGCGGGCCGAGGGCGTGAAGTACAACGAAATCGCCGAGGTCGAGTCGCGGGCCGGCACGTCGCTGGCGCAGGTCATCAAGTTGGACGGGCCGAACGTGACGCTGCAGATTTTTGCGGGTGCGCGTGGCGTGGATACGGCGGCGAAGGTGCGCTTTCTGGGCGAGACGATGAAGGTCCCGTTCTCGGATGCGCTTCTCGGTCGGGCGTTCACGGGTGCGGGCGTGCCGCGTGACGGTGGACCCGCAATTACCGAGAACCCCTCGCCCATCGGACAGCCGTCGGTGAACCCCGCTAAGCGCATTATGCCGAACAAGATGGTGCGCACGAACATTCCGATGATTGACCTCTTCAACTCGCTCGTGAAGTCGCAGAAGTTGCCGATCTTTGCGCGTGCGGGCGAGCCGTACAACGAACTGCTGTCGCGAATCGCCCTCCAGGCCGACTCGGATGTGATTGTCATCGGTGGTATGGGTTTGAAGTATGACGAGTACCTGAAGTTCCGTAACACGCTCGACAAGTCGGGTGCGCTCGCGAAGACGGTGATGTTCGTTCACACGGCGGCGGATCCGACTGTGGAGTGTATGTTGGTTCCGGACGTTTCGCTCGCCGTGGCCGAGAAGTTCGCACTGAAGGGCAAGGATGTCCTCGTCCTCCTGACGGACATGACGTCGTTTGCGGATGCGATGAAGGAAATTGCCATTACGATGGAGCAGATTCCTTCAAACCGCGGCTATCCTGGCGACCTCTACTCCCAGCTCGCCTCGCGCTACGAGAAGGCTGTGGACTTCGATGGGGCTGGCTCCATCACAATTCTGGCGGTGACGACCATGCCGGGCGATGACGTGACGCATCCGGTGCCGGATAACACGGGCTACATCACTGAGGGGCAGTTCTACCTGCGCAACGGACGTATTGAGCCGTTCGGTTCGCTGAGTCGTCTGAAACAGCAGGTGAACAAGAACACGCGTGAAGACCATCGCACGGTGATGGACGCGATGATCAAACTCTACGCCCAATACAAGGAAACGGTCGAGAAGCAGTCCATGGGCTTCAAGATGTCAGCCTGGGACCAGAAACTCCTGGCCTATGGCGCGGCGTTTGAGAAGAACATGATGGACCTTTCGGTCAACATCACCCTTGAGGAGGCCTTGGACCTCGGGTGGAAGATCCTGGCGGACAACTTCGAGAAGACCGAGGTCGGCATTCCGTCCAAGTTGAGCGACAAGTTCTGGCCGAAGAAGTCTGCCGCATGAATACGACATCCGTCGCCGACCGCGAGGCGCAGAAGCTGGCGGAGTGTGTCCATTCAATTCCCGACTTCCCGAAGCCCGGCATCCTGTTCAGGGACGTGACGGGGATTTTCGACACGGCGGAAGGCTTCCGCCTGTCGATTGATCTTCTCGTGCGAGCGTTGGAGGGCGTCAAGTTCGACCTCATCGTCGCACCTGAGTCGCGGGGGTTCATCTTCGGTGCGGCCCTTGCCGATCGGCTTGGCAAGGCGTTTGTGCCAATTCGCAAGCCTGGCAAACTGCCGCGTGCGACGATTAGCGAGGACTACAAGCTGGAGTACGGAACGGCGACCATCCAGATGCATGCGGACGCGGTCAAGCCCGGCGAGAGGGTTGTCCTCATCGACGACTTGCTGGCAACGGGCGGAACGGCGGCGGCTGGAGCGCGGCTCGTCGAGCGCTTGGGTGGAAAAGTCGTGAAGATGGTCTTTCCGCTCGAACTGGCGGGATTTGATGCGCGGCGCGGCATTCTTGCTGGCTACGACGTCGCCTCGCTCGTGCGTTATCCCGGCAAGTGACGCATTGGGGATGCCTAATGTGCTTGTCAGCCACCCTTGGCGGGTGGCTGATGCTTTTCCCGGAGGTTATTCGTTCCTCAGTTGGCGAACCATTTCCGCGTCCGATTGGCGACATGAACAAGGAAAAGCATGATGGGGACTTCTGTCAGTACACCAACCGTTGTGGCGATGGCGGCAGGGGAGTCCGTTCCAAACAGGGCGATGGCAACGGCGACGGACAGCTCAAAGAAGTTGGTGGTGTCGAATTCCTCGTGGCAAGACATGAATTGCAGGTATACGCCGCTTCTCCGTTGGGAGACTCCCTGTGAATGGTGTTGTTGCTTCAGTCCTCAAGGTCCTGGAACTTGTGCCTCGTCACGCGGCTGAAGTCTGTGCTTGTCGTTGGCCGTGGAACACGCCTATGTCGTCCGTCTCGGTGTGGTTGTAGAGCGTCCTCGGTATGAGACGGCCCTGTCCGGGAGGCATCATCCACGCGTCGACGGGGAACGCAGGAGCCCCAGCGCGGCGTTCCTGAAGGGAACGGGTTGGCGCGGGCAAGGGAAGTGTCTGGGATGCGCAACCCAGGGGGTCTGACTTGCGCAACCTAACGGGTCTGGGATGCGCAACCCAACGGGTCGAGGATGCGCAACCTATTGGGAAAGCACTAAGGTGGTTTGATCAAAGGACTAAGGTGGTTTACCCAAAGCACCTTAGTGGTTTGTGCAAAGGACTAAGGTGCTTTCCCGTCGTCACGCCTGTCTCCGCCCGTGGCGATGGGCCTCTCCACCTTCTATAATCGGCAAAAACCCCGTTTGTGATGGGCATTTCCGCGTCGATTCAAGCCGCCGCGGGAGTGTGCATCCGCGTGAACGGGCGCAGGGAGATGCGCAGACCCCGCCTGACGTATCCGTTCCACGCTGCCTCGGCGGCGCGGCCATCCCCATTGGGGTCGTTCAGCCCCGCTTCCTATTCTTCCTCTCGGGCATGGCTCCGCCCGCTTTGCTGACCCATAAGAGCTTACAATTCTCCGAAAGAATGGTGGGTTTAAGTGAAATAACACAAAAGCCCGAGCGTATGGTATAATATCCACCCCTATGGAGATGATGGATACAGCAATGGCCAAAGCCGCGGTCCTCACCGAGGCTTTGCCCTATATTCAGGCCTTCAGAGGTTCGGTCGTCCTCGTCAAACTTGGCGGTTCCGTCATGGAGGTCGAAGCGAATCTCGATAGCCTGATGGACGACATTGCCTTTATGCATGCCGTTGGGATGAAGATTGTCATCGTGCACGGCGGCGGCAAGGCGATTTCGCGGGCCATTCGTGAGTCGGGTCATGAGCCGAAGTTCGTGGATGGCCTTCGAGTGACGGACGAGACGACGATGGAGATTGTCCGCCGAACGCTTAACAAGGTCGTCAATCCTGATCTTGTTCGCCGATTGCAGTTGCGAGGCTCGAATGCGCGTCCCCTGCATGGGAACTGGATTTTCACGGCACGCAAGATTGCCGCGCCCGACCGTGGGTATGTGGGTGAGGTGACGGAAGTCGACGCACGTGTCGTGACCGAAATGCTGGATGCGGGTATCATCCCCGTCATCACGCCGCTCGGCACGGGAGCCGACGACGATCATCTCTATAATGTCAATGCCGATTTTGCCGCCGCCGCGCTTGCAAAGGCCCTGAAGGTTCTGAAGTTTGTGCTGGTTTCGGACGTTCCGGGGCTGCTGAAGGATCCGAACGACCCGACGACGCTCTTCTCGACGCTTCACTTGGGCGACACGGCTGCGCTGAAGGCGGATGGAACGATTGCGGGGGGAATGCTCCCGAAAATCGAGAGTTGCGAAGATGCGATTCGCTCCGGCGTCCATAAGGTTCAGCTTGTGGACGGACGGATGGCGCATTCGCTTTTGTTGGAAATATTCACGCGTAAGGGCGTGGGAACGGAGATAACGGAATGAGCAATAATACGAAGGGAATCCTTGACCTTTATAAGGATAAGTTGATGCCGACTTATGCGCCGAGCGTCGTGCTGGCGAGCGGCAAGGGCGTGACAGTGCGTGATGTGGACGGTCGGAGTTTCTACGATTTCACTTCGGGCATCGGCGTTCACAACGTGGGTTATGCGAATCCGCACGTCGTCCATGCCATTCAGAATCAGGCCGCCGCGCTGACGCATTCCTCGAATCTCTTCGCAAACGAGCCTGAGACGCGTCTTGCCGAGAAACTGGTCGACCTTTCGGGGCTGGGTGGCAAGGTGTTCTTCTGTAATTCGGGTGCGGAGGCGAACGAGGCCGCCATCAAGCTGGCCCGCAAGTGGGGCTCGGCCAACGGCGGACGCTATGAGATTGTCACGATGCGTCAGGGATTCCATGGGCGTACGCTTGCGACGGTGGCGGCGACGGCCCAGGCGTGGTGTCAGGAGGGGTATGACCCGCTCCCGGTCGGCTTTGCCTACGCGACTTATAACGATCTTGAGAGCGTGAAGGCCGCCGTCAACGAGAAGACGGTCGCCATTATGCTTGAGGCCGTGCAGGGGGAGGGCGGCGTGACGCCGGCGACCCCGGAGTTCATCGAGGGCATCCGTGCACTGTGCGACGAGAAGAACCTCCTCATGATTTGCGATGAGGTGCAGTCCGGCATGGGCCGCACGGGCACGTGGTTCGCCTGGCAGGGCTACAATGTGAAGCCCGACCTCTTCACCTGCGCAAAGGCGATCGCCGACGGCATCCCGATGGGTGCGCTCGTCTCGAATGCAAAACTGGCGGATGTCTTTACGCTGTCGGCCCACGCGTCGACATTTGGCGGCAATCCTGTGGCCGCCGCCGCCGCGTTGGCGGTGATTGGCGTCATCGAGTCCGAGAACCTGCTGGCCCGGGCGACTGAGATTGGCAACCTTCTGAAGGAGGCCCTGCTTGGCTTCGTTGACAAGTACGACAAGCTTCTGGAGGTGCGCGGCAAGGGGCTGATGCTTGGGCTTGTCGTGGAAGGCGAGGCGAAGCCGGTGGTGGACGCGTTGCGTGACCAGGGGTTGCTGGCGCTCACGGCTGGACCAAATGTGGTGCGCTTCCTCCCGCCGCTGGTGCTGGGCGAGAGCGATCTCGAAGATGCTGTCGACATGATGTCCGACGCGTTGGACGGGGTGTTCGGGGAATAAGTGGATTCCTCCGCTTCGTTGATTCGGGGATGCTGCGGGAGTCTCGCGGCATCCCTTCGCTCTTTGTGGCTGCAAAGCCCCCGGCAATTTCTTTTCTGCACTTGCACAGGAGGCGCGGAATTTGATACAATACAGGAATCATAAACCAAATAAAAGAGGTGGGTTATCGCACAGTTCACTCGTGTAAACTTCAAGATTCGCGTGCCGCAGGTTCGCGTTCTTGATGCTCAGGGAAAAATGCTTGGCGTCATGCCGACGCGAGAAGCGCAGCGTCTTGCTGATCAACAGGGGCTCGATTTGGTGGAGATTACGCCGAATGCCGTGCCGCCTGTCTGCAAGATTATGGACTACGGCAAGTTCAAGTACGAGGAGTCCATCCGGGCGAAGCAGGCGCGCAAGTCGCAGAAGGTGCAGAAGGTCAAGGAAATCAAGTTCCATCCCGGTACCGATACGAACGACTTCGACTACAAGCTCAAGCAGATCCGTGGCTTCTTGGGCGAGGGGTGCAAGGTGAAGCTGACGCTCCAGTACCGTGGTCGCGAGAATGCTCACCGTGAATTGGGCGAGGATGTCATCAACCGCGTACTTGAGGCCCTGGCGAACGAGTGCTTTGTCGAGCAGGCTCCGAAGACGCTTGGTCGGGTTCTCGGTGCCCTGATTGGTCCGCCGCGCAAGAATGCGCCGAAAGTGCCGCGTCTGGCAGCCGATCAGAACCCGGGGGCCATTAAGATTTCCGTATCATGAGCGAGCCAAAGCCTGATTTCTCGAATAGCGCCTACCTCTTCCCCCACATCAATCGTGAGGGGATGCGGTTCGGGATGATTGCGCTTGTTTTGGCGATTCTCTTTGCCGTGGTGGCGGCGGTTGCCCTGCCGATTCTGTCGGTGTTGACGATTCCCTTCTTCCTCTTGGCGTATGGGGTCTTCCTCTTTTTTAGGGATCCGGACCGCTATCCGCCCGAGGACGCGAAGGCGATTCTCTCGCCGGCGGACGGGCGCATCTGCCTCATCAGCGAGGAAGAACTGCCGGATGGGCTGGCTGATGGGCGTAAGCACTGGCGCGTTTCGGTTTTCATGAGTGTTTTCAATGTTCACGTGAATCGTCTGCCGACGGCTGGTACGGTCGAGCGGGTCGAGTATATCGCGGCGGGCAAGTTCTTCAACGCGTCCCTCGACAAGGCCTCGAAGGAAAACGAGCGTTGCAACTACCTCGTGAAGGCTGACAATGGTCAGGTTTATGGCGTGACGCAGATTGCCGGGCTGGTGGCGCGGCGGATTGTCCCCCAGGTCGAGGAGGGTGCGCACCTTGAGCGGGCCGAGCGTTTCGGCCTGATTCGTTTTGGATCCAGACTTGATGTTTACCTACCGGAGGGCGTAAAGCCTGAAGTCCGCGTCGGCCAGATTATGGTCGCCGGGGAAACGGTGCTTGCGCATCTGTCATGAATGACGAGCAACTTCAGCAGCAGATTCCTCTTCGGGCGATTGTCCCGAACCTGATTACTTCACTGGCCGCTTGTGCGGGCATTACGTCCATTTCCCTGTCCAGTGAAGGACGCTTTATGCCGGCCCTTTGGGCTCTTCTTGTGGCCTGCCTTTGTGATGGCGTGGACGGTCGGGTGGCACGACTGCTGAAGGCGAGTTCCAAACTGGGGGCCGAACTGGATTCGCTGGCGGATTTCGTCAATTTTGGTGTCGCGCCAGCGATGTTCATGTACTATTGGATGACGGGGGGCCCCGCCCATGTGCTGGCGGATGGAACGCTCGTCTCCCCTCAGCAGATTCGCATTGTTCTTGGGTGTGCGCTCTACTACGCCATGTGTGACTGCTTCCGGTTGGCTCGTTTCAATACGATGTTGGAGCAGCCGACGATGCCGTACTGGAAGCATTTCTTCACGGGAGTCCCCGCGCCGGGTGGTTGCTGGATGGTCCTCACGCCGGCGATTCTTTCCTTTGCGCTTGATGCGAAGGAGATTTCGATGCCGTTCGCGACATTCCTTCAGAATCCGCTTACGGGCATCTTCATGCTCCTTTTCGTCGGATCGCTGATGGCTTCGCGCCTGCCGACGATTTCGCTGAAGGCGATTCATATTCCGCGGCGGTACTTGCTTCCCGTGATGGTCGGGTTCCTCCTGCTGATTGCCCTGCTGGTTCCGAACTTCTGGCTGGCGATGGGCATACTGGGACTCCTTTACATCCTGACCGTTCCCCTGACGGGCTGGTTGTTCCTTCGTGCCAGAGCGGCGTGGGAGCGTTCCGAACAGTCCAAAATGCGGAACTGAGTTGGCGGGGTGAACGATGAAGAGGCTTGCGATTCTTCTGGTTCTTCTGGCTGTGGCCGTTGGGTTCTGGTTCTATACGCATTCGGACACAGCGCGAATCAAAGGCCTCTTTCGCGACATTGAGCGGATTGCCTCGCGGGAATCGTCTGAGACGGTGATGGAGGGAGCGTTGCGAGCGCAGACCCTTGGCTCCTTTGTTCTTGACAAGTGCCGCTTCTCGATTCCAGAGTTCGCCATTTCGACGGTTTTGTCGCGGGATGATTTCGCAGGTTCCGTTTTGGCTTACCGTTCGGGAGCGCGTGTTCTGAGCGTACGCTTTAAGGATCTTGAGATTGAGTCCGATTCGGGACGGGCGACCGTGGTAGGCATCCTGGACCTAAGTGGATCGGACTTTGAGGGCGCGACGGCGGGGGCGTCTGAGGAGCGTACATTCTCGTGCGTCATAGTGGAGGACGAGGATGGAAAGTGGCGGTTCTCCCAGGTCTCGCTCAATCCCGAGCGGCGGGAATAATTGCGGGTTTTGAGGAAAGGAAGAAGACGATGAAGAAGATGATGATTTGGGCTCTTGTTGGGTTGGCTTCCGCGGCAGTTTTTGCGCACGGCGGCCATCGTGGTCCAGGGTTCTGTCCTGGGCCGCCGCCCCCTCGGCATGGGAGCATGTGGGGACGCGGCGGTAGCAACTTCTGGCCGGGATTTGTCGGTGGTGCGGTCGCAGGGCTTGTGGCGGGGGCCGTGGCTCAGCCGACGGCGGTCGTCGTTCAGCAGCCGGTCGTGCCCGTACAGGTCGTTACGCCCCAGCCCGTCATCGTTCAGCAACCGGTCGTCGTCCAACAACCCGTGGTCGTGCAGCCCCAGCCCGTCTATCAGACGCAGAATGTCTGGGTCGAGGGGCGGTATGTCGATACGGTGAATGCGGACGGAACGACTGTCCGCACATGGCAGCCGGGCCACTACGAGTCGCGCACCGTGCGCATCCAGTGAAAGTCGTCGTCGGCATTTCGGGTGGCGTGGACTCCGCCGTCACGGCCCTTCTCCTGAAGGAGAGGGGCTTTGAAGTCATTGGCGTGACGATGTCTCTCGGTCGGTCGGGCGAATCTGCCGCGATTGCAGAGGCGCGGGCCGCCGCCGCGCATTTGGGCATTGAGTTTCGTCTCTTCGACCTCGCGGCGGAATGGAATTCGAATGTCCTTTCTTATCTGAGGGAGACTTATCTTGCAGGGAGGACGCCGAATCCGTGCGTGAGATGCAACGAGACGGTCAAGTTTGGACTTTTGCCGCGCCTGGCCTTCACGTCGTGCGGATGCGAGGCTTTTGCAACAGGACACTATGCGCGAGTGGAGGGGGGGCGACTTTTTCGTGGGGTCGACCATGCGAAGGACCAGAGCTATTTTCTCTATCGGGTTCCGGCAGATGTTCTTGCTCGGACCATCTTTCCACTTGGCGGACTGACGAAGTCGGCTGTGCGGGCCAAGGCGCGTGAGTTTGGCTTGCCCGTTGCCGACAAGAACGATAGCCAGGATTTTTGCGGCGGGAACCCCATGGACATTGTGGGCGCGGCGGATTGTCCGGGCAATATCGTGACGGTGGATGGTCGGGTGCTCGGGCGGCATCGTGGTTTCTGGAACTACACGGTTGGCAAGCGAAAGGGGTTGGGAATTGGCGGCGGAACGCCCTATTACGTTGTTCGCCTGAATGCCAGGCGCAACGAAGTCGTCGTGGGTTTTAGGGAACAGGCGATTGTGCATTCGTTTGAAATCGCGTCCGTTGTCCGTTTTCCAGGTGTCGCGGATGGCCCTTTGGATGTGTTCGTCAAGATTCGCAGTGCGGGAGAGCCGAAAGGGCCTGTGAGATGGAATGGCTCTCGTGTTGAATCGGTGGAAGGGTTGATGGGTGTCGCCCCTGGACAAAGCGCGGTCTTCTATCGAGGGGACGAGATTGTCGGAGGCGGAACCATCGTCGGCTGACCGTCGTGGTGACACTTGGTTGCCATTGTGTGGCGTGAGCTTTTCGGTTTTGTTGTGCAGGCACGCCAGTTGCCGCTACGCTCGGTCGCAATCGCCGCGCCTTTTCAGTACTTATGTTACGGGGGTGGTTTTGCCCCTCGTCCAGTCCTTCTTTTCGGGCGCGGACCGTCCCGTTTTTGCAGACCCATTAGATTTACAATGTTCCCGTGGCGTTCGTCGCCCATTGTGCGCTTTATGGTATAATATCGGGTCATGAAAACGAAGCCAATGACCGTAGTTGAGAAGATTCTTTCGAAGCATCTCGTCGAGGGGAACCCTGCGACGGATTCCGAGCTGGGCATCCGCATTGACCAGACCCTGACGCAGGATGCGACCGGCACGATGGCCTATCTTCAGTTTGAGTCGATGGGTGTAGCCCATGTGAAGAACGACTTGGCCGTGAGTTATATCGATCACAACACCGTGCAGATTGGTTTTGAGAATGCTGATGACCATGATTTCCTCGCGTCCATTGCCAAGAAATACGGAATCATCTACTCCAAGGCGGGCAATGGGATTTGCCATCAGCTCCACCTTGAGCGCTTCGGTAAGCCGGGGACGACGTTGCTTGGATCCGATTCCCACACACCGACGGGCGGCGGCATCGGGCAGATTGCCATTGGCGCGGGCGGCATTGACATCGCCGTTGCCATGGCCGGCGGGGCGTTTCACATTCCAACGCCAAAGGTCCGCGCCATCTATCTGAAGGGCAAACTGAAGCGAGGTGTGAGTGCCAAGGATGTAATCCTCAAGGTGCTGGAGAAGTTTGGTACGAAGGGGAATGTTGGTTGGATTTTCGAGTACTGTGGGCCGGGCGTTGAGACGCTGGACGTGCCCTCGCGTGCGACGATTACGAACATGGGGGCGGAACTCGGTGTGACGACGAGCGTCTTCCCGTCTGATGACGTGACCAAGCAGTTTCTCGTGGCGCAGGGGCGCGGCAAGGACTGGACGGAAATCGTGGCGGATGCCGGTTCGGAGTATGATGACTCCTTCACGGTTGACCTGTCGAAGTTGGAGCCGCTGGCGGCGGCCCCGCACAGTCCGGGCAACATTGTGACGGTGAAGTCGATGGCTGGTACGAAGGTGAACCAGATCATGATTGGTTCGTGTACGAACTCGTCCTATCGCGACATCCGTACGGTGGCCCAGATTCTGAAGGGCAAGCATGTGGCGGATGAGGTTGAGGTTGGCATTGCCTGTGGTTCGCGTCAGGTCGTCAATATGCTGGCGGCG
Organism: uncultured Kiritimatiellota bacterium; assembly: GCA_934621385.1. Lineage (GTDB taxonomy): Bacteria > Verrucomicrobiota > Kiritimatiellia > RFP12 > UBA1067 > UBA1067. The sequence continues at coordinate 13,853 of CAKTUI010000029.1, forward strand.
GATGGGTCGCTTGCCATCCTTATCAAGGCGGGTTGCCGCATCCTTGAGAATGCCTGCGGATTCTGCATCGGGGCGCACATGAGCCCGTCGACGAATGCCGTGTCGCTTCGGACGAACAACCGTAATTTTGAAGGGCGCAGCGGAACGAAGTCCGCGAAGGTCTATCTCGTCTCGCCCGAGACGGCGGCGGCTTCGGCGCTGACGGGCGTGGTGACGGTCTGCAAGGGTACGACGGCTGTTCCTGCTCCGAAGAAGTTCCCGATTGACGACACGATGTTCCTCTATCGGGAGACGGCTGGGAAGGGCGTAAAGGGAACGAAGATTGTCCGTGGCCCGAATATTGCCACAGTGCCGAAAGGCGAGCCGCTGGCGAAGGATCTTGCGGGGATGGTCGCCATCCGCGTGGGTGACAAGATTACGACCGACCACATCATGCCTGCCGGGGCGCGTCTCAAGTTTCGCTCGAATGTGCCGGAATATGCGAAATACGTCTTTGAGCCGTGCGACAAGACATTCCACGACCGTTGCCTCGCCAATAAGGAGGCGGGTTTTGCGAATGTTATTGTCGCAGGCGAAAGCTATGGACAGGGCAGTTCGCGTGAACACGCGGCACTTTGTCCGATGTATCTTGGCGTGAAGGCAATCCTTGCGAAGTCCATCGAGCGTATTCACCGTGCCAATCTCATCAATTTCGGAATCGTTCCGTTTGTGTTTGTCGATCCAAAGGACTACGACAAGCTTGGAACGGGCGACCGACTTGAACTGAAGGGCATCCGAGAGGCTGTTGCAGGCGATGGCGTTCTGACGGTGAAGGGCCCGAAGAGTTCTTTTGAAGTGCGGACGACACTCTCGGCGCGGGAGAAGCACCTTATTCTTTCGGGCGGACTCCTTGCCTCGTTGTGAGCTGTTCGCTTTTGCGTTGATTCGGCGGTCTTCGGTTCGTGTCCTTGGGGCTGCTGCTGCTGATACAGGATGTCCCGAATTGTGGTATAATAGGCGTATGAAGTTTAGAAATTCATTCTTACTGCTTGCGGTTGCCTGTGCCTTTGGCACGGTCGGCGCGGTGGATCAGCCGGGCGTCAGCCCTGGCCCTGGCGTTCGGTATGCGACTGATGCCTACCCGGGTTTCGACAGCGAGGACGAGATTGTGCGTCCGTCGAAGAAGGAGCCGCGGTGGTTCGCTTGGCTGACGGGTCCGAAGATGACGAATGCGGCGGATCAGTTCGCCTGGGCGCAGGCGTGCGAACGGGAGGAGTCGTGGGGCGCGGCACGGCGTGGGTACGATGCGCTTGTTCGGTATTGGCCGACGGCTCCTGAGGCGGTGAAGGCACAGAAGGCGCTGGCGGATCTGTTGCTTGTGCACGACCTTGACTACGAGGAGGCTTTTGCCGAATATCGGTATTTGCTCGACTTCTATTCGCTTGAATGCGATTATGACGCAATTGCCGCGCAGGCGTACAAGGTGGCAAACCTGATGCGCGAGGAAGGCAAGCATATCCTCTTCTTCCGCTTTTCGAATACGGTGGATGTCCGTCGCGCCTACGAGTCGGTCGTTCTGCGGTCGCCCGGCGCGGCGTTTGTGCCGGAAGCACTCCTGACGATTGCCGAACTGCGCGAAGACGAGGGGAAGTACGAGGTTGCCGTTGAGGTTTATGAGAATCTGCGTAACCTCTACCCAGAGTCGCCCGAGGCCAAGGAGGCTCTGGTGCGTGAAGCGCGGGTTCGGATGAAGATTCTTGAGGACAACGGGTACAATCGTCTGCGTGTCAACGACACCATCGGCTACCTCAAGTTGGCCATGCGCGAGGACATTTCTGCAAACGCACGGGAGGAGTTGGCTGAAATGCTGGACCGCGTCCAGTGTGACCTTGAGGCCGAGGCCTATCGTGCGGCGAAGTTCTACGATTCGCGTACGCGCACATTGCGCTCGGCGGTGAATGCATACGAGAAGTACCTGCGGGATTATCCGACGGGTGCGCACGCGGCGGAAGTCCGTGAGCGGTTGGCGATACTGAAGGAGGGCAAGGGAAAATGATTTGGAAGTTTCTGAAGATGGTTGTTCCGGCAGTTGTGCTGGCTGGTTGTGCATCCTACACATGGACATCGTCCATTCCGGTGGAGATGCGCACAATCTCGGTTCCGACTTTCCGTAATGAGAGCAAGGTCACGGAACTTGGCAATGTCGTTGCGCGACAGATTTTGCGCGAGGTTCAGCGCGAGGGAACATTTAGGATTGGGTCCGCTGATGATGCGGTTCTTGAGATTCAGGGTGTTGTCAAGTCGGCGGAAGCGAGCCATTTGGGTAGCGATCGGTCGACGGGGCAACGGAACTCGATTCAGAGTTTTTCTGTGCAGGTAGTGGTCTCGGTCATCGACCACAAGAATGGAAAGGTTTTGATGGATAACCGTGTCTACGAGGCATCCGTTCCCTTTGGGACGAGTGGCGACCTGATGACGGGAATGCGCAATGCATCCGGGCGCGTGGCGGAGGAAATCGCCGCACGCGTCATGGATGATGTCCTTGCGCTCAAGTTTTGACAGTTTAATGCACTGAAGGGAAGAAGACCATGAACGAAGTACATGCGGTAATTGAACTCAAGATTACGCCCCAGCGTGATTGTGGCTTTGGCAAGATTGCCGAGAAGGTTTCGAAGTTTGAGCAGGTTGAGGCCTGTTTCCTGATGTCCGGTGGCTATGACCTGCTGGTGTTTGTCAAGGGCGACAGTCTGCAGGATGTGGCTCAGTTCGTTGCGGCGGATTTGTCGACGATTGACGGAGTGCTCTCAACCTCGACGCATTTCATGCTGAAAACCTACAAGCAGAAGGGTATTCTCGACCTTTCCGAGGACGACGGGCGTTTGGCGGTGACGCCCTAACAGCGAAAGAGGAGCGTGTAAAGATGGCAGTCGATTTGGCTCAGAAGGCCCAGAATTTCACCAATCGTGGGCGGCAGGCCCTTGAGACGGGGCGGTATGACCTTGCGGTTGATATGCTGATGGAGGCGGTGGCGGCAGCACCGGATGTCCTTGAGACGCGGCGCCTGTTGCGGACGGCTCAGATTGCGAACTTCAGGAAGAACGGCAAGGCCGGCTTCGGTGCGAAACTCGGCTATATGTTGGCGCGACAGAAGATTCTTGGATTGGCCAAGAAGGGTAAGGGGGTTGAGGCGATGGCTGAGGCGGAGAAACTCCTCTGCCAGAATCCGTTGGACGCGGACAACATTGAGGCGGCGGTCAAGGCGGCTGAGGCGGCTGGCAAGGCGGATCACGCCGCCATCTCGATTGAGGCGGCCTATGAATGCAGCAATAAGGATCCTTCGCTTCTGGAACGTGTGGCAACCTACTACACGATGGCCAAGCGGTGGGACAAGGCTCGCGATGCCTATCAGAAGCTCTCGGAGCTGAAACCAGGCGACCAGCGCGTAATGCAGTTGCTCAAGAATGCCGAGGCGCAGGCGACGATGAATGCCGGTTGGGAGCAGACGGCAGGCAAGAAAGGCGGCTTCCAGAATCTCATCGCCAATAAGGAGCAGGCGAAGCGTCTCGATCAGGCGAATAAGGCGGTTGTGACGGGTTCGGATGCGGATGCGCTTATTGCTGAGAAGCTTGCGCAGATTGAGAAAGAGCCGAAGAATATGAACTATCGCCGCGCCTTGGCGCGACTCTATGTTCAGAACAAGCGGTTTGCGGAGGCGATAGACTGCCTGTCGAAGGCGATTGAGGCGGCGGGTTCCATGGACCCTGAACTCGATCGGATGCTCTCCCAGACGCGAGTTCAGTACTACGACCAGCAGATTGACGCGCTGAAGGCCGAGGGCAAGACGGAGGAAGCCGAACAGCTTGAGGGCGAGAAGAACCAGTTTGTGTTCGACGATCTCGCTGCGCGCGTTGAGCGCTATCCGAACGACCTGCATTTGCGCTATGAGCTGGGTGTCCAGTATTTCACCTATGGCTATTACGACGAGGCGCTTGAGCACCTCCAGTTGGCGCAGAAGAGTCCGAAGGATCGTCTTTGGGCACTCTATTACCTGGCGATGTGCTTCCTGATGAAGGGTCAGTCCGATATGGCTGTAATGCAGCTTGAGACGGCTCGTGACCAGATTCCGACGATGGATGACCTGAAGAAGAAAGTCGTCTATCGACTTGGACTTTGCGCCGAGGAGGCTGGAGATCTTGAAAAGGCCTACCAGTACTACAAAGATATCTATTCGACGGATGTCGGGTTTGAGGACCTGTCGGATCGTATGCTGGCGGTCAGTCAGGCCCTCAAGGAACGTCAACAGCAGGGTTGACGTTCATCTGGGGCGGGCGACGGAAAAACCGTCGCCCGTACTCGTTGAAGGTGGGATACACAAGATGAAAAAGCACCACGTAGTAGTGAAGTGGGAAGTGGCAGCCCCAAGGAGAGTCGAACTCCTCTACCAAGCATGAAAAGCTCGTGTCCTAGCCGATAGACGATGGGGCCGTTTCAACAGGCGGAAAGTATATCATAATTTGGATGGTGAAATCAAGGGGGTACTTGAGTGACTGAACAAGAGGCCTATGTGGCGTTCAATCTCGCCGAGCGGGTCGGTTCCGTTACGGTCGAGAAACTGGTGTCCCGATATGGGTCGGTCGCCGCCGCTTGGGAGAATTTTCCGAAGAAAGTGGCGCGGAATGGTGGCGAGATTGACTGGCAGCTCGAGTTTTCCATTGCTGCAAAATATCATGTGACGATTCTGACACCGGCGGATGCAGATTACCCGGAGATTCTGCGGAAAACGCAGGGGCATCCGCTCGTGCTCTACGTCATGGGGGATGTCGCGGCACTTTCGAAAGCGGCTATTGCCATTGTCGGGACACGTCGTGCGACGGCCTATGGTCGCGATCAGGCTAATCGCTTCGGGTATGAACTTGCCGGCAATGGTTGGTGCATCGTGTCTGGATTGGCCCTGGGCGTGGATGCTGAGGCACATCGGGGGGCATTGGATGCGGGAGGCGTGACGGTTGCTGTGTTGGGTTCGGCACTCGATCGCCTCTATCCCGAGGAGAATCGTGAACTGGCCCGCGAGATTGTGAGAAAGGGCGGGGCTGTGGTGAGCGAGTTTCCATTTGGGCGGGAACCCGACAATCAGACGTTCCCCCAGCGGAACCATGTGGTCGCGGCACTTGCGAGCGGGGTTCTCGCCGTCGAGGCGCCGTCCAAGAGCGGAACTCTGATTACAGTCGGGTTCGCGACGACACTTGGACGCACGTGCATGGCCGTGCCAGGGCGTGTGGACAGTCCGTCAAGCGCGGGTTGCCTGAAACTGATTCGAGACGGTGTGACGCTTGTGCGATGCGCGGCGGATGTGCAGGAGGCAATGTCCAATTTGTTGCCTCCGAGCGGTAGGAAAGTTGAAAAAGAGGATACCGCGCTGTCGAATCCCGTTGCAAAGAAGTCGCCGATTGTTGTGGAGCCGCCAAAGTTCTCCCTTGAGGAGTCGATGATTATGCGGGAAGTTGATGCCGTGGGCGTTTCAATGGACCATCTAGTCGGGTGCACGGGACTGTCCGAGTCAAAGGTTGCCACGCTTTGCATGACCCTTCGGCTAAAGGGGCGGTTGCGCTACTTGCCGGGCAATCGGGTGGCCCTGCCGCGCCAACCCTGAGCGATTGAATCATGGAAAGCAGGAAGAAAAACGAAGCAGAGAAGATGAAAGAAGAGACGAAGGCCTACATATTTGACATGGACGGTACATTGGTCAACAATTGTCGCTACCACATCATCGCCTGGCAGGAGTTTTCGCGGCGATATGGGCACGAACTGACTGCCCGTGAAATCATTGATTGGATGGGAGCTCCTAATACTTATTATTGTGAACAGATTTTCGGTCGTCCGCTTTCGACGGATGAACTGGCCCGGTTGGGTGAGGAGAAGGAGCGAATCTATCGGGAACTGTTTGCGCCGCATTTGCGCTTGCCCGATGGGCTTCGTGCATTCCTTGATCGCGCTCATGGCAAAGGCATCCAATGTGCTGTTGCAACGGGAGGCCCGAAGGAAAATGTTGATTTTGTACTGGATGGGCTTGCCATTCGCAAGGATTTCGAGGTCGTCATCGACGCGTCGTGCTATACGCATGGGAAGCCGGCGCCAGATTGCTTCTTGGCTGCGGCAAGCCGGTTGGGAGTTTCGGCCGAACGATGCACCGTTTTCGAGGACGCGGTGGCGGGCATCCGTGCCGCCAAGACGGCTGGTATGCGGGTCATTGCCGTCACATTTACAAACCCGCGCACCACATTGCTTGCCGAAGCCCCCGATCGGATTATTGATTCGTATACGGAACTCTGAACGGGGGTTGCCCCGTGTGGTATAATTTCCCGCCCGTATGGAAAACTTCTTGGTTGTTGCGCGGCAAGTCGCCGTGCTGTTTGCACTGATTGGCGTTGGGGCCGTTTGCCGACGGATGCGCCTTTTGGGCGCGTCCGCCGTGCGGGGAATGGTCAATGTCCTTCTTCTCCTCGTCACGCCGTGCCTGATTGTGGATGCATTCCAGCGTCCTTTTGATTCGTCCATGTTGGCGCAGTTGGGATTGGCGTTCTTGATTGCGCTGGCCTTGCATGCGGTGCTTATTCTCGTGGCACACATTTTTATCCGTACGGGGCGGGCTTCGACAGAGACGGTTCTGCGGTTGGCCGTCGTCTTCTCGAATGCGGGTTTTATGGGCATTCCGCTTGAGCAAGCTGTACTTGGCGAAGAGGGCGTATTCTTCGGCATTATTTATGTCGCGGTCTTCAATGTGATGGTCTGGAGCTGGGGCTTGCGGGTCATGCGGGGGATGGAGTGCAGAAGCGCGGAGAGTCGTAGTCCGTGGGTCATGTTCGTCAACCCTGGAACGGTTGGCCTGGCACTTGGACTTCCGCTTTTTCTCTTCTCGGTTAGCCTGCCGGAGATTGTGCACACGCCAGTTCGGATGATGGCATCTCTGAATACGCCGTTGGCGATGCTGGTCATTGGCTACTATTTGGCAGGAGCTCACCTCGGGACGGTTGTGCGCAACCTGTCGGCCCATGTGGCGGCGATCGTGCGCCTAATCGTCTGCCCGTTGGCCCTGACCTTTGCGCTCTATCCTTTCCGTAGCCAATTGGACAGGGTTATGATGCTTTCCCTTGTGGCCGCCGCGTCCGCCCCTGTTGCGGCTACCGTCACGATGTTTGCATCGAAATATGGTCGGGATGTTGACCTGTCGGTTGGCGTTGTCAGCGGCACGACTATTCTCAGTATCGTGACGATGCCGACTGTCATTGCACTGGCCATGAGTGTTCTTTAATCACCTAATATAGTAGTATAAGGAGCGTCGAAATGAATGAGATGATGAAGAAAGCGGCTGAAGGTCTGATGCGGCGTGGATTTGAGGTCTCTCTTGTGGAGAGCAAAGAGGCGGCGACCGAACTCATCCTTCGTGAGGCGGCTTCGGCGACATCCGTTGGCTGGGGTGGAAGCGAGACCATTAAGGCCCTTGGCGTTCGCGAGCGGTTGGTCGCCGAAGGAAAGGAAGTCCGCGATCACCAGTTGGTGATGGACCTTTTTCTCCTGAGTGCGAACGCGTTGACAGTGGATGGCCGCATCGTGAACATCGACGGGCGCGGCAATCGCGTGGCGGCCTCAATCACGGGACCCGGGCGCGTCATTTATGTTGTGGGACGAAACAAGATTGTCGATGGGGGCGTGGACGCGGCAATCGCCCGCATTCGCAAATTTGCCTGCCCTTCGAACTGCCGACGGTTGGGTAAGCGTACGCCCTGTGCGCTGACGGGAACATGCGCAGACTGCGACTCGCCGGATCGAATTTGCCGCGTTATCGCCATCTTTGAGCATCGGCCGACTGCAACACCAACGCACGTTATTCTTGTTGACGAGGATCTCGGCTACTGAGTTTTCAGACGGGATTTGGGCATTGCCCAATCAGGGACAGGTGGGACATTCTGCTACGGTTGAATGTCCCACCTGTCGCATTATTCGGGGAAAATGGTGGCGGAATGTAGGTCTTGAACGGATGGCATGCGCTCTGCTACATTACGGGTGACACCCGTGGTGGGTGCAGAAAGAAGAAGAAAATATGGCAAAAGTACTTGGTATTGACTTGGGAACGACCAACAGCTGCATGGCTGTGATGGAAGGTGGCGAGGCGGTCGTAATTCCCAATAAGGAGGGTGCGCGCACGACTCCGTCCATTGTCGCTTTCACGAAGACGGGTGAGATCCTTGTCGGCCAGGCGGCGAAGCGTCAGGCTGTGACGAATCCCCACTCGACTATTTATTCGATTAAGCGGTTCATTGGTCGTCGCTTTGACGAGATGACGGACGAGATCAAGATGGTTCCGTACAAGGTTGTCGCGGCACCGAATGGCGATGCGGCAGTTGAGGTGAACGGCAAGGTCTACACGGCGCAGGAAATCTCCGCCATGGTCCTCCGCAAACTGAAGGAGGATGCGGAGGCCTTCTTGGGTGAGAAGATTACTGAGGCTGTGATTACGGTTCCGGCCTACTTCAACGACCAGCAGCGTCAGGCGACAAAGGACGCAGGCAAGATTGCGGGTCTTGATGTGAAGCGCATCGTGAACGAGCCGACGGCGGCTTCGCTGGCGTATGGTCTCGATAAGAAGAAAAACGAGAAGATTGCGGTCTACGACTTCGGTGGTGGTACGTTTGATATCTCAATCCTCGATATTGGCGATGGTGTCTTTGAGGTGAAGGCCACGAATGGTGATACCCATTTGGGTGGTGATGACCTCGATCAGGCGATTATGAAGTGGATGATCGCCGACTTCAAGGCTAAGGAAGGCATTGACCTCGGCAACGATATGATGGCCCTTCAGCGTCTGAAAGAGGAGGCTGAAAAGGCGAAGTGTGCGCTTTCGAGTGCCACGACCTATGACATCAACCTGCCGTTCATCACGGCGGATGCGACTGGCCCGAAGCACCTGACGACGACCTTGACGCGCTCGATTCTTGAGACGCTGACGATGGATCTCGTCAACCGCACGAGCGAGCCGTGCCGCAAGTGCATGGCCGATGCCGATCTGTCTTCTGTCGATGAGGTTGTGCTGGTTGGTGGTCAGACGCGTATGCCGCTCATTCAGGAGAAGGCGAAGAGCCTGTTCGGCAAGGAACCCCACAAGGGCGTGAACCCTGATGAGGTGGTAGCGATGGGTGCGGCCATTCAGGGCGGCATTCTGAAGGGCGAGGTCAAGGATGTATTGCTGTTGGATGTGACGCCGCTGACGCTCGGTATTGAGACGCTGGGTGGTGTGTTGACCCCGCTCATTGAGCGTAACACGACGATTCCGACAAAGAAGTCGCAGGTCTTCTCGACTGCTGCTGACAATCAGCCGGCCGTGACGATTGCGATTTTCCAGGGCGACCGCAAGATGGCGCGTGACAACAAGAGCCTTGGTAACTTCAACTTGGACGGCATTCCGCCGGCTCCGCGTGGGGTTCCGCAGATTGAGGTGACCTTTGATATTGATGCGAACGGCATCTTGAACGTCTCGGCAAAGGATCTTGGCACTCAGAAGGAGCAGAAGATCACGATTACTGCGGCGGGCGGTCTCTCGAAGGAGGAGATTGAAAAGATGCGCAAGGATGCCGAGGCCCATGCTGCGGAGGACGAGAAGCGTCACGCCGAGGTCGAGGAGCGCAACAAGGCCGACGGTCTTGCCTTCCAGGTTGAGAAGACCCTGAAGGATGCGGGTGACAAGATTGCCGCCGACAAGAAGGCCCCGGTCGAGGCGGCCCTCAAGGCCCTCAAGGATGAGCTCGCCAAGAATCCGCCGGCTCCGATTGCCGACATCAAGGCGAAACAGGAAGCCCTCATGAAGGCGATGGAACCCGTTGCCCAGGAAATGTACGCTTCGGCGCAGGCCGGTCAGGCGGCTGGTGCTCAGCCGGGTGGCAATGCGAATCCGGGTGCGGGGACGCCGCCGCCGAATCAGGGCGGTGATGCCGGTAAGGGCAAGAATGGCGACGATGTCGTTGATGCCGACTTCACGATGAAGTAAGGCGCGGCGAAAACGAAACGATTGAAGCAAAGGCAAATAAAAGGAGAATAAAATGAAGATTAGACCCTTGGGTGATCGCGTGCTCGTGGAGCCCATTGAAGAGAAGGAACAGACCGTCGGTGGTATCATTATTCCCGATTCGGCCAAGGAAAAGCCGATGCAGGGCAAGGTGATTGCAGTTGGCAAGAAGTTGGACAAGGACGGCAAGGAAATTGCGTTCGACGTCAAGGCCGGTGATACGGTGCTTCTGCCCAAGTATGGCGGTACGGAAGTCAAGATTGACGGAAAGAAACTCCAGCTCGTCCGTGAAGAGGACCTCCTGGGCGTTCTTGAGAAGTAAAGACAATGGGAGGGGGAGATTTCCCTTCCCCTCCCCATTTGAAAAGGAAAGGCTGTAACAAAATGGCTAAGCAGATTAAGTTTGATGCGGATGCGCGTCAGAAAATCCTCTCGGGTATTGAGAAACTCTCGTCGGCGGTTACGTCCACGCTCGGCCCGTCAGGTCGAAATGTGATTCTCGACAAGAAGTTTGGCTCGCCGCAGATTACGAAGGATGGTGTGACGGTTGCCAAGGAGATTGAGCTTCCCGATCCGTTCGAGAATATGGGTGCCCAGATGGTTAAGGAAGTCGCTTCGAAGACGAACGATGTCGCGGGTGATGGTACCACGACGGCAACGTTGCTTGCCGAGGCGATTTATCGCGAAGGTCTCAAGAACCTGACCGCTGGTGCGAATGCAATGGCCCTCAAGGCCGGTATCGACAAGGCGACGGCGGCCGTCACCGACTCGATTGCAAAGCTCGCGAAGAAGGTGAAGAGCGCCGATGAAATTGCGCAGGTTGCGACGATTTCCGCTAATGGCGACACCGAAATCGGAAAGATGATTTCCGATGCGATGGATAAGGTCGGCAAGGAAGGAACGATTACGGTCGAAGAGGCCAAGACGCTTGAGTCGACGCTGGATGTCGTTGAAGGTATGCAGTTCGACAAGGGTTACCTCTCGCCCTACTTCGTGACCTCGCCCGAGGACATGGAGTGCGAACTTGAGAATCCGTTCATCTTGCTCTTCGAGAAGAAGATCTCGAACCTTCAGGATATGCTCCCGCTCCTGCAGGCGGTTGCGAAGACGGGTCGTCCGCTGATGATCATCGCGGAGGATGTCGAGGGCGAGGCACTCGCGACGCTCGTCGTGAACAAGCTGCGCGGCACCTTCCAGGTCTGCGCCGTCAAGGCTCCTGGCTTCGGCGATCGTCGGAAAGCGATTCTGGAGGATATTGCCATCCTGACGGGCGGCAAGCTCATCAGCGAGGATCTCGGCATCAAGCTTGAGAATGTCCAGCTCACGGATCTTGGCCGTGCGAAGAAGGTCGTCGTGGACAAGGACAACACGACGATTGTCGAGGGGCTTGGCAAGAAGGCGGACATCGAGGCTCGCGTTGCCATCATCAAGAAGCAGATTGAGGAGACGACCTCCGACTACGATCGCGAGAAACTGCAGGAGCGTCTTGCAAAGCTCGCTGGTGGTGTTGCGCTGATTAAGGTCGGTGCTGCGACTGAGGCGGCGATGAAGGAGAAGAAGGATCGCGTTGACGACGCTCTCCATGCCACCCGTGCGGCGGTCGAAGAGGGCATCGTTCCTGGTGGCGGTGTTGCCTACCTTCGTGCGCAGAAGGCCATTGAGGCCCTCAAGCTTGAGGGTGACGAACTCGTCGGCGCGAAGATCATCGAGCGTGCGATTGAGGCTCCTCTGCGCAAGCTCGTCAACAACGCTGGTCAGGAAGCGGCGCTTGTGATTGCCAACGTGAAGAAGGCGACGGGCACGAACGGATACAATGTCCGCACGGGTGAGTACTGCGACTTGCTCAAGGCGGGTGTTGTCGATCCGGCCAAGGTGACGCGTTCGGCGTTGCAGAACGCGGCTTCCATTGCGGGCCTGCTCCTCACGACGGACTGCATGGTCACGGACATTCCCGAGAAGAAGGAAGCCTGCGGCTGTGGCGGACACGGCGGTGCACCCGACATGGGCGGTATGATGTAATCCACCCTGTTGCGGAACAAACAGGAGGCCACGGACATCCATGGGATACCCGTGGCCTTTTTTTAGGGCGCTCGTTCACTTGTCTGCCTGAGGAAAGCGCGTGCGTGTGATATAATATGCACATGAAACGTATCTTGATTACGGGCGGAACGGGATTCTTCGGGAAGTCGATTATCGACTACTTTTCGCGGCATCCCGCTGAGATGGATCTAACGGTCCTCTCGCGGCATGGTTTTGACGCGGCGTTTTCGCCTTTGCTTCCCGTTCATATTCTTACGGGTGATGTGAGAACCTTTGATGTTGGGTCGGCACATTTCGACTGGGTGATTCATGCGGCAACACCGGCGCGGGTGGATGTCCCTGACGAGGAGATGCGTTCAATTATCATTGATGGGACGGCGAATGCCCTTTGTCAGGCAACCAAATGTGGCGCGGAGAAGTTTATGATGGTCTCATCCGGCGGCGTTTATGGAAGGGGACAGAAGGGTCCGATAGGAGAAAACCTTACGCCGTGCCCCGTGACGACCTATGGAAAGGCCAAGCTGGAGGCCGAGCAAATGGCCATTGACTCAGGACTTTTTACGCTGATTCCCCGTTGCTTTGCCTTTGTCGGGAAGTATCTTCCACGGGGTCAGCATTTTGCCATTGGGAACTTCCTGGCCGACTGTCAGGCTGGCCGCGAGATTGTCATTCGGGGAGATGGATCGCCCATGCGCTCCTACTTGTATGCGGATGACCTTGTGGAATGGCTGTGGGCGATTCTATCGCGTGGTGAATCCGGGCGCATCTACAATGTTGGTTCGGATGAAGCGATTCGCATCCGAGACTTGGCCGCCCTCGTTCGCCGCGCACTGGGGAGCACGAGTGAAATTCGTGTCCTTGGCCAGACGGTTGCCGGCGCGGCAGATTATTATGTCCCGGATGTCTCGCGCATCAGGACAGAACTCGGAGTCGGGGTGAAGGTCGATCTCGCTGAAGCCTGTCGCCTGAGTCTCGCGTGAGCGAATCAGTCGTTCGGAGTCTTGGTGGTCTCCTGAATCCACACATTGCGAAACTCAATGGCACCACCCTCGGATTGAAGGGCGATGGCACCGCGCAACGCGGCGATTCCTGAAATGCGGTTCTGCTCGACACCGTTGAGTCGGTTGACGAGCGTATCCCCGGAAAGTTCAATTTCCATCACATTCCATTCGCCAAAGGGTTTTTCGTTGTCTGCATTGCGCTTGGGAGAGCGGATGATGCCAGACAGAGGATCGGAAGGCGTATAGGTCGAACGAGGGGTAAAACCTTCAAACACCGCGCCACCCAGGGCCAGCACATCGCCCATCATGCCGCGGCAAAGCTGATTCTCAAGACAGGTCGGTACGAATGACCCCGTTTCACGGGAGAGACGGACGAACACGCCCGAGTTCGGACGCGTTGTCTGTCGCCACCAGCGGTATTCGACATGGAGGGTGTAGTCACCGAAATCAGACCGCTTCGTTCGCAGGTAGCCGAACGGTGTCCCCGTGGTGCGAATTGCGCCATTCGTCACAAACCACGTTGGCTCGGAGGCCGCATAGCCCCCCGTCACGTCATAGTCCTGAACGGATGTCCATCCGGAGAGATCTCGCCCATTGAAAAGCGGGGTTTTCTCGGCATTTGCGAAAGTGGTGCCGCACAGGAGGACGGCGAACAGCATAGACGGTGCATATTTCATGCCCACTATTATACCACGAACGGGTGATTCGGTGAATATGGTATAATGTCCGTCCATTCAAGTTCTATAGGATTGACCGAATGAAGCCTATCTTTTCCATCGCAGGTGTCGTTATTGGAGGCTGTTGTGCATGGTCGCTTTTGGCGGGTACACGTCCGTCTCCGGCGGAGTTGGACGTGTTGCCACTCGGAAGCGTTCGGGCAGAAGGGTGGCTTTTGCGTCAGCTGGAAAAGCAACGCGACGGATTGACGGGGCATGCGGAGGAGCTTTACGACGACATCGGGGTGTCCGATTGGCTGACCAATGCCGGGAGGAGCGGCCAGTATGCCTGGGAGCGAGGCCCCTACTACGCGAAAGGGCTGGTGGCGTTGGCCTTGACCCTGGACGATGCCGCGCTGAAGCAGAAGGCGCGGCGGTGGGTGGACGCGGCACTCGCCTCCCAACGACCGTCTGGCGACTTTGGCCCGAAAGCCGACAACTGGTGGGCGAACATGATTGTGCTCCATTACCTGAGGGACTGGGCCGAGGTGACGGGTGATGTACGCATTGAGCCATTCCTGCGCCGCTACTTCGCCTACAAGTCTAAGCGACTTGCAGACTGCCCGCTTCTTGCCGATTCGGCTTGGGCGGCTTGTCGGGTGGGAGATGAACTTGAGGTGGTTCTGTGGCTCTACGATCGAACGGGTTCGTCAGAACTGCTCGATTTTGCCAAATTGCTGACAGCGCAGGCTTCCGATTGGACGACCTATTACCGTGAGGGTGGGAACGAACGCTGGGCCGAGGGGTATCGGATGCACATCGTGAACTTTATGCAGGGACTCAAGTTCCCGGCCCTTCGGTTCCGCCTCTTTGGCGAGGAACGCGACCGCTTGGCGTATGACGCGGCGTTTGATGCCGCCGGGTGGGCCATGCAGATGCACGGTCGCCCCGATCGAATGCTCAATGGGACGGAGCCTCTCTCAGGTCGGGACACGACGGAGGGGACGGAACTTTGCGCCATTGCGGAGCGGATTCTCTCCTGCCGCGACGTCATCGCGGCCACGGGGAATCTGAAGGCGGCGGACGATATGGAGATTGTAGCGTACAATGCATTGCCCGCCATTCTGGGTGATGACGGGCGCGGCGTTCGCTACTACCTCGTGCTGAATCAGCCGAATTGCCGCGTGGAGGGGCGCAATGGGTTCGAGTGCAATGAGGAAGGCGGGGCGGTCACTCCAGGCCCAGATTCCGGATATGGTTGCTGTCGCTCCAACTACCACTTCGCATGGCCGAAGTTCACGCAGTCGCTTTGGATGCGGAAGGGGGATGGTTTCGCGGCAATTGCCTATGCACCTTCACTGCTGAAAACGGAGCGTGCGACCATTCGAACGGAGGGGTCGTATCCTTTTGGCGATTCGGTTGCCTTGAAGATTCTTTCTGCGGATGGCTCGAAATGGCCGCTCTTCGTCCGTGTGCCAGGCTGGAGTCGCGGCGCGGCAATTTGCGTGAACGGCGAGACGGTGCCTGCTGCACGAGCGGGTGAGTTCGTGCGGATTGACCGCGCATGGAAGGCTGGTGATGGCATCGCCTTGACATTCCTCGCCGAGATTACGACGGAAAGGGGACTCAACCAGTGCGTTTCCGTGCGGAGGGGCCCAATCGTCTATGTCGCGGCTCCTGCCGCCGAGATTCGGGAATTGCCGACATCCTCCAATCGCACGGGATTCCCCGTGCGCGAGTACCTTGCGAAGGATGCCTGGAATTGGATGCTGCTGATGGCGGATGATGGCCAAAGCCTTGACGCGGCTTCGTTCACGCCTGCCACGGCGGATTCCATCGAGGATCCGTTTCGGCAGGAAGCCGCCCCTTGCCGGCTGATTGTCAAGGCGAGCCGGACGGGCTTCGGCGGATGGGGAACCTATCGTCCCGATCGCGGCGGACTCTTCTCGTTGCGCATCCTTGAGCCGCCGCCGTCCCCCGTGCCGCCGGAGATGCAGGTCTCGGCCGTGCAGAACCTGGAACTTGTACCCCTTGGGTCAACGCAAATCCGCATCACGTCCTTTCCATGGACAGTGGCGCGGCCAGAGGTTCGGTAATCCTCCCCGTCAGAATATGGTATAATGAAGGCCAAGAGATGAAGACATCACAATTTTGGTATCCGCTTCCGGAGCGGCTCATTGCCCAGCACCCCGCCGAGAAGCGTGGAACGGAACGCATGATGGTTTTGCACCGTGCGACGGGGGTCATCGAGCATCGCCACATCGCCGACATTGTCGACTACATCACGCCGAACGACTTGCTCGTCGTCAATGACACGAAGGTCTTTCCGGCGCGGCTGATTGGCAAGTGGGAGGATTCGGACGGTGCGGTCGAGGTCCTGATGATTGCGGCTGCTCCCGAGAGTGAGACGACGAAGGAACTCGTCTGGAACTGCATGTTGGGAAGCGGGCGGAAGTGTCGCGAGGGGCAGATTGCCGTCTTTGGTCCGAATCATGAACTGAAGGTCCGCCTGCTGAAGCCCCTGTCGGGGATTGGAATGTGGAAGGTCGAGTTCCTGTGCGAGCGGCCTCTGATGGATTTGCTGGATGAGTTCGGCCATACTCCCGTGCCGCCCTACGTAAAGCGCGAGGGAACGCGTGAGGAGGAGCTTGAAGACCGTGTCCGCTACCAGACGATTTACGCCAAGCACGTCGGATCGGTTGCCGCGCCGACGGCAGGCCTGCATTTTACGCCGGAGATTTTCGCGGCACTTGAGGCGAAGGGCGTAAAGCGCGTGGCCGTCACGCTTCATGTCGGGCCGGGGACGTTCCGTCCCGTGAAAGCGGAGAATATCGAGGATCACCAGATGGACTTCGAGGCGTTCACCGTTCCACCGGAAACGGCGGAGGCCATCAACGCCTGCAAGGCTCGCGGCGGACGCGTCTTCTGCGTCGGGTCGACGACCGTGCGGACGCTTGAGACCGTGGCGAACCGTCCGCGGGAAGATGGTTCGGACGAGCCGCTCATCGTGCCGGGGTCGGGCGCTTCGAATATCTTCATCTATCCGCCCTATACCTTCAAGGTTTGCGACTGTATGCTGACGAACTTCCATCTTCCGCAGTCGACTCTGCTGATGATGATTTCGGCTCTTGCCGGACGTGAACGCGTCCTGTGCGCCTATGCCCTGGCCATTCGTGCGCAGTACATGTTCTTCAGCTACGGTGATTGCATGCTCATCGTCTAATATGGTATAATCTAAGAAATGCCGTTATTTGTACCAAGAGATCGCAAGTCACTGTTCCGTCAGTTCCTGGCGGGGATGTACGATGCCGTTATCATCACGGACCCGAATGGGCATGTGATTGAGATTAACCCGCGTGCCGAGGAGCACTTCGGGTACACGCAGGACGAGGTCGTGGACCGCCCCATCTCGATGTTCATTTCGGGCCTTTCGACCGAAATCGTCCAGCGCATTCGGCGCGGACTTGAGGAGAACCATCGAATGTTGGTCGACGGCAATGGAATTTGCAAGGGCGGGCGAAAGTTCTCTTGCGAAGTGACGATCTCAGTCATCGACCTGATGGATCCCTCTGACTTGGTCTTCACCGTCCGGAACACGGAACGCCGGCGCAAGTTGCGCGAACGCCTGCGGACGAAGGAGAATGCGTTCGACATCTCGAACGCGGCACTTTTCGCCTGCGATCGTGAAGGGCATTTCACCGAAGTCAATAACGCCTTTCTTGAGATGTTTGGGCTGGAAGATGCCGAAGCCGCCCGCAAGCTCGTCTTTACGGACTTGATAGACGATGATCCCCTGCCGTCGGACTTCAAGAAAGCCCTGAACGGCGAATCGTCGACCGTCGGGATTGTCGCGGAGACGGAGGGCGAAGGCCGTGAGGAGATGGAGGTCAAGCTCGGCCCGAACAGGATTGGTAGCCGTACGGTCGGTGTCGTCGGCAGCATTTTGAAGGTCTAATTGATTATGCGTCGTGCACCACAGCATTCGGCGGGCATTACCTCGCTCATTGTCAACAAGACGGACCCCAAGTTCCTCCAGGACTTCCTTTCTCTTAAGTTCTCGCTTTCGCGGCGGACGGCCAAGGCGATGATTGACGGGCGCAATGTCTGGGTCAATCGCACGTGCGTGTGGATTGCGCGCTTCGCCCTCAATACGGGGGATGTGATTGAAATCCCGGCGAATGTCGTCAAGGGTGCGGTTCGGCAGTCCGCGAAGTCGGATGGTGCAGGTTCGTCGCGGGGTGAGGCGGTGGCGAAGTCGTCGCCGCGTCGCCATATCCGCGTCCTCTGGCAGAATGAGAACTACCTGGTTGCCGACAAGCCGTCGGGTATCGTCAGTTGTGACGACCCGCATTCGGTCGAAACGACGCTCCGCGAGCAGGAGAAGATTCCGACGCTGGAGGCGGTTCACCGCTTGGACCGAGACACGACGGGATGCCTCTTGCTGGCGAAGAACCACGCGGCACTTTTGGCGGCGATTGAGATGTTCAAGACGCATCGCGTGTCGAAAGTCTATCACGCGATTGCCCTCGGCAAGTTCAAGTACTCCCACCAGCTGATTAACACGCCCTTGGATGACCAGCCCGCCGTCTCGAAAGTGACGCGTGAGGCAGCATCGGACGATGCGAGTTTCCTGCGTGTGCGCATTGAGACCGGGCGGACGAACCAGATTCGCCGCCATCTCTCCTCCGTGCGTGCGCCGATTGTCGGCGACCGCGTGTTTGGACTGAAGAATGCGCGTGATCCGCGCATGATGCGCATTGCGCGGCAGATGCTTCATGCCTCGACGCTGACATTGCCCGACCCCATGAAGCCGCACAGTGAGATCAATGTCCACTCGCCCCTGCCGGCGGACTTCCGTTCCGCCCTCCGCCTTTTCGGCATGGGCAAGAAATAATTCGCGGCGAACGGACGAAACTGCCGCGTTCGCAAGTGGCGCAAGCCGTGCCACCCTGTAAGACAAAGCGGATGCAACCCATGAGGTTGCATCCGCTTGTTTTTGTTCTACTTCCGTGGATTACGCGAGAAGCGCACGAATGGCATCGACGGCTCCGTCGGGCGCGACAATCTTCATCTGCGACTTGTCCTGGTCGCGGCGCTTAATCTCGATGCCACCATTGGCGAGACCCTTCGCGCCAACGACGGCACGCACGGGGAATCCGATGAGGTCGGCATCCTTGAACTTCACGCCGGGACGCTCCGCACGATCGTCCACGATGACATCAATGCCTGCCGCCTCCAGGCTGGCTTCCAGTGTCTCGGCGGTCTTGGCGACCTCGGGCTGGTCGGGATCGAGCAGGTCGATGACGACCTGGTAGGGCGCGACCGAGGCCGGCCAGATGATGCCGTCCTTGTCGTGGCTCTGCTCAATGACGGCCTGAACGGTGCGGCTGACGCCGATTCCGTAGCAGCCCATGACCATGGGCTGCTCCTTGAGTTCGGCCGTCTTGTAGGTCGCGTGAAAGGCATCCGTATACTTGGTGCCGAGTTTGAAGACATGGCCGACTTCAATGCCGCGCTTGATGACGAGGGGCTTGCCGCACTTCGCGCAGATGTCGCCGTCCTTCACCACGATGAGATCCGTGTAGTCCGATTCGGCAATCGAGCAGTCGCGGGCGAGGTCAACGTTCTTGAAGTGGAAGTCATCCTTGTTGGCACCGACGATGCAGCCCCGTGCGCCCTTGAGGCCGATGTCGCAGACGATTCTCAGCGACTGGTCGGCGGGTTTCACCGGACCGACTGAACCGGCATTCGCGCCGGAAGCCTTGAGCACCGTTTCGTAGTCGGCCAACTCGACTTTCTTCGCATTGAGGAAGTGGCGGAGCTTGACCTCGTTGACATCCCTGTCGCCCTCGACGCAGACCATGACGGGCTTGCCGTCGGCGGAATAGATGAGGGACTTGACGAACGCCGAGCCAGGCACGCCCATGAACGCGGAAACCTGGTCAATCGTCTTCGCACCGGGTGTTGCGACCTCCTCGTAGGCCGGGCATTCGGGGTCGTGCCGTTCGGCAACCTTGCGCTCGGCCTTTTCGAGATTCGCGGCATAACCGCAGGCACCACAGAAGGCGATGCCGTCCTCGCCTGCGTCCGCAAGCACGTGGAACTCGTGCGAGAACTTGCCGCCAATGTCGCCGGTGTCGGCCTCAACGGGATAGGCCTTCAGTCCGCAGCGGGTGAAGATGCGCTTGTAGGCCTCGAACATGGCCATGTAGCTCTTGTCGGCGGCTTCCATGGAGACGTCGAAGGAGTAGGCATCCTTCATCATGAATTCCTTTGAGCGCATCAGGCCAAAGCGCGGGCGAATCTCGTCGCGGAACTTCCACTGGAACTGGTAGACGGTCACGGGAAGCTGGCGGTAGGAACTGATGACGCTGCGAATGACTTCGGTCACGGTTTCCTCGGCCGTCGGACTCATCGCGTAGTCATGCTGGGCGCGATCCTTGACGCGGAACATGTTCGGGCCCATCGATTCCCAGCGCCCGGACTGCTTCCAGAGTTCGGCCGGCTGGAGGACGGGCATCGTGATTTCAAGAGCACCCGCACGGTCCATCTCTTCGCGGATAATGCGCGTCACTTTGGCAAAGGCACGCTGGCCGAGGGGAAGATAGGTGTAAAGTCCGCCGGCGAGCTTCTTGATAAGCCCAGCCCGGACGAGGAGCTTGTGAGAGTCAATTTCGGCATCACCGGGATTCTCCCGGAGCGTCTGAATGAGCGATTTAGTCCATTTCATAGACGGATATTATACCATAAACCGCCTGCTCGGGGGCTTGCGCGGCGGCGGCCTGCGGGGGTTCGGGGGCACCGTCCTCGTTCCTTCGCCAAGGCGGCATCGGCCTA
This sequence comes from uncultured Kiritimatiellota bacterium, assembly GCA_934621385.1. Lineage (GTDB taxonomy): Bacteria > Verrucomicrobiota > Kiritimatiellia > RFP12 > UBA1067 > UBA1067. The sequence continues at coordinate 34,423 of CAKTUI010000029.1, forward strand.
ACGCCGGTTGACGCGGTCACCCTTGAGCCGCCAGCTGAAGTCGCTCGTCGAAAGGTTCAGCCTGGCAAGGGGGCTGACGCGCACGACAAGCTTGTTCTTGCTCGACAATCTCCCATCCTTTTCGACCGACCCCTTCAGGAACGGCTGGAGACGAAGGTAGCCATCCAGATTGACGGCGTTTCCCCTTTTAAGGTGCTCCAGGGCCATGCCCATCACGCACTCAAACTGGGACTTCAAGAACTCCTCGTTCCCCATGGTGGCACCTCTATCCTTCGCACCCTTGATCAGCTCGTTGAACCCGACGGTCTTCTGCCCCAGTATCCTCGGCGTATGCGTCACGGTCTTCCGAATCGGATGCTTGAAGTTGACAACCTGGTACTCCAAGATCTTCCTGTTGGCATACACCTCCAGTTTTTTGCTCATGAACCCGAACTCCTTTCTTCGCAAATCCAGTCCCTCATCAACCGGAATGGGAGGAATTGTACCATTTCGTACGCATGGACCGCAAGCGGATCCCACCTGGAGTTTACCCATTTTTTGGTTTGGCTCGGATGGCGGGGTAGAAAAGCGCGGCAACCGCCCGCCGTTTTTCGGT
>CAKTUI010000030.1 GCA_934621385.1 uncultured Kiritimatiellota bacterium
GCGTATTTGGCAAACGGGCAACCCGTCAACTCAGGTCTTCTCAAAGTTGGGTGTCGTTTATTATGGCAAACTGCGGTTCCGTGGTTCATTCCAAGGGGCGGTTGCAAAGAGAGCCCGGTTTGTGGTATAATTTTCGCCGTGTTTCGGACGAAGTCTCCTGAAGCTGATGGAGGACGACATTCGGTGCGCCGCGGATCGCCGGGTTATTAGATTATTGGACCGGCCCTCCTGAATGAAGAAAATAGATAAATGCGCCGAACGCCGGAAGATTAGATAGTCCGAGACGATGTTAAACAGAAGAGAAGAAACAACCCAGGCTCGGCCTGGAGAAAGGCAGCGGAATGCTGATTAAGATGAACTATGCCGCGGCGCAAGGCGGCACAAATAACGGCACGGCGGGACTCGTCCCGACCGTGGGAATGATGGGGATGAACGGCGCAGTGCGGACGGACGGTTCGACGCACCATGCGGACGAGACGGGAAAGGGAGGTGTCGCATGAGTGATGCAACCAACAAGGTGACGCTCAACTACCAGCTGCGCAGCTTCTGGAACATCGACACGAAGAAGCCGTATATGCGTGGTGTCCCCGTGCCGAACGGCGTGATGGACCTTGAGGCCATCGCCGCGATGATGGCGGAGGACGGCGGGTACCTGCGCGGCAAGCAGGACTACATCGCCGGCGAGCTCAGGTCCTTCTGCGCGGCAATCAAGAAGGTCATCCGTGAGGGGAAGACGGTCGTCCTCGGCGACCTCCTCCGCCTGCGCGGCGGATTCGACGGGCTGGACCCCGAGACGGGACGTCCAACGAGGGACACGGTGTACCGCGTCCAGGCCACGCCCCTCAAGGGCGCACAGTTCAAGGTCTCGGATGCCTTCACGCTCGTCAAGGCGGACACGGACGTCGCGCTGCCGGTGTTCACGAACGTGACGATCTGCACGCCCGGTGCGCGCAAGGACGTCGTCGTGAAGGGCCAGGCCGTGCGCATCTATGGGCGCAACCTGTTCTACAGTGCGGAGCAGGGCGACACGCTCATGCTCTCGTACAAGACGGACGGCGAGGTCCAGATGGCGGAAGTCACGCCGGCGGAGGTTGAGGGCGGCGCACTGAAGCTCGCCTTCCCGCAGGCCCTCGCGGAGGTCGCAGACGGGACTGAGCTGACGTTTACCCTCGCCACGCACCGCGGCGACGCGGACGGCTCGGTGGTGACCGCCTCGCGCAAGGCGACGCTCCAGGCGAAGTAAACGGCGGCGGATGCGGGCGCACGGCCCGTTCCCCAAATTCCGGGCGGAGGTTTCGGCCTCTGTCCGGAATTTTTTTGCCGTGTGGAGAGGAAAAAGTCAGGCTGTCTCAGAAGTCGAGTCAGCCTGACTCAGAACCCAAGTCAGCCTGACTCAAAAGTCAAGTCAGCCTGACTCCAACCCCGAGTCAGCCTGTCTCAACTTTTGAGACAGGCTGACTTTTCGTTTTTCGCCCGCTGTGTGGGGCCAAAACGCCGCGCTGATTCTCGTTTCGTGCGTGTTCCCGCAGTCGAATCCGCCGCGTTTTGGAGGGTGAATTCTACTGGAAGAGACGCGAAAGTGAGGGCAATTTGGCCTCGTCCATTTTCCGAAAAAAATGGTATAATAACCGTCAATGGCCAAGATAAAACTAACGAAGACCGAGTTAAAGGCGCAGACGGATGCGCTGAAGCGATTCCAGCGCTTCCTGCCGATGCTGCAGCTGAAAAAGCAGCAGTTGCAGGGCGAAATCGCCGGCATTTCAGCCAAGGCGGATGCGACCAGCGCGAAGGAACGAGCCGTCCGGGCGAACCTGAACGGATGGGTCGGCCTGTTCGCGACGGACGAGGCCCTGCTGGCGGGCCTTGTGAAGGTGACGGGGGTGCATACCGGGCACGCCAATATCGCCGGTGTGGCGATACCGACCTTCGAGTCGATTGAGACGGTTGTGAAGGACGTGGACCCGTGGGCGACGCCGGCCTGGGTGGACGCGGCGGTCGAGACGACGACGCAGATTCTCTCGCTCCAGTGCGAGCGGGCTATTTATGAGGAGCAGCGTCGCCTTGTCACGGAGGAACTTCAGAAGACCTCGCAGCGCGTAAACCTCTTTGAGAAAGTGAAGATACCGGCCTGCAAGGAGGCGATTCGCGTCATCAAGATTGCCATTGGCGATGAGCAGACGGCGGCGGTCACACGCGGCAAAATCGCGAAGAGCCGTACGCCAAAGGAGGATGCGGCATGATCGTAAGGATGAAACACCTCGACCTCATCTGCGTAGCATCGGAAGGCGAGGTGACGCTGGAGCGTCTGCGCGCCTTGGGCATTGTGCATCTTGACCTGTCCGCCGCGCAGGGTGAGGGCGTTGCGCAGGCGCAGGGCGCGGCAGCCGATGCCGAGCGGGCCGTCCGCCTGATTCGCAAGGCGCGGGAGACCGTGCCGGACGCGGCGGTTCGGTCCATGTCCGTTGCGGATGTCCTCGCCCTTGACAAGAGTCGGGACGAGAAGAAGACGGCGGCGGACGAACTCCGCCGGACGATTCGGGTGTATGAGCCGTATGGGGACTTCGACCCGGAACTGGTGAAGAAGATTCGTGCGGCGGGCGTGGACCTTTCGGGTGTTGTTGAGTTGCCCGAGCGGTTGCCCGAGATGCGCCTTGGGGCGATGCGCGAGAAGTACGCCCAGTTGGAGGCGGGCATCCGTCACGACACGGCGAGCATCGCCGCCGGTGACGATCGGGCAATCTTGGCCGACTATCCGGTTCTGGCCGATCGCATCGCCTTTGAGGAGGCGCGGGAATTGCTGTCGAACAAGGGGGCGGTGTCGCTAATTTCCGGCTGGTTGCCCATCTCGCTCGTACCTCGGCTGAAGGACGAAGTCGCGAAGGCCGGGTGGGGCGTTCTCCTGCGCGACCCTGAGGCGGGCGAGATTCCGCCGACGCTCATTGAGCCGCCGAAACTGTTCCGCCCCGTGAAGGCCCTGTTCGACGGGCTGGGAGTCGTGCCGGCGTACACCGAGGCGGACGTCTCGGTTCCGTTCATGTGCTATTTCTCCCTCTTCTTCGCGATGCTCGTCGGCGACGGCGGGTATGGCGCGATCTTCCTCGCGGCGACCATCTGGGCGTGGCGGAAGTTCGGGCGGAACTCCTGGGTCATTCTCATGACCGTGTTTTCCAGCGCGACGATTCTCTGGGGTCTGCTGAGCAACACCTGGTTCGGCGCGGGCATCCCGTGGTGTGCGCATTGGCCGACGGTGGAGTGGCTGGCCGACCCGAGCTATCGGAACATGATGTTCCTCTGCTTCACGATTGGCGTTTCGCACCTGATGCTGGCGCGCATCTGGAATGGCGTGTGCAAGCTGAACGACACCTCGTGTCTGGCGGAATTCGGCTGGGCGGGCATCCTGCTCTTCATGTATTTCGTGACGAACTCGATTGTCGGGGTCTTTACGGCGATACCGACGGCCATTTTCTGGGTGTTCGGCGTTTCGCTCGTGCTGGTCTTCGGCTTTACGCTGAAACCGTCCGAACTGAAGACGCGTGGTGCGGAACTCGGGATGCTGCCGCTGAACATCATGTCGGCGCTCGGTGACATCATTTCCTACGTGCGTCTGTTTGCGGTCGGGCTTGCGTCCGTCAAGGTCGCGGAGAACTTCAACTCGATGGCGACGGGGCTGGTCGCGGGCGAACACGCCTGGTGGGTGACGGCGCTCTACGCGGTCTTCATGGTGACGATTCTTCTCTTCGGGCACGTCCTCAACCTGCTGATGGCCGGGCTGTCGATTCTGGTCCATGCCGTGCGACTCAACACGCTTGAGTTCTCGAACCACAAGGGCGTGTCGTGGTCGGGGTATTCGTTCCGACCCTTCCGTCGGCGGGCGAAGTGATTTACAAAGCGAGCAAAACACCTGTATACAGATAAGGAGTAAAGAAAATGAGTGATGCAGCAATGATTGTGGCGGGCGCAATTGCCTGCTTGGGTCTGTCGGGCGCGGGCAGTGCGCTGGGCACGGGATTCGCGGCGGCGGCGGCTGTCGGGTCGTGGAAGAAGTGCTATGCGGCCGGAAAGCCGGCTCCGTTCCTTCTGCTCTCGTTCGTCGGTGCGCCGATTACCCAGACGCTGTACGGAATGATTCTGATGTTCGTGATGCTCGGCAAGGTCGGCACCGTGGCCGCCGGTTCGGGCGTGCCGGTTCTCGTGGCGGGCATCTTCGCGGGCATTGCGATTGGCCTTTCGGCGGTGTTCCAGGGCCGTGCGGGCGCGGCGGCTTGCGATGCGCAGGCCGAGACGAACCAGGGCTTCACGAACTATCTCGCCGCGCTGGGCATCATTGAGACGGTGGCCATCTTCGCGATGGTGTTCGCACTGATTGCGCTCGGCAAGGTCGCCTAATCCGTCCGGCTATGCGGATGCGCACGAAATACGCGTGGTTCGCCGCCTTTACCGTCCTCTATGCGGTATTGGCGGCGTTCGTCTTCTGGGGGACGTGGTCGCTTTCGGTGGCCCCGGTCATGCCCGACTGCCCGATTACGCATCCGCTCGACTACACCGCACGCCTGACGCGCTGGACGGCACGGTGGCTTGAGACGGGCAAGTTCATCCCCGGCGACCTGACGGTCTTCGTCGGCTCGCCCTATTTCTGGCAGGAGCTCCAGTACGCCGTCGCCGCGTATTTTGCCGCGCTGGGGATGGTCTACTTCCTGCGCGGGCGGGGGCTTTCGCGGCTGGCCGCCTATGGCGGGGGACTGCTCCTCGCCTTTTCGGGATACTGGTTCTCGCTCTTCTCGGCCGGGCATCTCGGCTGGTTCCAGTGGATGACCTATGGGGTCTTCGCGTTCGGACTCGCCGATCGGGCCGTGCGCAAGGGGCGGGCGCGGCATTGGCTGCTCTTGGGGGCCTGCCTCGCCTGGGGCAGTTTCTACCAGCCCGACCTCTGGTTGCTCTTCTCGGTTTTGACGGGAGTCTATTTCGTTTGGTGCTGCATCCGGGAGCGTCGCCTGCCCGGCTGGAAGGGGATGGGCCTTGCGCTCGCGGCGTTTGTCCTGATTGGCGCGGTCAGTTTCCGTTCGGCCCTGACGGGTGACTTGGCTGGACGCGACCGCCAGATTGCCGAGTCCAAGGGGACGGCGATGGGCGGCGGCGCGGCAAAAAGCGATGACGAGGCGCGGTGGATTTTCACGACGAACTGGTCCATGCCGCCGGAGGATACGAAGGAGTTCTTCATTCCCCGCATTCAGGGCGACACGAGCTGTCCGATGACGCTGTCGTTCGGCCGCCGGGCCGGGCGGGACGTCCGCCCTTATGAGGGACGGCTCGGGCGGCCGTTGGGTGCGCCGTCGGGGAACTATCGGCAGCATTCGCTTTACGTCGGCTGGGTGACATGCCTGCTGGCTCTTCTCGGGGTCGTTTTCATCGGCATTCGCCGTCCGTCGATGACGGAGGACCGTCCGTTCCTGCGGTCGGACGCGGCGTTTTTTGCCGTCGCGGCGGTCGTCTTCTGGCTCTTTTCGATGGGGCGGTACTGCGAAAGCGTCTATCGTCTCGTCTACGCCCTGCCGTTTGGCGACTATCTCCGTGCGCCCGTCAAGTGGCATCACCTAACGGAGTTCTGCCTTGTCGTCCTGGCGGCGTATGGGATTGACCGGCTCGGGCGGATGGACGCTCTCAAGGGACGCGTCGCCCAGATGGCCCTCGCGGCACTTGTTGTCTTCGGCGCGGCGGATTTGGCCCGCATTGACCGCCTCTACTGTGCGCCAATCGACATTTCCCTCGTGCGGGCGAAGAATCCTGCGGCGGATGAAATCATCCGGCTGGGCAAGGGGCGCGTCCTCGACTGCATGGAGGGCGGGAACGGACTTGTCGCCTGGAGTTTCACCGAGCGCGGCATTCCGCTGACGGGCGACGCGGCGGATGCGGATATTCGCTACCTGTGGTCGAGCCTCAGTCAGCTGAAGACGGATCGTGCGCTTGGCGAGTGGGTGAAGACGCATCGGGCGCGTCCCGTCGGGACCTATCGCCTGACGCAGGAGGGCGTCCGCTCGGCGGCGATGAACGAGTCGAACATGGCTCTTTTCATCGTGGATTCGGGGCGTGTGGTCACGGAAGGAGAGCCCCTGCCGAAACCGCAGCCGCTGACCGTCGCCCTTGGCATCCTCTCGTTGGTTGGTACGCTCTCCGTCGCGGGCATCTGCCTTCTGCTGGTGCGGCGGCGGATGTGAAGGCGGTTCGAAAGGAATGTATCGGTGAACACATTTGAGCAGTCGGTTGCGGATGTCCTTGAAGTCGAGTCCGTCTCGTTGGAAACGGACTTCCGGAGCGTCGATGGCTGGTGCTCGCTGAAGGCCTTTGGCCTGCTCGTCATAATGGAGAACGACTGGGGAACGCCGTTGACGATTGACCGCTTTCTGGGGCTTTCGACCGTGCGCGATCTCTATCGGGAGGCCTTTCTGACCTTCGCCGCCCGAATCTTCGGCGTTTCGCGTGAGAAACTGGACGGAACGACCGCTTATGCGTCGATTCCCGAGTGGGACAGCATCAATCACCTGCGCCTCGTGATGGAGGCGGAGAAGCGTTTTGGGACGCATTATCCGCTTGAGCGCATTCCTGAACTCAAGGTTCTGGACGACTTTTTAATCGGCTGAGGGCGCGGCGCGGGCCGCCTCTTTCGTTCCAACTGGACAGGAGTGGTATAATATGCGCCCGTATGTTGACAGAGAAATCAAGTGGACGGCTTGTGTTTGACCGTCGGCGGCGTGCGCTTTTGTTCGCCTTTGGTGTGGTTGTCGCAGGGTTTGGGGTGGCCCTTTCGACGCAGGCGGGGCTTGGTGCGACTCCCATTTCAAGCGTTCCCTGGGTCTTGACGACGGTCACGCCGCTTTCGTACGGGACGCTGACCTTGCTGATGAACATCCTCTTCGTGGCTCTTCAGTTTGGTATCTTGCGGAAGCGATTCAGTCCTTTCCAGTTCCTTCAGATTCCGGCGACGTTTCTCTTCGGGCTGTGCATCGACCTTGGAATGTGGCTGACGCATCCGCTTGTGACGGACTGCTATCCGCTGCAGGTGCTGATGCTGGTTTGCGGCGCGGGGCTGCTGGCGGTTGGCATCGGTTGCCAAATCCATTCGGACTACCTGTGCGTACCGGGTGACGCGCTCGTCAAGACGATTTCGGCGGAGTTCGGGGTGCGATTGCCGCGGGTGAAGATGGCCTTTGACGCCTTCCTGACCGTTTCGGCGCTCATCCTTTCGTGGATCTTCCTCGGGCGGATTGAGGGCGTTCGCGAGGGCACGTTTCTCAGCGTCTTCCTCGTTGGCCTGTTCGTCGGGGTGGCTTCGCCGCGCCTGCGTTGGCTTCGGCGCGGCTGCTACCGTTGGGTCGCCGTCTGACCGCCTTACCAACTTTGGTATAATACGCGCCCATGGAACCGCTGAAGAAACAGCTCAAGAAGTTGACCATCCCCATTTTCATGGAGATTGCGCTGGTCATGCTCGTCGGCTTCGTCGACACGCTGATGCTTTCGCGCTACAGCGACAATGCGGTTGCCGCCGTCGGACTGGACAACCAGATTATTGCGCTCGTCTTTCTCGTCTACCAGTTCGTTTCGATGGGCGCGGCGATTGTTTGTGCGCAATATCATGGCGCGGGGTTGCGCAAGCGGCTTGTCCAGGTCGTGGGCATCGCGTTGGTCATGAATGCCGTCGTCGGGCTTGTGGCGAGTGCCGTCCTGTACTTCCACGCCGAGGACATCGTCCGCATGATGGGTCTCCGGGAGGAACTGGTCGCCGATGGGGCCGCTTATCTCAAGATTACGGGCTCGCTGTCGTTCTTCCAGTCCCTGGCCTTCGCCTTCAGTGCCTCCCTTCGGAGCGTGGATCGCGTGAAGGGTCCGATGATTGTGACGGCCCTGGCGAATGCCGTGAACGCCGTGGGCGACTATGTGCTGATATTCGGGCACTGGGGTTTCCCGGCGTTGGGCGTGACGGGGGCCGCGTGGGCCACGGCGGTCAGTCGAATCGTCGTCTTCGTGCTCATCGCCGCGATTCATTTCAAGACGCACATCCCCAAGTTTCCGCTGGCCTGGTTCCGTCCCTTCCCCTGGGGCGAGGTTCGGAACATTCTCAAGATTGGCTTCCCGGCGATGGGGGAGGAACTGTCCTACTGCCTTTCACAGGTGACGATTACCTACTTCGTGAACAAGATCAGCACGAATGCGCTCGTCGTGCGCACCTACGCGGTGAACTGCATCATGTTCGTCTACCTCTTCTGCGCGAGCATTACGCAGGGCGGTGACATTCTCGTCGGGCACCTCGTTGGGCGCTCGCGCTATACGCCCGCCTATCTGATGGGGAATTATTTCCTCGGCCGCAGTATGGTCATCACCCTGACGTGCAGCGTCCTCCTCGCGCTTTCGGGACCCTGGCTGTTCGCCGCGCTGACGAAGAATCCCGAAATCATCCACCTCGGTGTCATCATCCTGTGGATTGACTGCGTGTTGGAGGTCGGCCGCGTCAGGAACATCTTTGCGTGTGGGACGCTTCGTGCGACCGGCGATGCCGTGTATCCGCTTGTCGTCGGCCTGATCTTCCAGTGGGGCGTGGCCGTGGGGCTTGGCTGGCTGTTCGCCATTCCCTTTGGGTGGGGACTGGTCGGTGCGTGGATTGCCTTCATGCTGGACGAGAACTTGCGCGGCATCGTCCTTTCGCGCCGTTGGCACGCCAAGAAGTGGGTCGGGCGTAGCTTTGCCGCCGGGCTTCAGAAGTCCTGAGCGGCGAATCGCGGCGCGTTTCATTTCGCCCGAAGGGGCGACGATATGGTATAATGCCGTCCACGAAAGGAAACGGGCGGATATGCACATGAAACGAATGCTGGCGGTTGGGCTTGCGATAGGCCTCTTGGGCGGATTTGCCTCGGGAGGTGTGGCCCGAACGGGCTTTTACGGTTCGGTCGCGCTTGAACCGTCCGGCATTGAACTGAGTCCCCAGATATTTCTCCCGGGGTGGAAGCGGGCCGCCGCGACGAAGGATGCCGCGTCCTGGACGAATGCCGCCACGCTGTGCTTCAACTTGGGAGAGACGGCGCGTGCCGCGTGTCGAGCGGTGTTTGAGCGCACGGCGACGGGGGGCGTTTCGGCACGGTGGACGGTGTCCGTCAACGAGGCGGTTCGTGTCGAACAGCTCTTCATCGGGCTGTCGAAGATCCCGGCTTCCGTTCTCGTCGGCGGCTCGTACGTTCAGGATGGAGTCGAGAGCCCGTTCCCGGCGAAGGGCGCAACCTCGACCTTCGGCCGGAAGAATGACACGCGGCATCTCGAACTGAAGGATGCCGAAGGGCGCGTGTGCCTGTCGCTTGCGTTTGACCGTCCGACCAGGGTTTTCTTCCAGGACGGGGCGAAGTTCGGCGGATGTGTGGAGTTGCGGATGCTCGCCCCTGAACGGGACCTGAAGCCTGGGGAGACGATTGAACTGGGCGTGACGCTCACCGAAAGCGAGCCCCTCCAGCTTGTCGTTTCGCAACCCGTGACCCTGCGGGCGGACAAGGACTGGATTCCCCTGTCCGTCAGCCGGGGAATCCTCCCGGGAAGTGCGCTCGACTTTACACGCGTGAGCGGGGTGGATGCGCCGGCCGGCAAGTTTGGCCGCGTGGTGGTGCGGAACGGTCATTTCGAGTTCGAGAACGCCCCGGGCATTCCGCAGCGCTTTTATGGCGTGAACCTCTGCTTTGACGCGAATTACGGCCAGACGCTTGAGTCGGCGGATGCCTTCGCGGCGGAATTGGCCCGCCGTGGCTACAACACGGTCCGCATCCACCACCACGACGGGCGGCTCGTCGAAGGCACGGGGGATTCCACCGTTCCCAATGCGTCGCGCCTGCGTGAGCTGGATGCCTTGGCGGCGGCCTGCATCCGTCACGGCATCTACATCAGCACGGATCTCTTCGTCTCGCGCCCCGTGCCGTGGAAGGACCTCGGTGTCGATCGGCCCGGGTGCGTCAATCGGGATGAGTTCAAGATGATGGTGCGCGAGGATGAGGCGGCCTATTCAAACCTCTGTGCCTTTGCGAAGAACTGGCTGACGCACGTGAACGCCTTCACGGGACGGCGTTGGGCGGACGAGCCGGGCGTCGCTTGGATCTCGCTGGTGAACGAGAACTGCCCCGACAATTACCGAAAGAATCTCGACAAGGAGGGCCTGGCGAAGTACGCCGGGCTTGAGAGCCGCTTCTACGCCCGGATGACGAAGTTCCTGCGGGAGGAAGTCGGAGCGCGGCAGATTTTCTCGGACCTGAACGGCTGGAGTTCGAACAAGGCCTGGTCGTCCTGCCGCGAGGCGTTCGATTACGTGGATATGCACTTCTATGTCGATCACCCAAACTTTCTCGGGAAGGGCTGGCAGTTGCCGAGCCGATGCGAGAACGTAATTCCCTTTGAAGGCAACGCCGTCAAGGGGGCGCGGTGGGCGGGTCTCTTTCGGTTGTCGGGAAAGCCATTTACGCTCACCGAGTGGAATTTCGCCGCGCCGGGCATCTACCGTGGTGTGGGGGGCATCGCCACGGGGGCGTGGGCGGCCCGCGAGGGCTGGGATGGGCTGTGGCGTTTCGCCTGGACGCATACGCAGCGGGGTGTCCGCAACCCGGGCGGACAGGCCATGACCTACTTCGATATGTCGGGCGACCCCCTGTCATGTGCCGGCGAGCGGGCGGCGTTTTGTCTCTTCTTGCGCGGCGACTTGTCCGTCGGTGACCAGGCGGCCCTGCAGGTGGACGAGAAGTCCGCCGTCTTGCGGCTCAACACGCGCCGAACCGTGGGCGGATTCGCCAAGCGCGGCGGTTTTTCGGTGGGCATTCTGGAAGCGGCGAACACGGGGGATGTGCCGACCACGCTGTGGGCGAGTTCGCTTGAGGAGGCACCGCTTGAAGGCGCCTCGCGCATCCTTCTCACGCATCTGACGGACGTGCAGAATACGGGGGCGCGGTTCGCGGACTCGGCCATGACGGTCCTGCTGGATTGGGGTGGACTGCCGCACCTGATGCGGCGCGGGCGGGCGGAGGTCTCGTTGGCGCTTCGCCCGGGGACGTTCACGGTGTACGTGCTCAATGAGGATGGTTCGCGGCGGGAAGTCGTGCCGTCACGATATGAGAAGGGGCGGCTCACCTTTGTGGCCGACACGGCGCGAAACGCCCAGAAGGCGTCCTATCTCTACGAGATTGTGCGCACGCGCTGAGGCGCGGCCAACGAAGAATCGGGGTTTTTTGGTATAATATGCGGCAATGAGAGTTGTATTTATGGGTTCGAGTGCGGCGAGTGCAACTTGTCTCCGGGCTATCCTGCGTGAGCCGGAGCTGCAGGTCGTCGGCGTCGTGACACAGCCCGACCGGCCGGTCGGGCGCGGCAAGGTCGTCACGCCTTGCCCGTGCAAGGCGTTTGCCGTTGAACAGGGTCTTCGTGAGATTATCACTCCCGAAAGCGTGAATTCTGAGGACGCGATGGCGCAGCTTCGGGCCTGGGCGCCCGATGTCATCGCCGTGGTGGCGTTCGGGCAGTTCCTCAAGAAGCCGCTCCTGGAGTTGCCGCCCCACGGGTGCATCAACTGCCACTTTTCGCTTCTTCCGAAATATCGCGGCGCTTCGCCCGTGGTTGCCGCGCTTGCGGCGGGTGACCGCCTGACGGGTGTGAGCGTCATCCGAATGGGCATCGGGATGGATGACGGCCCGATTCTCCTGCAGAGCTACGAGCCAATCTATTCGGATGCGACGGGTGGGAGCCTGATGGATGGCCTTGCCGTGACGGGGGGTGTCACACTGGCAAAGGCCCTGCGGCTGATGTCCGAGGGCAAGTTGCCGCCCGAGATTCCCCAGGTGAATTCGGATGCGACGTTCGCCCACAAGCTGAAGAAGACGGACGGCCTCATCGATTGGCGGAGTCCCGTTCTCACGATTGAACGCAACATCCGCGCCTACTCCCCCTGGCCCGGATGCTACACCTTCCTGCCGGAACGCTTCCGCCGCAAGGGCAACAGCGGACGCGTCGTCATTACCCAGGCGAAGCTTCCGCCGAAGATGGAGGAGTCGTGGAAGTCCGCAGAGCCGGGGACGGTCGTGAAGATTATTCCCAATCGCGTCAAGGGGGATGCAACGGTCGTTCCCGGGCCCATCGTCAAATGCGGCGACACGGCGCTCCTTTTGACGCAACTGAAACCCGAGGGCAGTTCGCTCATGGACGGGGGTGCGTTCCTGCGCGGACGGCCTTTGGAAGTCGGCGACAAGCTTCTTTCGTTCTGATGAGAAAAGACTACACATTTCCTGGATTTGTGGATGTCCACGTCCACTTTCGCGACCCCGGGATGCCGCGTGCGGAAACGCGGGCGACGGGTGCGCGGGCGGCCTTTCGCGGCGGATTCGCCGCCGTGGTCACCATGCCGAATACGGAACCGGCGGGGGACAGCGTACCGTGGATTCGTGAACAGATAGAGGATGAGACGCTCCCGATTCGGATTTTCCCGTCCGCCTGCATGACCCGTGGACGGAAGGGGCGGGAGGTTGCGGACTTGGAACGGCTCGCCGAGGCGGGTGCGGCGTTTTTCACGGATGATGGGAGTTATGTCGCCGATGACCATGTGATGGAGTCGGTGATGAAACGAAGTGCCGCGCTGGGGCTCGCCGTCTGCCAGCACGCGATGGATCCGGCCGTGCAGATGGGGGGTGTCATTCGGGACTGTCCCCTGGCGCGGCGACTGAACTTGCCGATTATCCCGGTCGAGACCGAGACGAAGGCCATCCGCCGCGACCTTTCGCTTTGCCGCGAGACGGGGTGCCGTCTGCATATCCAGCACATTTCAACGGCGGAAGGGGTCGAGCTCGTCCGTGCCGCCCAGCGGGAGGGCCTGCCTGTGACGGCGGAGGCGACGCCCCATCACCTCCTGCTTTCCTGTGAGGACCTGGTGACCGACGATGCCAACTACAAGATGGCTCCGCCGCTGGGGAACCACGAGGATCGGGCGGAACTCCGAAAGGCCGTCAAGGATGGCATCCTGATGTTTGCCACGGATCATGCGCCGCATCCGGCGGAACGAAAGTCGCTCGGCTTTGCCGCGAGCGCCAATGGAATCATTGGACTTGAGACGGCCGTTCCAATCACCTATGCGGTCATGATGGAGGGCGAGGGGATGTCGATTGAGGCCTGGGCGCGTGCGTGGCACGATTTGCCGGCGCGGCTCTTCCCGGCGCGGTATTCGGCTGCGCTTCAGACCTTGCGCCCGACCGTCGTCACGGTGGGCGAGCCGCGTCGGGTGGACATCGGGTCGTTCGCAAGCCTTTCGCGCAATTGCCCGTATGACGGGTTGCCGTTCACCTGCTGGCCAAAAGAGGAGGGGTCAAGATGAATCGAAAGTTCTTTGATGCGGCGGTCGCCTGTTTTCCCGAAATCTGCTTCCGGCAGGTGCCGGACGTGGGCATTATGCTCGGGAGCGGCTGGGGTGATGCCCTTGAGATGGACGAGGTTCTCGTTCGCCTTCCCTATTCGGCTATTCAGGGGCTGGGCGCGTCAACGGTCCAGGGCCATTCGGGTGAGTTCATCCTCTATCGCCGGTGCGGGCGGTTGGTGGCGGCCTGGTGTGGACGGCGGCATTTCTATGAGGGCGTGGGATGGGAACCGGTGGTTCTGCCGGTCGATATTCTGCGGCGAATGGGCTGTCGGAATCTTCTTCTGACGAATGCGGCCGGTGGCATCAACGCCTCGCTTCGCCCGGGCGATTTCGTGATCCTTCACGATCATATCAATTTGCTGGGGATGAGTCCGCTCATCGGACCCCACGATTCGGACTGGGGGCCGCGTTTTCCCGACATGACCGAGGTCTATTCGCGTTCGCTGGCGGCGACGCTTCATGCCTGTACGGACCGCCTGGGCCTGCGGGTTCAGGAGGGTGTCTACGCCTTTTCGGCCGGCCCGGCCTATGAGACACCGGCGGAGATTCGCGCCTATCGGACGCTGGGTGCCGATGTCGTCGGTATGTCCACCGTGCCGGAGGCAGTCTTCGCCCGGGCGTGCGGACTGAATGTCGCCGGCGTTTCACTCGTCACCAATCTCGCGGCGGGAATTTCGCCCCAGCCGCTTGCGCATGCGGAAGTCATTGCCGCCGGCGAGGCGGCCAAGCCCCGGATGCGCGCATTGGTCGGCGAGTTTCTCGATCGTCTGCCGTCGGGATTGTGATGCTGGCGGATGACATAGACGACTACATTGCCGCGCTGGAACTTGAGCGTGGCATGGCACGAAACACGTGCGAGGCCTATGCGAGCGACCTGCGTTTCTTCGCCGACTACCTGAAGAAGCGTGGCATCGAAGCTTCGCGGGACGTGACGCGGGAGGCGATTGCCGACTTTCTTGGCGAGGAGCGTTCGGAAGGACTCAAGGGTTCGACGCGGGCGCGGCGAGCCATCGCCATTCGGACGTGGCTCCATTACCTCCGCGAGCGGCGGCTCATTCGGCACAATCCGGCGGAACTGATGGATCCGCCGCGCCGCGAGCAGGCCCTGCCGAAGATCCTCAGCGAGAGCGAAGTTGCCGCGCTCATCGACAAGGTGGACGGCAAGACCCCTCGCGAATTGCGCGACCGTGCCATGCTGGAGGTCCTTTACGGCTGTGGATTGCGCGTCTCCGAACTCTGCGACTTGAAGATGGATGATTTCGCCGCAGATGGGGAACTTTTGCGCGTTCTGGGAAAGGGTTCGAAGGAGCGCATCGTCCCAATCGGCGGTTCCGCCGGACGGGCAATCAATGCCTATCTTGAGTCCGCCCGCGCAACCTTTACCCACGGAGACCTTTCGGAAACACATGTCTTCGTCACGCGGCGGAGCGGACCCTTTACGCGGCAGGGAGTTTTCAAAATCATCAAGCAGCGGGCGGCGGCGGTCGGCATTGACCTTGCGCGGATTTCGCCGCACGTCCTTCGGCACAGTTTTGCCTCCCACATGCTTGCCCACGGCGCGGACATTCGGGCCATTCAGGAATTGCTCGGGCACGCCGACATTGGTACAACGCAGATTTACACGCACGTTGATGCGGGGCGGTTTGCCGAGATTCATCGCCTCCATCCGCGTCATTGACCTTCTCCGTTGCGTGGAGGACGCGGCAGATTTTTGTGTCCTCCCTCGTGCATGTATATATATATAAGGAGTAGATGCGAGGGGAGATTGGACTTGGCTGTGTGCATGGTTTCCTTTCGGGGTGGGCTGTTTGGGTCGTATCTTGGCGGTCGATGAGACCACCGTTTCTGAAGTCGCGGCGAACTGGGAAATCGTTACCACCATCGGATGTTGGTCTGTTGGAGTCGACAACTCCGTCTAATGGGCATTGGAGTACTTTCCGATGCCCATCGGAGCGTTTTCTGATGCCCATCAGAAATTTTTCCGACGGGCATCAGAATCCCGTCCGATGGGCATCGGAATTCCACCGTATTCCTGCCTATCATCGGACTGGACTTCCTCATGGGCGTGAACCTCCCGCTTTTGCCGCCCCATTAGATCTTACAATTTCCCCCCATTTTCCTGTGCAAGTCCCGAGCAGGCCGTTCTCGCCATATTATGGTATAATAGACACACAAGCCTGTTGCAGACCGTAAGGTCGGGTGATGGGTGAGGATAGGAATATCGAGGTATATGAACGAAGGAATCGTGATGGAATCAACGACGGCGGCTAAAAAACTCAGTGAAATGGCGGCGCGCATTCGTGAAATGCGCGAAATTGTCGGCTATACAATTGAGAAGATGGCGCGGTTGACCAATGTTTCCGTGCGTCGCTATGCGGCGGTGGAGGCGGGAGTGGAGGATCCGTCCTTCACGTTCCTGCACAAGTGCGCGATTGCGTTCGGCGTGGACATCACGGCCCTTCTTGAGGGGCACAGCACGAAACTTTCGAACTACATGGTGACGCGCAAGGGCATGGGGACCATCACGGCCAAGGAGGATGGCATCACGATTCAGAACCTCGCCGCGATGTTCCGCAATCGCCTGGCGACGCCTTACTACGTTACCTACAACTACGAGGAGAAGTTGCAGGATGCGCCAATCCATACGACGACGCACGCCGGGCAGGAGTTTGATTTGGTTCTGAAGGGGTCCTTGAAGGTTCGCATTGGCGAGCACGTCGAGACGCTGAAGGAGGGCGACAGCATTTTCTACAAGTCCTCTACGCCGCATGGGATGATTGCCGTTGGCGGCACGGACTGCACGTTTCTGGCGATGATTATGGCAGGAACGGAGGAGGAACAGCGTCAGGCGATGGAAATCGACGGCTTGCGTCCGCGCAAACGCCGTTCCCCCGTCGTCGCCAAGTACCTTGACGTACTGGAGGACGAGCATGGATGCCTCCAGCACATTCGATTCAAGGACACGGAGAAGTTCAATTTTGCGTTCGACATCATGGACAATCTCGCCAAGCGCGACCCCAATGGCCTCGCGCTTCTCCATGTGTCCGAGGACTTCACTGAACGGCGGTTCACGTTCAAGGACATCATGGAGGCCTCGAACCAGGCGGCGAACTACTTCACTTCGCTTGGAATCGGCAAGGGTGACAAGGTGATGCTTGTCCTGAAGCGTCATTACCAGTTCTGGTTCTCGATTCTTGGACTTCACAAGATTGGCGCGGTTGTCATACCGGCGACGAACCAACTGATGGATCACGACTTCACCTATCGTTTCCAGGCGGGCGACGTCAAGGCCATTCTCTGCACGGCCGACGGCGAGACGGCCCTTCATGCCGAGCGGGCGATGAAGGAGATTGGACGCGATCTCATCAAGGTCATTGTGAACGGTCGGCGCGAAGGCTGGCGTCCGTTTGACGATGAGTGCCCGGCCTGTTCGCGTCAGTTCGAGCGACCGGCGGATGCGGCGTGTGGGGACGACCCGATGGTAATGTTCTTCACATCCGGCACGACGGGCTATCCGAAGATGGCCCTGCACAGCCACAAGTATGCGCTTGGACACTACGTGACGGCGAAGTACTGGCATCTCGTCGAGCGCGGCGGATTGCATTTCACGATTTCGGAGACGGGCTGGGGCAAGGCGCTGTGGGGCAAGCTCTACGGCCAGTGGCTGTGCGAAGGTTCGGTCTTTGTCTACGATTTCGCGCGTTTTGACGCGGATAAGGTTCTGCCCATGTTCGCGAAGTACGGCATCACGACGTTCTGCGCCCCGCCGACAATCTACCGCATGCTCATCAAGCAGGACATCTCGAAGTACGACCTCACGTCCATTCGCCACGCGACGACGGCGGGCGAGGCGTTGAATCCAGAGGTGTTCATCCAGTTCGAGAAGGCGACGGGGCTTCGGATTTGCGAGGGTTTTGGACAGACCGAGATGACGCTGGGCATCGGCAACCTGATTGGCGACGAACTGCGTCCCGGCTCGATGGGCAAGCCAGTTCCCGACTACAACATCGATCTTGTGGACGAGAATGGGAAGTCCGTTCCGCCCGGTGAGCACGGGGAAATCGTGATTCGCCGCGAGCGCGACGAGCACCAGCCCGGAATCTTCCTCGGCTACTACAAGGACGAGGAGAAGACGGCGGAAGTGTGGCGCGGCGGAATGTACCATACGGGCGACCTCGCCTGGAAGGACGAGGACGGCTACTACTACTATGTTGGCCGCGCTGATGACGTCATCAAGTCGTCCGGCTATCGGATTGGTCCGGCCGAGATTGAGAATGTCATTATGGAGTTGCCCTATGTCCTGGAGTGCGGCGTTTCCGCTGCGCCGGACGAGGTGCGCGGGCAGGTCGTGAAGGCCTCCATCGTGCTCGTCAAGGGCAAGGTGGGCGACGAGGCCCTGAAGAAGGAGATTCAGGAGTATGTCAAGAAGCACACCGCGCCCTACAAGTATCCGCGAATCGTCGTCTTCAGGGATGAATTGCCGAAGACGATTAGTGGCAAGATTCAGCGCAACCTGCTCTGAGACCTGACGCAATGCCCAAGCGCATCACCATTTTCGCCGGTCACTACGGCAGTGGAAAGACGAATATCGCCCTGAACTATGCGCGATACCTGAAGTCGCTTGGCGGACGAGTCTCCGTGGCGGATCTCGACATTGTCAATCCCTACTTTCGAACGAAGGACAGCGCGGCGGAACTCGCGGCGGAGGGCATTGGGCTTGTTGTCTCGGAGTTCGCCAACTCGAATGTCGACTTCCCGGCAATGCCGAAGGAGATTTATGCGCTTGTCGCCGAGCGTGACGAGCGCGTGGTCATGGATGTTGGCGGCGACGACCGCGGGGCCTTGGCGCTCGGGCGCTATGTGCCCGACATTCGGGAGGAGGGGGACTACGAGATGCTGGCCGTTGTGAATGCCAGCCGCCCCCTGACGCGCACGGTGGGCGATACGGTGGACGTGCTGCGCGAAATCGAGTGCGCGTGTGCCCTGCCGTTTACGGGAATCGTCAACAATACGAATCTTGGGTGCGAGACGCGTGCTGAGGATGTGCAACGCTCAGTCGATTATGCGGCGGGAATTGCGCGTCGGATGGGCATTTCCGTGCGCTTCACATGCGCCGAAACACACGTGGCGAAGAGTCTGGACGGATGCGTAGAGAATGTCTTCGCTCTCAGACTTCAGAAACTTTACTATCAACTAAGCGAGGTGACGAATGGCAAAACTGACATTTGAGGAAGACCTTTGCAAAGGCTGTGGACTCTGCGTCCAGGCCTGTCCGAAAAAGATACTTGCGCTTTCGAAGACGCGGCTGAACCGAAAGGGCCATGCGCCCGTTGAACTGACGAATCCGGAGGCGTGCGCGGGTTGTATGTGCTGTGCGCTGATGTGCCCGGATTGCGTGATTACCGTGGAACGCTAAGAAAGGGGATGTTATGAGCGAGAAAGTCCTGATGAAGGGGAATGAGGCGATTGCTGAATCGGCCATTCGTGCTGGTTGCCGCCACTACTACGGCTATCCCATTACGCCGCAGACGGAAATCGCCGCCTATATGGCCAAGCGGATGCCGAAGATTGGTGGGACGTTCCTTCAGGCCGAGAGTGAAATCGCCGCGATCAACATGGTCTATGGGACGGCTTCCACGGGCCGACGCGTGATGACGAGTTCCTCGTCGCCGGGCATTTCTCTCAAGACGGAGGGCATTTCCTATCTCGCGGGTTCCGATCTGCCGGCTCTGATTGTGAATGTGCAGCGCGGCGGTCCGGGACTTGGCGGCATCCAGCCTTCGCAGGCGGACTACTTTCTCGCCACCCGTGGTCCGGGGCACGGAGACTTTCATGTCATCGTACTTGCTCCGGCCAGTGTTCAGGAGATGGCCGATTTGACGCGAAAGGCGTTTGAGTTGGCCGAGAAATACCGTATGCCGGCCATGTTGCTGGCGGACGGTACGATGGGACAGATGATGGAGCCCGTTGTCCTGCCCGAACCATGCGAGGATTCGCCTGCAGCCCCGTCATGGGCGACAACGGGGACCGAGATGAAGCGTCCGCACAATGTGATTACCTCCCTCTACCTCAAGCCAACGGACCTTGAACGGACGAACCTTGAGCGCTTTAAGCGCTATGAGCGACTGGTCGCGGAAGAGCCGATGTGGGAGAGCTACCTGATGGACGATGCCGACATCTGCATCGTTTCGACAGGCATCACCGCTCGTGTCTCGAAGAACGCGATTGTGGAGGCGCGTAAGCGCGGCATTCGGGTCGGTATGATTCGCCCGATTACGCTTTATCCGTTCCCGAGCGTTCCCCTGGCAAAGGCGGCGGAGAAGGTGAAGAACTTCCTGTGCGTGGAACTGAACATGGGGCAGATGATTGAAGACGTGCGTCTTGCCATCGGCTGTTCGCGTCCGGTTTCGCTCTGCAACCGCGTCGGCGGCATGATTCCATCGACGGACGAGGTGTTGGCGGCGATTGAGAACTTGAATGGAAGGGGGTGCTAAGATGGCAATCGTATTTCAGAAGCCGAAGTCGCTGACGGATGCGACATTCCACTACTGTCCCGGCTGTACGCACGGCATCGTTCACCGGTTGGTCGCCGAGGCGATTGACGAACTGGGAATCGAAGGGCGCACGATTGGCATTGCGCCGGTCGGCTGTTCGGTCATGGCCTACGACTACTTCGCGTGTGACATGATTGAGGCCGCCCATGGCCGTGCGCCGGCGGTGGCGACGGGCGTGAAGCGTTCGATGCCCGATCGCATCGTCTTCACCTACCAGGGGGACGGGGACTTGGCGTCCATCGGACTCTGCGAGACGGTCAGCGCGGCCTGCCGTGGCGAGAACATCACGATTATCTTCATCAACAATGCAATTTATGGCATGACGGGTGGCCAGATGGCGCCGACATCCCTGATTGGGCAGGTGACGCAGACATCGCCTTACGGGCGTGACCCGAAGACCCAGGGGCTGCCGATTCGCATTTGCGAACTCCTTGCCTCCCTGGACGCGCCCGCCTATCTGGCGCGGGTGACCGTGAACAGCGTGGCACATGTTCGGACGGCGAAGAAGGCAATCCTGAAGGCCTTTCGGAATCAGGTCGAGGGCAAGGGCTTTTCGCTCGTCGAGGTCCTGTCGAGCTGCCCGACAAACTGGGGGCTGACGCCGGAGAAGGCTCTCACGTGGATTGACGAGAAGATGATACCGGTCTATCCGCTCGGTGTCTTTAAGGACAAGGAGGACTGACCATGGAGCAGAAGGAAGTGATTATGGCCGGCTTTGGCGGGCAGGGCCTTCTCTTTTCAGGGAAGGTTCTTGCCTACGCGGGGCTGATTGAGGGGCGGGAGTTGAGCTGGTTGCCGTCCTATGGACCGGAGATGCGCGGCGGAACGTGCAATTGCAGCGTGATTCTGGGTGATGACCCGATTGGTTCGCCAATCATTGCACACCCGAACGTGCTCATGGTGATGAACACACCGTCGCTCGACAAGTATGAGTCCGAGGTCGCTCCCGGAGGGCTTATCTTCGTCGACTCCTCGCTCATTACACGCAAGGTCACGCGGACGGATGTCGAGGTCGTCTACATCCCGGCGACGGCTATGGCCACGGAAATGAAGGCGACGGCCCTTGCCAATATGGTGATTCTCGGGGCAATCGTCGAGCGTACGCAGTGCGTGAAATGGGAGAGCATGGCACTGGCTCTGAAACACGTCATTTCGGTGCGTAAGGCGGCTCTCTTCGACTTGAATGTCAAGGCAATTGAGGCTGGTCGTGACTTTATTCGCTGTGGAAAGTGATGCGGAAGAACTGAATGGAGAATGAGGGTATGGCAACGAAATTCAAATGGCAGTGGTTTGGAACGGGCCTGATGCGCCAGGTGAAGCTGAGGTCGGGCGAGGATCTCGTGCACTTGTCCGAACTGGACAAGAAGCGCTGGATGGCGATCTCGATGCCGACGGAGGGCGTTCGCTTTGATCGTCGGATGCTGGAACTGATGGATACGGATGGGGACGGGCGAATCCGCACGGCGGAGGTTCTTGCGTCCATTGACTTCCTGAAGACCAGGAACGTCAATCTCGACGACATCTTCCATCCGACGGAAGCGGATGAGAAGAAGTTGAGTGAGGTGCTCGCCCGACAGGCCGACTTGGCCGGGCAAAAGCCGTCTGCAGAGGATTTGAAGGCACTCGCCGCATGGGAGGAGAAGGGCAAGGATCCGACCATCGCTATTTTGGGTGAACGGACGGCGACGGCCGACGCTGCGCTTGCGGCCGTTGAAAAGACGATTGACGGCTTCTTCACGCCGCCGGAGGATATGCCGCTCGTCACCGATGAGCCGGACAGGGTTCTGCCGCTGGTCGACCACATCAACCCGAAGTACCTTGAGGCGATACTTAACTTTGCCGAGAAGTGCGTCAAGCCAATTCTCGGCGAACGGACGACTCTTGCGCGGTTGGACTGGAAGAAGATTAAGGCCGCCTTTGCGCCGTACCGTGCATGGGTTGCGTCCAAGCCGATCGTTTCAGCGGCGGCGAAGTCCGTTCTGGACGACGAGGAGCGTGAGTGCCGCTATCGTCTGCACCTGCTTGAGTTCCTTGAGAATTATGTCAATATGCGGCGGCTCTATTCGCTGGACGACCTTGCGATTTACCAGACGGGAACGCTTCGGATTGATGCGAAGGAATTGCGTCTCTGCTTCCATGTGGCGGGCGAGGCGGCGCATGCCGCGCTGGCCGAGAAATCCAAGTGCTGCGTCCTCTACCTGAAGTTGACGCGTCCAGCCGAAAAGGCCGAGCGGTCGGTTTGTGCGGTTGTGACGGCGGGAACTGTCGGCGGACTTTACGTCGGTCGAAACGGCGTCTTCTACGATCGCGACGGCAAGGACTGGGAGGCCGTTGTGACACGCATGGTCGAAAGCCAGGTCTCGCTTGCCGAGGCATTCTGGGCACCCTGGCGGAAGCTGGGCGAGGGCGTGGCCAAGGCTGTGAAGAAGTTCTTGGGTGACAAGCAGACTGAGTCGATGCAGAATGTCACGCCTGAGACGGCGAATCCGCAGGCCGGAGGTGCGGCTATGGCCAGTTCGGTCGCGGCGATTGGCATCGGCATTGGCATGGTCGGTGCGGCCTGCGCCAGCATCATGGCGGCGGTCTCGACCATGGTCTGGTGGCAGGTTCTCGTTGCAATCGCCGCCGTCATCGCGGTCGTTTCGGTGCCAAGCGTCATCCTGACCTGGTTCAAACTGCGCCGTCGGGATCTGGGGGCCATTCTGAATGCCTGCGGATGGGCGATTAACCGCCCGATGCGCTTCTCAATGCGTCTGGCGAGGACTTTCACCGCCTGTGCACGGCACTGACGGAAGGCGCGTCGCCGCGTCAGGAGATTGTCACGATGTCCCTTGAGGCGAAGCTTGTCATCGAGGAGGCGACGGTCGAAATGGCTGCGGAACTGCGGGCCATTTATGCGCCATATGTTGCCGAGACGGCCGTTTCGTTTGAGTATGACGTGCCGACGGTGGGTGAGTTTGCCACGCGAATCCGCCGCGTCACGTCGCGCTATCCGTGGCTCGTGGCGTGGTGGGATGGACGGATTGTCGGCTATGCCTACGCTGGCACATTCAAGGATCGCCGCGCCTACGACCGTTCGGTCGAACTCTCAATTTATGTGAAGGCGGGCTGTCATCGCGGCGGTGTTGGTCGTGCGCTTTACGCGGCACTTGAAGAGCGATTGGCGCGAATGGGCATAACCAATCTCTATGCCTGTATCGCCTATCCGAATGGCCGCGACGACCCTTACCTGAGCCTTGATAGCGTCCGCTTCCATGAGAGACTTGGATTCTGTGAGGTGGGGCGCTTTACTGATTGTGCGGACAAGTTCGGTCGGCTCTATTCCATGGTCTGGATGGGCAAGAGGCTTCCGTGCGAGGATGGACACAAGATGTAAAACGCGGCGATTCGACTTACGGCACTTGTAAAGAAGGAGCGGGGAAGCGCGGTTGTTGTGGGCATTGCCGTGGATTTGGCATGGAATATGCTATCAATACTCCTGATATGAAGCGGACGGACATTCGGAAGATTCTGATTATCGGTGCGGGTCCAATTGTCATTGGACAGGGATGTGAGTTTGACTACTCCGGCGTTCAGGCGGTCAAGGTCCTCAAGAAGGAGGGGTACGAGGTCATCCTCGTGAACTCGAATCCGGCGACGGTCATGACCGACCCGGAGAGGGCGGATCGAACCTACATTGAGCCGCTGACGGTCGATGTGCTTCATGAGGTGATTCGCCGCGAGCGTCCCGATGCCGTACTCCCGACTCTGGGCGGGCAGACGGCACTGAATCTGGCCATGGAACTTGCGAAGACGGGTGTCCTGAAGCGTTATCATGTCGAACTCATCGGCGCACAGGCCGAGGCCATTGAGCGAGCGGAGGATCGTGAGGAGTTCAAGGAGGCGATGCGCGAACTCGGGCTGGATATGCCCCAGTCGGGCAGTGCCCATTCGCTCGCCGAGGCCGCGGCCGTTGCCCGGACGATTGGCACATGGCCGCTGATTGTGCGCCCCGGCTTCACGCTGGGCGGTACGGGCGGTGGCATCGCCCACGATGCGGCGGAGTTCCGCTCGATTGTGACGGGTGGGCTTGAGGCTTCGCTCAATCACGAGGTGCTGATTGAGGAGTCGCTGATTGGCTGGAAGGAATACGAGATGGAGGTGATGCGCGATCGCGTGGGGAACGCCGTCATCGTTTGCTCGATTGAGAACATGGATCCGATGGGCGTGCATACGGGCGACTCCATCACGGTGGCTCCGATTCTGACGCTGACGGATCGTGAGTATCAGGTAATGCGCGATGATTCCATTCGCGTCCTTGAGAAGATTGGCATCGAGACGGGCGGTTCGAACGTCCAGTGGGCGGTGAATCCGAAGACGGGGCGACGCATTATTATTGAGATGAACCCACGGGTTTCCCGTTCGTCCGCTCTCGCGTCGAAGGCAACGGGCTTTCCGATTGCCAAGATTGCCGCGTTGCTGGCCGTCGGTTACACGCTTGATGAGATTAAGAATGACATCACGGGGACGACACCTGCCTGCTTTGAACCGGCTCTCGACTATGTCGTTGTTAAGATACCGCGTTTTGCCTTCGAGAAGTTCCCGGGTGCGGACACGCGCCTTGGGACGCAGATGAAGGCCGTTGGCGAGGTGATGGCCATTGGGCGTACATTTAAGGAAGCCTACCAGAAAGCCGTCCGCTCATTGGAGGCTCCCTTGCGCTATCATGACGCATCGAGTTATGACCCGTGGTTCCGCCGCGAACTGGCGGAGATTGACGCCTTTCGGGATTACCTCGTCACATTTGCTGCCAAGTCTCAAGGCGAGGGGCTTCCGGCGGACATCCTTCGCCAGGCGAAGGTCATGGGATTTTCGGATAAGGACATCGCGGCCGCCTTGGGTGTGGAGGAAACCGCCGTTCGCGCCCAGCGGCAGACGCTCGGTCTGCATCCGACCTACGGTGCTGTCGACACCTGCGCCGGCGAGTTTGAGGCCCGTACGCCCTATTATTATGGAACGTATGGGTGGGAGGATGCGGTTCGGACTGCTTCGAAGAAAGGGACGAAACCCCGCATCATGGTCTTGGGTGGTGGACCGAACCGCATTGGGCAGGGCATTGAGTTCGATTGGTGCTGCTGTCATGCGGCCTTCGCCCTTCGGGAGCGCGGCTATGAGGTCGTCATGGTCAATTCCAACCCCGAGACCGTTTCGACCGACTACGATACCTCTGATCGGCTCTACTTCGAGCCGCTGACCTTTGAAGACGTGATGGAGATTTACGAACGGGAGGCCTGTAGCGGGGTGATTGTTCAGTATGGCGGGCAGACTCCGCTCAACCTTGCCGCACGTCTGAAGGCTGCCGGGGCGAATGTCGTCGGTACATCGCCGGAGGACATTGATTTGGCGGAGGATAGGGACTTCTTCCGTGCACTCGTCAATGAGGTTGGCATGAGGCAGCCGGCCAGCGGAATCGCCCATTCGGTCGATGATGCGCGGCGAATTGCTCGCGAGATTGGTTATCCCGTCCTGGTTCGCCCGAGTTTTGTGTTGGGCGGACGCGGCATGGCGATTGTCTATGCCGAGTCGGAACTGGACGAGTATGTGGCGGAAGCGGTGGAGGCTTCCGAAGGCAAGCCCATCCTGATTGACAAGTTTCTTGAGAATGCCATTGAACTTGACGTGGACTGCATTTCCGATGGTGAGACGACGGTCGTCGGGGCCGTGCTGGAACACATCGAGGCGGCGGGATGCCATTCGGGCGATGCGGCGGCCATGACCCCTCCGTGTCACCTGAAGCCGGAAACCCTGGCTGAGGTGAAGCGCTATGCACACATCTTTGCCAAGCGACTGCATGTCATTGGGCTGATGAACCTTCAGTTAGCCGTGAAGGACGACGAACTTTGGATGATTGAGGTAAATCCGCGCGCTTCTCGGACGGTCCCGTTCGTTTCGAAGGCGATAGGCGTTCCACTGGCTGGTTACGCCGCACGGTGCATGGTCGGCGAAAAGCTGAAGGACATAGGCTTTACGACAGAGGTCAAGTTGCCCTACGCCTGTGTCAAGGAGGCGGTCTTCCCATTTGTAAAGTTCCCTGGAGCGCGCATTTCGCTTTCGCCAGAAATGAAGTCGACGGGAGAGGTGATGTCGATCGACATCGATCCAGAGCTCGCCTACTTCAAGAGCCAGATTGCGGCTGGTAGCCCCTTACCGAAGGGCGGTGAAATCTTCTTGTCTCTCCGGGACGAGGATAAGGAGGAGGGCGTGGCACTTGCGGCTGAGCTCGTCCGTCTCGGCTATGGCATCTACGCGACACGCGGCACGTCGACGAAACTCTGGGAGCGCGGCATTCCGAGCAAGGCGATCTTCCGTGTCTCGCGGGGTCGGCCGAATGCGGTGGACTTACTGAAGGCTCACGCCGTCCAGTGGATTGTCAGTACGGCGGAATACGGACGGGAGGCGACGGAAGATAATATCCGTCTCCGTTCTGCCGCGATTGCGAACGGCGTTCCTCTGACGACGACGCTGGCTGGATTCCGGGCGGCTGTTGCGGGCCTTGCTGAAAATGGGTCACTTGGCGAAGTCGCAGTCTGTACCTTGCAGGAGTATCACTCAAGCCTCTCGGCCTGATGAGTGTGGCAATGATGAACGAAGACCAACAACTGAATGCTCCGAGGGGATTGCCTCGGGGCATTTTTGTTGCGGAAGGCATTTCACTCGGGCAGATGCCGCAGTCGCGCAAGTTTTCTCCGTTCGGGAGTCACCTGTGAAAGCTGATTATGGTATAATGTGCGGCAACAAAAGGTATTGTTTGATTCGAGGTAGTTATGGCAAAATTGACTGAAATTAGCTGGGAAGACTTCGAAAATCTCCCTTTGACGGAAAAGACACCCTATCTTGAGCGCACGGAAGGGGACGGGTTGCCCTACCACACGCTGTTTGCCCAGCAATTTGACCGAGGCCTTCTGGAGCGGCTGTGTGCCCTGGCAAACCGCATTCGCTTCATTAACAAGTCTCGCGAAGGGGCGCTTTACCTGAAGAGTGTTTTGGCGCATAAGCGGGCGATGCTTTACTTTTCGCAGCCGAGCTCACGGACATTCCTCTCCCATTTGGCGGCGTGTCAGATTCTGGGTCTGACGACGGGTTCCGTGCGGGATGCGGCGACCTCCTCTGAGTTCAAGGGTGAATCGCACGAAGACTCCATCCGTACGTTCAGTTCCTATTTTGACATGATTATCATGCGCAGCCCCGAGCGGGGTCTTGCCGAGCGTATGGTGTGGGAACTTTCGAATTCATCGCGTCCGATTTCAATTCTCAATGCGGGTTCGGGCAAGGATCAGCACCCGACGCAGGCCCTGCTCGACATCTACACCTTGATTCGCTCCTTTGAGGATAAGGGCGGCATCGACGGGCGTACCGTCACCTTCTGCGGTGACCTGATGCGTGGGCGGACGGTTCGGTCGCTGAGTTATTTGCTTACGAACTTCAAGAATGTGCGGCAGATTTTCGTGGCCCCACAGGAATTGCAGGTTCCGGCGGATGTCGTGATGGTTCTGGCGAAGAAGGGTGTTGAGTTTGAGGTGACGGATAACCTGCAGGAGGCGGTCAAGGTCTCCGATGCGGTCTACATGACGCGCATTCAGGATGAGTGGGATGCTGCGAAGGGGGCTTCCGCCAAGATTGACACATCGCGCTTCAAGTTCGGTGCTGACGAGCTGGCCCTTCTCAAGAAGGACGGCATCATCATGCATCCGTTGCCGCGCCGTGATGAGATTGCGACCTGCTGCGATCACGACCCGCGTGCCATGTACTGGCGGCAGATGCGCAATGGAATGTGGATTCGTGCCGCGCTCATTGCCGCGACATTTGGCTATGAGAAGGAAATCATGAACTGTGGCTACTGAGTCCGCAGTTCAACTCTTGCGGATGGGCTAACCTAACGACAACTGTTTGATTCTGAAATGAACGAGAGCGCATTCTTCCAGGACTTGGCCATGCTGATGTCGGTGGCTGGACTTGTCTCGGTCGTCTTTGCCAAACTTCGCTGGCCAAAGGTTCTTGGTTACATCTTTGCGGGTGTCATCATGAGTGCGCACACGTGGGGTGGCAGTTTCCTGGCAGATGCGCAATCCGTCAATACGATAGGTCAGTTGGGTGTCGTCTTCCTCATGTTCACGCTGGGACTTGGGTTTTCGACGTCGGAGTTGAAGCGAATCAAGAATGTGACGCTCCCGGTGGCATTGTTGGATACGGTTGTCATGACCTGGATTGGCTATACGATCGGGCGGACATGCTTCGGGTGGGGGAGCGTTCCCTCGCTTTTCCTTGGCGCGGCCATTTGCGATTCAGCGACGACGATGCTTGCCAAGATTATCGACGAGATGAAATGGTCGAACCGTCCCTTCGTCAAGTATGCAATCGGCACGTCGGTTTGCGAGGACATTATCTGCGTAGGCATTATCGCGCTGATTACGGGCGTTGCCAATGGCGGGCACATGTCGCTCGGTTCTGCCGCGTTCTCGTTGGGTGGACTGTTCGTCTTCTTCCTCGCCGTCATTGTCTTCGGTTTTATCCTTGTGCCTCGGTTGCTGTCGTCTGTTTCCCGTACGCGGGATGACGAGGCACTGGTCCTGACGGTGCTGGGCTGTTGCTTCTTCATTTCATGGGTGGCCTTCAAGTTCGAGTTCTCCCTGGCACTCGGAGCCTTTCTGATTGGCGTGGTTGCCTCGACGAGTGAGATTCGTCATCGGATCCTCGCCCTGGTTGCTCCGCTCCGCTCGATGTTTGCGGCTGTTTTCTTCGTGTCAATTGGTCTTTTGGTGAACCCGGCATCTTGCTGGGAGCATCTGCCGTCAATTCTCCTCCTGTCGGGAGTTGTCGTGGTTGGGAAGTTCCTGAACTGTTCGCTTGGAGCCTTGATTTCAGGCGAGACGGTCAAGACCTCGGTGCAGATGGGTATGGGGCTTTCGCAGATTGGCGAGTTCGCCTTTATGGTTGCCATTCTCTACGTGGGGACAACGGGGGACCAATCGTGTCCCATGTACGATATCGTTGTTTCGGTTTCCCTGCTGACGACACTTCTGAATCCGTTGATGCTGAGGTGGTCCGAACCAGTTGGCACATGGGTTGAGAGCCATATCCCCGGTGGGCTTGCGCGGCGGATGGAGACATACCGTGGCCTTGTGGCGAAGTACCATGGTACGACCAAGGCCGATTCGGCGCACCGTGAAATCCGCAACGGGGTGATTGAACTTGGGGTTATTGCCGTCCTTGTGTTTGCAATTGCCGTTGCGTTCTCGCTGTTGAATGGGCGGGACTGGTCGAATTTCTCCACTTTCTTTGACGCGCACAAGCGTTTCTTCTTCTGCCTTGGCGCGAACATCATCATCGTTGGGATGCTCGCCCCCGTCGTACGAATCGCTCGACGGCTTGGAGAGCGGATTGGACAGGTTCTTGTCGTTGGGGAGGAGTCGTGGCAGCAGGCCGTGCGCCGCGTCATTCTGCTTGTCGTTCTTGGGGCCGTCATAGGGCTTTTCTTCATTGAGACGACGATGATCAATGTCAACCTTGCACCGGCGGAGCCATGGGCAAAGGCGGCGATTGTCGTCCTGCTTCTCTTTGCGGCGGTCTTTGGCTGGCGGTTCTTCCTCAAGGCGGGCCAGCGTGCGGCGACGCGCTTCAACGAGGCCCTTGATGCCGATGAGCGTCTGGCCAAGCTTGGTGACATGCTGACGCTGACGGTGCCGGCGAATACACTCCATCGTCTGCCGCTTGGCATCTCTTCCCCGGCTATTGGCGGAACGGTCGTGACGCTCAACATCCGAGCCAAGACGGGGGCGACAATCGTCTCCATCGAGCGCGACGGTCGGGTGATTCGGAACATCGGCCCGGATGTCGATTTTCGCGTGGGAGATGTACTGGTTGCGATTGGCGAGGGTGCGCAAATTGCCGCGCTGAAGGATCTTCTCGGCATTACCGCCTGAGGATTCTATTGCTCGTCTTGATATAGGTATCGCCATTTTCAAGTCCTGAGCGGGCGAGCGTCGGAATTCCGCCGCGAGGGGAACAACTATGGAATACATACTTGCCTTTCGTGGCCCATTTAACCTGCCGCGGAAGTGGTTTCCTTGGCGGCGATGCGGCAAAACGGCGAAAGGACGGGGACAGTGCCCCGCCCGTGGGAATGAACCACGGAACAAACACACTGAAAACACGGAAGGCGAAGGATGGAAGCCCGCTTGGAAGCGGAAGCGGCGGAGTGCAGGAGAGGAGGGCGGGAAAAGCCTCACTGCGCAGGCGTTCTGAAGGCGCGGGCGCGGCACTTTGGATGACTCGTCGGACGGCAAAACCCGCGAACGCCACGATGCCGACGGGCGGCGGCAGTCCGGCAAACCATCTGCCGCGTTTCGAACTGAGGATGGTCTGTCTTTTCTCCGGGGCGAGCGGCAGCTTCGCGCAAACCCCCGAGCGGGCAGTTTGTGGTATAATCTTCTGCCATGAAGAAGTCGACTGAATTGAGGAAGATTGAGATTGTCCGCAACTTCACGAAGTATGCGGCAGGAAGCGTGCTCATCAAGTGGGGGAATACCTGGGTCTTGTGCACGGCGAGTGTCAGCACGAAAGTGCCGCCGTTTCTTAAGGATTCGGGTCGAGGCTGGGTGACGGCCGAATATTCGATGCTCCCGTCCTGCACACCCGAGCGCAAGGATCGCGACATCAAGAAACTCAAGCAGGACGCCCGGTCGACGGAGATTCAGCGCCTTGTTGGCCGTGCCCTGCGGGCGGCGGTTGACATGGAGGCCCTTGGTGAGCGGCAGATTACCATCGACTGCGACGTCCTCCAGGCGGATGGCGGTACGCGATGCGCCTCCATTACGGGTGGGATGCTCGCGCTGGAAGATGCCGTGGCGAAGTTGATGGCGGACAAGGTGATAGAAAAGAATCCGATTGTCCATCGCGTCGCGGCGGTTTCGGTTGGCGTATGCGAAGGCAAGCCGACGCTGGATCTCGACTATGCACACGATTCGACGGCGGAAGTGGATCTCAATGTCGTCATGACGGATGACGGACGCTTTGTTGAACTACAGGGAACGGCGGAGCACAACCCGTTTACGGCCGAACACCTTGAGTCCATGCTGTCCCTGGCGCGGAAGGGGTTGGGCCGTATCTTCAAGTTGACGCGGAAGCAGTGATGATGTCGGCTTCTCTTCTTTTCGCGGCGCTTTTTGTAGCCTTTCCGCGTGAGGGGTCCGTCTTGCCGTCGGTGGAGCGGTGCTATGTGACGGGTGCCGTCTCAAGGGGGGCTACGAATGTGACCGTCAATGGAGTGTCGGTTCCCGTTTTCAGGACGGGGGCGTGGGCGACACGCGTTGATGTTTCGGAAGGGACGAATGAATTGTGTGTGTGCGCGCAGTTTCCGGGGGGCGCGTCGTCCAATGTGGTGATTCGAACCGTTCGCGTTCGGCCGCGTCCTCAGCCCAAGCCCATCGCAACGAATGGATCGATGGCCGCTTCCCAGCCCGTTGAGAAGGTCTGGGCAAAACTTGCTTATGCGGGGGATGTGCCGCGTCCGCGTCCGTTTGGTAAGTCACCAGGGGAGATTACGGTCTTCGTTGATGCTGGACATGGTGGGGCAAAGGACCTCGGGGCCATTTCGCCGCATGGCGGAAACGAGAAGGATGTGAACCTGCTCTTGGCAAAGGCCGTTCGTGCGGCACTTGAGGGATTGGGCTACCATGTGGTGATGACGCGAGAGGACGACCGGGCCGTTCCGCTGTACGAGCGGCCTCGTGCCGCCCATGAGATGGGGGCGGATGCCTTCATTTCAATTCATCACAATGCGCCGGCGGTGGATGGTGACGCCGCGTCGATTCGGTATTCGGCGGTCTACGCATGGAATCCGATTGGCGAGGCACTTGCAAAGGCCGTCGCCAATCGGATGGCGGCATCACAGGGGGAGGACTTTCCCTCGCGTGGCGTTCTTCATGCGAACTTTGCCGTGACGCGCAGCCCTGAGATCCCGAGTTGCCTTGTTGAGGCGGACTTCATTACGCACCCGGCCGGTGAAGAGGCTGCCTGGTCCTCCGCCGTTCGCGAGAAAGTCGCCGCGTCAATCGCCGCTGGTTTTGACGACTGGTGTAGGGCAAAGCCAGCGGATGGGGACGACAAGCAGCAGTCCGAGAAAATGATTTCAAAGGAAGACAACAAATGAAGTCGAACGATTCCTATTTGGCGTCCAAGCCCCGCTATGAAGTCCTTGATGGTCTCCGTGGCGTCGCGGCGATAATGGTTCTCCTCTTTCATTGCCTTGAGACTTATATTCCAGTCTTTGGCACCCAGCACATCAACCATGGCTATCTTGCCGTTGACTTCTTTTTCGTCCTGTCGGGATTCGTCATCGGCTACGCCTACGACGATCGCTGGAATCGAATGTCCACATGGGACTTCTTCAAACGGCGCCTTGTTCGTTTGCATCCGCTGGTCGTTGCGGGAACATTGCTGGGTGCCTGCCTCTTCTTCTTTGCCGAGGGGGAGAACTTTCCTCTCATCGGCACATGTGACCCCTGGAAGTTTGGCCTCTGCCTTCTGATGGGCCTTTTGATGATTCCAACTGGTACGGGGCTGGATATTCGCGGTTGAGGTGAGACGAACTCGCTGAATGGCCCGAACTGGTCGCTGACGCTGGAATATGTGGGGAATATTCTCTATGCGTTTCTGCTTCGTCGCTTGCCGACGCTTGTTCTCGGCCTTCTCTGCGTTGCAAGTGCCTTTCTGACGATGAATCTTGCCCTGAACTGGGATGTGTTTGGGGTTTTCTCCGGGCCGAAGTACGATGTCATTGGTGGCTGGAGCCTGACGTCCGACCAGATGTGCATTGGTTTCAGCCGACTGCTTTATCCGTTCCTCTGTGGACTTGTCATCTCGCGACTGCTTGCAAAACGCATGACACAGGCGTGTCCCAGTGGAAGCCCGCTGTGTGTGCGCAGCGGATTCTGGTGGGCTTCGCTACTGTTGGTCGTTCTCTTTGCCATGCCGCAGATTGGCGGAAAGCCCGGTCTCGCGGATGGACTCTATCAGGTTTTTGCCATTCTGGTGATGTTCCCCCTGATTGTGCTGATTGGTGCAGGTAGCCGTGCGGCGGATGCCGGAGGGGCCAAGTGGTGTGAGTTTTTGGGCAACTTGTCCTATCTGCTCTATATCACCCACTTCCCGCTGATGTATATGCAGATGACTTGGGTGTCGATGCATCCAAATGCGCCGGTCTGGCATCACATCGTCTTGAACCTTGGGGTTGTGTTTGTTTCAATTGGCGTTGCCTGGGCGTTTCTGAAGTTGTACGATGAACCGATTCGGGCGTGGTTGAGAAAGAGACTGTATCGCTAATCGGAGAATTTATTCTGTGCCATTCTCCCTCGCGGCGGACCATAAAAGCGCTATCCCCGCTGGAGTTTAGCCCGTTGGGGGCGGGAGTCTCGTCTAATGGGCATTGGAGTACTTTCCTTCGGGCATTGGAGTACCTTCTAATGCCCATTAGAAATTCTTCCGACGGGCATTAGAATTCCGTCCGATGGGCATCGGAATTTTGCCGTGTGGGGAATAACCACGGAACACACTGAAATCACGGAAAGGGGATGGTGGCTTTTAGCCGCAAGGGACGCAAAGGCCGAAAAGAGGAGGTCGAAAAGCTCCGTGCCCTTCAGTGTCTGCCGAAGGCACTTTCCGTGTGTTCAGTGGCAAAACGGCGAAAGGGAACCCTGCTTGGGAGCGGCGGAGCGCAGAGAGACGGGGAAAAGCCACACCGCGTAGGCGTTCAATAGGCGTGAGCGCGGCACTTTGAATGGCCTGCCGGACGGCAGGCCGGCAAGACCATCTGCCGCGTTCCGGCCTGTGGACGGCCTGTCCTTCGTCTCGGGCCAGTGGGTGAGCGCAACCGTGGAGGCCGAGACCCCAGTTTGTCAAATAGAATGTGTACCCAGTAGATAGGCAGGGACTTTTCGGTTCGTCAAATACTGTGTACTCTGAA
>CAKTUI010000031.1 GCA_934621385.1 uncultured Kiritimatiellota bacterium
TTGAGTGTCGCGTATTTGGCAAATCAGAAACCGCCTGCTTATCTATCGGGTGTCGTTTCTATTTGACAAACTGGGGCCGCGAGCACCGTTTCTACGAGGTTCAAACAAGGATTTTTGTAGAATCACCTGAACAAAAACGACGGTTCTTCGCGGCAAAACCACGAGAAACGAAAACTGACTCTCGCGGTCTCAAAAGTTGAGTCCCGTGGTTTCGAAGTTAGAGTCCCGTGGTCTTTCAGGCCAAGTTCCATGGGAAATTTCGCCGTAATCAGGGTAAAAAAGGCGGGTGGAGACCAAAATCTCCGTCCGAGTTCGCACATTCCGGGCCAATCGCCCGCACTGCATCCCGACAGCCTTGTCGAAACGCTTCTTTCCGCCGCGTCGCGGCAGTTTTTCAACACATCGTCCAACTCAGTCGTACGTCAGCCTTTCATCCATCGCGACCCCGCCCACTCGGCAGCCGTCGCGGCCAACGTCCTTCTTCGCTGGACACGGCTCTCCACATGAAGACCGAGAATCCAATTCACACAACGGCGGACATTGTATCACAAAACAGTCCGAATCCGCAAGACCCGACGACGGGCGAGAATCAAGGTACTTCCCCCGAGAGCCAACAAAAAGTCAGCGGCGCGGACGATCCATGCGCCCACGCCGCCACTTTTCTTGGAAGCACCCGCGTTACTTCACGGGCGTCAGTTTCTCAAGTCCACCCATATAGGGTCTCAGAACTTCAGGGATCGTCACCGAACCGTCCGCATTCTGGTGCTGTTCAAGCAGCGCGACCATCAGGCGCGGCAGAGCGACGCCCGACCCGTTCAGCGTGTGGACGAGTTTGGTCTTTCCGTCCGCATCGCGGAAACGGCAGTTCAGGCGGCGAGCCTGGTAGTCCGTAAAGCACGAGCAGGACGACACTTCCAGCCACTGCTTCTCGCCCGGTGCCCACAACTCAAGGTCGTAGCACTTCGCGGCGGAAAAGCCCATGTCACCCGAACTGAGCATGATGACGCGGAAGTGAAGGCCGAGACCCGTCAGGACGGCCTCCGCTTCCTTCACGAGCGTCTCCAGCTGCTGGAAGCTGGTGTCGGGATGAACGAAGTTCACCATCTCGACCTTGTCGAACTGATGGACGCGCAACATTCCACGCGTCATCTTGCCGGCACTGCCCGCCTCGCGGCGGAAGCACGGCGTATAGGCCGTGAGCTTGATCGGCAACTTCTTGCCGTCAAGGATGTCGTCGCGATAATAGTTCGTCACGGGCACCTCGGCCGTCGGAATCAGCCAGAAGTCATCCACATTGCAGTGGTAGAGATCTTCCGCGAACTTCGGGAGTTGCCCCGTTCCCGTCATCGAGTCGCTGTTTACGACGAACGGCGGCAGCATCTCGGTGTAGCCCTGGGTTTGGCAGTGAAGGTCGAGCATGTACTGAATGAGCGCACGCTGGAGTTTTGCCCCCTGCCCGAGGATAATCGGGAAGCCCGTCCCCGTCAACTTCACGCCGCGCGGGAAGTCAAAGATGCCGAGTTTTTCGCCGATCTTCATGTGGTCGAGAATCTCGAAGTCGGGGTCCTTCCACTCGCCGACCTTGCGCACGACGACGTTCGTCGCACTGTCGGGCCCCGTCGGGATTTCCGGTGCGGGGATGTTTGGAATCATGAGCAGCGTCTCACGCAAGTCGTGTTCGACGGTCGCCAGTTCCCTGTCAATCTCGGCAATGCGGTCGCCAACCTGACGCATCTCATCCTTCACCTTCGAAATGTCGCCGCCCGACTTCGCAAGCGCACCGATCTGCTTCGACGCGGCATTGCGCTTCGCCTTCAGGGATTCCGTCTCGCCGACCAGCGCACGGCGTCGCGCATCCAGATCCCGTGCCTTTTCAAGGTGATCCTTCTCGACCCCACGGCGCTCGAGCGCGGCAGCCGTGGCCTCAAACTCATCTCTCAGCTTCCTGATGTCTATCATTTTCTTTCATCTTTCCAAAGAATTGAATTACTTGATTGGTGTCAGATAAATCGTCCATTCCTCATCCGCAATGGGGAAGCGGTACTTCGCCATCGGGGCGGGTCCACAACTCGCGCCGCCAAGTCCAAGCTGGCGAATGTCGAGGTTGACGCAAAGCTCCTCGCGCTCAACGAGCGGCGCACGGAAACGCTGCTGTCCGTTGCGGTGGCGTGCGAACTCCAGATCCTCCCAGCCGTAGTGGAGGGCCTGAAGAAAGAGCGGCTTGGACGCGGCGAACTTCACGCCCTTCCCGGTCTCATCGGTAAACGCTGCCCAGCGAACGTCCGAACGGTAACCGTTATCCTGCGGACGGACGTAGAACTCGCCCAAATCCCGCACGGTGGACTTCCACCGCCCGACGAAACTCGCCGACTGGCGGTCGACATAGTTCTCGCCCGGCCCACGCCCGTAGTACTCGATGTTTTCAAGGTCGCCGCTGAGCTTGAGCGAAAGCCCAAGGCGCGGCAAGGCCTGCGGCATCGTGCCGAACGGCTTCACGCGGTTCAGCGCGGCAACCGCACCGTCCGCACCGAACGACCATTCCGTAACGTGGTCGAATCCGGCAGACTTCGAGCCGGTGACGCGGATGGACGTAATCACCGTTCGATTCGAGACGACGATGGGGCGGGCATGGTAGCGAAGTTGGGTAAGTCCGCTTGCGTAGAAGTTGTCGCGCAGCCAGTTGTCGTTGTCGACGAAAGCGCGTGCGCAGGTGAGTTGCGGCCCGGCCACAAGGCCGTCCGCACCCTTCGGCGTCTCCATCAGGATGGCGCGTCCGTTCATTTCAAGCGAGACGAGCGCACCCGCCTTGCGGCAGAAAACGGCCTTTGTCGCCCCCGCCGTGACGGTGACAGCCTTGGCGGACTCGGCGATTTCAATACCCTCCGCGGCAGTCGGCGCGGAGGAAGCGAACGCGGTCTTCGGGTCGTCCGTCAGGCGAATCTGGTTTCGTGCAACGGCCCAGCCTTTCTTCATCCAAGGGGTGTCGGTCTTCTGCCGGAAGTTGATGTTCAGAAAATACTCAAAATTGGGTACGACAGCGTACTTGAACGGTATTTTCACCCAACCCCTCGAAAGCGGCGCAATATGCGGGACTTCAAAGGAACCTGTTTCCACGACCTTTCCATCCAAAACCAGTTCATAGTCCCCCGTGAACTCGTCCGCAAAGGTGAACCCGAACCGATTCTCAAGTTCATAAGGTCCAAGCCCGATTTGCTTCGTGATAACCAGATTGCGGTAGACGTGCCCGACCTCGACCAGCTTCGCCGAGACGTTGCGGAACGGGTCCACCACGCCGTTCACGCAGAACGGGCCGTCATTCGGCTGTTCGTCGAAGTCGCCGCCG
This sequence comes from uncultured Kiritimatiellota bacterium, assembly GCA_934621385.1. Taxonomy (GTDB): domain Bacteria; phylum Verrucomicrobiota; class Kiritimatiellia; order RFP12; family UBA1067; genus UBA1067. Next base: position 3,344 of record CAKTUI010000031.1, read on the forward strand.
TAGGCGAGATAGCGTTCGCGCTTGCCTGTCTTCGGGTCGGCGCGGTCGGTATACTTCCAAATCGCCTGGTCAACCCAGTCCCAAATGCAACCGCCCATCAGCGAATCGTAGGAATAGATCGCATCCCAATACTCCTCGAAGTTGCCGATCGCGTTCCCCATCGCGTGGGCGTATTCGCAGAGGATGGCGGGTTTGCCCGCCGTGTGGGCAATCTCCTTGCCCGAACCGCCCGTCCAGGACGGCATTTCCGTGCGCGAATCGAACGGCTCGTCGCCCAACTTGCCGCGGTTGATCACCCACTCGACCGTGGGATACATCTGCGAATCAATGTCGGCGTCGCGATTGCCTCGCTCCCAGTGCGTCAGCCGTGTGGGGTCGAGGGCCTTCACCTGGTCGAGGGCCGACTTGAAGCAGATTCCATGGCCCGTCTCGTTGCCCATCGACCAAATCGTGACGGACGGGTTGTTGCGGTAGAACGTGACTTGGCGGAGGTTGCGTTCGACAATCGTATCCTCCCATTCGGGCTTGCGTCCGATGCCATTCACTCCGTAGAAGGGCTCGTGTCCCTCAACGTTCGCCTCGGCGATGAGGTAGATGCCGTATTTGTCGCAAAGGTCGTACCACAGGTGATGATTCGGATAGTGGCTCGTACGGACGGTGTTGATGTTGAACTTCTTCATGAGGAAGATATCCTTCATCATCGTCTCGAGCGAAACGGTTCGTCCGTTGTCGGGGTCGGCCTCGTGGCGGTTCACGCCCTTGAACTTGATCTTCCGCCCGTTCACGCAAACGGCGTTGCCAACGATCTTCTGTTCCTTGAAGCCGACGCGCTTCATGCGGATGTCGTCCCCCTTCTTCAATACGAGCGTATAGAGGTAGGGCTTCTCGGCGGACCAGAGGTTCACGTTCGGCACATCCAGCGGACGATCCGGCGCGGCTATTTGCAGAACTTCGCGACCCTCCGCATCGTAGAGCACGGCGGAGTCGAATGCGCAGCCTGAAACCGCAACTGTCGCCGATTTGTAATCCGCCGACAGAACCGTTCTGACAACAAAGTCCCATATGCCGTCCTTCGGCTTCGCCCACAGCGTCACGTCGCGGAAGATGCCCGAATACCGGAACATGTCCTGGTCTTCGAGATAACTGCCGTCGCACCAGCGGTAGACTTCGACCGCAAGCAGATTCTCGCCGTCCTTCAGGTATTTCGTGATGTCGAACTCGCTCGGCAGCTTCGAATCCTCCGCATAGCCGACCTTCTCGCCGTTGACCCACACGTAATAGGCGGAGTACACGCCGTCGAAGCGGAGAATCACCTCTCTCCCCTTCCAGTTCGCGGGCACGGTGAAAGTCGTGCGATAGCTGGAAACGGGGTTGTAGTCGGGCTTGTGCGACTGACGGTCCAGAATCTTCGGCGCGGCATTCGCGTGCGGGTAGCGGACGTTCGTGTAGCCCGGCGATCCGAACCCGCGCATCTCGACGCAACTCGGCACGTCGATCACCGACCAATCGGAATCGTCGAAATCGATGCGGTAGAAGTCCTTCACGCGCAGTTCGGGGTTACCCGCCCACGAAATCTTCCAGTCGCCGTTGAGGGACATCTTGTAAGGTGTCTCCGGCTCAAGCCGATCCGTCAGGGCCGACTGAACATCGGCAAGCGGCATCGAGTAGGTTCGGGCGGGGAGACGATTCCGCGAATTGACGGCAAGATTCTCCCAGTCATTCGTCCCGCCAGCCCAAACCGTCGGACCGACAACCGCACAGCCGAGCGCGGCAACGAGTGCCGCCCACGGTATCCTTCTACTTGTCTGATGCTGATGACCCATCTGCTGAGGCTCCTTTCTCTTAAATCATTTCGATGACCTTACCGCCCTCAAGACGCGACTTTTCCGCCGCGAAGGCGATGACATGGCTCTCAAGAGCCTGCGCCGTCGTGTCTCGAATCTCGTCCGGATCATTGCGCCACAGAATGCGTATAAGTTCCGAGACCAGATTGAAGTCGCCGCCACCATGACGGGACGGATTCTCCACGCGGAGCGACAGCGGCACGCCCGTCTCCACATCTCCACCGTCAAAGCGGCAAATGTGCAGCGTCGTTCCGTCGCCGATGATTTCGCCACGCGTACAGGAGATGCGTGTCGTCCGGACGTTCTTCTCGGTGAAGCCGGTCATCATGTGGCTGACCGTCGCCCCGCCCTCGAACTCCATGTTCACGGACTGGTGGTCGGGGACGTCATTGTCGCAGCAGTAGACGCACTTGCCGTACTCCGTCTCGCGAATGAGTTTCATCATCGCCTCGTCGGATTGGTCGGCAAAGAGGTACTTCAACTCATCGTACTTGAGGTACATCTTCTTCGCGCTCCAGATGCACTTGCGCTCAATCGCGGCGGGACAGTCCAGACAACGATCCGACGCGCCGACGGGCTTGTTCTCCTTGCGGAAGAGTTTAATCGACCCGAAACTCGACACGCGCCGGCATTTCTTGCCAATCCACCAGGCGAAGAGGTCGAAGTCATGCGAGCACTTCGCGAGGATAATCGGCGAGGACTTTTTCGAGTTCGCCCAATTGCCGCGACAGTAAGAGTGCGCCACCTTGTAGAATCCAGCGGACTCCTGATGGGCGATTGACACGACCTCACCGATTTCACCGGAATCGATGACGGCCTTGATATGCGCAAAGTAGGGCGTGTACCGAAGGATGTGGCCAACAATAACCAGGCGCTTCTTCTCAAGTGCCTGGGCGATAACCTCGCGGCATTCGGACTCCGTGGGGGAAATCGGCTTCTCAAGGAGCAGGTTGTAGCCCGCCTCCAGGGCCATCAGCGCCGGCTCGTAATGCAGCGCATCCGGCATCGTAATCATCACGAAGTCCGCCTCGGGACGCTGCGCGAGGCACTCACGCCAGTCCTTCCAGTACATCTTGGCCGGAATGGTCTCGGCCTGAACGGGGTCGGCAACACCGACAATCTCAAGTTGATCCGGGTGGAGTTTCGCGTAATCCGCATACGCCCGCCCCCGGTAGCCTGCACCAAGGACAATAGCCTTCAGCTTGCGCTCCATCTTACTGTCCGATTCCCTTGCCCGCAATTTCGCGCAAGACGATGCCAGCAAGATCCTTGACCGCCTTGTCCTTCGTCGTGCTCTCGACCGCCTTGATTCGCTCCACCAGTTTCGGGCAGGAGCAACCGCACCAGCGCAGCTGGTCGAGGCAGAACTCCTTGACGTAGGAGTCGTCCGTCGACTCAATCCGCGACATCAGGGCCTGCACCCAGACCTTGCGCTGCGCCTCGCGCTTGGGCATCATCACCCACTGCGAAACCGCCGCGATCTGAATGGAAACCAACGCGTCCGTCTCGTAGGCCTTGGTGACCTTCGCGAGAATCTTCCCCGCCGCGTCCGCATCCGTGACAAACGCCGCGAGCGTCGCATCCGAGACGGCTTCCTTCAGTTCCGCCGCGTGCACATTGTGCCACTCGACAGCCATCGGGTGCGCCGCGTCGGAGGCCATGGCCGGACCGTAATCGTCAAATGGGGCCACGGGATCCGTCGACTCGACTTCCGCACCATGCACGACCGCACAGGCGGCCACGACCATCATCCAAAGGAGTTTCTTCATTTTCATCAGCCTTTCATGAATTCCGTCGCCCACGGCTCGCGCATGGACGGGTAGAGGAAGCGATCCGCCGCCGGGTCGTTGACCGCATGAAGCGAAACGGGATCGAAGTCAAAGCCACGCCCCAGTCGCTCGGCGACGATACCGAGGTTGAACATGGAGCTGCTGCGGAAGCCATTCGACTCGTTGAGCGCAAAGGTCTTGCGCTCGCGCACGGACTCCATGAAGTCCGTCACCTGCGGTGCCGGCTCCGGGAGATCCTTCAGAATGGCGCGGACGTCCAGTTCCTTCCCGGTACCGTCCTTCATGCCGAACATCTGATTCTTCGCCTGCTCGTATGTCGTCCAGCCACGAACGGTTCCCTCCGGCGTACGGCACGGCCACACGGTCGTGCCATTCGAACCACGGAGGAACGGCTCGTTCTTCAGCGACTCGTCACCGTCGAGGATGACCTCCGTCCCATCGGCATAGGTCAAGGTCAGGCGATCGAAGCGGCCCACGGCCTCCGGATGCTGCTTCGGGCCAATGTAGTCAATTCGAACGGGGCTGGTCTCATCCTTGCAGAGCAGGTACTGCAGCGGATCCAGATAGTGCTGGGCCATATCCCCCAGTCCGCCGGAATCATAGTCCCAGTAGCCACGGAAGGACGTGCCGACGCGGTGCGCGGTATACGGCTTCCAGGGTGCCGGGCCAAGCCACATCTCGTAGTCGAATCCCTCGGGAATCGGCTCCGGGGTCTGATTCACGCGACCCGACCAGCCGAACTTCCAGTTAAAACCCTGCCCCGCGCCAAAGACGCAGCGAATCGGGCCATTGCCAAGAAGTCCATTCTCCACGACCTGGCGGACGGGCTTCACGGGCGTTCCAAAACCGTAGAACGGGTCCTTGAACCTGAACCACGTGTTCAGACGGAACATCCGCTTCTTCGCCTTGACGACCTCCATCACGCGCTTGCCCTCGCCCACCGTGCGCGTCATCGGCTTCTCGCACCAGATATCCTTGCCAGCATTCGCCGCCATCACGCTCATGCAGCCATGCCAGTGCGGCGGTGTGCAGATGTGGACAATGTCGACGTCCTTGTCGGCGAGAAGTTCCATGAAGTTCTTGTAGGCCTTGATCTTGCCCCAACCGTGTTCCTCCGCAGCCGCAAGGCCCGCCTGAACGCGATTGACAAACGGATCGCAAAGGCCGATGAGCCTGGAGCCCTTGTACGGCAGGTGGTTCTCCGAATGCGCAATCACACCGAAGCCGATCAGCGCACGGGTCAACTGGTTGGAGGGAGCTGTCGCGCCCCAGAGGACGTGCGCAGGTATGAGGTTGAAGGCCCCAACGGCCGCCGCACCCTTCAGAAAGGATCTTCTTGACGTGTTCATATTACTCCTTAAGTTCGCTTGCTGCCTTTGCAATATCGCCCGCGCGGTCTGAACCGGCCTCGCGCTCGATGACGAAATTCCCCTTGTACCCGAGGGCTTCCAGCGTTGCAAGAAAAGCCTTGCCGCCAACCTGGCCCTCGCCCCAGGCGACCTCATCACCCCACGTGCCGGGAACGGCCGTCTGAACGGCATCCTTCACGTGAATCTGACGAATCCAGGGAATCAGCGTGCGGACGGCCGCAATCGGCTCGCCCTTTCCATACAGGATCATGTTCGCCGGGTCGAAATTGATGCCGACACCCGGGACGGCGGACATGAACTTGGCGAGATCCTCAGCCGTCTCCTGCCCCGACTCCAGCAGCAGGGGCGTGTTGTACTTCGCGCACTCGTCACGCATCCATGTCACACGTGCGACATACTTCGCATAGGCGATGGGATCGCTTTCGTCCAGGAAGCCGGCATGAAGGGTCAGATAGGGCGACCCGAGTTCCTGCGACAGCTTGGCTGCCGCCGTGACAAGGCGCTTGTTCGACTCCCACTTGTCGTCGGGGACGATGCCACCCGTCTTGCGAATCGTCTCCAGCGTCGAGTAGTCCTCCTGCGGAAAGCCAATCATCGTGGACATCAGCACCCAGTCGCCCTTGGCGATGCGTTCCTTGACAAAAGCGAGCGACCGCGCCCCTTCTGCCGCGCCATGCCGCCCATCCGGCGCAATGAATGGCCCGAGCGCGAGGTGGATGCCCCGAATGCCCGACTTCTCCATCTCCTTGGCAACTTCGGTGAGTGGCTTGCGGAAACTCCAGCTGCACACGCCGATGCGCTCCACGGGCACGGAGGCGTTCTTTCCCGTCAGGCAGCCGACGAGTGCGGCGGCAAACGCCAGCGCAACGACCGTCCGTTTCATCCACAGTCTTTTCATATTTTAACCTTTCTAACCATATCCAATGGATACCCCTCGACAAGGGGATTGGCGTAAGTATACCAAAAAAAGCGCATCCTGTGTATGGCAATCACGATTTGTCCAATTCCTTGGACGGAAAGGCACCACTGCGAGAATGCCTCTCGCAGCGCACGGTGCCCTTTCCAAGCGCGGCGGATTAGAGGCTGTTCAGAAGGTTGCTGAGGCCATTCCCTAACCGCTCCAAGGCCTGCCGCGCCAATCACCCTGCATCAGTTCCTCGGCCACGACCCGCGTCACGTCATTCCTCGTCCCGGTACCGTCGTCCAACGATTCCAGACTCTGCGCCGGCACACGCTGCAGAAAGTCAAGCTTGCTGACGATTTCCACGCGAACGGACAACGGGGACTTGCGCAGGAGGCTGAACCACATCTCGTCGCTCGCGATATAGTGCGGCACATTTGCCGGGGCGTTCAGCAGTTCCGGCACCTCGGAAGACGCCCGTTCGCAAAGCCGCGTGGCAAAGGCCTCCGCATCGGTCGACGACAGGCGTACCGCGTCCTTGGCGTAGATAATCGACAGCAACCGTGGATTCGAGATGTCACGCCACCGCATCATCAATCGTGAGTCATAGGGCAGAGAGGAGAGCGACTCATTGTCAAGACGGCTAAGAATCATCGCCTTCAGCACCTCATTGGTCTCGGACTGAAACGCCGCGACGAGTTCACGCGCATGCCGTGTGCGGATGACAACATTCGTCATCTGCTTCAACGCCGCAAGATGTTCCGCCGCGCTTCGGGTCTCGTCGGCAAACTGGGCGTAGGCAGCCTCCGAGGCCTTTTGATCCTTCTCCTCGATATACCACGGTTGCCGATTCAGCCATTCCGTGTACGCGTCAGACAGTTCACGACACAGGGATTTGACCATGCGGACGGCCTGTTCCGTCCGATACTGCCGATAGATTGACACTGCCGCTCATCGTCAGAGACTGTGAAAAGTCAGATTTCCGCAATAATTGCCGCGCGCTGCGCCTTGTACTCCTCTTCCGTCAGAAGTCCCTTCTCATAGAGTTCCCGCACCTTGGCGAGTCGGCTTTCAGGACTTTTCGCGTCGGGCCGTTCGGCAGGAGCCGCAATCGGGCGCGTCACCGGAGCGACGACGACATTTGGAGACGCGACCCATACCTGCCGTTTCCTTGGATCATCGCCAAATCGGTTCGGCCCGACCGTCCCGTCAAGGCAACCGAAGATGACAAACGAGGCAATGCCCGCGACGATATTCAATCCCGGAATCCAGCATCCGACCCAAAGCAGAACGAGCCACCACCCGGACATTCCAACGTCATGCAGGCGGCGGACGCACATCGGAATCATCATCAAGAACTGGAACAACCCTGCCGCCACCATCCACAACCAAAAGACAGACGAACCTTTCGCCATCAACTCACGCGAATACAACGCCCAAATTGGGATGGCAAGCACCACCTGAAAGAAGGCACACCAAAGACACCACAGCCAGTAGTCGCGCCGACGCGCCCGCCCCTCAAATGAAAAGGGCATGGACTCACCCATCTCAGAAACTTTTCCCCGCGCCAGCGAAAGAACGGAAAGAAAGAGCAGCACGAAAGAGCCAAGGGACACGCAGGAGACGATGTCGGAATTCAGACAGGCACCCCATGCGCTGAAATCCAGTTCCTGTCCCGGCGCGAGCAAACTGGCCGTCCAAGCGCACAGAGGGAAACCAACGCCCCAGCAAGCCCCCACAAGAGACTTGTAACCAACGACTAAAACGGCCCCCATCCGGGCCCAGTGCCCCATCCGCGTCAGGCTCACAAACGAGAGAAAGAGGAAGAACCAGCCGACCGTGCAGGCAATTGTCACGATTTCCCACATCATCCCAATCAGTCGAAACGAATCCCTCAGCAGTCTTTCATTCCCCAGGAGGATGCCCCAACCGACCAGTTGACCGACTATCAGGAATCCCGTACCGACCAGTCCGAGAACACCGGATTTCTTCGACTTGGCCGTCAAGAAGAAGTAGGACAGGAAAAGGAACACGACTGCCGCTGAACTCGCCAGTTCCCTACCGATGACGAATGCGAACGATCGACCGAGCGGCTCCTGCACCCACCGAAGGTGCAACACACCCACCGCCGCAAAGAGCACAAATGCGAGTGACGCAAAAATGCCGAACTTACGAAACGCACCAGTCTTCATTTTCACGCCTTTGTGCGCACAAACTTCCCTTTCGCCACTCTTGCCTGCCTGAGCCATTTCTTGAACCTTTTTGTCGCTCGCCAGATTCGCACCCAGGGGTTGAGCATATCCCTGGCCACCACATCCGCTCCGCGTTCGCACACAAAAAGAAGCCCTCTCTTCATGTTTCGCGAGAGGCCGTAGGAAGAAGCCCAAGAGGAAATACGAAGAGAGGAAACACAGCGTGTTCCCCTGCTTAGTATCGTCCTCATGAAATTTCCTACGTTTCTCGCGACGATCGCTTTGCAGTTGCAAATTGACTTTCGGTATTCGGGGGTGGAAACGGTCGTCGGTGCACAGGTTGCGCTGGACATCCCGAATCAGTTCCCGAACTCTATCTGTTCCCTCGCATCGCGGCACTTGTGTGCCTTTTTGCGAGAGTACGTGAGAATTATATCATAAATTCGCCTGCTCAGGGGGCAAATCACCTGCTCGGGGGCTTGCGCGAGACGAGGGCCAGGCCGTCCACAGAGAGGAGGTCAAAAAGCTTCCGGGCCCTTCAGTGTCTGCCGAAGGCAGTTTCCGTGTGTTCAGTGGCAAAACGGCGAAATGGAACCCTTCTTGGGAGCGGCGGAGCGCAGGAGGGCGGAGCATGGAAGAGCGGAAAAAGCCATACCGCGTAGACGTTGCACAGGCGCAGGCGCGGCACTTTGAATGGCCTGCCGGACGGCAGGCCGGCAAAACCTTCTGCCGCGTCCCAGTCTGCGGCCTTTGCGGCTAAAAGCCACCATCCCCTTTCCGTGATTTCCGCGTGTTCCGTGGTTATTCCCCACGCGGCAGAATTCCGATGCCCGTCGGACGGAATTCTGATGCCCGTCGGAAAAATTTCTGATGGGCATCAGAAAACGCTCCGATGGGCATCAGAAGGTACTCCAATGCCCATTAGACGGGACTCCCGCCCCTAACGGACCAAACTCCAGCGAAAAGGCCGGTTTCACGCAAAGCCGACCACCCTCCCCCGGCTCGCTTGGGGGCGCGTGCGGCGTCCACCATCCCTCACAGGGAGCGGAGAATCTCCAGCGCGGCGAATGTCACGTCGTTCGTTCCCCGCATCCAGCGTCCGCCCCCCTTCTGCTCGGACACGAGCCGAATGGCGATTGCCGTTCGGCTGAGTCCATTCGTACCGAAGATATCGCGCCCAACCGCACGCCCGACCGAATTTGTCGCCCTCACGCCCCCACCTGCGGACGCGGCATTCGTCACGGACGATGCACGGGCAATCGCATGGTCGACCTCATTCTGGATGCTCGGCTCAAGAAAGTCCTCATTGACTATCGGCTGAACGGTCAGGGCGAAAAGCAGAAGAATCCCCTTCATCGTTCCACCCCCCGGTGCTTTGTATCCGACATCAGGTCATACGACTTCCATTTGCCGCGCCGCCAGCGCACGTACGATCCAACGCTGATGACGACGACATAGGCAATCATTGTCGCCCATAGGGCCGGCATCGTGTTGCGGAGCTGTGCAACGACAAAGACCAGCGGCAGCCAGATGACAAATGCCGCGATCAGCATCCACCAAAAGACGAAATGGGCATCGCCCGCCCCCTTGAGTGCCCCCGAAAGGACAACATCCACCGCATCGAAGAGCAGCCATGTCGCCATCAGGAAGAACAGCAGCCGCCCCATGCGCATGAACTCATCCGCCGCCGCCATATCCTGCGGGGCAAAAAGCGCGAGAATCGGACGGTGGCAAATCAGCACGAGAGCGGAGACAACCCCGATGAACGAGAGAGCCAGAATGCTGGTGACGAACCAGATGGCCTTCCTCTTCAGGAGGCACGTGGTCGAAGAGAAGCTCTCGCCGTACGACGCCCTCTGCCACATGAAGGAGGAGATGCCCGGGCAGAGCATCCCGTGCCTGTCGACATGGTACAGGCACGTCAACGCCGGCGACGTCGGCGTCAGGCACGGCGAGACGCCCTATCATCCGAACAGGAAGCCCAAGGGCCCGAGGCCGCATCCCGCCATGACGGTCCCGGGCAGGCTCGTCCTCGACGACAGGCCCGCCGGAGCCACGAACCGCAGCCGGTTCGGGCACTACGAGATGGACACCGTCGTCTCGTCGACGAACGGGACCGGCGGGCTGCTCGTCCTCGTCGACCGCAAGAGCAGGCGCTACGTCATCGAGAAGCTGGAACACGTCACGCGGGACGAGGTCGTCAAGGCCCTGAAGCGAATGATCAGGCGCAAGGCGCTCGGCAAGGCGCGCTCCGTCACGACCGACAACGGCTGCGAGTTCCTCGACCAGAAAAGGCTCGACCGCGCCTTCAAGTCCGAGGTCTACTACACGAGGGCCTACGCCTCCTACGAGAAAGGCGCAATCGAGAACTGCAACCGCCTCGTCAGGAGATGGTACCCGAAGGGAACCGACTTCAACCGGCTCACGAGGCGCCAGATCCGGCAGCTCGAGGACTGGATAAACTCAATACACAGGGAATCGCTCAACGGAGAGACCGCATATGCTTACGATCCACGTCTGGCCCAGACGGCTTAAGGAGTTTTTGCTGACACACCCCCTTTACAAGTCACCATCCAGAAGAATCGTCTCCGAGCACGTCACCGCCCCAAGACCGGCGGACAGAAAAAAGCCGGGCAATGGAATTGCCCGGCGTGAATGATTAGACAATTGCCGAATTCTTACGCTTCCGCGGCAATTTTCACCTTTACCTCATTGGTCTGGGGCTCCGATTCGGCGATCCCACCGCGTGTCCTGAGTGTGATCAACAGTTCCGTGCCTGCGGCGACCTCAGTCAAGGCGGCGGGCCAGGCGAAGGTCATGTGCCCGACGTCCGACTCGGTCGGCGTAACCGCCACGGACATCTCCTCTCCCCCGTCGAGGAAACGCACGATGGCGGAATCCCCTTCGAGATACTGGAGATTGGTGCCGGTCACCATGAAGGGCTTGGACTTCGTCAGGACGCCCGCAACGTCAGCGCCGACCGTGGCGACACGGGTGACCGTGACGCGCAGACCGGCGCGGACATTGACGAACTCAAAGTTCTTGAGATCGACTTTGCGTTCGAAGTTCTTGAGAGTCGAGACCCGTACGACAGCCGTGCAGTCCTTCGCGTTGAATGGACTGTAGGGACTCTTGACCTTTCCACGGATGCTGAGGGCGATCTTCAGAGACCCCACCTTCCGGGGAATGCCGTCCGTCGCCACCTTATTGACCATGGTGGCAATGGTCCGTTCAAAGAGGAACGCCAAGGTTTTCTCGCTGAGTCCAAGCGAGGTCTCCTTCGCGACTTCCTTGAAAACGGCGTCGTCCGCAATCGGCTGCTGCTGATTGATCCGAAGCGAGTAAGATCCGCTTGGGTCAATGTCCAGTCGGATGGGAGTGGTGTCGATAGTAATTAAACGTTTAGTCATTAGAACGGTCCTTTCCTATTACCTGAAAAACACCGGCTTTTGCCGGTCTCCTGACCTTTTCGGTCTTTTTTAGTCTACTCATGGCCATTTTTACACCTTTTTAATTGCGCCAGAACTTTCACTCTTCCCCTCCTAAGGCCTTGCCGCGGCAGTTCGACTGCAGTTTCCCCGCCGGGCATAAAACCAATCTTAACCTGGGAATCTTAACCGGAGACTTCGGCGACTTGCTCCCTTAACCGCGCCGAAGCCCACTCTGTCCGCACAACACATTATAGCAAAATTAGCCGATGATGTGCGAATGAAAATGCGTTTTTTCAAAAAAAAGTTCCATAACCTGGCAAAACAAAGTGTTGTCGCACAAAAACGGAAAATAACGAGCGAAAAGAAAGTCGACTTTCCAAGCCTTTCAGACAACAGGGTCGTTTTCAGGCTAACGCCACATCCGGTGGCGGCAAACGGTTTTCCCCTTGAGGCAAACGGTTTGGGTCTAAGGGGAAAACGGTTTGGGTCAAGGGGAAATCATCATAACCGCACCTCTCCTCATGGTCCAGTTCCTCAAGACGAGTCAGCGCGGCCGTTCAGTACGCCGATGTTCAAAGTGGGCGAACCCCGATCTTCATTGGCGGTGGGTGCAGGTGCTTCCACAGGCGGTAGGCCTGCAGATCCGCCGCGGAAAGTTTGAAGACCGCCGCAAGAATCGCCGCATCGTCAAGGAAGCCAAGTCCGGGAATGCAGTCCGGGACAAGGTCGATTGGCGAGATGAAGTAGATGAGCGCACCCGCCAGCGAAGCAATCATCCGTCCGGGGATCTTGTCGTAGGCGCCCCGCAGCCAGTCGCGGATCAACGAGAACGCCGTCTTGATGTCGTCCCAATACTTCGACAGGGAACCCGCTTTCCGCGAAAGCCGCGCAGCCATCCCCTTCTTGCCCAGCAAGTCCTCCATGTCCTTTTGCGTCACCTTCTCCGCCCGCTTTCGGATTTCCTCTTCAACATTGATGTTCATCGCGCCTTACCTCCCTTTCCGCAAATCCTCGTACCGGGGCGGAAGACGGCGCACGCCGCCATCCGCCCCCGGCTCTGGCTTCATTCTTCTTCTTCCGATCCGGTCTTCCCCGTTTCCTCCGGGGTCTCGTCCGCCGCATCCGAGGCGGCCTTGGCGACATCCACGCCCGCCGCCGCCTCTTCGGGCGACAGCACGACTTCGCCGTCCAGCTTGAATTCCGGCTCCTTTTTCGCCTCGACGATTGCACCGGCCACGCCGCCAATCGTCGCGCCGGCGAGCAGCCCCGTCAGCATTCCGCGCCAGACGCCCGATCCCGCGCTTTCGCTCGTCACGCCGCCCGTGATGCCCCCGAGGAGAATCCCGGCGACGCCGCCCGCCAAGGCCCCGGCGAGTCCGCCGATGACGGAACCCGACTTTTCGCCCACCTCCGTCTCAACGCTCGTCGCGTCCTCAAGGGAACCCAGTGCATCCTGCACCATCTTGCTCATCATTGCCATGTCGTTTTTCCTTTTCTGCCGCATGATTGCGACACGCTCCAATGAGCAAACACCGTGCCAAGACGCGGAAACGCACGGAAATTCCCATGAATCGGCCGTTCCTGCGGCATCCGCCGCGCGGCGGCTGGTCAGTTTCGGAGCAGTCAACTGCTCAACTCTGGACTCGACATCCCCATCGCCTCAAGGTGGCGGCGCATCGTATTGCGCGAAATCCCGAGCGCGGCGGCGGCGCGGGAGACGTTGCGGCCATATTTGACGAAAACGCCTTTGACGTGTGCCTGGACAACCGCCTCGAGTTCGTCCGGCCTCCGTGCGCCCTCCACGCCCGCAGATTCGCCGAGAAGCCCCGCGTTCATCTCCCGATGCCGCGCCACCAGCCGCACGAAGTCCGTCTCGTCCAAGACCGCCGCCCGTTCGAGGAGGTTCAGGAGTTCGCGCACGTTCCCCGGATAGCCGTAGTCCATGAGGGCGAGCAGCTGCCCCTCCGACAGGTGGCGGCGGAACTTTCCGAACCACCAGTTGTCCGCAATGTCGCGGATGTCCTCTTTGTGTTCGCGAAGCGGCGGAACGCGCACCTGAACCACGTTCAGCCGCATGAAAAGGTCCTCGCGGAACTTCCCGTCCCGGACGAGCGCGGGCAGGTCTCGGTTTGTCGCCGTCACCAAGCGGACGTCCGTCCTGATTTCCTCATGCCCGCCAATGCGCATGAACCGGCCGCCCTCCAGGACGCGGAGAAGGACGCCCTGCGCCTCAAGCGGCAGTTCGCCGATCTCGTCCAGAAAGAGCGTCCCGCCGTCCGCCAGCTCGAAAAGCCCCTGCGCCTGTCGGTCCGCGCCCGTAAAGGCCCCTTTCTCGTACCCGAAGAAACGGCTCTCAAGCAGGTTCGGTGTGACGCTCGCGCAGTTGAACGCATAGAACGGCTCGTTCCGGCGCGGCGATTTCGTATGGATGAGGAGCGCAACCGTCTCCTTGCCCGTCCCGGATTCGCCGAGGATCAGCACGCGCGCCTCCGGGTGCGCGGCGACCTTGCCGATCACCGTGCGCAACTCCTCCATCTGCGCACTGCGGCCGACGAGCTCGCGGCTTCCGTACCGCCGGTAGTGCGCAACCAGCTCCCGCATCTCCGGACTCCAGGCGGACTCGGCCTCGCCGTTCGCAAGGTAGCGGATGGCCGTCTCGTACGGACGCTCCTCCTGATGGCACCGGTGCGCGTGCATCGCCGCCGCAATCAGTTCGTGATAGGGCGGCACGGACTTCGGTAGGCGGCTCCCCTCCAGCGCATACGGCAGGAACTTCGCGACATCCGCGCCGAACGCCGCCCCGACCGCACGGACCAACGCCCCGTTGAACGCACCGCCATCGACGACCCTCGCCGTCATCAGCGGCGCAAGGTTGAGCCGTTGCGATTCCGTCATCGGAAGCCCGCTGATCCAAGTCACCTCCGTCGTGCGCCGGAGCGCGCGAAGCGCCGCGCCCAGCCGCTCCTCGTCACCCGCGAGGCTCACGCCGATCACGTAGATGCACGCCCATTTCGCGCCCTCGGCGGACAGGAACTCCGGCAGCTGGCGCTTGCTGACCCCGCACACGTCGGCGCGTCCGTCCAACGCCTTCAGCGCCACCGCCGCCGCGACGGCGTATTCCTTCCATCCCCAGCCGGTGAGAATCAAGGTTTTCATATGGACTATAAAAGTTCAGGATAACAACAGGCATACGGTGAGATGCCAATATCACGCGCATAGGCCTCCAACTTTGAGACCTGCCAACTTCGTCTTCCACTCTTCCATTCTTGTAACTTCTTCCGATGTTCTTTACTGATGGTAAACATAACCCCCAAAACAGACGGAACGCCCAATAGGGAGCAAAAAACCCCTTCACAATTGTCATGTTCCCAATCCATCATGAAGGGAGAATTCCAGAAATAACGCAGATCAAATGCATTGTCACAAGTGCAACGGCTAGCGCGTCCAAGCAAATTCGTAATGGCCTTTATGGGGATTTCTTCTACCGAAACTCGTTGAGAGGAAAGCGCAACCAACATCCAAACCGTCTCTTGCGCAATCTTAATTGAATCCTGACCCTGTTCGTTTGGCCACCCTAAAGCTTCAATCCGTGAAACCAATCGTCGACCTATTTCCACAAATAACAGTGTCATGTCAGTAACCGAAGTCTGACACTGTTTAAAGTCATTCCTTACCTGAGCAAAGATTGCCCTGCTAAATTTCTTGCCATATGTTGAAATGCACTCATCGGCAAATCGACGAAGCGTCTCATAAGTATTCTCCAAGTCAATCCGTTCCTTTTCCGCTCGCCGCGTCTCTGCCAACGCTCTTTCTTCAGCGATACGCTTCTCTTCCTTCGCTTTTTTCCGCGCCGCCTCGCGTTTCTGCGCTTCGACCGCCCGTTGTTCGCGCTCGACAAAAGCCTGCCCAACCGATGCTCCCATCCAACCAATGAGTTGTGTGCGGAACGCCTTGTATTCGTCTGCCCTGCCGCCACCCAGTTTCCACAGTTCCTCGAATTCCTTCAGGAAGAGGTCGGCGACTTTGGCATCGTCAATCTGCCGCGCACACTCCTCGATGAGCGCCATCTTCTCGTCGTCAGTGGCGGACGCAACGGCGCGCAACGTCTGTTCGGCACCATCAGACGGCAGTTCCAACGACGAGCCCAGCCCGACCAACCGCCGCCGCTCGTCGTCGTCAATCGCATCGTCGTTGGCGACCGCCGCAAAAGCGAGCCCGCCGAAGTATGCCTCGCGCACATTGCGGTCCGCGCCCAGCTTCACAATCGGATGCCGCGCCTCCTCGGCTTGTTTGTCCGCAACTTTCCTGTCGTTCACTCGTTTTAGCAATGACATAAAACTCCATCTCCGCTTCGCACGACAAAATACGCTCACTCCATCAGTCGTGTTTGCAGTTTCTACAGTCCGGCGCGAAAAGTAAACTCATCAAGTATATGCCTGTAGATCTCGATGACTGAGTTGCGCGCATCCTTCTCGCCATCTTTGCTTCTCCACTTCCAAGCGAATGACGAAACACTCGCCTCATAAAATTCACCCGTCTCAAGATTTCCCTCAAGCTCTTCCCCATCCTCAAGCTCTACCCTATAGGACAGAAACGAAAGAAAACCGCCTCTTGACGAAGATGCCCCTGAGACTCTATCGGTCACCGAATAACGAGTCCACTTCGTCGTCAGCGCATCAAACAACCGACAGTACGCACGCAGTCGAGTCCACGGGATGGAACTTTCTATCTTTACCGTCCGCCAGTCCGAACCTGTCTCATACGGCAACGACGGAATCTGCGCCTTAAATTTCCCTAACTCTTCCTGCGCCTTCGGGAGCAGCAATTTCAAGACGGTAAGTCCAACATGCTCCGTTAAGCCTGCGTCCCGCATCACCTGACGAATGTCGGCAGGTTTATAGGAACCCGCCTCAACTATCGCGACGAGTTTGCCCCGTACCTTGTCTAAAAGTGCGTTCTTATTTTCTTGCTCCTTACGACGAGTTTCTTCCTCCGCCTCCTTACGGCGAGCTTCTTCTATGCGCTTTTGCTTTTCTGCCTTTTTCTGTCTTGCGTCGGATAATGCCTTTTTGACCGTTTCCCCCATCCATGCGACGAGTTGTGTGCGGAACTCCTTGTACTCGTCTGCACTGCCGCCGCCCAGTTTCCACAGCTCCTCGAATTCCTTCAGGAAGAGGTCGGCGACTTTGGCATCGTCAATCTGCCGCGCACACTCCTCGATGAGCGCAATCTTCTCGTCGTCAGTGGCGGACAAGACTGTGTTCAACGTCTGCGCAACCTCGTCAGACGGCAGCTCCAACGACGAGCCCAGCCCGACCAACCGCCGCCGCTCGTCGTCGTCAATCGCATCGTCGTTGGCGACCGCCGCAAAAGCGAGCCCGCCGAAATACGCCTCGCGCACATTGCGGTCCGCGCCCAGCTTCACAATCGGATGCCGCGCCTCCTCGGCCTGTTTTGCCGCGATTTTCCTGTCGTTCACTCGTTTTAGCAATGCCATACGTTACTCCTTTTATCTTCGGCCCGTTCCCATTGACGTGGCGATTCCATGTCCTTCTCTTCTATTGCGCAAGTGCGTAAGTTACACAACCGTTCTCAACGGCAATGACCTTGAATACGACCACGCCCCCCTCCGCGAAGGCGATTCCCTTGGGCAACGCCGCCATCTTGATCTTGATGAGATCGTCCAAATCCCCCGCTTTCGCGTAATAGCAGCCGCGGGCGGGCGCGACAACGGCGATTTGAGCGTTGACAGCATCGCCAACCTTCAGCGCAAGGGCTTTCTTGTCGCCGTAACTGTCGGCGCATGCCGCGGATTCGCTTGCAGGCTTCCCCGTCCCGGTCGGAAGATTAAACGACAGCGAAGCCTTGACCGCCAAGCGAAGCGGCGGGCAGGAGCCCCCCTCCGAAACCGGAAGCGCACACTCCGCGCCTTCTTGCATAAGCGTAATCGCCACTTCCGAGAATTCGGGCTCCGAAGCGATCTTCTTCAGCAACTCGACCGTCCAACGGCTGGGCCCCTGCCCTTCCGCCGTGAAATAAGACGGCAAATCGGCGAATGCATTGGGATCGTCCGAGAGAAAGATCGCGTCGAAGCGAGCATCCGAAGAAACCTGTTCGTCTTCGGCCCATTGCCTCCACCTTTCTGCCGAATGCGCGGCATCGAAGGGAACTTCTCGCAGACCGTTGCAAGTCACGCAGTCCAAGTCGCCATCCGAACCCACGCACCATTGCGAGATCAGGCCTTGATGGACAACGAAAAGCCGCCGTTCCAGATCATTCATGGCTTAACTTCCTCAGATGTGGTCACGCATGTCAAATGCAGCCCGCGCCTCATCAATCTTCCGCTCGACATCCTCAGGCCGCTTGAAAGACTCGCAGATTTCATCAACCGTCTCCTCGACGCCGGCCGTTTCACGCCCTTTCTCCACCGCATTCCGCACAGTCGTCCAATCGTCCGCCGCAAGGCCACCCTTTGCCAACCCCTCGACGCTCGACATGTCGCGCCCGCCGCTCACCTCCATGGTCCGCGCCATTCCTTCCGCAAAGGCCTTGACCTGAGGTTCATTCCACTTGCATTGCGCAGCGCCCGCCGCCAGGATGCCCAGCGTCATGGGCGAGATCTTAAATCCTTTCGACTCACGCAGTTCCTCCATCAGGCCAACGATCCCCGTATAACGGCACGCCAGCTTCTGGTCTGGCGACAAGGCTTCGTATTTTGCCGCATCAAACGGATACTCCCTGTCAAGGTACGCCTTGTAGTCGGCAAACGTCTCGAAGTCTTCCGGCTTCATGTCCGCCTCGTTCATCTGACACCCCAACTCGTCGGGATTTGACTTTACGCCAAAGGCGGACGCAATTCCCATCACGGCAACGCACGCGATCGCATCCAACGGCGGCGGAATGACTACCGCCAGTATAGGCAGCAGATTTTTCATCAGCGGCGATGTACACAAGACGCTTGAAATCGCCTTCCCGACCCCCGTTGCGACCTCCTTGACGCCATTCCACAGACTGCTCCAGAATCCCATTTGTTTGCTCCTTATTTAGTTGCTTGTTGTTTAGTTGAAATTAATGTGCATAAAGGCATTCACGGCTGTCGCATTTCAAGGTTTTCGTCTTGCACCCCGGAATCTCGCGAAAGTTCTCCTTCCGGAAATCGGAGAGGAAGGCGATATAGCGTGGAACGGTTCTCTCGATTGTCTTTGGCACATAGCGCCGCGCAAGAAGGATGTGCAAGACGACTTCGTCTGTATGCTTCTCGCACAAATCCAGCAGGACGGGCAGCTTGAGATCATTCACTTTAATGGACTTGTCGGCAATGTCGGCGAATTCCCTTTGCACCCCGACAGACGACAAGACATCTGAGACCGCGCTTTCGCCATATCTCTCGCAAAGTCGCGGCACGATGAGCGGATTCCACACCTTCGCGGGAATTCCGTCACATGAGCGAAACGCCTTTGAAAGCCGCTGCAGACTCTTCGCCTTGGCCTCCAGCTCCGCACCCGTCGGCTCTTTCGCGAAGAGCTGCGACATCCCATACACGCCGCGCCGGAAGTCCTTTGCATAAAACGCCAATGCCGCGTCCCGAAGTTTCGCATCTTCGTCGTTTTCCGGCGTGGAGTCCGTGCGGTACTTCTGCGCAATCTGCACCTGAACGGCCTTCGACCAGTCGCCGTTGAAGACGATGGCACGTCCCGGCACGAGGTTTGAAAGGAATTTCGCCTGATCGTCATCAAGCCCCATCGTATGCCCCACGGCCTCCTTGTCGTCCTGTGCGAAAAGGCGATGAATGATCTTCGTATTGGTGTTCTTCATGACTTCAGGGGTCAATTTGCCCGGAATCTGGTCGGCGATGACAAGCGATTCTCCGTATTTGCGAATTTCTGCCAGCATGTCCGCAAAGGTCTCCGCCGCCTGCTTCTGCGAAGGGCTGCCGCCGGGTTCGGGCTTTGACAGGAGACGGTGCGCTTCCTCTATCAGCGTGATGTGATGGATCTTTCCGCCTCCCGTCTTGAACTTGTACTTGACCGCCTGAAGGAGATTCGTCAGCACGAATCCGATAATCAGGGACTTCTGCGCCGCGTTCGGTATCGACTCCAGCTCAAGCACGACCTGTCGATCCAAGAGTTTCACGAAATCAATGGAACGCGGGCAGTCGAGCATGAAGCCCTTCGAGCCAAGCGTCAACCCCTGAAGCCGCGCGTTGATTGAACCGATGTAGTCCTTCTTGAGCCGGTCGTCAAAGCCCTGTTCATTGACGACGGTTTCCGTCTTCTTGAGTACGTCGCTCAAGGTCGGGAAGGCGAACACGCCATCCTTGAATGGATCTTCGTACTGTTCGTTTTCGTTTGTGTCGAGACTCCAGCCATAGTCCTCGTAACAGGCGTAAATCGCCCGTTCAATCAGCTGCGGAATGGCCGCCTCCATCTCGAACGCGGCAGATATGCTGGCCATCAGCATGTCGACGCGCGCCGTCACGCTTTCACCTGGAATCAGTTCAAACGGATTCAGCCTGAACGGCGCAACCGTGTCGTCACCCAGCGTAAAGACAAGCAGATTCTTGCATTGCGCACGAATCTCCGCCTTGTCGGCATGGCGAAGGCCACGATACTCCGTCTTGGCGGGCTCGATCACCAGGAACGGCCATCCGCTCGAAAGCAGAAGCGTCTGGCAAGTCGTCGTCTTGCCGCTGCCCGTCACGCCCGCGACAAAGACATGCCGGTCAAGAAGCGACTTCGTCAAGCTGACCATGCTCTTCTCACACTCATTGCCGCTCTTGATGAGCGTTCCCAACGGGACAAGCTGATCTTCGGACAGCATTTCGCCTCCCCGGCCCTTGGGCTCGGGAACATTCAGGCCGAATTCAACCTCTTCCTTCAAGCGAAGCCCCACGACCTCCTTCTGGGGCAATCCCGCCATCAGCGCAAGTTCGCGCACGCTCATCCAATTCCCGGAATAGAGAACGGACAGCTGATCCTTGCCAAGTTGCGCAACCGAGTCGTATTCCAGCAACCCGGCCCGTGCATAGGGCAACCGCATCAAGGCCTCGTCCGTCATGCGTTCATAGGGGATGGAAAAGTTCTCCAGCTGCCGGCATTCGACGTCATCCGGCTCTCGCGACAGGAGAGGCACCATGTTCGCCATCTCACCGGCGAAAATCGACCGGGCCGCCTGTGAAAGCTTTCGGACGACCTGCGGATTCTCGCCGAGGAGCGTCATGTTGACGACATACGCGCCCTTGCCCCGCGCATAGTCAAGACGGGGAATCAAGACCTCGTCAAAATACTTGACCCAGTCCGCCGCCACCTTATTCGTCAAATCGGAATTCACCGTCACCGAAGAGCCGTGCTGAACGTCCGAATGGGTGCTCGTCCCCCTGTTTGTACTCTTGCTGTCGGAGTTGGAATCCGAACGCGACTTGCTTCCTCCTTCGGTTTTGGAGGCCCCGCTCGATCTCGAACCAAGCCGTTTCGTAGAACTGTCACTGCGTGACGTCGTATCCGTGTGGGTGAGGCTGCGGGACTCACTCGTCCCTTCCGACGTTCCCGTCCCCTGGCTCGTCCCGTCATTCACGCCAAGCTGGACGGACTGCTTCGAGGCCATCGCCAACATCTCATAGGACGTGAAGATATCCGCCCGCAAGTCCGAAAGCCGCTCCTGTGAAATGGGTTTCGCCAGGATCATGAAGGCGAATGAATCGCCCTGCATGATATCCACAAGCCTGTCGATGCCGCGGAAATCCTGATTCTCCTTGTCTTTCACGCCGCCGGGGACGCCCCCCAAAACGCGGCAGTTCTCGTTCCTCTCAAAGAACCGATGCAAGGCGTTCCGGACCCCCTGTATCTCGTCGGGATTGAGACGGCGCACGATGCTGCCCCGGAAGTTGCCGACGATGGCGGGCTTGAGGAAGGCCTCGCCGACCTTCAGCACCTGGTCGCCTTCCCAATGGGTGGAAATCGTATCGCGGGCAAACCCGAAATAAAACTGGACCTTCCCGTGATCGCCCAAAATCAAGTAGACGAGATTCATCCCTGGAACCGCCATGCATGAAAGGGCGTTCTCAAGGGCCTCCAACTGCGGAGAATCCTCCTCGTAGGTGATTTCCTCGACGCGGTAAAGGATGAGGTCCTTGCGCGGCAACTCGCTCCCTGCCGACAAGACCTCATACCGATGCGGTCTCTCACGCCGATGGATTACCTCCATCCACGCTCCCAAAGGCTTTTTGGGGTTCGAAACAATCTCTGACTGACCAATCAAACTTTCATTGACATCCATAACTAAAGCCATTTCTCACGAAAGTTTCCGCGCGATGATTCCAATCAGCTTGACAATCCAATAAATCGCGACAATCGGCACGATGATCATCAGCGCGGCGGCGAGTAGTCGTGGCAGACACTCCACGATGAACATGATCACAAGGCCAATTGCAAAAAGGATTCCACCGAAGAACATCAGGTAGAAGAACAGCTTGAGAAGCACGGAAACGCCACGCGCAAAGTCATCCATCGTTTTTCCTCACTTCTGCACCTGACCCGTTGGCTCATCCACCTCGGGCGCATCCGATGTGGACGACAGACTCTCCTCCTCAATTGGTGCGGAGCTATCCTTGTTCATCTTCTCCTCGCGTCGATTTTTCCATTTCCGCCAAGCAAATTTCGACGGAAGGAAAACGAGTCCGTATACCGAACCAATCAGTGCAATGCAGAACCAAATCTGCTCGCCGTGCGAACGAATGACCTCCAAAGCCGAGAGCAACAATTCCTGACAACGCATCCATGTCGTTCGCCAGAAACGAATGAATTTCTCCATGTCCCACGCCAGCCACGCGGCAAAAACGGTGGCAATCCAAATCATCATCAGCATCAACGCCCGCCAGGCCGAGATGAAGAGACGCAGCCACTTCATGGTAAAGAGTGACCGGAACATCCAAATCGGCAGTTTTACGAATGCGAAGACGATTATGCCACGAATCATCTTCGAGAAGAAATCGCCAATCTTATTGAGAATTCTCGTCAGGAGAAAGTCGTCATTCGGAGAGCGACGCACTTCGACGGGCTCAACGACTGTTGCCTCGCTTTCCGCATTCATGGTATTCTTGTCAGTTTCGTTCATTTTCAACACGCTTATGGAAGCTTATTAGAGTTTTCCCCATTTCTGCCAGTTTCCACACCGCGCACCCGGCGTGGTCAAAGACCCGACCCGGAAGGAACACGGCTGCCGCGCCGAATCAACGCGGACGGCCCTCGCGCTCCCAAGCGACACAAGCCGCCGCGAACCCTTCCAGAACTTGCAGGTCGCGCAGGACGGATTCTCAGTTCGTAAAGAGACTTCACTCATGATCCGTTGTTTCTCGCACTTTATTGAAGGTTCTCACAATCTTTCCCATTTCCGCCAGTGATCGCACCTGCCCATTGCGCTGCGATCGCGATTCCAGACAACGCATGCGCTGCCGCCGGGCATGATCCCATCAACGACCACCTGCGGCGGGGCCCCCGCCGCGATGAACTTGACCTGCCGACGCCCGCGCCACCATTTGCAGGTCGCGCAGACGTTCCACCGCTCTGGTACGTATGTCATTTCGCAAACTGTTCGTATCGTTCCGTATCTATCAGGTGTATACGAAGCCCGTCGGAAAAGGTGACGGGGAAAATGCGAAAAAGCAGGCGAAAAATCTTCATGGCAACTCCGACCGCCTGTATTTGCTATAATACGGGCCATGGAGTTCCGTGAAAATGACATCGTTGGGGCCTACCGCATCGTCCGCATCCTCGGACGCGGCGGCATGGGGACGGTGTACGAAGTCGAACACCGCCGGCTGGGCGTGCGTTCGGCGATGAAGACCTTCACCCTCGACCACGGGGACGTCGAGAACTTCCGCCGGCGCTTCCTCTCCGAGGGCAAGGTCCTCGCGCGGCTCGACCATCCGCACATCGCGCACGTCTTCGACCTCGACATTCTCGCGGAGGGCAATCTCGCCTATTTCGTCATGGATCTCGTGCGCGGCAAAGGCGGCGAGTCCCGGACGCTGGCCGACCTTGCGCCGGGCGAGGCGGGCGAAGGGGAAATCGCCCGCTGGTTCGCCCAAATCGCCTCGGCCCTCGACTACATCCACGATCTCGGCATCGTCCACCGCGACATCAAACTCAACAACCTGCTTCTCGACGGCAAGGGCGGGGTCGTACTGAGCGATTTCGGCATCTCGAAGTTCGAGAACGACCGTCTGCGGCAGACGATTGATGCGGAACGCACCCTCGTCACGACGAATGCGACCCCGGCCGGGCAACTCGTGATGGGGACGCGCGGCTACCTGGCCCCCGAAATCCTGCGGGGGCAAGGCGCGAGCGCCGCGTCCGACACGTTCGCCTTCGGCATGGCGGTCTTCCGCCTGCTCACGGGGCTTTGGTATGAACCCGACACGAATGCCTTCTGCCTTCTCGCGCCGCTCAATCCCGTCTGGGGCGAGATTCTGCCGCGTCTGTTGGACGAGAACCCTGCGAAGCGTCCCGCCCGACTGACGCCCCTCGCCGGGAAAGTGGCGGCGGCCGTCGGCGAAACCGCCGCGCCCGCGCCGTCCAGACGCCCCATCAAGCGCGGCAAAACAGCCATCCTTTCCGTCTTTTTCGTCCTTTTTGCAGCCATCGTCGCCGCATCGCTGACTTTCCTGCCGCGCACCGTGGGCAGGACGGAACGCAACGCCCACCTTCCGACGGCGGAAATCAAGGGCGGCGAGACACGAACCCTCACGCTCGACGCGGCAAAGGGCCTCGCGATCGAGTTCGCCGCGTGTCCGGCGGGCGGCTACACGATGTACGGGCGCTTCTGCCAGCCGCGGGGCAACCGGAAGGCCCATCGCGTCAGGCTCACCTATCCGTTCCTCATCATGAAGGGACGGCTCACCTACGGGATGCTCGGTGCAATCGACCCGGATCTCCGCCGGAAGTGCCGCGCCGAACTGGATCCGACGGTCGCGCCGTTCGTCACGGAAGACGTGCCCGTCGAGAGCATCCGACCGGGCGAATTCGCGGCCCTTCTCGCGAAACTCAACGAACGCACACCGCGAAACCCCGATTTCAGCGGATTCAAGGACTACGAGTTCCGTCTGCCGACGGAAGCCGAGCGCCAGTACGCGCTGGCGGGGAACGGCGAGGACGCCAACCCGCAGACGATTTCGGACGTCGGAATTGAGGAACGCTGGCTGACCCTCGGCTTCCCCAAGCGGAGGAGCGTCTACGACTATCCGTCCCTTCCCGAATCGCGCATGAAGGCGAACGCCCGCACCGGACGCTGGGGCCTTCACTCCCTGACGGACCGCGCCGAATCCGTTGTCGACACGATTCCGCCGGTTCTCGATCCGAAGACGGGGCGGAAGACATATGTCATCGGCGACGACAAGGACGGCTTCCGGGATTCGTTCGCCTACGCGGACGAGGAGACGGATCCCGTCCGCCTGTGGGAGGGGAAGGACGCGCACCACCTCCTGATCAAGTTCGCCGACATGAAGTGCCTCGGCTGGAATGCAAGCGACCCCCTCGCCCGCATTCCGGGCATCCGGCTCGTCTACGCCCCGAAGCTCGCCGCGCTCAACCGCTACCCGAAATGAACGGCCCGGGGATGCGCCCGCATCAGGCTTCCACCCGCGCGAGGACACGGCGTTCAAGGGCAGCGACGGCGCGGTCAAGACGGGACTTCACCTGCTTGACGACTGAGTAGGAAACGCCGAAATGCGTCGCGATCTGGTGCGGCGTGGCGTGGCGAAGTTCGGGCGTCCGACCGAGCAAGGCCCTGTAAATCGCTTTTGACTGCTCTGAAATCGCCGTTTTCGTCAAGATGTGATCGACGGCGGCCGATCGAACGGCCATGCGCCAGCGCATATCGAAGATCGCACCCGGATCGGGCGTCCGCGCCTCGACCTTGCGAATGAGAGTCGTCACGCTCCTGCCGTCAGCCGCACCGCCGCCCTCCCATCCCGCGCGGACGAGCGACTTGCGGTAGCGGTCGATCAGGAGATTGCGCACAACCTGCGCAAGATAGGTGTGAAACCGCGCCTTGGACAGATCGACCACCCTGTTTCGCAGAATGGCAACCAGGCGGACGAAGATGTCCTGCACCACCTCATCGACGTCGGACGGCGACAACCGTTCGTTGACCGTGTGCACGAAGTTCCTCAGCGGCGACTCATAGAGCGCGACGAACGTCTGCCATTCCGCCGCATCGTCGCCTTCGCGCAATTCGGCGATGTCCTTCAGCAGCGTCTCCGGCGTATTGGGGAACATTTGAACTATTCTCCCGGATGAAGTCCCGACGAAGGAACCGGACAAGAAACACGAAGAGCCGTGAACCCGGCGGGCGGGGCGGTCGGGGAAAGGGTGATGACGGTGATTTCGGGGTCGTCGAAGAAGCGAATCGGGAAGCCCGCCCACTGCCCGACGCCGGGCGAGACATAGAGTCGGCCCTGCAAGGGCAGGTCGTACGCCCCCTTCACATAGCCCCGATTCCACGCTTTGATGATGGCGGACATTCCCGGAAACAAGCCGCCGTGAGTATGCCCCGACAGCTGAAGTCGAACGCCGTTGTTCACCGCATTCTCCAGCGCACCCGAGGGGCGGTGCTGCAGAAGGACGCGGAACTCGCCGTTCGTCGCCGACGCGAACGCAGCCCCGACATGGGGGTTCACGGGCGGAATCGCGCCGCCGTCGAAGGCGCGGTCATCCACGCCGCCGAGGGCCAGCCCCGGACGGGGAAAGGCACAGCCGTTCCGCAAGAAGCGGATGCCCCAACGCTCGTACCACGGTCGCCACCGGCGGTAGAAGTCGTGGTAGAACTCATGATTGCCCGTGCTCGCCCACACGCCGTCCGTCGCTCGGAGATCCTCCAATGGTTCCAAGTAACGGAAGTGTCGCGTCGGCTCAACGTCGGTGAAATCGCCCGTCAAGCAGATGAGGTCGGGCTTCTGTTCGTTGACGCGCCGCACGATCGCCTCTGTGCGCCACCGCCGCGCCGCCGTTGAAGCGTGGATGTCGCTCACCTGCACGATACGGTAGCCCGCCAGTTCCGGCGGCAGATCGGGGAAGGCGAGTTCGACCTCGCGCACCTCCGGAATCTTGACGCCGTTCCAGATTCCACACGCGGCAAGCCCCCACGCGAGAAGCGGCAGAACCAGTCCCTTCCGTGGAAAGCGCCAGAAAACCGTGAGCACCCCCAGCGCGAGCAGAATGCACGCCCCGGCATAGCCCCAATTCCAAAGCCAGATCACCTTCTCGGGAAGCCAGGGTGCGAACGAGTCGCCGCCCAGTTCCCGATAGACGAGGAACTTCGAAAAGCAGACGAGCAGCACCATCGCCCAAATCGCCTGTGTCCGTACGCGGAAACGGCAGGGTACGACAAAGGTGAGCATCGTCAGAACGAAAAGCACATATGGTGCGTAGTTGAGACAATTCCAGAGCGTCGCCATGACTTCACTTTCTGTAACGGTGCGAAGACTCGCCCTTGACCAGCCGTTCGTCGCTTTCGCCGACCCGGCCAATTTCGCGGATTCCCGGCGTGTCGATGACCATCGCCCCGTTAGGCAACATGACGAGTTCGCGGCTTGTGGTGGTATGGCGGCCCTTCCCGCTCCACTCCTGAATCTCCTGCGTCGCCATCCAGTCCTCACCGGCAAGCTCATTGAGCAAGGTGGACTTTCCGACGCCCGAGCTGCCGATGAAGGCAAGCGTCCGCCCGGGCTGCGCATATTGCCGCACGGTCTCCAGTCCCTCGCCCGTCCGGCAGGAAAGATCGAGTGCAGTCACCTTGCCCTCCCCGAATGCCGCGACAACACGCGCCGCACCCGATTCACCCGGCGCGGCAAGATCCTTCTTCGTCAGCGCAATAACGACTTCGGCCTGGCCGCACTCTTCCGACAGGGCAAGGAAGCGCTCCAGCCGAGGAATGGAGAAGTTCTCGTTTTGGCTCATCATAATGAAGAGCACGTCAAAGTTGACCGCCAACACCTGAGCCTTTCGCCGTGCCGTCGGGTCCTTGCGCTCGAACGACGAAAAGCGTGGCAGGACTTCCTGTATCATGCTCTCGCCCTGCTCGTTGTAGCGAAAACGCACGAAGTCGCCGGTAATCGGGCGCAACGCGTCCGCCGTCCGGAATGCACTCTTCTTCTTGCGCGCCAGGATTTCACCCTCGGCCTCGTTGCAGACGAGGTGATAGTAGTCGCCGTGTGCACTGACAATGCGCCCAATGCCCGGTTCCACGGGTGCCTTCCACCCGAAACGCTCGATGCGCGTCATGACGAAGCCCTCCTGTTGTGAATGCCGAATATCTTCAGCGGACGAAAAGCCAGCGCGGCATAAACCGAAGTCGCGGCAAATGCGGGTGCCACGAAAATCGCCGTCACGGCCATTGCCCAACCCGCAATGCCAAACGGACGCAGTATCGCCAGCGTCGTCAGCAAGGCGACCGTGTAGCCAATCTGCCCGGCCATGACCGCATCCGGACGCTTGCGAATCGCCGCGAGGCCCTCCACGCGACCGCGAACGACCTGGATGAGACAGATGAACGAATAGATGCCGACGGCCAGCCGCGCCGTCCCGAGAATGCGCGGGGGCACATTCTGGTACGATCCGAAATACCATCCGCCCAGATGAGGCAGCGAAAAGATGAAGGGTATGACACCCAGCACGGCCCCGGCGGCAAGCGCAAACCACAGAAGCCGGTGGTCGCCCTTGTATTCCGGCGGAAACTCAATCGCCACGGCCTGCATGCGCAGGGCAGCATACGCCACGGGATTGGCCACCCCGAGCGTAACGTAGTGAATCGCCAGCATATCCGTCGCGTTCTCCGTGCGCCCGACAAAGGCCGCCACAATCAGCGGCGAGACCATCAGCAGAAAACCGCCAAGCGAGAGCGGCAGGGTGAACCGAAACTGCGTAGCAACGGAATCCCCAACGGCGGCATCCGCCCCCTCTTCGGACAGGAGCGTGCGCACATAGGGCCGCGCATAAAGCCAGGTGATGATGTACTCGACGATGCACCCGAGCGTCAGTGCGAGCAGGCCCCAGTAGGCGCCAACCAGCCCGATGCGCGGAAAAACCGCCGCGCACGCCATGGTCAGCAGGATGCGAATGAAAGTCGCCGTGTTCGCCTTGCCGCTCTGCAGGTTGTTGAACAGCACAACCATCGGCACATTCCGCAAGAAGAACGAGCCGTTCATGACGACACCAAGCAGAAGCGTCCAGCGCGCAAGGTCCGCCAGATCGGGCGGCAAGGCAAAGAACCCCTCGAAAACGAGCCGGTTCAGCGGCGGCAGAGCCGGGAAGCACTGAAGCAGGAGAAGCGCGACCATCAGGATGCCGTTCAACCGCCGAAGGTTCAGGTAGCCGCGGCGGTTCGTGCCGAACACCATGCCCGTCATGACAAGTCCGCCCCCAAGCGCACCAATCATGAACATAATCATCTGTCCCTGCGAAAACGCCGTCAGGGCATTCACGCCGAATGGACCGTGGGTGACGATTCCCGCCACCAGCGGATAGGTGAGGGACTGCGAAAAAGCCTGCAGGAGAAGCGGCACGTAGAACCGCGTCACCCGCCCGAGGCCGAACTGGACGCGTGGAGTCATGCGGCGTAGGGACCAAGGAAGGTCTCGCGGAAGTCATATCCCCCGGCGAAGTCTTCGGGCGAATCGCCAGGATCGCTGCGTACGCGGTGTGACGTCACAAGGTTGCCCATCATCACCCCCACGTCCTCGCACCGCGAAACGCCCCACTCGTTCAGGACGAAGAAGGCAAGCGGCCCATACTGGTCGAGCGCACGCTCCTTGAACTCGTCGAGAATATCCGCAGCCGTCATGTGGCCGCCACCCTTGGTGCCAAGAAAATTGATGACATCCATCAGGAGCGCATACGCCCGCGCCTGATAGCGCCCGTCCTTCGCCAGAATATCCAAGAAGGCATCAGAACTGAAATCTATTTCATCCATGCGGGGTATTATACCACACAAAACAAGAGCACGGCCTTCGCAGCCGTGCTCCCGTTTCAACGATCGACAAGAAGTCGATTACCAGCGGGTCTCACGACGGGGACCACGATCGCCGCCACGGTCACCACCACGGAAGCCGCCACGGCCGCCGCCGAAGCCACCACGACCGCCGCCAAAACCGCCGCGGCCGCCGCCGAAGCCACCGCGTCCACCGCGATCGCCACCACGCTCTTCACGCGGCTTGGGCTGCGACTCGTTCACGCGCACCGTGCGCCCGTCGAGTTCGTGTCCGTTGAGGGCATCGATAGCTGCCTGCGCCTGCGCGGCGTCGGGCATCGTCACGAAGCCGAATCCCTTGCTGCGGCCGGTCATACGATCGGTCACGACACGAACGGCGGTAACTTCGCCATAAGCCGCGAACGCCGCCTTGAGTCCATCGTCAGTCGTCGCGTAAGCGAGGTTACCAACATAGATTTCCATCTGATTCTTTCCTTCTTGTTATTATGTCACCCTTAAAGACACCCGCCTTTTTAGGGAAAACACAAGAATTGTATCAATTTTACGCC
This sequence comes from uncultured Kiritimatiellota bacterium, assembly GCA_934621385.1. Lineage (GTDB taxonomy): Bacteria > Verrucomicrobiota > Kiritimatiellia > RFP12 > UBA1067 > UBA1067. Next base: position 33,402 of record CAKTUI010000031.1, read on the forward strand.
GCTCTCGTCAATAGCCTTGTGTAAAATTATTGAAGCTGCCGATTGCAGGAGTAAACGCAAGTCCCTGAAGCGGTTACTCTTGCAAAAGGAAGATTCTCCCTGGTATTGATCA
>CAKTUI010000032.1 GCA_934621385.1 uncultured Kiritimatiellota bacterium
GCGTATTTGGCAAACGGGCAACCCGTCAACTCAGGTCTTCTCAAAGTTGGGTGTCGTTTATTATGGCAAACTGCGCGTGTCGTCGGCGGGGGCAATTCACCCTTGATTTGACGCGGCGAATATAGTACACTTACCCCCATGAACGGAAATAGCGTGGATAGCGGACGGCTCGATCGGCGGACATTCCTGCGCGGTTCGGCCCTTGCGGCGGCGGCGACGGCGGCGGGTGGCGTGGCCGCGCCCTGTTTTGCCAGTGGAGTCGTGTCGACGGCCAAGGCGGCCGAGACGCTGATTGCCTCCGCGCCAGTTCTCCAGAATGCGGCGGAAACCTCAATTGGAGTCTCGTTTGCCGTCCGTGCGGATGCCAGCGGATGGGTGGACTATGCGACGCGGGCCGACTTTTCGGATGTGAAGCGGGCCTATTCGGGTGGCCATGGACTGATGAATGTCAGCGACCGCGTGTGCCTTGTCCGCCTGACGGGACTGAAGCCGGCGACGCACTACCATTACCGCATCGGGGCCGACCGCATTTCCTACCGCAATGGCTATGCGATGCGAAATCTCGGCTCGGAGGTCGATCCGTCCGTCCATTCCTTTACGACGCTCGGGGCTTCGATTGCCGCTCCGTCGTTTTGTGTCATCAACGACACGCACGATCAGAAGCCCGTCCTCGACCTCGTCTTTTCGAAGATTGCCGCGATTCGTCCTTCAGTCGTTGTCTGGAATGGCGATGCTTCGAACACGTCGGAGGATTTCGAGACGGCGGCAGGAATCTTTCTTCATCCGCATCCGAACCATCTGTCCTACGCGGCAGACACGCCTTACATCTTCATCAACGGGAATCACGACTTCCGTGGCCGTTTCAATCGTCACCTGGAAACGCTGATGATGTACCGTGAATCTGCCGAACGCGCGTCCGAATATGCCGAGCTTGGGCGCAACTTCGTCCAGCGGATTGGCGATATTGCCTTGATTGGACTCGACACGGGCGAGGACAAGCTCGACACGAATCCCGTCTTCGCCGGCATCTTCCGCATGAAGCCCTACCGTGAGCTCCAGGCGAAGTGGCTGGCGGAAGTCGTTCAGAGTCCCGCCGTGAGGACGGCCAAGTTCAAGGTCGCGCTTTGCCATATTCCACTTTTCGATGCGGATCCCACGGCGAATCCGGGGGATGTCGCGCCCGCCGATGCGGACCCGAAATACACCCACAATTATGCGCGGTGGCAACGGACATGCGCAGGCCTCTGGGGGCCGAGCCTTGCCAAGGCTGGCGTTCAGCTCGTCGTGACGGGCCATCAGCATCGCTTCCGCTACGATGCGCCAACGGGGAATCGTCCCTGGGCGCAGATTGTGGGGGGCGGGCCGCATTTCGACAAGTCAAGCAAGGCACAGTTCCCGACCGTAGTGGAGGGGCGTGTTGTGGATGGAAAGTTGCAGGTCACCGTGCATGATGTTCTGCATGGGACGGTGGCCGGGGAGTATGCGTTCGCATGAGAATTGCCGCGCTCGTTTTGCCAGTTGTCCTGTTCGGTTCGGCGACGCTCTTCGCGGGCGTGGAGTCGGACGGCGGCCTTGTGCGCGTGCCGCGTATGGGGGACGGTTCCAGGACGAACGAGGTCGCGGCGGTTGACATCCGCTATGTCACGTACCGACAGGCCTGCATCGAGGGCTGGGCTACCCGCCCGACGAATGATGTCCAGCGGGCCGTCTGGAAGTCTGTCATCAACGAGCGTCGGCGCGGGCCGACGAATCCCATTCGAATCTTGCCTGGACAGAAACCGAGGCGCCGACCGTGAAGTACCGCTATTTCTACCAGACGAGCGAGAACGAGAACCGGGACGGCTGGATTCGCGCCGCCAATCGGGCGGAGGCGTACGCGGCACTTCGCAAGCAGGGGATTCGCCCCTATCGACTCCAGGGAGATGATCCGGGGCGGTGGCGCAGATGGCTATCGGACGCGGCGATCATCGTTCTCGTCGGCATTCTTGGGTCAATGGTCCTGACCGCGTTTTTGGACAGCCGGGGCGGGGACGAGAAAGCACCCATGGTTCGTCAGCAGATTCATGGGGATGCGTCCGTCATTGCCGCCGGAGTCTTCAATGGATGGGCGAACGTTTTTGACAGTGCGCTCGACCGCTACTTGGCCGCCTACGCACGACCTGGGCGGCTGGCGAATCCGCCGCTTCTCACGCCAAAGGAGTTTGAGTCGATTCCATCGGAACTCCAAAAGCCGGTTGTCCACGAGGAGAACGAGCGGGCCGAGTACCGTCAGTTGCGCAACATCGTCGCCTGGATGCGCGAGGAAATGCGCGCCTATCTTAGTGCCGGGGGGACGGTCGGGGACTATCTCGAACTTCTGGAGGAGCGTCAGCAGCAGGAGCGCGATCTTCGGCTGAAGGCGGCACAGAGCGTTGAACGTGCACCCGAGAGCTATCGCTACGCCACCTGGATGGGCGTCAACGCGAATCTGCGCGACATGGGCATCGAGCCAATCGAAATGCCGCGTGAGCTGCTGAACGATGAACTGGAGCGGATTGGGGGCGTGGACTGACATGACGGCGGCCGAAAATTTGGTTGCGTTGCTGAAATCGCGCGGGCTGACCTGCGCGACGGCGGAGAGTTGCACGGGGGGCGGTGTCGGCTATGCCATCACGTCGGTGGCGGGTTCGAGCGATGTCTTCGCCGGAGGGGTCATTTCTTATTCGAATGAGGTCAAGCGCGAGGTCCTGGGCGTTTCGGAGGAGACACTTCGAACGGTTGGGGCCGTCTCGTCCGAAACGGCGGGGCAGATGGCCGATGGCGTGCGCCGGTTGCTTGGAACGGATTTGGCGGTGAGCCTGACGGGCATTGCCGGGCCGGGCGGCGGTAGTGCGGAAAAGCCGGTGGGCCTCGTCTGGTTTGGGCTTTCCACATCGTCGGGGACGCGTACCGAGCGGGCGATCTTCCAGGGGGATCGCGCCCGTGTGCGCGAGCAGGCCATCCTTCACGCCCTGGGTATGTTGACTGCCGCGGCGACCGTATGAAGGGGACGGTGCTTGTGACGGGTGGGATGCGGCGGCTCGGCAAGGTGATTGCCGACCACTTGGCATCCGTCGGCTGGTGTGTCCTGACGAGTTCGCATCGTGCCGATGCCGATGCGGACATCGTTGCCGATCTCACCACGGCAACGGGGGCAGCCAATCTTTTTGACGCGGCTTGTACTCTCAACGGAGGCCGTCCGCCCGAAGCCCTCGTCAATAACGCGGCACTTTTTGCCGGCACGGAGCAGGCCATCCGCAATCTGAACTTCGAGTCGCCACGCACATTGACGGCGCTCATGGCCGACCGTCCGCACGGAAGGGGATGTGTCGTCAATATTCTCGATTGCCGCGTTCTGGGCCTTGCGGCGAACGAAAAATCGGATGCCTATTCGGCGGCAAAACTCGACTTGCTGAAGGCGACGCATCGGGACGCGGCACATTTTGCCGCGACGCTACGCGTCAACGGCGTGGCCCCCGGCCCCGTCATGCGTCCGGAGACCGTGCACGAGAAGGCCGGCACCACGCCGCTTGGCCGCCCCACGCCGCTGCGTGTGGCGGAGGCGGTCGCCTATCTCCTGTCGGCAGAATCGACGAGTGGCTGCGTGATTCCCGTCGATGGCGGGCAGTCCCTCCTCGCGGCGACCGTGTCGTCCGATTCGGCCCTTGCCCAACGGCGTGGCATTCCGTAACCGCCGCGTTTCGCCCGAAAAGGGAGCGAAAATGTTCGGTTAGGGCATCGCGGCGAGGAGGAGTCGCCTGCGGCGCGGCGTTTCGTCGGCAGGCCGCCGCGCTGGGATGCCCATCGGAAGGAAACTTACTGCCCAGTAACTTTAGACTTACTCGGCAGTAAGTTTTGATTTACTCAGGAGTAAGTCTGCGTCTGATGGGCACGGGAATCTTTCGGGGTGCGCATCTCCCGGCGCGGCGGTCGGCTGTTGCGTCCGGGCGGGTGTGGAGGGGTTGCCGCGGACATCGGCGGACGCCCGCCGTGCGATGGGCGGACAGAACCGCCGCGCTCCCGAAAGGCGGTGCGCGGCAATCGCGTGTCCTTGGTGGACGATATGGGCAAGTTGCGGATATGTGGCTCTCATGAATGATATTTTCAGGTAGTTTTGCTTTCTCCCGTCGTTGGGCGGTTTTTGGTATAATACGGCCATGAAGGACAACGCCTACGATATTGCGCTCGGGACGACGGTCGGCGCGAGGAGGGGCGCAGGTACTCCGCCGCCGCGCTGACGGCCTTCGGCGAGGGCGGCATGCGTTCTTCACGGGCAAGCCGCTGGCCGAGGGCCTCGGCCGCACGTTCCTGATGCGCAACTACCGCGCAGACCTCTCGAATGGCAGACCGCCGACCCGCTCGGCTACCCCGACGGCTGGAATCCGCTCGCGTACTGTGGGAATAGGGTGACGGGCGCAGTGGATCTGTGGGGCGCAGAGACTATCACTCTGAAGATCCAAGCGGCTTTTCTGGCATATTCGCCGACGAGGTCTGGTTTGCATCGACTTATACGCAAAAAAGGGTGGAATTGTTCCGAAAGGGATATCTGGCGAGCGAAGATGTTCTTTGCCAGTGCAGGTTGAAGGGTTGCCTTGTTGTTCGCGATGGAGCGAAGGTAAAGAATGCCCAATAAGAAGTTGCGTTGCTTTGGCATCTGGTGCGCTTGTTCGGCCCTTAATGGGTAAAATCAGCCACTAATCGAAGGGGTATTTTGGTATAATATACCCCAAAGGAAAAGGTATCAGCAAGATGGCAGAAGAAACGAGCAACTATAACGCCGAGAATATTCAGGTTTTGGAAGGAATGGAGGCGGTGCGCAAGCGTCCCGCCATGTACATCGGCGACACGGGCGAACGCGGGTATCACCACCTCGTCTACGAGGTGGTCGACAACTCAATTGACGAGGCGCTCGCCGGCTATTGCTCGCAGATTGACGTTGTCATCAACCCCGACGGGTCGATTTCGGTTCAGGACAATGGTCGCGGCATCCCCGTCGACATGCACCCGACCCAGCATCGACCGGCCATTGAGGTCGTGCTAACCGTCCTCCATGCGGGCGGCAAGTTCGACGGCTCGAACTACAAGGTTTCGGGTGGACTTCACGGCGTGGGCGTTTCGTGCGTCAATGCGCTTTCGGACTGGATGAAGGTCGAGGTCAAGCGCGGCGGAAAGATCCACCACATCGAGTTTTCGCGTGGACATGTCACGAAACCGCTGACGGTCGTTGGCGAGTGCGGGGACGAGACGGGGACGAAGGTGACGTTCTTCCCCGACCACACCATCTTCACTTGCCGTGCCTTCAAGTGGGAGACGCTCTGCAACCGCATGAGGGAGCTGGCGTTCCTCAATAAGGGTGTCACGATTCACTTCCGTGATGACGAGGGCGACCAGCATCATGAGGAGACCTTCCATTACGACGGTGGCATCGACGAGTTCGTCAGCTATCTCAATGCGAACAAGAAGCCGCTTTCGCCTGTCATTCACTTTGAGGGTGAGCGCGAGGGCTTGACGGGTATGGTGCAGGCCGAGGTGTCGATGCAGTACACCGACAGCTATACGACGCTTGAGCAGACCTACTGCAACAACATTCACACGGTCGAGGGCGGTACGCACCTCTCGGGTTTTCGCGGCGCCTTGACGCGCACAATCAACAAGTATGGTACGGACAATGGCCTGATTAAGGCGAAGGACTCGTTGACGGGCGACGACATGCGCGAGGGGCTGACGGTCATTGTCAGCGTCAAGGTTCCCCAGCCGCAGTTCGAGGGCCAGACGAAGACGAAGCTCGGCAATGGCGAGGTTGAGGGCATTGTCGGGGCGATTGTTGCCGATAAGCTCATGACCTTCTTCGAGGAGAATCCGGCAGTCGCGAAGATTATCATCGAGAAGACGCTTCTGGCCTGTCGCGCCCGCGAGGCGGCACGCGCTGCCCGTGAGTCGACGCGGCGCAAGGGGATTATGGACGGACTTTCCCTCCCGGGCAAGCTCCGCGACTGCTCCGAGCGTGACCCGGCGAAGACCGAACTCTATCTCGTCGAGGGCGATTCGGCAGGCGGTTCGGCGCAGACCGGGCGCGACCGGGCGACCCAGGCGATTCTGCCCCTGCGCGGCAAGGTCCTGAATGTCGAGAAGGCGCGGATTGACCGGATGCTGGCAAATGCGGAGATTCGTACGCTCATCACGGCCATCGGTTGCGGCTTCGGGGAGGAGTGGGACATTTCGAAGGCGCGTTACCACAAGATTGTCATCATGACCGATGCCGATGTGGACGGTGCGCACATCCGTACGCTCCTGCTGACGTTCTTTTACCGCAAGATGCCGGAATTGATAGAGAAGGGCTACGTTTACCTCGCCCAGCCGCCGCTCTACAAGGTCGAGCGCAAGAAGAACATCGAGTATGTGTTGACGGACGGTGAACTGACCTCGAAACTCCTGACGCTTGGTTTGGATGACTATGAGGTGAAGGGAAAGGATGGCACGGTTCTTCCGAAGGAGAAGGCGAAGGAACTGATGACGCTCCTGGCCGAAATCGAGGCGACGTGCAAGATGGTGGAGGAACGTGGCTACAAGCCGGAGGAACTCGTGCGCGACGAGTCCGCCCAGGGCAGCGGGGCCTCCATGCTGAAGAAGGAGTTCTCGTCCCTCGGTGCCTACGGTTTTACTCCCGAGGACTACTTCGGGGGAATGCTGAAGAAGCTGCTGGACGATGTGCGGGCGCATGGGCGCGTGGGCCTTTCGATTTACCGTTTCAAGGGCCTTGGCGAAATGGATGCGGACGAGCTCTTCGATACGACGATGAATCCCGAGAAGCGGCACATGCTTCGCGTCAAGCTGAGCGATGCCGTCGCGGCGGATCGGATGTTCTCGCTCCTGATGGGCGACGAGGTCGAGCCGCGTCGCAAGTTCATTGAGGACAACGCCCTTAACGTGCGCAACCTTGACTTCTAAGATCCTTATTCTGGGGTACGGGCGAAGCGGGCGGGCGGCGGAAGCCTTGGCCCGTCGGTTGGGGTATTCGCCCGTCGTGTTGGACGAGGTGACGACACCAACGGTCGACGGATCCGTGTTCGAAGGCGTTCGGCTGGCCATCGTCTCGCCAGGCCTCGCGCTGACGCACCGTTGGCTTCAGCAGTGCCGGACGATGGGTGTCGCGCTCGTCAGCGAACTCCAGTTCGGGGTTGAGGAACTGCGTCGGCAGCGTGTGCGGTTATTGGCCGTGACGGGGTCGAAGGGCAAGTCGAGCGTCGTCAAGGTCGTGGCGGACGGATTAAATCGGGCGGGGGTCGTCCGTGCCGTGCCGTGCGGAAACTACGGTAAGCCCGTTTGCGAAGTTGCGCTTGAGGGGGGTGTCGAGTGGGCGGTCGTCGAGGTCAGTTCCTTTCAGATGGAGACGACGAATCTCGCCCCCGACACGTTCGAAGCCGCCGCGATTCTGAATCTTCAGGAAGATCACCTCGATCGGCATGGGAGCGTGGCCGTCTACCACGGTCTCAAGCGGCGGCTCCTTGGCATGGCCCGCGTTCGTTTGGAGGGTTCCGAGGGGCTGGACGAACTCAGGGAACTGCTGAAAGATTCCTATTTTGACAACGAGATTCTGGCGGGGAACGGTTGTCTCGCGGCGCGGCTGATGCAGGTTGCCGGGCTTGATTCGGATGCGATTCGGGCGGCTTTTCGTACATTTGAGCCATTGCCGCATCGAATGAACGAGGTTGGAACATTCGGTGGCGTCAGATGCATTGACGACTCGAAGGCGACGTCGTTGGCCGCCCTTGCGGCGGGGGTGGTGATGGCGGGGGCGGATGTCCGTCTAATCGCTGGCGGACTCCCCAAGGGCGATGACCCGAAAAGTGTGCTTGGGGTCTTGACGAAACGGGTCAAAAAAGTGTATCTTATAGGGCGGTGTGCGGAAGTGTTTTCGGCGGCGTGGTCCGGTGCGGTTGATTGCGAGATCTGCGGCACGATGGAGCGGGCGGTCGGGACGGCTCTGCACGAGGCCGCGAGAGGTGAAACGCTTCTGCTTTCGCCAGGAACGGCGAGTTTTGATCAATTTAAAAGTTTCGGGCAACGCGGGGATGTCTTCGCGGCGCTCGTTAAAAAAGAAGGACAAGGTAAGTCATGAAGAAGTTGGGTATAGTGCTGGGCGTCGCGGCAGTTGCGACGATTACGGGTTGTAAGGACCCCGATTACGTTGGTCGCGGTTCGCGCGATCCGCAGAATGACGTGAAGAGCGTCGAGACGCAGCCCGCGAAGACGACGACGGAGAAGGCTGAGCCGACGCAGACGGCGACTCCGGCACCGGCTCCGACCGAGGTCGTTGAGGAGAAGTCCTGCACTTGTCCGCCCGGGACGAAGCACACCGAGCCGTGCGGTTGCGGTGCGCCCGATTGCGCGTGCGTGGTTGAGAAGCCTCAGCCTACGCCCCCGCCTGCCGAGCCGGAGTATACGGTTTACATCGTGCAGAGCGGCGACTACCTTGCGAAGATCTCGAAGAAGTACAATGTCACGATTGCTTCGATTCGCAATCTCAATCCGTCCATCAAGGGCGACCTCATCCGCGTCGGCCAGAAGCTGAAACTGCCTGGCAAGATTGATGTCGGCCCGCAGACCGCGCCTGAGGCGGCTATGGCGAAGGCGAAGGCAACCAAGAAGGCCGCCTACACGCCCTACACGGGCGCGACGAAAGAGTATGTTGTCAAGTCGGGCGATACCCTCGGGGCGATTGCCTACGGTAATGGCATCAACATTCGCCAGCTTAAGGAACTGAACGGTCTTTCGGGCGATTCACTCCGCATTGGCCAGAAGCTGAAGATTCCGGCCAATGGCAAGGCGGTGAAGGCCCAGTCGGCGACCACGACGACGAAGCCCGTTGCGGCATCTTCGACGACCAAGAAGACCGAGACGAAGAAAGCTGAGGTTGCGCCGGTGGTGAAGACCGCGCCTGAGACGGTCGAGACGAAGCAGGCCGATGAGGTTTCGCCCGCCGTTACCGAGCCCGAGACCAATGCGGTTCCGGATGCGGGGACGGTTTCGGCCGAGGCCCCTGGCACGTATGTCGTGCAGCCGGGCGATGACCTGACGGGGCTGTCGATTGCCTATGGCGTGACGGCGGCGCAGATTCGCGAATTGAACAACCTGGGTGAAAACGATCAGCTCAAGCCGGGCCAGGTCATCAAGTTGCCGGCTGATGCGCAGCCCTAACTGACAGTGCGCAAGTCCGCACTATTTGCATTTGGCCTGGTTGTCGCGGCACTCGTGGCGCTGGGCCTTGTCGTTTTGTCAAGCGCGAGCGAGGCGAACGGCATCCGCTTGCACAAGGATGCCTACTTCTTCATGAAGCGCCAGTTTGCCTATTTGGGCGGAGGCCTTATCATCGCCGTCTTCACGGCTTGGTTTGACTATCGGAAGTGGCGAGAGAACTGGGGACTCGTGGTCTTCGGCTATGTGCTTGTCTTCATTCTGCTTCTGGCCGTCTTTGCCTTTCCGAAAATCAACGGATCGTACCGCTGGATTGCACTCGGCCCCCTGCGCCTTCAGCCGAGCGAACTTGCCAAGCTGTTCGTCGTGATTGCGCTTTCGGTCTGGCTCGATCGTTCGGGTTGGCGCGTGGAGCTGTTCAAGCGGGGTGCCCTTTGCTCGTTCCTGATTATCGGCGTGCTGGCCCTCCCCATCCTGTTTGAGACGGATTTCGGTTCGACGGTTGTCCTTGCGTTTGCGGGGCTACTTGTCATGCTTCTCGCGGGTGTTCGCTTTTGGCAGCACATGGTTCCCCTGATGTTGATTGGCGGTGTCGGCATTGGGGTGAAGCTGATGATGAACCGCAATCGCATGGCTCGAATCATGGCCTTCCTGGGCGGGGGGACGACGGATGCCGGCGCGGCGGAAACGATGGATGTCGCGGCGCGGAATGCCGCCCATCAGGCGCGGATGGCCCTCGTGGCCATCAAAAACGGTGGCATTTGGGGCGTCGGTCTCAACGAGTCCATGCAGAAGCAGTACTACCTCCCCGAGGCGCATACGGATTTCATCTTTGCCATTGGGGCAGAGGAACTCGGGTTATTCTTCTCGATTGCCGTCATTTTCCTCTTTTTGGCGTTCTTTGCGCTTGCCGTCTATATTGCAAGTCACGCCTCCGACCGCTTGGGCCGTTACCTGGTCATGGGCATGACGTTCATCATCTTCTTTCAGGCGACCTTCAACATAGGCGTCGTCTGCGAGGCCCTGCCGACGAAGGGTATGGCGCTTCCGTTCTTCAGCTACGGAGGGACGAACCTCCTCAGTGCCTTTTTTGCCGTGGGAACGATTCTCTCCGTCGGAATTCATGCCTACCAGGACCGAAAGCGGACATTGCGACCGTCCGTCTTGATGAAATAGTCAGCCATGGCCGAAGCACCCGCCTATACCGTCTCATCTCTGACCCTGCGTCTGAAGCAGACGCTTGAGGGGCGGTTCTCCAAGATTACCGTCGAGGCGGAAATCGGCGGTTGGAAGCGTTATCCTTCGGGTCATGCCTACTTTACGCTCAAGGATTCGGGGGCGCAGATTCAGGCCGTGATGTTTGACTCGGCACTCAGGCGGTGCGAGCAGAAGCATCCGGGGATTTTGGCAAAGTTGCGGGATGGCGCGAAGGTTCTCGTCTACGGCAATGTCAGCGTTTATCCTCAGCGCGGCAATTATCAGCTTGTCGTCCTTGCGGCGAAACTGGTGGGCGAAGGCGACCTGATGCGGCAGTACCTTGAGCTGAAGGAGAAACTTACGGCGGAGGGGCTGTTCGAGTCGTCGCGAAAGCGTAAGTTGCCTTTTCTGCCGCGTCGCATTGCCATTGTGACGAGCGAGGCCGGGGCCGTCATCCATGATATGTGCACCGTCCTGACGCGGCGGTTCCCCAATCTTGAGATTCGGCTTTATCCGTCGCTTGTGCAGGGGGACGAGGCTCCGAAGACGCTCATTGCGGGTATCGCCTACTTCAATGGCCTGACGGACTGGATTCCCGACCTCCTCATTTTGGCGCGTGGCGGCGGCAGTTTTGAGGATTTGTTCTGCTTCAATGACGAGTCACTCGTTCGTGCACTTGCTTCTTCACGAATTCCAACCATCTCGGCCGTGGGGCACGAGACGGACTACACCCTCTGTGACTTTGCGGCCGATTGCCGCGCCGGGACGCCATCCATCGCGGCGGAAATAGCCGTTCCGCTTCTGAGCGACCTGCGTACGCGACTTGCGGCTGGTGCGGAAGGGCTGTCCGCCTCGCTCCGCGCACGAGGTGAGTGGTACGCCCAACACGTCGACCATCTCGGCGCGGCACTTCTGACGCTGCTGTCATCCGCCGGAGAGCGAGCGCAGTCCCGACTGGCGCGTGCCGGCGGTCGGTTGGTCCCCGCCCTGCGGCTCGCCGCCACTCAGGCGGGCAGTCGGCTGAACAATCTTCGTGGACGGTTGGAGCCTTCGTTCAGGCTGTCGCTTTCACGGGCGGAGGCCCGCTTCGAGCACGCAAAGGCGAAGTTGCAGATGCTTTCGCCCTATGGGGTTCTTGAGCGGGGGTATGCACTTGTGACCGATTCGCGTGGGGAAATCGTGAGGGATTCGACCTCGCTCGCGGCAGGGGATGCGATCTCGGTCCGCCTCGGGCGCGGCCGTTTGGGGGCCCGGGTCGAGACGGTGGAGGCGACACCGTCATGAAGCGGACGCTCGACATCCTGATTGTTCTCCTCGCGTTGCCCCTGTTGGGTGTGCTCGGGCTGATTGTCGCCGGACTCATTTGGGCCGTGGACGGTTGCCCGATTCTGTACGTCTCGGAACGAGCGGGGTTGGGGGGCGCACCGTTTCGCTTCCTGAAGTTCCGCACAATGCGCGGGGGGGCGGGGACGGATGCCGAGCGGCTGACGCGCCTTGGCCGGTTCCTGCGGGCGACGTCCTTGGATGAGTTGCCGCAACTTCTGCACATCCTTTCCGGCCAAATGTCACTTGTCGGGCCGCGTCCCTTGCCCGTGCGCTATCTGCCGCGCTATTCGGCCGAACAGGCGCGGCGGCACGAGGTTCGCCCCGGACTGACGGGGTGGGCGCAGGTGAACGGACGCAATGCCCTCGACTGGCCGACGAAACTGCGGATGGATGTGTGGTATGTCGACCATCGGTCGCTTGCCCTGGACGCACAGATTGTCCTTCTGACGATTGGCAGACTTTTTCGGCGCACTGGCATTAACCATGCCGGGTGTGATACAATGTATGAGTTCACGGGTGAACAAGGAGAACGAAAATGAGAGACTTATTCATTGTCGGTGCGGGCGGCTTTGGCCGCGAGGCGGTTTGGACGGTTGAGCGCATCAATGCTGCGCTGCCGGAGCCAATGTGGAATGTAGTTGGCTTTGCCGACGACGACCCTGCGAAGGCCTCGGGGAACTTTGAGGGCTACCCGTTGTTGGGAACCCCTGCGAAGGCTTCTCGCGATTTCCCCGGTGCGTCCGTTTTCGTTGCCGTTGGCAACAACGCGATTCGCGAGAAGATCTACCGGCAGTTGCGCGGGCATGACTTCCCGGCGTTCATCGACCCGTCGGCGCAGGTCTCGCCGACGACCGAGTTCCGTCATGGGACGTACATTGCGGCCGAGGCCGTCGTGTCGGTTGGTACGGACATCGGCAAGTTCGTCATCATCAACGCACGCGCCGGTGTCGGGCACGATTCGGTGGTCGGGGATTTCGCCAACATCTGCCCGGGTGTCTCGCTTTCGGGTCATACGGTCATTGGCGACCACGCCTTTATGGGCACGAACAGCTGTACGGCCCCCGGCATGAAGGTTGGCGCAGGGGCGAGCGTGGTCTGCGGAACGCCCGTTCTGAAGGATGTTGCGCCGGGGACGGTTCTTTCACCTTTTGGGACGTTGAAGGCGTGAAGTGGCTCGTCTATAACGCGCTTTTTGCGCTGGTCTTCCCGTTCCTCCTGCCGGGCTTTTTGCTCCGAATGCTGCGGCGCGGCGGTTATCGTGCGCGGATGGGTGACCGCTTCGCCTTTTATCCGAGCGACATTCGCCGCGCCCTTTTGGAAGGCGGGCGCGTGTGGATTCACGCCGTATCCGTTGGCGAGGTCCAGGTTGCCGGTCAGCTGATGCGCGAATGGCGCAGGGTCGAGCCGTCCGTTCGGTTCTGCTTCTCGACGACGAGTTCCACGGGGTGGAAGATGGCGGAGCGTGAGGTCGCGCCGGGAGATGTGCTCATCTACAATCCGCTGGACTTCCCGAACTTCGTGAAGAGTGCGCTCCTGACGGTGCGGCCGCGGGCCCTCGTGCTGACCGAAAGCGAAATCTGGCCCGTGTTCATTCGTGCGGCGAAGAAGCGCGGCATTCCAATCTTCCTGATTAATGCACGTGTGAGCGACCGAAGTGCGCCGCGCTATCGCTTGGCGCGGGCGTGGTTTGGCGATGTCTTTTCGTCATTGACGCGCATTTTCGCCCAATCGGAACTGGATTCGCGGCGGCTTGTGGCAGCGGGTGCGCCCGCCGACCGAATCGAGGTGACGGGGAGTTTCAAGTTCGACGTGGCGAAGCGCAATTCCTCCAAAGAGGAGGAGTTGCGCAAGTGGATTGCACCGGCCGAAGGGACGCGTATTCTCCTCGGCGGTTCCACCTGGCCAGGCGAGGACGAGGTCCTGCTTCGCCTTTATTCGGACTTGCTTCACGATTCCGATGTTCCGCCGACCGTGCTGGTCATTGCGCCGCGTCACTTCGAGAAGGCGGATGCCATTGAGGAGCATATCGTAAAGGCCGGCTTTGTCTGTGTACGGCGCAGTCGCGGCGAAAGCGGTGGCGCGGCGGCGGTGAGCACGGGTGTGCGCGTCTATCTGGCCGACACGACGGGCGAACTGATGGGACTTTACGGCATCGCCTCCGTCGTCTTCGTCGGGAAGTCGCTCTGTGCACACGGCAGTCAGAACATGATTGAACCCTGCCTCTGCGGTAAACCGACGCTGGTCGGACCGTATACGGAGAATTTCCGTCCTGTCATGAGCGACCTGTTGGACGGCGCGGCGATTCTTCAGGTGTCCGACGAGGCGCAGCTTGGGCGGGAGATCCATCGCCTGCTGTCGGATGATGCGGCGGCGCGGCAGTTGGGCGAGCGGGCGGCGGCGGCCGTCCGTCGCCGGACGGGTGTCGTGCCCCGGTGCGTGGCGGAGATTCGGGAGGCCATTCAATGAAGATGAAGCGACGCGGAATTTTTGGTTTGATTATCTTGGGTGTACTGGCGGCTCTGGTCGTTGGAACGCTCCTCTATGTCACGCAAGATAAGACGCGCACGGAGGACATTCGCCGCGAGCAGAAGGCCTGTGAAGCCGTTCGCGTCGTTTCGGCGGTCATTTCGCTGGTGGAGCACCCGTCGGCCGGGCGCGTCATTCTGCTGGGTGAGCGGGCGGCGGACTATCGGGAGCCTTTTGCCCATGCGGGACTTGAGGTTGCTGAGGGCCGCATGTCCCCAAAGTCGGGCGACATCGTCTTCTTTGCCGGCGATCGGGATGCGCGGCCTTTTGGTCGCAAGACCGTCGAGGGTGTCCTTTATGTCCGTTGCGTCGATGCACGGGATTTGCTTGCCTCATCCTTCCGACAGATTCTTGAGGGACATCCCGGGGATGCGCGGCACCTGTGGATGCCGGGGGCGAACGACTGGATTCTGACAGGTCGCCTGGGCAAGTCGCCTTTCAAACTTGGAGATATGATGGATGCCTTTGCCCGTGAGGGCCTTTTCGAGGATCTGGCGCGAGCCGAGTGCGATTCGATTACCGACCTCCTCGCCAATTACGTGGGAACGGTTGAGGAGGTTCTGCCGGCCTTCAATGGAACGGACGCACGCGTACGGGCCGACAATTTCGTCATGCGCGAGGTTCCCCCGTTCGACTGGTTTGATGCGTCGGATGTCGAGTCGGACATTCGGGACATGGTGCTGGCGGATATCCGCACGGCGCAGATTGTGCGCCGCGTCGTCTTGGAGGGCAACCTCGCGGCGGATGAGGGCAAGGAGGACGAAGCCATTGCCGCCTGGGCGCGGGCCGCGCTCCGCAATCCGCAGGATACCATGCTGGTCGAACGCATCTCGCATCTCCGCGTCAATGCGCAGACATTTGAGCGGGTCGCCAATTTCTCAATGGCCGCACGGTGCTACGAGACGATTGGGCGAATCTTCCCGAACGACCCCGCACCCATCCTGCGTTTTGCGAAGTGCATGGAGAGCCTGGGGCGCAAGGACTTGGCCAAGACGGCTCAAGCCCGCGCCAAGCAATTGTTGTCCGCCCGTCGGACGCATAAGTGACGGTGTCGTAAGATGGATGTGCGCAAGGAATCGTCGGACGGAACCCGGCCCGAACAGGAGGCCGTTGAGGGGACTATCCGATCCGTCGTCTTCCATAACGACGAAAACGGCTATACTGTCCTGCATGTCGAACTTCCGTCCGGCTATGCGTTGCGTCGGTTGAACGAGATTACGGTTGTTGGCAAGACGCAGGCCGTCTGGGAGGGTGAGGACATCCGTGCCGAGGGACAGTGGGTGACGGACAGTGTGCATGGGCGGCAGTTCAAGGCCGAACGGATTACCTGCATGGCCCCGAAGACGCTGGCGGGAATCGAGCGGTATCTCGCTTCGGGGCTGATTCGCGGCATTGGCAAGGTGCTGGCCAAGCGCATCGTCGAGACATTCGGTGAAAATACGCTGACCGTCCTCTCGACGCAATCGGCGCGCTTGCGCGAGGTGCCGAAGCTTGGCGCGGCGAAGATTGCCCAAATTCGGGAAAGCTGGCACGCGAATGAGACGATGCGCGAGAACATGATCTTCGGGCAGACGTATGGCATCAGCATCACGAAGATGACGAAGATTGTCCGCAAGTACGGTCCGGACGCGATAGCGATTGTGAAGGCCGACCCCTACAAGCTGTGCCACGACATTTGGGGCATCGGCTTTGCGACGGCCGACCGCATTGCGCTTTCGGTCGGCATTGCGAATGATTCGCCGCTGCGTGCCCGGGCGACGATTTCCTATGCCCTTGCAAAGGAGGCTGAGGACGGCGGCCATTGCTGGACATACGAGAACGAACTGCTCGTGAAGGGCAACGAGCTGACGGGCATTCCTGTCGAGGTGCTCAGCACGGCCCTTGAGGCGGAGATTGCCGAGCGGCGCGTCATCGTCGACGGGTCGGAATCGCCGCGCCGCATTTACCCGAAGACGCTGTTCTTCAGCGAGCGTCGCACGGCCGGTCGGGTGCAGGCGATTCTCAAGACACCGCATGCGTTTCGCGACCTTGATGTCGAGAAGGCCATCGACTGGTGGGAGTCGCGGGCTGGGTTCACCCTGGCCGTCAAGCAGCGTCAGGCCTTGGAGCGTTCGCTTTCCAGCAAGTTTTCGATTATCACGGGTGGGCCGGGTGTCGGCAAGACGACGATTATCCGAGCGCTCGTCGAGATTTACGGCAGGCGGGGGCTTCGCGTGACCCTGGCGGCACCCACGGGACGCGCCGCCAAGCGTATGACGGAAAGCGTGGGTGCGCCCGCCCAGACGATTCATCGCCTACTCAAGTGGAATCCCGTGACGAATCGCTTCACCTTTGACGCGGACAATCGCCTGGAAGGGGATGTCTTTATCTTTGACGAGACATCGATGATTGACATCGGCCTTGCGGCGGATTTGCTTTCGGCCCTCCCCGATACGGCCGTCGTCGTTTGGGTCGGCGACACGGATCAGTTGCCGAGCGTCGGAGCCGGGAGCGTCCTTGGGGACTTGATTAAGTCGGGTGTCATCGCCTCGACGCGCCTTGAGTTCATCTTCCGGCAGGATTCGTCCGGACTCATTGTGACGAATGCCCACCACGTCAATGCGGGTGAACCCCTTGAGGTGCGTTCGGGTGAGACGGACTTCTATTTTATGCGCATTGAGGATCCGGCCCTCTGCGTTCAGCGGGCGATTGAGTTCATGACGACGCGCATCCCGCGCAAGTTTGGAATGGATCCCCTTCAGGATGTGCAGGTGTTGACGCCCATGCGGCGGAATATGCTCGGGACGGAGAACCTGAATGTGGAAATCCAGAAGGCACTCAATCCGACCGGCCCGGCACTCATTCGCGGCGGAACGACCTTCCGCGTCGGCGACCGTGTCATGCAGCTTCGCAACAACTATGATAAGGATGTCTACAATGGGGATGTCGGGTTTGTCAAGGGCGTTGATGCGGAGTCCCGGTCGCTGGTCGTCACATTCGACGGGCGGCCCGTCAAGTACGAGGCGGGCGACTTGGACGAGCTCGTCCTCGCCTATGCGATGACCATCCACAAGTCGCAGGGGAGCGAATACCCGGCGGTCATCGTCATCATCCATACTCAGCATTATGTCATGCTTCAGCGCAACCTCCTTTATACGGCGATTACGCGGGGACGCAAGCTCGTGCTGCTGATGGGCGTACCGTATGCGGTTGACCAGGCCATCAAGACGAACACCGTCCGTGAGCGCCGCACGGGACTGGCCGAACGCCTTCAGACCCTGGCGAAGGGGACTGCATCCGTTTAGACTCTTATAGCCCCTGCGACAGGACGGCGGGCGGCGATGAGAAAGTCGAGCGTGTTCGTGAGGTGTAGAGCGTAAGCGCGGCAAAACGGGGGGCGGACAGGAACTGCACCGCCGCCAACTGCCGCGTCGGAGTTGTGAAGGCGCGCGCGGCGAAACTCTCTGCCGCGCAAGCCTCGAGCGGGCGGCAGGTGGGGGGTTGACGGCGCGAATTTAAACTGATATATTAAACGCGTGTTTAAGCAAAAGAAGGTTGATGCATGGATACGACAAAAGAAAGCATCCTCAGTGTGGCGACGCGGCTCTTTGCGGAAAAGGGCTTTGAGGGCGTGACGACACGCGAGATCTGCCGCGTGGCGGGCGTGAATGGTGCGCTTGTGAACTATCACTTCCGCACAAAGGAAGGCCTCTACCAGGCGTGCCTTGAGCGCGTCTTTCGGCGGGCAGACGGGCATTCGGTCGTCTATCTCGTCAAGACGGTGACGGATGAGGCGAGTTGGCGGGCGGCGATTCACGAATGGGTGTTGCGCTTTTCCGTCGCCATGAATGCGACGCAGGGCGAGGAGGGCATTGTTCCCCGGCTTTACGGACGAGAGATGCGCCATCCGTCCTGTATGCACGACTTCATCACGGACGAGTTTCTTGAGCCAATCTACAACAGTCTGTTGGTGTTGGTGCGCCTGGCGGGCAGGAGCGAAAGCGAGTCGCGCAAGTGGACGACCTCGATTTGGTTCCAGTTGTCGGCGATTGCCTTTATGGACGAGTCGTGGCGAACATCCTTCCGTCCAAGGGGACTTAAGTCGAGTTCATGGGGACGGAATTTCGCCGATTTCGTCTGCGAGCGGATTTTCTCCGAACTCTCCTATGTCGGGAAGGGGGTCTCAAAGTGAACCTGAAAGCGTGTTGGTTGGTGTTGGCGTTGTCCGTTTTCGCCGGGTGCGCCAATCCCGGACGAGAGGAGCGCGAGGCCGCGAGTGAGGCGTTCCGCGCCCATCTTGTCGGTGAGACGGATACCTGGCTTGCGGCGAATGCGCCGCCCTATCGGCTTGAGCAGGTCGTCGGTCTTGCGCGGGAGCGGACGCTGAAACTGACGGAGCAGGATCTCGCGGCAGAACTGGCCCGCATTGACCGTGCAACGGCGTTTTCGGTGTTCCTGCCGAACCTTGAGCTGTCGATGGGGCGCGAGGTCTTCCATGGCAAGACCCAGGTTCCGTCACTTGCGCCGACATCCATCCGCGGGAATCGCCTGTGGGCCAACCAGCAGTCCATGATTCTGACGCAGCCCGTGTTTACGCCGGTCGCCTGGGTGATGTTTGCCGAGACGGCTTATGGGGTCCGCATCCGCGACATTGTCCGTGCGCGTGCGGGGGAAGTCCTGGATGCGCAGGTCGCGGCGCTTTTCTATCGGGCGGTCATCTCCGAGCGGCTTGTGGAGACCTACCGGTTGCAGGTTGAGAGCGGCGAGGCGTTGACGAATCGCGTCGGCAAGTTGGCGGACGAGGGATATGCGCTTGAGGGCGACCGTGCCCGTGCGGAGGCGCGGCTCGCGGACGACCTGCTGAACTTGCAGGAAGCGAAGGACCAGCGGGAGGATGCGCGAATGAAGCTGTGCGAGTTCGTGCGCTTTTGGCCGCTTTCGGGTGCATCGGGTGCCTTTGGCGAACTGTTTGACGGCGAGAGTCTGCTCGCGGTGCGCACGGGGGCGTTTGATGGCGAGAGCATGGAGGAGTGCGTCTGGCGCGGGCTTCTCACGCGCAAGGACCTCTACGCGGGCGACCAGACGGTCGAGTTGAGGAAGGCGCAGGTGATAGAGGCGTTGGCGGGCTTTCTGCCGAATGTTGTCCTTGGCGGTGCCGGTGCGCACCAGGGGCTTGCGGGTACGGCCATTCGCGGCTGGGGCGGCGGACTGATGGCGACCTGGTCGGCGTTCGAGGGCTTCCGCACGGTGCAGGAATATCGCGCCGCACGGGCGAAGCGCGAGGCGGAGTTCAAGTTGCAGGAAGATCGCATGCTGTCCGTCGTCACGTCGGTTGCCGAGGCCTATCGCAACCTTCATCGGTGCGACATCCAGCGCCGGGCGGCCGCCAAGGCGAAGGCGGCGGCCGAGACGGATTACGCCGAGACGGCGCGGCGGTTTGAGGAAGGTGAGGAAACGCTGTCGAATGTGCTGGACAAGTTGGCCGTCAAGGATGCGGCGGCCGTCCAGTCCATTTCGGCGGACTATTCGTCGGCCCTGGCGGAGATTGCCCTTCGCCAGGCCATGGGCATTGGTATTTTTGAGGAGGTTAAATGATGAGACAGTCGGTTGTTATTGGTGTGGGCATGGTGCTTCTGCTGTGCGGGTGCAGTCGGGAGGCGGCGGTGACGATTGACAGCCGTCCGCTCGTGAGGGTCGGGACAATCGTGCGCGGTATTCCCTTTGCGGACGCGCTGAGCGTCCAGGGAACGGTGCGTACCAAGAACGCGGCGACGATTTCGGCGCGGATGCCCGGTGCAATTGACGAGATTTTCGTTGAGGAAGGGGACAGGGTGCAGAAGGGCACCGTCCTGTTCCGTGTCGATCAGGTCAACTTGTCCAATGCCGTGCGTGCGGCGGAGGACGACCTTCGTCTGGCGCGGGCCAAGCTTGTGCAGGTTGAGGTGCAGGGCGAGAAGGCGCACCTGGATGCCGCCCGCATGAAGCGCCTGTTCGAGTCCCGGGCCGTGACGAAGGACCAGTGGGAGCGGGCGGATGTTGCCGCGAAGACGGCCGTTGCGGCGCAGGATGCCGCGAAGGCGGCCGTCACCAAGGCGGAGACGGGCCTGTCGGTTGCTCGCAAGAACTTCAGCGATTCGGCTGTCTGCGCCCCCTTTGACGGAATCGTCACGCACAAGTACAAGGACAGGGGCGATTATGTCGGACCAGGCGTCCCGGTGTTTGGAATGGACGACCCCGAGACCTACGAAGTCGCCATTTCGCTGAATGCCGAGCGGTATGCGCGGGTTGTCGAAGGTGCAACGGAAGTTGTCCTGCCGAGCACGAACGGAACGCCGCTCGTCGCGAAAGTCTCCTACAAGTCGCCACGGGTCAATCCGGCGACGCGCACCTTTGAGATTCGGGCGGTGATTGTGAAGACGGACGCGCTGGCCCCGGGCATGATTGCCGATTGCCAGGTCGTCTTTGCCCGCCGTCAGTCGCAGGCGGTTCCCGTGACGGCGATTGCCTTGCGCGGCGGAACGGATGCTCTCTTCAAGGTCGTTGAGGGGAAGGTCGTTCGCGTGCCCGTTGAGGCGGGACTGACGCAGGGTGGACTTCGGGAGGTCCGCTCGCCGGAACTGTCCGACGAGGACGCGATTATCGTCGAGGGGATGCTCCTTGTCAACGAAGGCGATGAAGTGAGGGTGAGCCATGTTTCTGAGTGATACGGCCATTCGGCGACCCGTCCTGACGCTGGTCGTCCTGATTGTCCTTGCGATGTTCGGCTTCCTGGCCGTGCGCACGGTCGGTGTCGACATTGTTCCCAATGTCACCATTCCCTATGTCTCGGTGATGGTTGTCTATCCCGGTGCGTCGCCGGAGGAAATCGAGACGTCGGTCGTGAAGCGGATTGAGGATGCGGTCATCCAGGTCGACGGGCTCAAGCACATGACGTCAACGTGTGCCAACAACTTCTGTCAGGTCATGCTTGAGTTCAACCTTGACCGCGATCAGGATGTCGCCGCGTCGGATGTCCGCGAGAAGATTGACGCGATTGAGGGCGACCTGCCGTCCGGTGCCGAGAAGCCACAGGTTCTCAAGTACGACATGAACGCGATCCCCGTCGTAACCGTGGCCCTCACGGGTGACCGTTCGGTGGATGAACTCTACGATTACGCCGACCAGGAACTCTCGGATCGCTTCTCGGCCGTCTCGGGCGTTGCCAGCGTGGAGCTGATTGGCGGCGAGGAGCGGGAGGTCGTCGTCTCGGTGGATCGGGAGAAACTTGCGGCCAGCGGCCTCACATTGGCGGAAGTCGTCAACAAGGTCGGCAAGGGCAACCTCAAGGTTCCGTCCGGGCAGATTTCGGATCAGAGCCAGGAGTTCTCGATGACCTTTGACGCGGAAGCCGACACGCCCGCCGAATTGGGTGAGATTGAACTCGGTTCGCCGCGTGGCGCGCGAATCTACCTTCGGGATGTCGCGACGTTTTCATTCGGCACCCAGCGCAAGGAGTCGTATGCGCTGAGCAATGGAAAGCGGGCCGTAATTATCAAGATTACCAAGCGCGGCGAAGCGAACGCGGCGAAAACGGTCGATGGCATTCGGGAGGCCTTTCTCGTCGCACAGTCAGTCCTGCCGGGCGGCATGAAACTCGACTGGGTGCGTGACGATGGCGATTACGTCCATTCGACGGTTTCGGGTGGCGTTGACTCGATTTGGCAGGGTGTTCTGCTGACGGGGCTTGCCCTTCTGCTCTTCCTGTCCGACTGGCGAACAGCCTTGACGGCCTTCGTGTCAATTCCCATTACGATTGTCATTACGCTGATTGCATTCTCCCTCTTCGACTACACGGCCAATGTCATTACAATGAACGCCATTGGCATCTCGGTCGGCATTCTCGTGGCGAACTCGATTGTCGTGCTTGAGAACATCGCGGCGAAGCCTGGGGACGTGGCCAAGGCGACGGACGAAATCGCCATTGCTGTTGCCGCGTCCGCCCTGACGAATGTCGTCGTCTTCCTGCCGATTGCCACGATGAAGACGATGGCCGGACGCTTCTTCGTTCCGTTTGCCATCGTTGTCACCGCCTCGACATTCGCCTCGCTGCTCGTTTCGTTTACCCTGACGCCGATGATGGCGAATGCGCTCGGGAACAAGGGCGAGGGCGTCAACCGCTTCCTGTCGCGGCTGTTCAGACCGTGGAATGCCTTTTACGCGGCACTTGAGCGTGGGTATGAGGCTTCGCTGGCGGTCGTTTTGCGTCATCCGAAGACATGGGTTCTCCTGATTACAGCCGTGACGATTGGCGGGTTTGCGTTTCTTGCGCCGAAGGTCAAGTCGGACTTCGTGCCGACGATGGACAAAGGTGAGCTGACCGTGACGCTGGAATTCCCGGCGGACATGGAACTTGGGCGGACGGTTGAGCGGACGCAGGCGATTGAGGCGAAACTTGAGAAGGTGACCGATTTGTCAGGTCGGCCCGTGGTGACGCACAGCCTGATTATGGCCGGCAAGACCCAGGGTATGCTTGGACGCGTGAGCCGCGGCAGTTATCTTGCCGAAATCAACTTCGTGCTTACCTCCATGACGGAGCGCTCGGATACGATTGACGACATCTCGACCAAGATGCGTAAGGTTCTGGAGAACGAGCCTGATGTGATTGCCACGGTGATGGTGCCGTCCGTCATCGGCGGGTCTTCGCAGTCGATGCAGCTCAAGGTGCTTGGCGAGGACATGGAGAAGCTGAACGACATCGGCCTCACTGCCGCCCAGAAGCTGAAGGACGACCCTGCGGCTTCGGACATTTCGCACAATGTCCGCCCCGGTCGCCCTGAATTGCGCATTCATCCGAATCGTGCCGTGCTGAACGATCTCGGGCTGACACCCGACGTACTGGGCCTCAACCTGCGTGCCGCCGTGGCGGGTGTGACACCGGCGACATTCACGCAGGGCGATCGCTCCTACGACATCCGCGTTCGCTACGAACAGAAGGATGGCATTGACCAGGTCGAGGAACTGAATTTCCCGGGGCCTGATGGCCGTCCGTTCGTCCTTGGGTCGGTGGCCTCGATTGAGCACACGATGCAGCCGGTGCAGATTCTGCGCAGCGAGAAGCGCCGCTCGGTGATTCTTTATGCAAACAACGCGCCCGGGCATGGGCTTGGCGAAACCATCGCCTCCGCCCTGGCCATCGTCAAGTCCAAGTTGCCGCGAGGCTATGCAACGGTCATGGGCGGCATCGCCGAATATATGGAGGAGGCGTTTGACGAGTTCGGGCTCGTGACGGTGGTTGCAATTGCGCTGACCTACCTGTTGCTGGCGGCCATTCTTGAGTCGTGGGCACTGCCGTTCGTCATCCTATTTACGATTCCGTTCAGCTATCTCGGCATTTTCGCGGCAGTTGCCGCGACGGGGACGACGCTGTCGATCTTCGGGCTTTTGGCCGGCATCATGCTGGTCGGTGTGGTGGTGAACGCGGCCATTCTGCTGATTGACGAGTGGCGGCGTACGGGTGATGTGGCTGGTGCGGCGCGGGCGAAGTTCCGTCCCATCCTGATGAGTTGCGCGGCGGCGTTGTTCGGTATGTTGCCGATGGCGATTGGCGGTGGACTCGGAAGCGAACTTCGGCAGTCGATGGGCATCGGCTCGGTCGGCGGAATCCTCGTGTCGTCCCTCGTCTCGCTCTACTTCATCCCTGCGCTCTGCCAGTTCCGCAAGCGCACGGGGAATCGAAGCCGGAGCACCTGAAGGGCGATTGCTGCCGCGAGCCAGGCCGGCATCGTGAGCCAGAGGACGGGCATGGTCGGATGAAGGGCCAGCGTCGCGGTGAGGAGCGGTAGCCAGACTGCCGTCTCGCAGCCGAGTTCGATGGCCATGGCGGCGAGGGTGTTCCCGCGCCCCTTGAGCGCGGCACTTAGGATGAGGTAGGTCGACTCAATCAGCCCGCGAAAGTACATGATGCAGAAGATGAGGACGCCCGTTTGCCGGAAGAGCGCGGGATCGAAGTCGGAGTTCGCCGGGAAAAAGGCGTCCATGATTCGCCCCGAGAGGGGAAGAACCACGATGTAAAAGAGCGTGTTGACCAGGAAGAGAATCTTGATCCCACTCCAAATGGTGGCGCGCTCGGTCGCGAGGTCGTGTGCACCGGCCGTCCTCCCCGTCAGGATGGTGACGGCGGAGGCGACGGCAACGCCAATCATGTAAAGGAAGTTGTTGACGGCAAAGCAGACGTTGCCAACGGCCAGCGTGAGGTTGCCAAGCCGCCCGGCGGCCTGCATGAAGACGAGGAAGAAGAACGCCCCCGAGGAGCAGCGGAAGGCATCGGGCAGGCCGAATCGGAGAATGCGCCAGAGGTCGCGGCCATTGAAGGCGAGTGCCTCGTGCGGATTCGCCCGGAACAGGGGATCCGTCAGAACCATCGGGAGGAGAATGAGAACGGGGACAACGGCGGCGATGGAAAGGGCGATGCCCGCTCCGTTGATTCCATGAGACGGAATAAGGAAAGCATCGAGGGCAATGTTGGCCAAAAAACCGCAGGCCGTTGCCGTTCCCACGCGCTTGGTGCGTCCCTGCCCCGTGAGGAGACCGCCGAGAACGGCGGAGAGCGTGCCGAAGAATCCGGCGGGAGTCGA
The DNA here is from genome assembly GCA_934621385.1 of uncultured Kiritimatiellota bacterium. Lineage (GTDB taxonomy): Bacteria > Verrucomicrobiota > Kiritimatiellia > RFP12 > UBA1067 > UBA1067. The sequence goes on from CAKTUI010000032.1 coordinate 24,855, forward strand.
CCAGAGGAAGTAGCCCTTTTCCGCCGCGAGGAGGGGTGCGGTGTGGCCGCCGAGGCCAAGGAACCAGTAGCCGACGGGAATTGAGAGAATGAAAAGGGGGACGGAGAGGAGCGTCATCCAAAGCCCCTGGGCGAAAGCCCGCCGCGCCCCCGGGAGGTCGCCACCGCCATGCCGCTGGGCGATGACCGTGCCCGAATAGCCGATGGCAGTCATGATGACGGTCGAGAACATGATGGCGAGCATTCCGCCGGGGAGAACTGCCGCGAGCGCATCGCCGGAGGCCTTGGAGAGGAAGAACCTGTCGCTGATGTGATTGGCGGCCTGAGCGAGGGCGGAAAAGACAAGTGGCGCGGCCGTGTGCACGGTCGTTCGCAGGACGGAAACCTTCTTTTCGCTCAACACATCGCCTATTATACAATAAGGAAAGGCGCTCCGCAAGACGCGGACGGGACGGCTCAGGATGGGCCAAAATTTGCTATAATATCTACCTATGGAAACGAATGAATACAGAGAGCAGCGGCTTCAGAGCCTGAAGGCCCTGAAGGATCTGGGGTATGAACCGTATGGTCGGCGCTATGACCATGAGGACCTGAAGAAAGTCCGCGCTGAATTCGAGGAGGGCAAAACCGTCCGTGTCGCGGGACGGTTGCTGATGATTCGTCGCATGGGCAAGATGAATTTCACGACGATGAACGACGGCACCGACAAGTTCCAGCTCATCTTCAAGCGCGATGAACTCCCGGAGACGGCTTTCGCGGCGTTCAAGCTGCTCAATCTCGGCGACATCATCGGTGCCGAGGGCGTGCTCTTTACGACGCAGAAGGGCGAGAAGTCCCTCGTTGTGAAGGAGTGGACGATGCTGACGAAGGCCCTTGAGCAGCCGCCGGAGAAGTTCCATGGCCTTGCCGACCAGGAGGAGTGCTACCGCCGCCGCTACGTCGATCTGATGACGAACGACGAGAGCCGCAACCGCTTCTTCACCCGTTCGCGCCTGCTGATGGAGACGCGCAAGTATCTCTGGTCCAAGGGCTTCAACGAAGTCGAGACGCCGATTCTCCAGGCCCAGGCGGGCGGTGCGGCGGCCAAGCCGTTCGAGACCCACTTCAATGCGCTTGACCAGCACATGGTGTTGCGCATCGCGCCCGAGCTTTACCTGAAGCGACTGCTCGTCGGCGGAATGAACAAGGTCTTCGAGCTGGGCAAGGACTTCCGCAACGAGGGCATCGACCGCTCGCACAACCCGGAGTTCACCGTCCTTGAGGTGTACGAGGCCTATGGCGACCGCACGTCCATGGAGGCGATTATCGAGGGTCTGATTCCCCACCTCTGCGACACCGTCATCGGGACGCGGGAAATCGAATATGGCGAAAAGAAGGAGATTCTGAACTTCAATCCGCCGTACCGCCGCGTGGCCTACGGCGACCTTGTCAAGGAACTGATGGGAGCCGACTGGTTTGACCTGCCGTTCGAGACCCAGCTTGCGAAGGCGAAGGCGAAGGGCAAGGAAACCGAGACGAACCTTGAACTTGACGATGTGCACGATACCCTGATGCTGACGCACGAGGTCTACGACAAGCTCATTGAGAAGAATCTTCGCCAGCCGACCTTCGTGACGCGGCTTCCGCACGAGTTCGTGCCGCTGGCCAAGGCCTGCAAGGACGACCCGAAACTTGTCGACGTGTTCGAGTTCGTCGTCGGCGGACGCGAGCTCTGCCCGGGCTATACCGAGCAGAACGACCCGCTTGAGCAGCGCAAGGCCCTTGAGCACCAGGCTGGCGAGGATACGGAAAAGATTGACGAGGACTTCATTTCGGCTCTGGAGTGCGGTATGCCGCCGACGGGCGGGCTCGGCATCGGCATCGATCGCCTTGTCATGCTGCTCACGGGGTGTGACGGCATTCGCGATGTCGTCCTCTTCCCACAGATGAAGAAGGCTTGAGTTCGATGGAAGACGCCGTCAGAAGCGAGTACTTCGATTTGCTGAGGTTCGAGAGCGTCGGAGCGGATCCGACGCGGCTTCGCGACTGCGTGAATTGCGCAACCTGGCTGAAGAAATGGCTTCAGGGACTCGGCTTCTCGGGCGAACTCCTGAGCGAGAAGTTCTCTCCGCCCGTGGTGTTCGCCGAGCGTCGGGGCTGCGAGGATGCTCCGACCGTCCTGATTTACGGTCACTATGACGTGCAACCTGCCGACCCTGTCTCCGAATGGAAGACACCGCCGTTTGAGCCGACGGTCGTCGGGGAGCGCATCTACTGCCGTGGTGCGCAGGACGACAAGGGGCAGACCTTTGCCTTCCTCTGCGGTGTGCGCGATTTCCTTGCAAAAAACGCGGCGCGCACGCCGACAATCAAGGTCCTTTTGGAGGGACAGGAGGAAAGTGGAAGTGCGGCACTGACGGCACTTGCGCCCTCCATTCGTCGTAAGATTGCGGCGGAAGTCCTGCTCGTCTGCGACACGTCCGCTGCGGCAGGCCTGCGGCCGGCGATTGTCGCGGGCTTGCGCGGTGTTTCCCATTTCACCGTGCGGCTGAACGCGGCGAATCGCGACCTCCATTCTGGCGAGTACGGTGGCCTTGCGCCGAATGCCGCGCAGGGTCTGGCCGAGCTGGTTGCCTCGTTGCACAATCCGGACGGATCCATTGCCGTCGCCGGTTTTGGGGATTCGATTGAGCCGCCAACGGCGGATGAGCTGCGGGAGGCCGAGCGTGCCGCACCGAGTGAGAAGGACTATGCGGACGACATTGGGTGCGAACCGTGTGGCGGTCAGCGGGGAAGGTCCATTGTCCAGCGCAATTCGTTTGAGCCGACGATTGAGGTGAACGGAATCCATTCTGGTTATGGTGGGCCTGGTGCGAAGACCGTTATTCCCTGCGAGGCGATTGCCAAGTTGTCCATGCGCCTTGTGCCCGGGCAGAGTCCGGCACGGGCAATTGCCGCCGTCCGTGCACACCTTGAGGCGCGTGTCCCACGCGGTATGAGACTTTCCATTGAAGATGTGACGGGTGGCGCGGCGGGCTTTCGCCTGCCGTTGGCCTCGCCAATTTTCCGTCTGGCGGATGACGTGCTGCGTACGATGGATGAGCGCGGTCCGGTCTTCCAGTGGGACGGCGCGTCCATTCCTGTCGTTTCGGTCTTGCGCGAGGCCTCGGGTGCCGCGCCCCTGCTCGTCGGCTGGGGACAGCCCGACGATCGCATCCACTCGCCGAACGAGAGTTATTCGTTCACGCAGTTTGCGAAAGCCCGCGAGTGGGCCGTCCGCATCCTTTCGGCCCTGTGAGAGGATGCGCACCTATGCGAGGTGATTCGGCGATTGCGCGTGCACTGGAGGCCTGGTTCGCACAGAACAAGCGTCCGATGCCGTGGCGAAAGGCGCCCTCTCACTACGCCTGCTGGCTCAGTGAAATCATGATGCAGCAGACGACGTATGCGATGGTTCTGCCCTACTACGAGCATTTTTTGAGCCGTTTTCCAACGGTTGAAGCATTGGCCGAAGCCGAGGAGGGCGACGTTCTGAAGGCCTGGGAGGGGCTTGGCTACTATGCACGGGCGCGGAATCTCCGCAAGGCGGCGAAGGCGTTCGTCGCGTCGGGGCGGGTCGTTTGGCCCGAGTCCGCTGCGGCGTGGTCTGAGGTCCCGGGCGTTGGTCCCTATACGGCGGCGGCGCTCGCAAGCGTCCTCAATGGCGAGCGCGTCCCCGTCGTGGATGGGAATGTGGCGCGGGTCTTCTCGCGCTATTGGATGCTTTCGGACGATTTCCGCAAACTTCCGGCGAGGGAGCGGCTGGCCACGCGACTGATGCCGGCCATCGGGCGTTCGGCTGTTCCGGGTGATTTCAACCAGGCGATGATGGAGCTTGGGGCCTGCATCTGCACGCCGACGAATCCCCGGTGCGGAGAGTGTCCGCTTCAACACGGATGTGCCGCACGGAAGAGGGGCGTTCAGGCGGACTATCCGGTGAAAGCAGCGAAGAAGGCCCTTCCCGTGCGTCGCCAGAATGTCGTTTTGTGCACGGATTCCGAAGGGCGAGTCCTTCTTGTCCAAAACCGGGATGGTGGGCTTTTGAAGGGCCTTTGGGAATTGCCGCAGGTGAAGCCTGTGGGGGAACAGATTCAGATTTTCTCTCATTTTCGGCTGGAGCAGTCCGTGTTGAAGTCATCACGTGCCGAGGCGGTCTTTCGGCATCCGGGGGAAGTCCCGCTTGCAACGGCAACGCGGAAGATTCTTGAGACGAATGGCTTGTTGCCCGCAGACCCGCCGAGTGCCTGATGTCCGTGGTGTGGGCGTGGCGAAGGACGGGGCAGTGCCCCCGAACCCCCACAAGCAAACCGCCGCGCCGTCATGCGCATTCCATTGTCGTCCTGGTCCGATGCCGGCCAAAGGCCCGTCTAATGGGCATTGGAGTACTTTCCTTCGGGCATTGGAGTACTTTCTAATGCCCATAAGAAATTTTTCCTTCGGGCATTAGAATTTTGTCCGATGGGCATCGGAATTCTGCCGCGAGGGGAGCAACCACGCTACTTGGGCGATTGTTTTCAGTCCCTGAACACACAGAATCGGCGCGGACCCTTGCGGGCGGCTACGCCGTTGCTTCGCAACCTGCCGCCCACCGAACCGCGAGCGGTTCGGTGGCGCATCGACGGCCGACACTAAAATTCACGGAAGGGCGCGGCGGTTTTGTGTCCTGTCCGTCGGCCTTGCGGCCTACGGTGAGACGCTGACATACCAGGGGGGGGGTATCTGGGATTCCTCTTCGCTGACATGGAGGGACGCGTCCGGTGCGTCCGTCGCCTGGAAGGACGGGGCGGTCGCGGCGTTTCCGGCGGGCGGTGAGATTGCGGTTCAGGACGGCGGCATCCGCGCAGGCGGACTGGTTCTGGGTACGGAGGGTTCTGAATCGACATTCACGTTCACGGGCGGCAAGCTGACATTCGCGGCGAATTCGACGATCGGCTCCTATAATGCGACAGTATCCGTGGCGAATGACATTGACGGAGAGGGAAATCTCGTGTTTTCCGATTCTGCCACGGGACAAGTCGCCGCAAAACTGACTGAGGGAAAGGATCGCAGTTATATTCCGTGTGGTGAGGCGAATGCCGCGCTCCTTTTCGAGGGCGGCATCGATCTCCCGGCACTTTCGGCAATTGATTTTGAGGCCACGATTCACAGGTGGTATGTTGATTATTATGAGAGTTGGCACAAGGTATCGTCCGCAGAGAGTGGGGCGGGTGTTTTTAATCTAGTCTATGCGGAAGATCGACTGATGGCGCAGTTCCAGTTTACGGTGGATGCAAATCAGGGGAAGCGGGCGAGCATCAAGTTGGGCTTGAAGAAGGTTGGTGAGGGTATTTATGACTGGGTGGATTCGGTGTGCTTTTTTGCTGAACCGTTGGGCAGTGACATGGATTTTGCGAAGCCAGTTCCGGCCGAATGGTACAACATTGGTGCATTCATGGAAGACAGGGCAGAGACGAATACAACGACGAAACTGGCCCTTATGGATCTCAAGATTAGCCACATTGGACAATCAAATTACAAGCTGATGGGCGACCTGAACATACAAGACGAGAATGGTGTGTTGGAGATTGGAGAATGCGTTGCGATTGAACTTTCGGGTTCGTTGGGTCTGGGCGGATCACGGGGACTTCGCCTGATGGATTACCCCTATCCATATGCGGATGCAGGGCAGTCTCGTCCTGGAACTTTTACCTATTCGGGAAAAGAAACTCTGACATTCGACAAGAATGTCCGTTGTCCTAGCAATAGAACGCAAAATAAGTCGGTTGCGGAGGTTGGAGGACGGTTTCGGGTGATGCCAGGGTCTGAGGTCTGCTTTATGGCAGGAGCTTATGATGTGGTTGAGGCCATGGGTGGACGCATCGACATTTATGGGACGGCTGTCCAAGGAGGTTATAGTGGCATGCCGGATAGCGTTAATGTTTATGAGGGCGGCCTTCTTATTGGTCGGATTACGAAGGATTATTCAGGTTTTGGATGGGATGGCGTGCATCAAATCACAATCATGAAGGGTGGGACAATGCGAGTTGAAAACTGGGAATCTCTCGGACCCGCTTATTCCAATCCTATGCCGATAGTTCTTGATGGCGGTATAGTCACAAGCGTATATGACGGGCCAGATTGGCGACGGAACATGTTCATCAACATGAAGTTGCTAAATGGGGCACGGTTGACGGGGACGCGGATTGATGCCGGCGCATCTTTCATTTACAATGAAGGGCCGACAATTACCTGCACGAGGTTATCGCCCAGTTTCATTGAGACGGATGGCCTGTGGTGCTTCCACGAGGAGGACATGACGAGTAAGGCATCTTATCAAACTGTTGCCCCACCGAACTTTGCGAAGTTTGTCGTTGACGATGTGACGGGGGATGATGCATCCGATCTAATTGTCACTGCACCTGTCCTTGACAAGGCGAAGAACCAGAAGGCAGTTGTTACGGATTCGGGTCTCTGGAAAAAGAACGCGGGGACGCTCGAACTTTCGGGCGGGGCCGAATTCAACGGCGTTCTCAAGATGGAGGCGGGAACGGTCTGCTTCCGCACGAAGGGCGGCGCGTTCGGCGGACTGCTCGTCGTCGGCGATTCGGCCCTTGACATAGCGGACGGTGCGCAGGTTGCGTTTGGCGACTCGTCGTCCGTCGCCTGGATGGAAGGTAAGACGCTGACGCTTGCAACGAGGCTTGAGCGCAAGTCGTTGCGGTTCGGTACGGATGCGAACGGCCTGACGGTGGAGCAGCTCGCGGCGATTCGGTACGCTGACGGCGTGACGACGAAGACGCCCGTCTTTGCCCTTGACGAGAATGGATACCTGACGGACGGACTGGGCGGCGGCTTCTTCCTCCGCGTCCGCTGACGGTTGGCGAAGGGGCGGGGAAGAACCACACCGCGCAGGCGTTGAGTGGGCGCAGGCGCGGCACTTTGAATGGCCTGCCGACCGGCAGGCCGGCAAGGCCTTCTGCCGCGTCCCGGCCTGTGGTCGGCCTGTCCTTCCTCTCCCAGTTTGTCAAATAGAACGTGTACCCGATAGGTGAGCGGGCCGTTTTCGGTTTGTCAAATACTGTGTACTCTGAAGGTGTTGCTTTTGTTTGCTGAGGGGCTTGGGGCGCAGGTCGATGC
>CAKTUI010000033.1 GCA_934621385.1 uncultured Kiritimatiellota bacterium
TTTATTTGATTTTCCATGCCGCATACCATATCAAATCTCCGCCGAAAAATCACCATATTTCTTTGCCGCCTCTATAGGACGTTCATCGGTTTTCTCCTTTCGATGCTATCGCGTTCCTTGTGACATTGCCATCAGAACGGCCAAAGCGACTTGCGCTTCTTCTTGTACGGCGGCTCCTCGCGCTGACGCTGGCACTTCCGTGAATATTCTGCTGTATGTTCATCCTCAAGATTCGTATCGTTTGGCCTTGTATTGAACACGAACTGCGACATGCTCATGCCTCCTGGCCCCACGAAATTCCAATCGCCGTATATCTTACCGTAAAGCGCAGAAACAAGCCTACCCTCAGAATCCACCTTAGTCCTTGTGCGGAACACCAAATACCTGTTGGAGTTGAGTTGCGTTGTATATTCCGGCACCTTCACGGGTGATTGATCAAACCTATAACTGAATGTTTGCCGATAAACCGCATTAGTGTCGGCATGGTAAACACTCTCAAATTCAGAAGTCTTAGTCCGTTCCATCTCGTGAGCACCAGCATAAAGGTTGTTCGTGAAAGAGACCTCCATCGTCATATGATAATCATCGACAGTTGGGTTGTTGAGCGCAAATCGAAGGAGCATGTCATTCTTAACGCCCTGCCCATATGGCGAAACAAAATCGTACTTCTCGCAATCAAAGCCAATCCACTCGTCATAAACTGGCACCTTGAAGGACGTCCTTTCATCATGGAAACTCATGGGCTGTGGATTGATTATTTTCTTGAGCACAACTGTGTGTTGCGAACCATAAGGAATCCATTTGCCATCTTTAAATGTATGCCTATATGCATAGTTCGGCAGGACAAATTCAGACGCATAGTAGCCTTCCTTTGTTATCTGGCAGGCGATCCTGTTTGTGCATTTCCCTTGGACGATATATTCGCCATTAGTATCAGTACTTCCGCGAATGGGGATGAAATCTTTGTATCCGTCACCTGTCTGTAATCCACCCCATATCCGCGCATCTGCGACAGGCATCCCGTCCTGATCAACAAATAGGAGGCATTCTTTCGCTTGCGCACCATATCTACGCGCCTTTGCTAAAGTCAGCTCTTCGGCGCTTGGTCCTGCCGCATTCAGAATCAGCGGAATTGCGAAACACAACGATCTAACAATTAGTTTCATTTGAGGCTTCCTTTCGTTTTTAGTTCGTCGTAGAGCGCATTTTCACCGCGCTCGACCATCAGCACCTTCGCCGCGCCGGCGTCCAGCACCTGACGGACGATTTCGCTGCCGATCGATCCGCCGGCCCCCGTCACCATCACGCACTTGCCAGCGAAGCACGCCCTGACGGACGCATCCGCGAGTACACGTTCCTTGCGGTTCAGCAGCTTGGCCTCGCGGTTCCTGGCGTTCGCGAAAGCGTCCAGAGCCAGCGGATGACCAATGCGCCCGCGCCCCAAAGGACGCCATTGATGAGGTTGACCGTGAACGGCGGACGAATATGCACCTGCGCCTCGCTGCGAAAGACGATGCGGAAGAGCATCATGATCGCCACGGCACTGCCGAACGCCAGCATGAACCGCATCAGGTCCCGCGCCCTGAGCCTCCACCGGCGCAGGCAGTCGAAGGCGATCATCATCGCCAGCTGCACGAACGCGACGGTCAGAAACGACTGCCAGGTCGCCGCCCATCCCCAGCGGGGGGCCTGAAAGTCAAACCGCAAGGCGATGGCCGCAGCAAAGGCGATCATCATGATCGCCCCGTCAACCACCACGCCAAAGACAGCTTTCATGCCGATATTATATCAAAAGCGGACTATTCGTAGCGAAGACGCGCCGTAGCCGTGCAGGCGGCGGACGAGACGAAGCGGAGCCAGTAGGCGCGAATGGCGCTCAGGTCGTCCGTCACCTTTTCGCCCGGCTTCAGCTCGTAATTCTTGAGCTTCGCCCAGGTGCCACGTCCCGTAATGTCGATCTCCAGAGTGACCGTCGTCACGGAGGACGCCTCGACGGTCAGTCGCTTGCGGTCGAAGCCCGTCATCAGGTAGGGATCGCTCGGCTCGCCCGGCTTGACCGCAGTCTTCAGCCACGGACCGCCCTCCCCGCGGGGCTTCCCCATCTTCCAGAGATCATCCGCCACGCCGAGCCAAACCGCCGCGGTCGAGTTCTTCTCCGCCGCGCGCAGGATGCGCGGATTCGTCCCCTTGTAAAACCGCTCGACGCCAGTCAGCACCAGAAGTCCACGCCAGGATCAGTAGTCCCTCGGATACCCGAGCATGGCAGAGGCCGTGACCGGACGAATCATCGCCATGCCGCCCGCATTCTCCGCCGGCAGCTCGTAGAAGTTGCCGCCCACGTGCATCAGGTCGCGTTCGGTGCAGACCTCGCGGCACTGCCCACAGCCTAAAATCTCACCCTGCGGCATCGTCCCGTCCGCATACCAGCCGATAGACGGCAACCGCCAGCGACGGTTGTCATCGTCAATGACAAGGGCAGATGCCGCGTCCACCCACACGCCAGCGGTGCGAACGGACCCGTTCACACTAGCCGCGCAATTCGTGAGCATATCCTGCGCCTGCGAGGAGTCTGCATCGGCAACTCTCTTGAAGTTGAGTTCGCCGTCGATCTCATAGTAGCCGCGCATGCCGTTGTACGTCGTGTCGAGGAACTTGAGCGGCAGGCCCGCGCTCGCCGCGCCGCTCCGCACGAGCCCCTCAAGATCGCCCATCTGCGTGGTCGGGAAAAAGACGAGCCCCTCGAATATCTTGTCCGGCTTCGCTTCACGCCGATCCGCGTTCGCGTAATTGAAGAACGCCGTCACCTTCTTCGCGTCGCTCTTCGCGACAAGGCGCACCCACTCACCGGGGAGATCATCGAGCTCGACGATCTGAAGGCCGCCAGCCCCGTTAGAAATTCTAGGACCGATAGAACTTCTGGCCACCCGCCAGACCCCATCGCCTTTCTCGTCGACTTCGAGGTCGAAGTCGAGCCCGCCCGTCACGTAGAGGGTTCGCCGGTCGTAGCCCGCGAGCAGATAGGCGTCGCTGCGTGTACCCGCCTTCACCGGCTCCTCGTGCCAGACCGAGCCGCGGCCGAGCGCGGGACCGAACGAACCGAGGTCCTTCGGGTCGACGAACCAGAGGTTTGAGTTGGAAGTCTCCGGACCCGCCACGCCGCCTTTCGCGCGGCGCTTGTTCAGGAACTCGTTCTTCGCCGAGTCGTCGCAGCCGAACACGACCTTGCCGTTCCACTCGCAGAAGTCGCCGATGACCTTCAGGTAGTTGGAGTACGGACGAATCCCCTTCGCGCTCTTCGGACCGAACGACGCGGGAAACTTCCAGAACGTGCCGTGCATCGTCGCCAAGAGGTTTTCCTGGTCGCCGATCTCGCGGATGCGCGGCCACTCGGTGTTCCAGCCGTGCGCGCCGTCGTAACTGTGCGAGCCCTTCGGGAGCCGATAGTCGTGCCAGGTCTTGCCGTCGTCCGTCACGGCGAGGATCACGCTCTTGTGGTCCCAGCCCATCGCCCAAATGACGTTCGCATTCGGATGCTCGTTGCCGTAGATGCCGTCCTTCGTCGTCACCTCGGTGAACTGGTTGGTGCGTATGAGCGTCCACTGCTTGTCGTTCGGACGCCACTGCGCGAGTGCACCCGCCGGAATCGTCGAATCCCGCATCGCACGGTCGTTGAACCAGCCGTTGTTGGCGTAGAACACCTTGCCGAAGCCGCTGCACGTCCCCTTGCCGTGATAGCCGAAGAGGTTCGACTCCTCCGCCTCGTTCCATCCCTTTGGCGGCTTCACGCCGAGGTCCTTGAAGAACTTGCTGAAGTGTCCCTCGTTGAACCCGTCGCGGATGCAGGTGAAGGTGTCGAGCGTGTTGACGTCGAGCTCGTACAGCGCCTCCTCCATGTCGGTCACATAGATCTTGCTCTTCGGGTCCGTGACATGCCGCGCGACGCCGGTGAGGCGCCCGGGCATCGTGTGGATCGGCACGGTGCGCACCTTGCCGTCCTTGTCCACAAGATACGTGCCGATCAGAAGCTGCTGAGACTCACGGTGGATCAGGCGGTTCGCGTGCGTACCGCCGACGGATTCGGGACGGACGATTTTCCGCTTGTCGGGCGTAATCTGGTAGAGCTTGTCGCTGCCGCCCACAGGACAGTGCGGTCCGTAGGTGATGACCCACAGACTCCCCACCCACGGCACGACCGCGCCCGTACCGCATTCGCCCTCCTCGTTGCAGTACGCAAGTGACGGGTAGACCCCGCTCACGCACTTCGGCTCCGCAACCGCACTCCACGCGGCCATCGCCGCCACCATCATCGTCAGTCGGTTCATTTCCCTGCCTCCATTTTGCCAGCTCACGGCTTTCAACTTCACAATTTGCGAAATCGCGTGCATGGGAACCTCCTGATGAAATGTTACTTTTCAACGCTGAAAATTCTATCAATTTTCAGCGGAAAGTCCATCCGTCAAAGACGGATCTTGCGTTCTTTTTCGACGAACTTGAGGTCTTCGGACAACTTCAGCCCGGGACGGAACGGCTTCGTCGGATCTTCAGGATTGTAAGCCGGAACGGGCTTGCCCTTGATCTCCTTCGGCAGATTCATGACCTTGGCGACAGGAACCTCTTTGATGACTTCCTTCTCGACAATCTTCTCCACGATCTTCTCGACCGGTTTCTCCACGATTTTCTCGACAATCTTTTCGACCGGCTTCTCCACGATCTTCTCGACAATCTTTTCGACCGGCTTCTCCACGATCTTCTCAACGACCTTCATCTGCGCCCCGTCGGAGACGGCCAGGCTGATGCTCATCGCGACCGTGCCGAAATGGACGATGTCGCCGTTGACAAGCTCAACCTTCGCGTTCGGAGCCAGCTGCTTGCCGCGGAAGAACGAGCCATTCGCACTGTCCAGGTCCTGCACAAACCAGCTGCCGTTCTCGAAGAACACCTTGGCGTGATGACGCGACAGAACGCCGAGCTGCATCGCGACCTTGTTGTCCGGTTCGCGTCCAATCGTCACGGGCTCCGTGTCGGCAAACTCCCCTTCGCGGTAAACGTCGATGTTGTCAAATCGCAGGATGGCCTTCATCGCATGTCTCCTTATCCGATTATTTCCCGCAGTACTTCTTGAAGAAGGGCTCGACCGCCTTGCGCCAGATCACATAGCCGGCGTCCGTCAGGTGCAGGCGCTCCTGGTCGAAGAGCTCCGGACGCGTCACGCCGTTCGCGTCGACCAGCTTGTCGGCGAACGAGAAGCGGATCACCTCAGGCCCCAAATCGGCCTTCGCCAGAATCTCGTTCACGCTCCGCGCCTGCGCGTAAGCCTTGTTGTCAAAGCTCGGTCCGCGCGGGAAGATCTGCAGGTAAAGGATCTTCGCCTGCGGCTGCTTCTCGCGGATGACCTTGATGACCTCGCGCGTGCCCGCCGCGATGTCCTCCGGCTTCTGTCCGTGGCAGTTGTTCGTGCCGATCATCAGCATCACCAGTTTCGTCTTGTAGCCGTCAAGCTCGCCGTTCTTCGCGCGCCACAAGAGGTGCTGGACCTGGTCGCCGCCGTAGCCCGCGTTCAGGATCGTGTAGGTCTTGCGCAGGTCTTCGATCTCAGTCGAGGTGTCCTCGCCCTCGCCGACATCCCAGTAATGCGTGATCGAGTCGCCCATGAACACGAGGTCGATCTCGCCCTTCGACTCGGAGATGATCTTGCGGTTCTTCGCGATCTTCTCGAGCCACCAGCCGTCCGAAAAGTCCTTGCCGATCTGGATGCGCGTAGACGGCGCCAGCGCGGGCACGTCGCCCGCCGCGTACTGCCACGACGAGAGGTTCGGCGCGAAGCGGGACGCCACCCACTCGCCCGGCTTCGCCTTGAGACAGGCGTCGAGCGTCGGCTTGAGCGCGTTCGCCCACAGGACGTAGCCGAAGGTGCCCGGATGGAGTCCGTCAGGCATGATCTCCTTCGAGACCGTGCCGCCCGGGAGCGTGAACTGGTCGTTGATGTCGCACCACACGACGTGGCGTCCGTCGGCGAACTTGACGATCTCTCGGTTCACGATCTCGTTGCGCTGACGCTGCTCAGGAACGGAGCGTGGAAAGATCGGATGCAGGATGATCTTCGCGTCGGGCTGCTTCGCGCGCAATGCGTCCAGCACCCGCTTGATGCCGATGATCGAGTCGACCGGCGGTTCTTCGGACTGCGGGAAATGCCCCGTGTTGTTCGTGCCGATCATCAGCACGATCGCCTTCGCCTTGTAGCCGTCGAACTCGCCGTTGGCGATCCGATAGAGAACATGCTCCGTGCGGTCGCCCGAAAATCCGAGGTCAATCGCCTTGTACGGCTCCGCCGCAAATGTCTCGTCCCAGACGGGCTTGCCGCGCCAGTTGTCCTCCCAGAAATCGGTGATCGAGTCGCCGAGGAAAATGACCTCGCTCCCGCCCTTCTCCTTCAGCTCCTTCGCCTTGTCGCTGAACTTGCCCGGCCACCACTTCTTGGCCCAGTCCGAATCCGGCGCGTTCGGCGTGACGGCGCGGATGTCCGCAAAAGCCGGCGCGGCAACCGCGGCGGCGAGACAACAGATGACAATGCTTCTGACTTTCATTGCTCGTAGTGGCGATGGTAGTACTGGTTGAAGGCGTAGAACATGACGTTCACGCCGAGCTTGTAGGCCTGGTCGGCGACTTCGGCGGAGGCGCCGGAGTGGCCGTCTTTCCAGGCGTCGTTGATGTCGCCCGGATGGTAGAAGACGCACCAACGGCCTTCGTCACGAATGCCCATCGCACGGTAGCCGGCATGGTGCCAGAACGGCGGTGCGCCGTCCGGGAAGACATACGGACGCTGATAGATCGTGTCGTCGTTGGAAATGTCGACGAGGGGCTTGCCGGGGAAGACGCGCCGGAGGAGGTTGCGCACCTGTCCGTCGAAATAGCCGCCGCCGTTGTCGATGAAGAGCATGCCGCCTTCGACAAGGCAGTAGTCACGCAGGATCTTCACCTCCTTGTCGGAGACGTTGATGCCCCTCATGCCGGTCAGGAACACGAACGGCGGCGATTTCTTCTTCGGGAAGAACTTCAGGCGCTCGATCTCGCGGAACTCGGTGTCCTTCGCGATCTTCATGCCCGTCCACTCGTGGAACTTGATGAGAAGGTTGTAGTCCGCTCCCTTGCCCATGTCCTGGTCCCAGTCGCCACCGCGGTACTTGAGGCGGATGAAGCGAACCGCCGCGCTGGCCATGCCCTCCGGCCAGCCGCCGTTGCCCTTGCCGCCCTTGCCGAGGCCGGATGTCGCCGTCGCCTGATAGGTGTCGCGGGACTCGTTCTCGAGCTCGACCAGGGTCTTCACGTCGTCGATGTTCATGCGCTCGAGGATATAGGGCGAAAACGGATTGATCGTGAGCTTCTTCTGCTTCTTCTGCTTCTTCATCTTCTTGACGACGACCTGCTGCTGCATTTCGCCGCTGCCCTGAGGCAGTCCGTACGGCTCCTCCCAGCCCCACATGAACATCAGGTACGGCAGAAACAAGACCGCGAGGAAGAGCGAAATCGCCCAATAGACCGAGCTGCGCCAGCGCGGATCCTTGCCGCCGGTCTTGGCGGAGACGATCAGGTCGCCGCCGACGTCACGTCCGCCGATCGGCATCTTGCTGACGCCGTAAATCCGCCGCGCCGCGACCGAAAGGAGCGCCACGAGGAGGAAGAGCGGCCAGAGGGATGCGAAGAACCCGAAGAAGAAGGAACCGGTCCACAGGTTGTCGCGCATCACGGCATCAAACGCCTTGTGGTCAGCGACGTTCAGGATGTCCGCCGCGGCAATGGTCCAGCGGAAGACCGCGAAGCCAATCGCAAACGCCGCGGCCCACGCGAGCTGGAAGAGGCGGAAGACGAACGGCTTCTTGAGAATCGCCAAGAGCGTCGCAAGCACGCAGAGAACCGCCGCGCCGGCCGATGCCCACGCGAGACGAGTCCCGTAGACGAGATGACCCGCGTTCTCGAGATAGCGCGTCATCACCTCGTCGAGGCTCGCCCAGCGGACCCAGTAGCCGTCCGCAAGGAATGCACAGCCGGTCATCAGAAGCGAGAGCCCCGTGAAGCCGATCGCAAAGCGCAACGGCACGCTCCGTCGCGACTGCCAGCGCCAGAGGACCGTGAAGAACTTCACGAGTCCGCTGGAAAGCTTGGCGTTCCAGCGCTCGATGAGGTTCAGGAGTTTTTCAAAGTATTCCATCAGTCAAGGGTGAGATCGTCGCCGTATTCAAATTCCTTCTTCGGGGGAAGCGGCTGCACTTCCGGCGGAACGACCTTGCCGTCGGCTCCGACTGTCGCGTTGGTCGCCGAACCGTCAGCGGCTGCGCCCGGAGCGGTGGCCCCGCCCTTCTTCGCCGCCTCGGCGGCCTTGGCCTTCGACTCCGCTTCGGCCTTCGCCTCGGCCGCAGCCTTCTCCTCGGCCTTCTTGCGGCGCTCGGCCTCTTCCTTCTGGCGGTTCTCCTCGGTGCGGATCGCATTGATCGCGCTCGGAGACTTCACGCCGTAGACGGTCCAGTCCTTGAAGAGGGAAATGCTGGTCGCCGCCGTGAGGATGAAGTGTCCGATAATGGAGTAGACGACCGCCTTGGCCATGATCGACTT
Source organism: uncultured Kiritimatiellota bacterium (assembly GCA_934621385.1). Taxonomy (GTDB): domain Bacteria; phylum Verrucomicrobiota; class Kiritimatiellia; order RFP12; family UBA1067; genus UBA1067. The sequence goes on from CAKTUI010000033.1 coordinate 8,608, forward strand.
GCCGATGCCGGTGAGAAGATCGTCAGGATGAATTGTCTTCGTTTCTGTTGCCATGTCGTTTACCCTTCTTTATTAAATTTGAGCTTTCAAATTTCAGATCTCAGATTTTCGATTTTCGATTTGGGATCCTGCCGCTAGTCGTCTGGCTGTCCGGTCAGGATCAGCTTCGCGCCGGATTCGCTGACCGCCTGGATGAGCGGATTGAACTCCTTGTGAGAGAGCGAATTGTGAATCGCCACATGGACTGCGAGCGACTTGTCGGCATCCACGAACGGCTTCAGCAGCGCGGCCACTTCGTTCGCGCCGACCTTCTGCCCCTGGAACCAGATGTCGCCGTTGCGGTCCATCGTCACGGACAGCTTGGCGGCCTCCTGCTGCTCGAGATCGGAGGAGCGCGGCTCCTCCATGTCGACGTTCGCCGTCTTCATGAAGTTTGACGCGAGCATGAAGAAGATGATCAGCAGGAAGGCGATGTCGCCCATGGAGGAGAGCGGCAGGACCAAGCTCGGTTTCTTTCGTCTTCTGATTGCCATTTTCGTTTAGTCCGTGAGGATGGCCACGACACCGCCGGCGGCGGCAATGGCGGTCACGACCTGATAGTAGCGCTCGTAGGGCACGTCGTCGGAGGTCTCGACCGAGACGTTCTTGTGCTTCTCGTCCATCTTGGGGAAGTTCTTCTTCCAGAGGAACTGCTTCAGCTCGTTCATCGTCACTTCCTTCTCGCCTTCCTTGCCTCCGTCCGAAACCGTGATGCGGTCCTTCATGAGGTTGATGGTCGGCGTGTCGGACTGCTGGTTCTGCTGCTGAGGCGGCGTGGCGGCGGACGGCATGTCCACCTTGCGTCCCCACGGGCGCGCCAGTGTCGTCGTGAGGATGAAGAAGATGATGAGCAGGTTCGCGATGTCCGAGAAGGACGTCAGATCCGGCTCGATGTCACCTTGCCGCTTTTTGCCGATACGCTTCACTGTTCAGTTGATAGTTGGTAGATGGCAGTTGGTAGCCAGGGCCTGCGATTTACGGGGCGACGGCTTGGGCGAAATCGGCGATCGAGGTCTCGAGCTGGACGTTCCACTCCTCGACCTTCTTCTGGAACATGTTGTAGGCGACGACGCCCGGAATCGCGATGATCAGGCCCGCGGCCGTCGTGATCAGCGCTTCCGAAATGCCGCCAGCAACCGCGCCGGCGTCAAGTCCCGCGGCCTCGGCCATCACGCCGAACGAGTTGATCATGCCCGTCACGGTGCCGCACATGCCGAGCAGCGGGGAGATGGACGAGACGAGCACCATCGTGCCGAGGCGCTTCTCGAGCCCGCTCATCGCCTTCGGCGCATAGTCTTCCATCGCCTTGGTGACGCCGGCTTCGATCTCCGGCTCGGACTTCCCCTTCTGGTAAAGACGCGTGAACTTCTCAAGTCCCGTGAGGAGCACGGCGGCGACAGGGCCCTCCGAGCTGCGGCAGGCCTCGACGGCCGCGGCGATGTCACCGTCCGTCACAGCCTGCACGACCTTCTCGCGCAGGGCCTTCGGGTCCAGCTTGGCGGCGGCACGGAATGCGCGGCAACGGTCGATAATCGCGGCGACCATCACAATCGAGCAGATCAAGAGGGGCAGCATCATCCAGCCGCCGTCCATCAGATAATTCATCATGGCTTGTGTTCTCCTTAGTTTAAATTACTGTTCCAGCTTCTTCAGGAAGTTCGCGGCCTGCTTGGCGCTGCTGCCGCCCGGATACTCCTCGATGAGCCGGCGGAACTTGGCGATTGCGTCGGCACGGTTGCCGAGACGATGGCAAACGACGCCCCACTTGAGAAGCATCTCGTCGAGCCACGGCGCGTCCGGATAGTCCTGAAAGACGCGGTCCAGCGTCTCCTGGGCGCGGTTGTAGTCGCGGATCGAGATGTAGTAGTCGATGACCTTCTTGATCGCCTCGCCCGCGAACGAGGAGTTCGGATAGGCGTCGGCGCAGCGCTTGAAGGCGACCATGGCAGAGGAGTAGTCGGGCTTCGCGCCGAACTTCGCGGACATCTTGGCGTTCTGCTCCATGATCTCGCCGATTCGGAACTGGGCCTCAGGCTTGAGCGGGGAGTTCTCCATCTGAATGATCGAGTTGTAGACCTGAATCGCGCTCTTGCGGGATTCCTCCGTGTCCTTCAGGCGGTTGGCGTTCGCAATCTGCAGAAACGCGCGGTCGGCGAGGATCGTGTCCGGATACTTCTTCACCAGCGCGCGGCAGGTGGCGATCGCGGCGTCAAGGCGGTTCTTGACGAGGTAGAGGTTCCAGCGGACCTCGTACGCGCTCTCGACGACGTCGCGCTCGAGCGAGTTGTGCTTCATCAGGTCGAAGACGTCCTCGACGCGCGCAAGTCCCTCGTCCGCCTTGGACTTGGCATTCGACTCAAGGCCGACGTCCTTGAAGATCAAGCCCCACTTGTAGAGGAGCTGCGCCTCAAGGAGGAGCTTCTTGGCCTGGACGGTCACTTCGTTCGCGTGAGCCATGATGGACTGCGGCTCGGTCGAACCGCCCACGAGCACCATCGCCTCGCACGTGCGCTCGACCGGCGTCTTGCCGTCCAGATAGCAACTGTCGGTGTAGACGGCCGACAGGCGGTCTCCCGGCATGACGGCGATCTCACCCGCGGCGGCGGTTTCGTTCGTCGCCAGGATCTTCGGGGTGATGCGTCCGAGGAAGACGCCGCTGCGGGGCGAGTCCTCGACCAGCTCGATGTCGGTCTCCGTCCGCGTCAGCCAGGGCGCGTCGGGCGCGGGCGGCGGCGGCGGATCGTTCGGATCGGCTCCCGGCGGCGGCTCGGGACGCTCGCGGTACTGCACGCGCACGATCACCTTCACCTTGTCGGCGTTGGGCGTGACGTCCAGGTCGAGGTCGCGGATGCGAATCTGCGCGGGCTGTCCGACGAAAACACCGCGGACACGCTGGCGCATCGCGCCATCCATAAACGCAATCGAACCGGTGGAGACGACCTTCGCCTCGGCGCTGACCTTCTTCGCGACTTCGCCGCCCTCGGTGTTGCGGTCGACGTAAGTGACCTTCAGCTCCTCGGCGCCATGGACGGTGAGGACGCCGTCACCCGGCTGGGACGGATCGGACGAGGTGCGGACGGACGCGATGAAATCGCCGTCGCCCTTGCCGAACGGCTCCAGCACGGCCGTTTCCTTGTCGCCGCTCTTGGACTCCAGCACGACCTCGGACTTGTCGCCGAGCGCCTGCAGAACGGAAAGGTCCTTGTCCTTCACGTGCGCGAAAACGCGCTGTCCGGCCTCGACGAGAACAGTCTCGTTCGTGCCCTGCTCGGGAACGGCGGTGCCGACCATCTGGAAGGCCTCGGCGGCACGCGTCCAACGGTGAGCGTCGAAATGAATCTGTCCGATCAGGAAGTAGGCGTCGTTCGAGAACGGGCTCGTCGGATAGTCCTGCGTCAGGCGGCGCAGCACCATCATCGCCTCGCCGGCCTGTCCGCGGGAGTTGTGGAGCTGTCCCTGCAGGAGGAGCGACTCGGCCTGCACCGCCTGGTCGGGCGAGTGCTGGGCCGTGCGGAGTTCCGCGCCGGCGCGGTCAAAGTCGCGCTTGTCGAGAAAGTGACGTCCGAGCGCGAGGTTCGCGAGATACTTCGAGTCGGTTTCCGCGTACATGCGGCCGACCGCCTCGAGAATGCCGACCGCACGTTCGTCTTCCTTCTGATCGAAGAGCGTAATGGCGTTCTTGACCGCACGCTTCGCGCGCTGCTCGAGCTTTTCCCTGGCATCGGCGTCCGTCGCCTTCGCGGTGGGCTTCGCGTCCTTGGCCGCATCGGCCGCGACGCAAACCGCCGCCGAGAACGCCACCATCACCGTCATCATCAGTTTTTTCATAAGCTTTTCTCCTCTTCTAAATTACCTGACCTCATTCGTCATGGCACCGCCGGTGGCGATGCCAAAGCGTTCCAACGCCTGGTGCGCCTGCGAGGACGCGCCGCTCTGCTTCCACTTCGGGTTCTTCAGCAGCTGGCGATAGAGGCCGATGGCCTTCTCCTTCTCGCCGTCCGCCTCCTTCCACTGCGCATAGCGGAGAACGGCATTCGCCGCCTCGTCCGGAAAGACGGACGTCAGCTCCGTGAGCGTCGTGTAGGACTCTTTCTTCTTTCCGCATTCGCGGTATGTCTCGGCAAGGGCCCAGAGGGTGCGCGGCGGATCGTCGAGCTCCAGATAGATCTTAAGCGCCTTCTCCGGCTCGCCGAGGCGGTGGCGGTAGAACCCCGCGAGATCGTACTTCGCGCCCTTGAGCGCGCCCGGATCCGGCGGCGGCTTCGTGCCGATGTACTCGGTGAGGTACATCGCGGCGGCCTTCCACTCCTGGAACTGGCTCTCGAGCTCGTACTGGAGGTGGAGACGATAAAGCGTATTCTTCGCCATCGCAGCGGCAGAACGCGCGGCGTCCTTCTGTCCGATCCTCACGAGCTCGAAGGCGAGCGTCCGCGCGCGGCCGTCGATCTGGTCCGGCTTGGCGCCCTTCACCATCGGCTCGAGTGCCTTGACGCGATTCATGATCTCATCCGTCTTCGCATAGCCGTAGAGGGCGCGGAGCCTCGCGATCGCGTAGGCCCAGCCGTCGTCGTATCCCTCGAAGGCCCCTCTCTCGCCGTCCAGCCACGCGATGTAGCCCTTGCGAATCTTCTCCACCTCGCGCTTGCGCTCGGCCTTTTTCTTCTCGGGCGGGAACTTGCGGTCGAGGTAGGCCGTGACGCCGTGATGTCCGTAGCGGTCGATTTCGGAAACCCACTTCGCGTTCTCACAGATCGCCCCGACGCGCTCTTTCTTCTTCTCCGGACCGAGCCCGGCGAAGAGCGCCGCCTCAAGGTTGGCGAAGTCCTGGGTGACGATGCGGGCGAGGACCAGGTCGTCGCGGGACCACTTCCAGAGCGACCAGTCGACCTTCTTCTGCGAGAAGACAATCTTCTCCCAGAGCTCGGCGGCCTCTTCGGCCTTGCCCTCGCCCCAGCGGACGCCGGCAAGGGAGCGAATCACGTTGTAGAAGATCTTGTGTCCGTCTGCGCCCTTGTCCTCGACAATCTCCTCGAGGTCGGCGTTCGCCTGCTTGATGTCGCCGAGCTCGCGCTTCACGCGGGAGAGCATGTAGCGGGCGGGAACGGCGATGAACTTCTGCTCGGGATAGATGTCCAAGACCTCGTTGTAGAGCTTCATCGCCTCATTGCGGTCATGCGCCTGCTGCTTCGCGTAGCCCTGCATGAAGACCGCATAGGCGAGGAGCGGCTCGTTGCCGGTGCCGGACGTCTCGCCCTGCACCTGCACCTTGCGCCATTCGCTGGCCGCGTTGCGGTAGCGCGGCACGAGATCCGTCACATTGACGCCGCGGCGCTCCGCATCCACCGCCTGCTCGAAGAGCTTCACCGCCCGGTCGACCTGCGCACGGTCGGTGAACTCGAGTTCCTTGTAGACCTCGCCCGGCATGTGCCAGTCCCACTCGCGCATCGGCTCCGCGTACGCGTTCGCATTCGCGAACGCGAAGTAAAAAGCAAAAGCTAAGAAGTAAAAAGTATGGGTTTTTCTCATCTCTGTTCATCCAATCTTTTTCGGTTTCATTCTCCTCTTACTTTTTCACTTTTCCTTTTACTCAAAGTCCTTAAACGCCCTGCCTTCCTGCAGGAGGAGGCCGCGGGCACGACGGGCCCACACGGTTTCCGGGAACTCGAAGACCGTGCGCTTCAGGTACTGATAAGCCTTGGAGTAGTCGTGGCGGCGGACGCTCACGTCACCCGCCCAGTAAAGGGTCTGGGCGCGGAGCTTGGACTCGCTTTCGCGATAGGTTTCGACGAGCGAATCGAACGTCTTGACCGCATCGCGGTAGAAGTCGTCGATCTTCTGCTGATAGCCCTGCGGGATCGGATCCTTCTTCGCCTTGCGCGCCTCGATGTCGGCGGCGATCGTCTCTGCCTGCTTGATGTAGCAGCTGCCAGCCATGAACAGCGCGCGGGCCGCCTTGTTGTGCTGCGGGAAGCGCTGCTGGAAGTTCTGGTAGATGTGGCCGGAGATGTCGTAGCGCTTCTCCTTCGTGTAATAGTACGTCGCCAGACGGATCGTCGCCTCGCCGACGAGGTCGCTCTCCGGATAGAGGTACGTCATCTTCACGTACTCCTCGGACGCGCGGTTGTAGTCCTTCAGCATCTCGAGGCAGAGCGCCTTGTGGTACTGGCTGCGGGCGGCATACTCGCCTTCCGGCCAGGTGCCGAGGATCTGCGAGAAGCGCGAGAGGGCCTCCTGGTAGAGCGGGGTCGCCTCCGCCATGTCCTCCGCGTCCTTCGCCTCGGTCGCGAGCTCCTGATAGAGGTTCGCGAGGAGGAACTCGCCCTGCACGACGTGCGAGCTGTCCGGATAGTTCTTCAGCGCCTCCTCGAGGATGAACTTGCCCTCGTCGATCGCCGCGGCGGACTTCTCGGGCTGCTTCAGCTTGCGGTGCTCTTTCGCCTGCTCGAACAGGCACTCCGCGAGACGGAACTGCACCAGCACGGCCGTGTCGCGGTCGGTGAAGCGCTTCGAGAAGAGGCGCACGTCGCCGTTCGCGCCGCGGAAGACCGTACCCGTCGTGGACAGCGTCCGCGCCGGCGTGCCCGGAAGCGTCAGCTCGTCCTTGTACGTGAAGATCACCTTGTCGCCGTAGCTGACGGCGAAGCGGTCCTCGGTCAGGATCTCGTTCGCGGACGCGACGCCGCCCGTGGCGACGGACGGAATCGTCTCGCCCGGCGCGAACATGACGGGACGGAGGCGGCCCGTGAAGATGCCGGAGTGCGGCATCGTCTCCGTGAGGGTGAGCGGACGCTTGACGCCCGTCTTGAAGGAAATCGCAAGGGCGTCGATCTTGTCCGGCTCGTCGGTCGCGTCGCGGTCGGCGTCGTCAACCTTCACGAAGAAACTCTCGCCGACGTGCGCCTCGTTGCGCTCCGCAGAGAACGTGCTGTCCGAAAGGCCGAGCGAGGCGTCGGAAACGAGCTTCAGCGTCCGCTTCATGACCGGCTGCCCGTCCTCGGAAAGGACCGTGATGTCAATGAGGTCGGAGCCCGTGACGCAGAGGAGCGGCGGCGCGTCCTCGGGAATCTCGATGTTGGGATCGATCGGCCCGAGCGACAGCTGGATGAGCCCGTTGAACGTACCCGCGGCCTGCGCTTCCTTCGGCGACTGGTCGCCCGCCGTCAGGCGGAACGGCGCCAGCCCGCCGCCAAGCTTGAGCGGCACGGTCACCTTGTCGGGATCGCGTCCCTCGGCCGCGGCCTTGGCGATCTCGCTGTGCGCGACCGCCTCGACCATCACCTTGGAGCATGCGTAACGGGCGCGCGAACGGTCGTTCACGCGGACCGGGATCGATCCCGCGGAGACGTTGACCGGAATCGGGTTCGTCGTCGCCACGGCCTTCGCGTCCATCGGCGCAGCCGTCAGGACGTCGCGGTAGACGACGTTGACGTTCTCGTTTCCGGGACGGCGGCGAATGCGCTCAAGCTTCACCTTCGCGTCGTCCGACTTGTCGATCTCCTGCGTCTTGCGGACGTCGAAGAGCGTCAGCGAAGGCTGCGACGGACGGGCCGCGAAGATGCGCGCGGAGCGGGAGCACGGAACGCCCGGATCGGTGTTCTCGCGGTCCATGTAGCTGACGGTGAGGCAGTCGTCGCTCTCCACGCGCAGCACCTTCGCCGGCGCGTTGGTGTTGCCCGCCTCACAGGTCTTCAGGACGCCCATGAAGATGCCCGAGTGCATGCCGTAGGAATCCTCCGTGCGACCATAGCTCCACTTCGGCTGGAACTCGACGAGCTTCTTGGTGAACGTCTCGCCCGCCGCGTTCTTGATCGAGACCTCGATCTTGTCCGCCTCGTCGGTAATGTCGCAGTCGGGATCGGTGACCGCCATCACCAGCGAATCGCCCGGCTGGAAACGGAACGCGTCCCACGCCGTCACAGTGCCCTTCTCGTCCGTGTCCTCGAAGATGAAGCGCACCTTCGCGTCGTTGAACGAGCTGTCCATCTGACGCTGCAGCACCTTCTTCTCGCCGGAGGTCGTGCGCTCGTCCTCGTACTTGACGGTGATCTTGTCGCCCGGCGCGACCTCAAGCGTCTTGTTGGACTGCGAGTCGGAGAAGTCGCTCTCGACCGGCAGGACGTTCTCGCCGCGGTCGTCCTTCGCGCTGATGCGCGAAATCGCGACGTCGGGGCTCTTCACGTCCGCAAACTCCCAGCGGAAGGAACGCAGCCTGACCGGCTTCTCGAACACCGCCTTGAAGCCGTTCGCCGTCTTCACGATCTGCACCCGGTCCTTGACGAACTTCTTGAGCACCACATGCTTCTCATCGCTGAACCAGTCGGCCGGGAACGCCTGCGGACCCTTCCCGATCGGATCCCAGACCAGGTCGAAGTCGTCGTTGTGGTTGTTGGAGACGACCGCCAGCTCGAACTGGTGGCAGCCGGGCGTGAGGTCCGCCGTCACGAGCGCGTTCTGGAGCTTGAAGCCCTGGCCGGAGAAGATTTCCTCGCCGTCCAGCGCGAACGTGACCCAGAGACCGCGGAGCGCGTCCTTCTTGCCCGAAATCGGCTGGATGCGGAACCGGAGCGAATCGACCCCTTGCGGCGCGGCGAACGGACCGGCGTAGAGCGCGGTCTGCCAGTCGTTGCCGTTGCCGAGCGCGCGGTGCTCGATCTTCTCGACGATGAGGCGCTTCGCCGCGCGGTCGGTCTGGCAGAACGCGCGGAGGTTCGCGAGCGAACGACGCGGGTTGCGGTCGTACTGCTGCTGACGGCGGAGATAGAGCTTCGACATCTCGGTCGCCGCGGGGAGACGGCCGAGCTGCATCACCTTCGAGCCCATGCGGCCGACGAGCTGGATCGCCTTCACGTCCTCGACGCTCGGCGTGTCAAGCGTGATCTCGGAGAAGAGGTAGGAGCCCATCGTGTCGACCTCGAACCACTTGCCGGGCTGCCCGTCGGAGAGCGACTTCCAGCCGCCCTTCTTGTTCTTGTTGATGACATCGCCCGGATTCATGCCCGCGGCGGTGTCGTGCGCAAAAGCGCGCGGCGGCGGCAACGAGGTCGCGATCTTGCCGCGGAAGACGCCGGAGAACGGCTTCTCCTCCTTGAGCTCGTAGTCGTCGAGGCGGTCGCCGGAACTGGTCTCGATCGAGACCCGCAGGCTGTCGGCCTCGCCGCCGAGCGAACGGTCACGGTCCTGCACGACCACGTAGAGCGGGTTGCCGGGACGGAGCCTCTTGGAAACGCCCGTACCCTCGAGGCTGTGGTCCTCGTCCAGCAGGTCCTTGAGGCCCTTCTCGGTCTTCTTCTCCTCCGTGCGCGGCGCGCCGGCACCCATCGCGAGCTTGCCGTCGTCAACGACCCTGAGACGCTTCGGCTCGTTCAGCGGCAGGCCGCGCTCCTTTAGGAAGTCGGGATCGATCACGTACGAAATGGTGTCGTCGCCGATCACCTCGAGAACGCGGTTCGACGGACACGCCTTGCCGAGCTGGACCTCGACGAGGCCCTTGAAGTTGGACGGGTCGCGGCTCGTCGGATAGAGGTTGATGCGCTCCTCGTCCTTGCCCGGCTCGGTGCGGACGATCACCGGGATCGATGCACCGCCGCCGGCGACGGAGAGGTTCGAGTCCTGCACCGTGACCGTGAGCTGGCTGCCGGGACGGATCATGTTGCGCTCGGTCAGGTCGCCGACGAGAACGTCCGTGTCGTCGACTTCGCTGTTCGTCGCCAGCTTCCACCGGCCGTGGAGGAAGCGTCCCTCCGTGTGCGTCAGGTTGATCGCGAAGACCTGGCGCAGCTGCTTGATGCACTCGTCGAAGTCCTTGCGGTCAAACGCGATCAGCGCCATGAAGTAGTGGGCCTGCGCCTGAATCTCGCGGTCGTTCTGGCTGAGCCAGTACTCAAGCGTCGCCTCGGTGCCCTGGACGTTGCCGGACGCGATCTGCAGGTCCATCGCGCGGAACATCGCCTTCTTGCCGTACTTGGTCGCATGATACGTCGGATTGTCGCGGAGCGACTGGTACTCGAGCTTCGCGGCCTCGAAGTTCCGCTGGTCGCGGTAGCTCTCGGCACGGGAGAGGACCATCGCCGCCGCCATCTCGGGCGAGACCTTCGACTCCTGCGCGAGAATCGCCGTCGCGATCTGACGCGCCTTCAGGAGAAGCTTGTCCTTCTCGCCGCGGTCCATGCGCAGCTGCTCGACGCCCCAGATCACGAAGTCCGGCGGCAGCTTCAGCGCCTCGCGCTCGAACACGGTCTGGTTCTTCGGATCCTGCAGGATCTGCCACGCGCGCTCCGGGTTCTTCTTCGAGAGCTCGTCCGCCGCCACGTAGAGCGGATACGCCGGATCGTTCTCGCCGACCGGATAGATGCCCGGGAGCGTCGAGGCGAGCTCGGCGCGGTACTTGGCCGCGAGCGACACGAGCCAGCCCGGCTGGTCGCCGGCGACGGCGTCGACGTAGAGGTAGAACGCTTCGTTGGCTCCCGACGCCTTGAAGTCCTCCAGCACCTGCTTCAGATAGCCGTCGCCCAGCCAGTGACAGATGATGGATGCGCCCGTGCGGCGGGCAATCGCCGCGGCAGCGACGGCGTCCTTCTTCTCAACTGCCTTGCGAAGACGAGCATGCCAGGCCATCGTCTCGTTGCTGTCGCCGATCGGATTGCGCATGCCCGCAAGGAGCTTCGCCGTCACCACCTCGTAAAACGCGTCAATTGTCGCAACTGCCTCGGCGTTCTTCTCGTCTTTCGCCAACTCAGCGCGGCGGTTCTTGATCGCGTCAAAGCGAGAGCCCTCAAGATTCAACGAGCAGACCCCGGCACGAGTGTCGGGAACGGCCTTGAGCGCCGCCACATACGGACCCGTCAGCACCTTGTCCCAGCCCGGGAACCAATCCCAGTACGTGTTCTTGCCGTCCTCACGGACGCACTGAACGCCGTTCGCGAGGATAATGCTATACGCGGCCAAACGGTCCTGAATCTCCAGCGAATCGGCCCAGGCCAGATACTGCTTGGACACGGCCTCGTACTTGCCCGCACGATAGGCGAGGCGAATGACGTTCAGGTAGCAATCCCACTGGAGGACCGGCTCCTTGTCGGCGAGCAGCTGCTTGAGCGCGTCATCGACCGGGAACTTCGCGGCGAATTCCTTGCGCCACATGGCGTATTCCTGCGCCGTCGCGAGCGCCCAGTTGAGGCCATCGCGGTTCTGCTCGGCGTACGGACGCGACGCCAGGTAGTCGAGCATGAGCTGGTCGCGCGCCGGACCCGTCTTGACGTTGCCCCAGTTGTTGCGGAGATACTGGCTGGCATTGTACGGCGTCATCTTCTTCATGTCGATGCCGTCGGCGGGCTTCTCCGAATTCTTCGCCACCGAATAGCCGGCGAGCGGATCATGGTTGCCGACGACCAGGGCGCGCGCGCGGTTGTAGGTGAGCCACAGGTTCCCGTCCTTCACCTTGCGCAGGCAGTACTCGATCCTGCCCGGCTCCGGCCCCGACTTCGACATCTTCTCGATCGCGAGCTCCGCGTACTTGCGGCTGTCGGCCTCGGCCGCATTGCCGGCGAGTTCGAAATAGCGGTTCAGGAAGGAGTTGCCGATCCGGTTGTCACGGTCGGTCTTGCCCTCGTTGTACTTCCACGGACAGAGCTTCTTGAACTCCGGCACGAGCGCGGCCATGTCCGGCGCGTTCTTCGCGCGCGACGCCTGGGCGAAAAGCTTGAGGAGCAGATCGCCGGGGAGGTCGCCTTCCTTCATCGCGGCGCCGAACTTCTTGACCTCGGCATTGCCGTAGAACGGATCCTTGTCATTACCCCGCGCCGCACGATTCTTGAACTCCTTCCACGTGCCGCTCCAGCCCGTCACCGTATAGGCCGACTTGAAGAGCGCGAGCTTGTCGGCGACGGACATGCCCTTGCACCAGCTGATCACCTGGTCGATCGGCCCGTAGCCGAAGTCGGACGACTGCTTCGCGATGTCCATGAAAATGCGCTTCACGGCCGCAATGTCGCCCTTCTCATCGTTGGCGGCCGCATAGGAGCTGAAATACTGACGGTAGATCGCATCGGCCTGCTTCGGATACTTCTGCGCCAGCTTCGCAATCGGCGCAGTCGACTTCGTGTCCTGCACGGCCTTGCTGACGCTGCCGAGCGAGCTGTAGTCGCCCAGCCAGTCGACCGGGAACGACGCCGGTTCGGCGTCGACGAGCGCCGCGCACTCCTGCGCCGAGAAGCGCTTCCAGCGCATGAAGTCGTTGCGCATGTTCTGGACGTCCCGGCGATAGTTCTCGCTCTCCTTGTAGAGGTCGGACGTCGTGAGACGGTCATAATGCGCCTTCAGCCCCACCACAGGCTCGTCCTTCTTCCACTTCGGGAAAAACGCCTTCGGAAGGCGACCGCCCGCCACCCACACGTACTTGCGCGCGGACTGCGGATGCTTGCCGTCGAAAATAGTCTTCTTGGCCTTCTTCGCGGCCGTCACGCGCGCATCGCGCGCCGCGGCCTTCCCCGCATCCTTCTCCTCGTCGACGTTGTTGTAGTCGAGCGCATCCAGCACGCGCGCGAGAAGGTCGTCGGCAATCTCGCCGCCATTCCGCGCAACGTAGTTCGCCGCGAACTCCGGCGCAAAGGCGTCACGCTGGTTGCCGTGGCTCAGGAGATTCCAAAAGTTATCGCACGCCCCGAGGCCCGCATGGCGCAGGATCACCTGCGCGAGCTCGGCCTTCGGATAGTTCGGCCCGCAGTTGCGACTGTTGTCGTGAAGGACGCCGAGAATGCTGTTGAGACGGTCCTTCTGCGGGAACTTCGACATCAAAAGGTCGGCAAGCTTCAGGAGCTCCTGCGGACGATTCGCCGCCGCGAGGCGCCCCAGCATGTCGCGCCCGACGGACCAAAGCGCCCGGTCAGCCTTCGAGTTGGCGTTCAGGCGCGCGAAGAGATCGACATCGGAACCCGCCGAGCACAGCCGCCACAGCGCCTGCTCGACGTCGGCGTTCCACCCCTTCTCAAGGCGAAGATAGAGGAGCGTGCGGTCGTCATAGGCCGTGCCCTTGCCGAGCGCGCGCGCAACCTCCGCCGCCTGCAGGTGAATGCGCGGCGAGACAGCCTTGCCCGCCTTCACGAGCTTCACGTACGCGGCTTCCGCGCTCAGCGGCTGGCCGGCCTTCACGGCCGCCTCGAAATCCTGCTCGGGAGAGGCAACGAGACCAAACGTGAACACCGCGGAAATCGCGAGCACTCCGAATTTAAAGGCACAGTTTTTCATACTTTCAAATGATATCATATTTCTTTGGTTCATGTTCGTCATTCCTCCTCCTCCAGGGATATCTCCTCGACCGCGTCGTCCAGTTCCAGGCCGCGGGCGGGCTTCTGGCTCTGTCGCGTGTTCCGGCGGATCGCCTCGCTCATCTGACGAACCAAGCCGACGACCTGCCGGTACTTGTCGCCGAGCCGCACCCGGTCGACCGTGCTCGCCGCCTCCGCATAGGCGTCCATCGCGGTCACGTAGTCCTTCTGCCGCCGCGCCGCGTCGCCCTTGCGCATGAGCGCATGGTAGCTCCTCGCCCGTGCCGCCGGATCAAACCACCTCATCGCCTGCCGATAGCGGCCGAGCGTGAAGTATTCCTCGCCGATCATCATCGCCAGACCGTTCGGATGCATGCCGGACTCGCGCGACCCGATGGCCTTCTTCAGCCCGCCTTCAAACAGGCGCTCGCCAACCTCGATGGCCCCCTCGTGATCGCCGGCGGCCGAAAGCGCCCGCATCAGCCGGATGGACATCGCGACCAGGTGGCCCTCGCCGACACGCTGCCTGTCATGGAGGACGGCCCGGTCCAGCGCCTTGCGGGCCGTCGCGAGCGCCGACGCGGACGGCGTCCAGTTGTGCCGCGTCCGCGTGAGGCCGAGGAACCCGCGCTCAAGGCGCGCCTTCGCCTTTCCGCCCGGCGAGATCCCCGCGTCTCCCTCGATCCTCGCGAGCGTCTCTGCCGCCTCCTTGACCAGGCGCCGCCGCAGGAACCCGTCAAGCGCCTTGAACAGGGCCTTCTCCGTCCCCTCCTCGAGCCAGGCGCGGCAGGCGTAGTCGTACATCTGGCGACTAGCATATTCGTCGCCGGACATCTTCTTCGGCTTCGGCAGCGGCAGATCCTGCCTCGGCCGGGCGGGCGGGGCAAACGCGGAGACGTCAACGCCCGCGCGCGTCAGCGCCTCCTGCAGGGAAACGATGCGGCGGACGATCTCCGCGCGGATGTCCTCCATGTCCGCCTTGTGATAGTCGCACGTCTCCAGCCAGGCGTCAAACAGGCGTCCGTCGCGGACGAGCGCCTTGTCGCCACTCCCGCGCGCGGCACGGCAGAGGCGCTTGAGCAGCGTCGCATAGCGCATGTCGTCGATGCCCTCGCGCGCGGCCTCCCACTGGATCGTGTCGATGACGCCGTCGCTCGTCGGCTGGACCATGCAGAAGTTCTTGTAGATGCTGCTGGGGCCGTAGACGAACTCGTTCCACAGGTGCGCCCCCTCGTACCAGACGTATTCGTTCTGCCCGTCGAAGTCGGCGAACCAGAGGAACAGCCCCTTCCGCCGCCGCCAGAGGTCGGGGTTCTCCGGCCCGCCATGCGGCGACGCATAGGTCGTCAGGATGGCGCCAGAGGCGTGCCAGGCGTGCGCCGTCTCGCGGCAGATGCTCTGCGGGCAGCCGTCGTAGTCGGTGATGAACGCCGCCTCGTCGGGCCTTCCCTGCGACGTGTAGGTCAGACCGCCGAACCGGTTGGCCGTCGCCATGAACGGCATCTCGCGGCGGACGACCTCGGGGCCGGCCTCGTCGAGGCCGTAGCACACCACGCGCGTATGCCCGTAAGTCTCCTTGAGCTTCTGCGCGGCCAGTCGCCAGCCGTTTGAGTAGGCGGCCATCTCCCGGCTCCAGACGTCGTAGTTCGCCTCGACGCTCAGGTCGGTCACGCCGCGAGGCGGATTGGAGCCCCAGTCGGCGAACCCGGTCGGAATGCTCACGTTTCCGAGAAGAGGATCCAGCACGGCGCCGTTCCGCTTCAGGAGGACGGCCTCGGCGTCCGCCAGATCCCACTCGTTCGTGCGCCCGCCGTACGTGTCGCAGAAGATGTTCCCCGCCCCGTGCTCGACGAAGTTGCGGTATTCGGCGTCTGTGCGCCGGACGGCCTGGTCAAAGCCCATCCCCGGGGTGACGCCCCCGACGGCAAAGGAGTCGACGAGCTTGTCCTTGATCGCGCAATGGTGGTACCAGGCGTGGATCATCGGCCTGTCGATGTCGTAGTGCGCGGCCGGCCACGGCAGGCGGAACGGATGGACGACGACCGTCAGCGGCAGGCGCCCCGCCGGGCGGCCGCCGACCGTCAGCGCGATCGACCCCGTGTAGCGGCCCGGCCTCTGCCCGTCCGGCACCTTGAGCGTCAGCCAGAACTGCCGCATCACGCCTTCCCGGAGATCAAGCGGCTGGAACGTCTTCGCGTCCTCCACCCGCTCGAGGTTCAGCCTGAACGGGCGCGCCACGTCCTCGTGCAGCCGCTCGCTGACGTCCACGTAGTCGATGCCGTCGGGATTGATCGTCCGCAGGAGGTTCCGCCGCGCGTCCGTGTCGACGCGCATGAACGCGTCGTCGTGGACCAGCAGTTCGGGACAGAGCGCCGGCATGTCACGTCCGGCGCCAAACCAGGTGTTCCACGCCCCGCGGCACTGATACCAGCACATGACGACGCGAATGTCGATAAGCGCGCCGGGAAGCGTGGCGCCGTCCGGCCCCTTCAGGTCGCCCGGCTCCATGAAGAAGCCCTTCGCGTCCGCGAACGGATGGACCATGAAGCTTTCGCAGTCCCACTCGTCGCGCGCCGCCCGGATCGACAGCCCGGCAAACGGACGGGCGTCCTCCGGCACGGCAAACGGCACGTGCTTGGTCGGCGCGTAGCGGTTGATGGCAAACGGCAGCATGGTCGCGTCAGCCGCCGTCCGCGCCAGCGGCAGCAGCTTCGGCAAGCGCCGGCGAAGCGTCTCCAGCCGATGCCACGCGCCGAGGTCGCCTTCGTCGCCAAAGGCGGCGGCCTCGGCGGCCTTCGCCCGGCACCAGGCCGCAAAGGCGGGCTGGACGCCGTCCCGCGCGGCAGCCGCCTCAAAGGCCGCCTTCGCGGCCCGTCGTTCCGCTTCCGGGATCCGGCCGGCGAACAGCTGCTCCTCCGTCGGCACGGTCGTGAAAGTCCGAATCGCCGTCACCTCGCCGGGGAAGCCCTTCGGCGGCTTCTGGGCCAGGAGGGCGGCGACGTCCAGCTCGCAGGACGCCTCGAGGCGGTCTTCCTGCTGCTGCTTGCCGTCGAACCAGAAGCGACACCAGCCTCGCGAGGCCGAATAGGCAAACGCCACGTGATGCCAGCCGCCCGTTGCGCATTCGACCTCGACGGCCATCTTACGCTCCTTCGCCCCGACGACGTCGGCCTTGTCCTTCACGGCGAACTCGAACGGCGCCTCGGCCAGGCACGGATGCGCCAGGTGCTTCAGGCCGAAGGCGACCGGCTGCGTGCCGGCGCCGGGATCGATCCGGAAGCGATACGAGAAGGCGAACTCGCCTTCGGCGGCGGCGGCAAGCGCCAGCATGACCCCGACCAGGGCGATCGTCATCCTCGGCATGTCAGAACTCCAATTCCTCGTCATCCAGCGTCACCTCCCCCGCGTCATCGCCGTCGGCGTCCGGCGCGAGCGGCTCGTCGACGGGCTCCGCCGCACGCGCCCGCTCCGGGACGGCCGGCGGGAGCGCGCGTCCCATGAAACGGTCGAGCAGATAGCGGCGGCGCGCGTCCGCAAGCGCCTCCGAGGCCGAGACCAGCCCGCCAAGCCCGTCAAAGGCGCGCTGGCGCGCCGGCTCGGCCAGGGCGAGAATCTTCGCCTTCCGCTGGCCGCCCCAGTCGTCCAGGAGATCGACGAGCCCGTCAGACGACTGGTAGACCGTCCGGGCGTATCGTTCGTGAAAGAGCCGTTCCGAGTCGGCCTGCCGCCAGACAAACGTCTCGACGCCCGGATCGCGGAAGCCAATCCACCGCTCCTTCTGGCTGAAGTCGAAGACCGAGGCGTACTTCCACCGCGCACTCTGGTAGTCCCTGACGATCCCCCTGTCGCGGAAGAGCGCATCACGCGCCGAGGCGAAGGACGCCGAACGCTTCCAGAAGATCACCAGCGGATCCTCCGCCGTGCCCCAGGCATGGTCTTTCCCGTCGCCGTCCCGATAGGTGACGGCCGCGCACCAGGGCGGCGGCCGCCGCTTCCCGTCTTTCGAGAACGGCCAGTCGTCCAGCCGATGGCGGAACGGAATGGACAGCCGCGTGGTCCACTGGCCTTTCTTCCGGTCGGGGGAGACGTTGACCTGGCCCCGGGCCTTCGGCGTCCGCCGCGTGTGCGCGGCCCGCGCCAGACGACTGTCACAGCGGGCGTTCGGCCTGTTCTCGAACGCAACGACGACCGGGGCGGCGGACGGCGCCTCCGACGGCAGGCCCGGCCGCGCCTGGACGACGAACGTCCCCTTCGGATCGCCGTCGCCCCGGAAGATGAAGAGCAGACTGTCCGGCGCGTAGGCGATTTCGCCCGTGACGCCCGGCGCCACCGGCTGGCGATCG
The DNA here is from genome assembly GCA_934621385.1 of uncultured Kiritimatiellota bacterium. Taxonomy (GTDB): domain Bacteria; phylum Verrucomicrobiota; class Kiritimatiellia; order RFP12; family UBA1067; genus UBA1067. Next base: position 26,249 of record CAKTUI010000033.1, read on the forward strand.
GCTTTCGGGTCAGAAGCAGGCCTCGCCGTCACGGCAACGGCCAGCACAAGGAGGGCTCCGACCGTCATCGCGCGACCTCCTTTCGCGCAAAGGCCAGAAGGCGGACAATCCGCGCCTGCGCCTCAAGCCGCACAACGTCCATGTCATCGTCGTCGGCGCTGATGCGGTCGAGCCAGAACTGCCCCAGCCGCCCTTCGTAGACGATTTCGGTCGCGCGCTTGGACCGGTCCGCCAGCAGATCGGACAGCTCGAGGCAGAAGGAGAGATAGCGCACGTCAATCGCGGCATCCTCCAGCCCGGCGCGAACGACCGGATCCGGCGTCTTCCCAGCCGGAAAGACGACGCCGTCAAATCCCATCTGCCACGCCCACACGCCGGCCGAACGGCGCCAGGAATCGGGATTCAGCACATAGGGAAGGTCAAGCACGCCATAATACCCGACGCCGAAGGCATGCCAGCGCTCGGCCGCAAGGTCGCTGCGGCAGGAGGCCATGGACGCCGCGATGTCCGTCACCCGGTCGGCCTGCTCCAGATAGGTGTCCGGCCCCTCCGGGGTCCAGTCGGACGGCACGCCCCCTTCGCACTTCGACAGCCAGGGCTTTTTGGCATACCGGCTCTTGGCCGGCGGAAGCACAAAGTCCAGAACGCGCAGGAGCAGGTCCGCCTCGGTGCGGACAGTCCCGCTCGACAGCGTCAGGCGGCCCTTGTGAAGGCCGGCCGGCGCCGTCGCGGCCACGGGCACGACGAGGCGGAAGCGCACGCGCTCGCCGGCCTTCGCCGTGCGCCCCCTGGCGGCCTCCTCCAGCCCGACGCCAACAAGCGCCTTCCGCCCGAGCCCCGGGACGTCGGTGTAGAACGCATTCGGATCTCGCCGTTCCGGCACTTCGCGGAGAAGCACGGCCGAAAAGCCCTTCGGCGGCGTCACCGTCACGGCAAAGGCGCCGTCCGCCGGCGCGGCAAGCTCGACCCAGGCGGTGGCGTCCACCCCCTTGGCCGAGACCAGGTCGACGGACGCGGCCGAAGAGGCCAGCGCGGCGACCATCGCGATTACCACCAGCGGCATTTTCATCCAAGGCCCCTTACCTGACCCGGATCATGAGCCCGGCTGAGGACAACTCCGCCGCGCCGATGTCGGGGCCCTTGCCCTGCTTGCGCGGACGACCGTAGACGTCGACGGCCGCATCGTCCATCCACGACAGCGGACTGCCGGCGTCGACGCACGGCGAATCGGACGTCGGACTGAATGCGAACTTTCCGTATCCGCGCAGCTTCGGATCGTCCTCCGTCCAGCAGCTTGTCAGGCGAGAGGCGTAGCCGCTAAAGCCGCCGACATTCTTGACGGCGACTTCACCCGTGTCGGCGTCTTTCCAGCGGTTGTCCCAGATAATCGTGTTGTAGACCTTCACATCGAACTTGTTGTTGGCCCAGGGCGTATCGATACGAAGGCCCGCCACTGTCGCGGCCGTGTTCGTGCTGCGGTTGCCGACGATCGTGCAGTTCTCGACTTTCGCCGTCCCGGTCGCGATAATGCCGCCGCATCCTTTCAGGACGCTGCCCGTGACAATCGTGTTGCGCACCGTGCCGCTGTCGAGCCAGATCGCGCCGTCGCCGCACGCGACGAAATTCTTGTACGGCCGGCTGCATCCCTCGTGCGAACCCCGCACAAGGCACCGGTCGATCAGCAGGTCTTCCTCGCTGAAGTCCGGGCCAGACGTCAGGATCGCCACCCCTTTACGCATCCGGTCCGGCCAGTCGTCATCCACCCAGCACCCCTCGAAGCGGCAGTCCAGGATCCGGGCGCCACGCCCCTGGACACCCACGCCGGCAGCCGCGACGACGTCCCCGATGCAGGCGTCAAAGACGCAGTTCGTCACCTGCCCGCCGTCGCGGATGGCGACGCCCCCGCCCAAACTACTCGCCGCGCCCCTACCGTTGCGCAACGTCAGCCCGTCGAGCACGGCCGACGGATGCCGCAGCTGGAACGGGCGCAATTCCTTGTGCGCATCGAGGACCGTCTGCTCTGGCCCTTTATCCCCGCGCAGCGTCATCGGGAAGTCGATCGTGCGCTCGTCCGTGAGACGGTAGTCCCCCGCGCCCATCAGGATGGTCCCGTTACGCTGGACGGCGGCAAAGGCGTCAATCAGGTTTGTCGCCGCCGTCTCCCACGTCGCATACGGGAAGACCGGGTTCTCGTTCTCGACGACGACATGGACGGTCTCACCATACGCGACGAACCAGTCGGGCTTGTCAACGGTCACCGGCCGGCCGTCTAGGTTCGCGCGGAAGCTGACCGACACGCTCCCTGGCTCGCAAACGCGTGTGACGGTCGCCCCGGTCTTCTGCTCGCCCCCGTCAAACGTCCACCTACAGTCGCTCAAGGTGCCGTTCGCCGCCTTCGCCGTGAACTCGACCTCCCCCGGCACAAACGGCGTCAGCTTCCGGAAGGAGATGCCGAAGTCCGTTTGCGACGCCTGCCGTTCGTAGCAGCCCTTGTCCGCCTGAGCTCCGATCACGCGCGGACGGCCATCGAGGTCGAGGTCGCCCAGGTCCGCCTCCCCGTCCGCCGCATCGACGGCAGCGGACGCCGGGTTCAGCCGATAGTCGCCGTTTGCCGCATCGACAAAGCCGGGGTCGTCCGCCACATCGACGACGCCGTGGGCGACATTCCCCTGGCACAGGCAGTTGGTCACCGTGCCGCCGCCCTGCCAGATGCCCCCGCTGGCGAGACGGGCTTTATTCCCGACGACCGTGCAGTTGAGCACGCGGCCCTTCTCCGTGACGTAGATGCCCCCGCCATACGAATAGCTCTCGTTGCCGACGACCAGCGAATTGCGCACCGTGCCGACCTTCAGGTAGACGCCGCCGCCGCAAGCGTTGCTCGTATCGCCCTTAATGGGACCATTGGCGTTGGCGGAGCTTTGCCAGATGCGGTTGCTGATGACCGTGCAGCGGTCGAGCAAGGCGTCGCCCTTCTCCAGGGTCACGGCGCCGCCGCGCGAGCTATTGCCGCTATACCAGCAGAAGTTGTTCGTGAACGTGCAGTCGACGACCGTGCCGCCCTCGAGGCGGCAGCCGGCGCCATTGACGGAATTTCTCTTCGTCTTGTGGTGGCTGATGACGCAGTTGGTGACGACGCCCGCCGTGACGCGCAGGCCGCCCCACTGCTCCGGCTGATTCTCATTCTCGTCCTTGCCGGTGACGGTCAGGCCCGAGAGGACGGCGTCCGCATGCGCAACCGTCACCATCGCCTTATTCGCCGTCGTCATTGGCGCAAACAGGAACGTCTTCTCCGGGCCCTCGTCCGCGACGATCGTCACGCCGTTGGTGACCATCAGGCCGTCCGCCGGACGATACCAGCCGGACGCGACATGGATGACCGCGCCGTCCTCCGCCACCGACAGTGCCTTCGTCAGCGTGCGGAACGGCGCGCCGACGGTTTTTCCGTCGTTGGCGTCGCTTCCGACGCCCGAAACGTAGATGGCGGCGTAGTCCGGCTGCGGAGCGGCCTCCGACGCCGCGATGGTCAGGGTGTGCGTCGTCGTCGCGCCGAGCGTCGCGCCGGTCGGCGTTCCCAACACCACAAT
>CAKTUI010000034.1 GCA_934621385.1 uncultured Kiritimatiellota bacterium
CTTGAGTGTCGCGTATTTGGCAAATCAGAAACCGCCTGCTTATCTATCGGGTGTCGTTTCTATTTGACAAACTGGGGGAAGTTGATTGATATTCAAATCTTTTTCCTCAGAGAGAATAATCGATCAAATACTTCATACTAACCTCTTTCAGAAATACACTCCGTGGGGGATTACAATGTCTGCAACAACAACCCATTTGCCAGTCCTTTTTTCAATAAGAAAGAAGATCAATTCAGGATCATTGTCATGTTTTCGATACCACAGTTGCTTGAAAACGGAACCCTTCCCATATTTTGCGAAGAGTGGAACAGTTAGTTCCGAATGGCACTGCCTGACCATTGACATCCTGTCAGGGGGGCCGAACTGGGAAACGACCCAGACCTCGTCATGACCGACATAGGAGTCCTCCCGTGTGTGATAATCATCTATTGGAACAAGCGACCGAGTATCCCATTCCCAGCCCGGATGCGTTCCCCTGTCACCGACGACGCGCCAACCGGACATCCCGTCCCGAACGAGAGCGAACTCCATCCACCAGTCCGAGCCGGACTCCGTGTCGTACCTGACGATTCGGTATTCGGAGTCCAACCCGCATGTCAGCGGACTGCGGGTTGCCGCCCCAGTCCGATTCTCCCCAATGTAATCCTGCCAGGGCGTGCCGAAATTGGCAAACACCCACTCGGAGTCATGCCCGAGGAAACGATTCGTGGCGGGATTCTCCAGTCTTTCGGACGGCGACAGGCAACCACATATCATGCCCACCAACAACACGAACAACAACAGCCTCACCATTTCTGCTCCTCCTCTCGTTTTTCTCTAATTCCATGGGGTACGAGAATGTCGGCCACGACAATCCATTTTCCGTTCTCGTTCTCCTTCAAGTAGAGAATGAATTCTGGATCCCGCTCGTGCTTCCTGTACCACAATTCCTTGAACCGAGTCCTCTCGTCATGCTCCTCAAACTCCTCGATGAGATAGACTGTGCGATCCGACCAGCTGGCGGTTCTGACCGTACTGCGGTCTGGTTTCCCAAATTTAGCAATGACCCACGCCTCGTCATGCCCCGTATAGAGGCATCCCCATGTATCGGGATCATCGTCTTCCCTGCTATAAATTGATTGTGTATTCCATTCTTGAAGGGGACAGTTCCCCCAATCAGTTATGACACGCCACCCAACATCAGAGTCCTCCGACAGTGTAAAGCGCATATAGCCTCGCTCTTCATCTGCATCTTCCCACCTATAAACAAGAATTCGAATCCGAGACTTTTCGATTCTGTATTTTAAGCATAGTCTCTCTGCTTCTCTGTCCGTTATATCTATTATATAATCAAGTGCCGGAATGCCAAAATTAGCCAAAACCCACTCAGCATCACGCCCAACAAAACGATTGGACTTGTCATTCGGCATCCAATAAGATCCCGTGGCACAACCACAGAATAAACTTATGGCCAGAACTCCCATATACAATTTCATCATTTTCGAGCCTTCCATTTTGAGCAGTTTTTCCCTTTCTTCTTATCTCTAATTTTGATCTTAGAACAAAAGACAAAAGAGAAATCAGCCTCCCGCATCGTCATTCCTCCACCCATGAGAGACTCAATATCTGCCTCGTAATCTTTTTTATCATTACCCCATCCACCGGGATGAGGAAGTCCAAGTTGATGTCCAACCTCATGTATAATCGGTATCTGTTCGTTTTTTGCCCCTTTAGACTGGGGCAAGACATCGTCAATATCAAGATTGGCCTCGCGGATTCCTGGAATCGTTTCCGAGCGAGATTTCCCATCTGTAATAACCTTTGGGTAATAGTCAGTTCTTGTCCCTGGATGCCCTCCCCCTCTTCTCTCAATCACCAGTTTGAAGTTAACGGAGACTCCATTTCTGCACACACAGCAACCAGAATTTTCAGAATAACACTTCAATTCTAGATTGTTGAAATAATTTTGTATCGCACCTTTGGCCTTATTCTCCCAATCATCCTTTTTCTTACTTGTCCATTTCTCAAAATTCGTTTTATTTATGTAGGATACCCGCCAACTCAGTTCAACATTCAATACACACTTCTCTTCGTCAAAAGTATATTTTCCTGCAGAGAATGCCAATCCAAGTTGATCGAACACATTCACCAAATTATTGTTTCCAAAACCATATACATTCAATCCACCTTCTTCTCCAATTGGATCTTCGCTCAGCCAGCGGCCGTGGACGGGGTCGTAGTGCCGCCAGTTGTAGTAGGTGAGGCCCGTCGCATCGTCAACATACTCGGAACTGAAGCGGAATGGGTTGCGGTTCCTGAGGAATCCAGCCGCGATGAGCGTCTTCCCGAACGCCGAGTAGTCGTAGTGCGCGGCGGTCTCGCCCGTCAGGGCGTTGACGAGTTCGGAGACGTTCTTGTTCGCGTCGTGCGCGTAGAGGTAGGGCGTTCCGTCCGCGACCGTCGCGAGGGGGCGCGTCGCGACGGGTTCCGTCGGGTCCCACAGGAAGCGGTCGGTCGTCCCGTCCGCCGTCCGCGCGATGCAGAGGTGTCCGTCGTAGAGGAAGGTCGCAATCCTGTTCGTGATTCCGCCCGCCGTCTCCACGTACCTGACGCGCCGCCCCATGTGGTCGTACGCCATCAGGAGCGTCCGATTTCCGCAAGTCCAGCGGACGGGTCTGTTCTCCGCGTTCCACTCGACCGCCCAGCGTCCCGCCGGGGTCTCGACAATGGTTTGGTTGCCGTTCGCGTCGTACGCGAAAATCTCCGGGGACTGCGGGACGTGAACGCGGTTCGTGACCGCCGCGACGAGATCGTCGCCGCCCTCCCCGTCCAACGGCAGCGCGGCGCAGGTCTCAACCTCCGCATCAACACCCGACTCCGTGTTGTCGAACGCCGCCATGCCGAAGAAGTAGCCGCCGAGGCGGAACGCCGGGTTCCCGTTCACCGTGACGGTCGCCCGCGCGTCCGCATACCCCCGCGCGGCGGCGAGGCCGGGCACGGTGCGCGAGACGTACTGGTTCCGCCCGTTCGTCTCATAGACGGAGGCGTACCGCGTCCCGTTCTCGTCGTAGACGGCGGACTCCGTGCGGTTGCCGACGGGGTCGTAGGCGAAGTCCTCCAGGAAGCCGCAAACCTCCGCGCCGTCCTTCTCCCGCAGCACCGAGACGACCTCCGAACGGGCGTTGTAGCCGTAGGAGTCCGCCGAACCCGCGAGGTCACGCTTCGGCTCGTAGGCGACCGTCCGCCGGAAGTCCCCGCAGACGTATCCGGCGGGAAGGTCCGTCCCCGGTACGCGCAGCCACGTGAAGGAAAGGCCGTCCGCCTCCACGGACGCGAGCCGTCCGAGCGCGTCGTAGCCGTAGGCCGCACCGTCCATCGCGGCGAGCCGCCCGTAGCCGTCGTAGGTCCGAACAACCGCAACCCCGTTCTGCGTCTCGTTCGTGACCGCGCCGAACTCGTCGTAGGCGAGGAGGTTCGTCGAGACCCCGTCCGTCACCGCCGCGACGAGCCGCCCCGCCCGGTCGCGGGCAAACGCGACGGACGGCGTGCCGTCCGAGTACGAGACCCGCGCGAGGTCGCCCGCCGCGTCGTAGGCGTAGTCCGTGCGCCGCCCGTCCGCGCTCACGCGGTTCGTGACAAGTCCCGTCGCCGCATCCCGCAGCCATTGCGTCACGTCGCCCCGCGCGAGCGATTCGTCGCGGTAGGTCGCCATCGAAATCCTGTCGCCCCAGTCGTCGTACCTCCAGTCCACGGGGTAGGCCGCGCCCCGCATGGAGAGGACGCGCCCCTCCGGGTCGTACGCCGTCGTGACCGCGTTGCCGAGCGGATCCGTCACGGAGGTGCGCCGCCCCCGTCCGTCGTAGCCGAAGCGCGTCGCGTTCCCCGCCGCGTCCGTCGCCGAGACGATCCGCCCGCGCGCGTCGTAGGCGTACGCCGTGCGGTTGCCGCGCCCGTCAAACTGCGCCACGGGGCGGCCCAGCGCGTCGTACTCGGTTGACGAGACGACCCCCGCCGCCGTGCGGTTCGTGATCTCCGCGCTGAGGTCGTCCTCGCCCTCCTCTTCCGAGGGGAGCGCGGCGCAGGTCTCGACCTCCGCCATATTTCTTCCAATATTGCCACACTTTTTTAGTATTATTAAGCCGTGGTCAAAAACAACTAAACGCCCTATCGTATCTCCAAGTTTCTTGAATGCGCAAAGAATCGTTGTCCGCGGCACATCAAGATCATAAACGGATTCCACCTCACCTTCCGAAAGTGATTCAACAATGACGCTTACACCAGATTCCCCTTTGGATGAAAGGACTCTGTTCGCCTCTTTCCACAACTCGTCTATTATTTGAACGAGTGATTTTTTCTCAAATTGAAATGGGCCAATTTCTTCAGTTCTCAATATGTACGATATGGCATCAAGATTAAAAAGTTCATGGCTTGGCGATGTACAACACCCCACTACCATAACACTTAAGAAAAAATGCATTATTATGTTTTTTACCATCATCTATATGGCCCTATCGTAAATTTCTTTCCTTCCTTCCCTGTAATATGATTCTCAGGCGTTGCACAACAAGTTGGATGTTCATCTAATGTCTTAACTTCTACAACAACCTTATATTCTCTATATTTCCCCATATTTCTACTAAGAACTGAAAAACCAAATGTAAGACACCAACAAGAACTTGATGTACCTGTCATTCCCAATAAATTAGCCATTGAATTCGAGAACTTGGTTATTAATGATCTACTCATACCTAATTCTGCAAAGGTATACTTAGAAAAATGAGCTTTATACTTGCCAGATCTTCCACCAGTGCTTCCATCAGTTAGTGTAGGCCATTCACTACAATTCCAATTATGAAATTCATACCCGCTTGTTATTTGTTTCCATTTAGATGCAGAATTCACCTTGTCCGACCTCACTAAACCCAAAACATCCGAAACATTAACCGGCGAATTATCACAAATTAAGTACAAAGTTATTTTTTCCAAAGAATCTTCATACGGAATATCTACATTTAGAGGATTCTCCTCCATCGGATCCTCGCTGAGCCAGCGGCCGTGGACGGGGTCATAGTGCCGCCAGTTGTAGTAGGAGAGGCCCGTCGCATCGTCAACGTACTCGGAACTGAAGCGGAACGGGTTGCGGTTCCTGAGCGGCCCCGCCGCAATGAGCGTCTTCCCGAACGACGAGTAGTCGTAGTGCGCGGCGGTCCCGCCCGTCCGGGCGCTGACGAGTTCCGAGACGTTCTTGTTCGCGTCGTGCGCGTAGAGGTAGGCCGTCCCGTCCGCGACCGTGGCGAGGGGGCGCGTCGCAACCGGTTCCGTCGGATCCCACAGGAAGCGGTCGGTCCTCCCGTTTTCCGTCCGCGCGATGCAGAGGTAGCCGTCGTAAAGGAAGGTCGCGACCCTGTTCGTGATTCCACCCGTTATTTCAACACAGCGCACCCTGCGCCCCATGTGGTCGTACGCCATGAGGAGCGTCCGATTCCCGCAGGCCCAGCGGACGGGGCGGTTCTCCGCGTTCCACTCGACCGCCCAGCGTCCCGCCGGGGTCTCGACAATGGTTTGGTTGCCGTTCGCGTCGTACGCGAAAATCTCCGGGGACTGCGGGACGTGAACGCGGTTCGTGACCGCCGCGACGAGATCGCCGCCGCCCGCCTCGTCCGACGGCAGTACGGCGTAGGCCTCGACCTGCGCATCAACATCCGACTCCGTGTTGTCGAACGATGCAGTCCCGTAGAAGTAGCCGCCGAGGCGGAAGGCGGGTTTTCCGTTGACCGTCACGGTCGCCCGCGCGTCCGCATCCCCCCGCACGGCGGCGAGGCCGGGGACGGTGCGCGAAACGTACTGGTTCCGCGCGTTCGACTCGTAGGCGGAGGCGTACCGCGTCCCGTTCTCGTCGTAAACCGCAGATTCCGTGCGGTTGCCGATTGGGTCGTAGGCGAAGTTCTCCAAGAAGCCGCGCACCTCCGCGCCGTTCTTCTCCCGCAGCACCGAGACGACCTCCGAACGGGCGTCGTAGCCGTAGGAGTCCGCCGAACCCGCGAGGTCGCCGAACGCCGAGCCACCGCGTTCGATGGTGACGCGCCGACCCGCCGCGTCGTTCCCGTACCCGAACGAGGAGATTACGGAATCCCCGAATGCGTTCGTGACCGCCGCGACGAGGTCGCGTTTCGGCTCGTAGGCGACCGTCCCCGGGACGCGTAGCCACGTGAGGGAGAGTCCGTCCGACTCCACGGACGCGAGCCGTCCGAGCGCGTCGTAGCCGTAGTCCGCGCCGTTCATGGAGGCGAGCCGCCCGTAGCCGTCGTAGGTCCGAACAACCGCAACCCCGTTCTGCGTCTCGTTCGTGACCGCGCCGAACTCGTCGTAGGCGAGGAGGTTCGTCGAGACCCCGTCCGTCACCGCCGCGACGAGCCGCCCCGCCCGGTCGCGGACGACTCGACAGCGTGAGAATCGCCGCGAGGTATGGAACTTCCGCGAGATTCCACCTCGTAAAATCTCATGAAGTCCAAATCCATTTCGGTCACTTGCCGCCACTTATCTCATCCTTTCGCGAGAATTATAGCATATTTTCATGCCTTGGTTATCAATTACCCCACATCCGCTCGACACCGAAGTGCTTCATGACCTCATCAACACTTTTCATTTTTTCGCATATCATCCAGTCTTTCTCATCGTACCATGCCGTATGTTGCAGGAAAATAAGTTCATCGTCTGGTGGATAGGTTGAATCGAATGTGACAATACCACCACCATCAAAAAGGATTTCAAAACCGCTACGATCACGGGGAATACCGCGATCCAAGGCCGCGGGGTCGTTGGGTTCAAATACCTTCAATACAATGCCAATCTGCCACCGACTGCCGATCCATGCGACAACATCGCCAGAACGAATCGTCCACGCTTTCTGCCGCCATCTGAAATAACGACATCTTTTGTATCTTTTCTTCATACCATCTTAGAGCATCAGCCCTCCTCCTGTTGGATTCCGATATAATATGGCACCTGGCAAAAGATTGTCTGCACTAGTGACTCCTTTCACCCCCACTTTATCCGTTCGGTTCGCCTTACATTCGCAACTCGGTGCTGGAATTTGATGAACAATATAATAATGATAGTGAGCTTGGTTCAAAAATGGATAATGACCTCTAAAGTCTTTTTCCTTTCCCGGTTCTGGTGCATCCAACCGATACATCAATGTACCAACAGGAGGATCGCAGGGTGCGCATCTTGGTTTTCTGCACTCCTTTTTCTGTACAAGTTCTTTAGCCGCAGTTACAGTTGCGTAAGCCCCCGCAATAATCGCCGTAATCTCCAAGATTTTCGCAATTGCCGCTTCTACGGCATATTCCCCAGCTATTGCAACTGCCGGAGCAAACTCCCCCGTAATGTCAAACAACCCCAACGGATTGTTATTGCACATTAAATACGGATTGTATGGTATTTCCGCCTCGATTCCAAAACTATCAATCATTTTTCTTGAGTCCGTCGCCAACTCGTCGAACATCGGGTCGTCACTTAGCCAGCGTCCGTGGACGGGGTCGTAGTGCCGCCAGTTGAAGTAGGAGAGGCCCGTCGCGTCGTCAACATACTCGGAACTGAAGCGGAACGGGTTGCGGTTCCTGAGGAATCCTGTCGCAATCAGCGTCTTCCCGAACGACGAGTAATCGTAGTGCGCGGCGGTCTCGCCCGTCAGGGCGTTGACGAGTTCGGAGACGTTCTTGTTCGCGTCGTGGGTATAGAGGTAGGGCGTCCCATCCGCAACCATCGCGAGGGGGCGCGTCGCCACCGGTTCCGTCGGATCCCAGAGGAAGCGGTCGGTCACGCCGTTTACCGTCCGCGTAATGCAGAGGTAGCCGTCGTAGAGGAAGGTGGCAACCCTGTTCGTGATTCCGCCCGTCGTCTCCACGTACCTGACGCGCCGCCCCATGTGGTCGTACGCCATCAGGAGCGTCCTGTCGCCGCAGGTCCAGCGAACGGGGCGGTTCTCCGCGTTCCACTCGACCGTCCAGCGTCCCGTCGGTGTCTCGACGACTGTCTGGTTGCCGTTCGCGTCATAAGTGAACCTTTCGGGCGACTGCGGCACGTGGACGCGGTTCGTGACCGCCGCGACGAGGTCGTCGCCGCCCTCCCCGTCCGACGGCAGCGCGGCGTAGGTCTCGACCTGCGCCTCCACGTCCGACTCCGTGTTGTCGAACGCCGCCGTGCCGAAGAAGTAGCCGCCGAGGCGGTACGCCGGATTCCCGTTCACCGTGACGGTCGCCCGCGCATCCGCATATCCCCGCGCGGCGGCGAGTCCGGGAACCGTGCGCGAGACGTACTGGTTCCGCACGTTGGACTCGTAGGCGGAGGCGTACCGAACCCCGTTTTCGTCGTAGACGGCGGACTCCGTGCGGTTGCCGATCGGGTCGTAGGCGAAGTCCTCCAGAAAGCCGTAGACCTCCGAACCGTCCTTCTCCCGCAGTGCCGTGACGACCTCCGAACGGGCGTTGTAGCCGTAGGAGTCCGCCGAACCCGCAAGGTCGCCGAACGCCGAACCGCCGCGCCCGATCATGATACGCCGCCCCGCCGCGTCGTTCCCGTACCCGAACGAGGAAATCACCGCGTCCCCGAAGGCGTTCGTGACCGCCGCGACGAGGTCACGCTTCGGCTCGTAGGCGACCGTCCGCCGGAAGTCCCCGCAGACGTATCCGGCGGGAAGGTCCGTCCCCGGTACGCGCAGCCACATGAAGGAAAGGCCGTCCGCCTCCACGGACGCGAGCCGTCCGAGCGCGTCGTAGCCGTAGGCTACGCCGTTCATGGAGGCGAGCCGTCCGCAGCCGTCGTAGGTCCGTTCGATTGCGACGCCGTTCTGCGTCTCGTTCGTGACCGCACCGAAAGCATCGTAGGCGAGGAGATTCGTCGAGACCCCGTCCGTCACCGCCGCGACGAGCCGCCCCGCCCGGTCGCGGGCGAACGCGGCGGACGGCGTGCCGTCCGAGTGCGAGACCTGCGCAAGGTCGCCCGCCGCATCGTAGGCGTAGTCCGTCACAATCCCCCGCGCGTCCGTGACGAGTCCCGTCGCCGCGTCCCGCAGCCAGCGCGTCACATCGCCCGCCGCGAGCGACCCGTCGCGGTAGGTCGCCATCGAGACCCTGTCGCCCCATTCGTCGTACCCCCAGTCCACGGGACAGGCCGCGCCCCGCACGGAGAGGACGCGCCCCTCGGGGTCGTACGCCGTCGTGACCGCGTTGCCGAGCGGATCCGTCACGGAGGTGCGCCGCCCCCGCGCGTCGTAGCCGAACTTCGTCACGTTCCCCGCCGCGTCCGTCGCCGAGACGATCCGCCCCCGCGCGTCGTAGGCGTACGACGTGCGGTTGCCGCGTCCGTCGAATTGCGCCACGGGGCGGCCGAGCGCGTCGTAGTCGTACGACACGACGGCCCCGGAGGGCGAGGCGTTCGTGGCCGCGAGGCCGCGCACGGAAACCGCGAGTTCCGTGACGGACGAGCCGGGAACCGCCGTCTCGCGGACGGAGACCGCCCCGTTCCGCCAGAGCCGCGAGACCGTCGCGTTCCCCCGCCGGTCGACCGCGACCGTCTCCGCCGCAAGCGTCCCGTGCGGACCCGACGCGCCGAGTCCCGTCAGGCGCGTCCGCGTCGAACCCGCGCGGACGGGTTCCGCCGAGGCATCCGCCCCCGACTCCCACGCGGCGGATTCGCGCCACCAGTCCCCGTCCGCCTTCACGTACCGCACGTCGTTCGAGGCGATGCGGTCGGGTCCCGTCCAGCCGACGGCCCCGTCCCGGTCGAGGTCGCGCACCGCCGTTTCCGCCGCGCCGTCCGCCGAACGGGCGTAAAGCGTCGCGTCGAGGAGGGCCCCGTCCGCCCTGCGGACGGACGCGACAAGCCGCCCCGCCGCATCGTGGCGGTTCGAAGTGACGACCTCCGTGCCGCCGAAGCCGGGCGCAACTTCCTCCACCGTCCGTCCGAGCGAATCGGTCCGGGCAAACGCCCGGCGCGGCGAATTCGTCCCCGCCGGACCGAGGAAGGTGCGCGTCCACCGCGTCCCGTCGGAATCCGCGCCGTAGGAATAGGTCGTGCGCGGCGTTCCGTTCACGGTCTCGGCGAGGATGCGTCCGTCCGCCCGCGTCAGTGTGGCGTTCGTCACCGCGCAGTCCGTCCCCCAGCCCTCGACGGCGGTCTCGCGCGCCGTCCCCGCCGCCGCGTCGACCGCATGGGTGAAGCGCGTCACCACCTTGTCCGCCGAAAGGCGGGAGACGCGCCGTCCGAGCGCGTCGTAGGCCGTGCTCTCGAACCGCGAGAGTCCGCCCGCCGACTCCGTGCGCCGCAGGACGCGGCCGAGCGGATCGTACGCCGTCTCCACCGTCACGTCGGGAAGTCCGCCGCCCGAACGCACCTCGCGCACGGTCCGGCCGAGGAGGTCGTAGCCGTACGCCGTCGCGACCCCGTCCGCCCCCGTGCGGGAGGCGATCCGCCCGTTCGCCCAGCGCGTCACGGTGCGCGAACCGTCCGACGCGGCGGTTGCCGTCTCGTTCCCCTCCTTGTCGCGGAAGGTCTCCGTCCACGAAATCCGCTCCCAGTCGTCGTCGCCCGTCCCTGCGGCGACCCACCGCTCCCGCAGGACGATCCGCCGCGACGAACGCACCTCGACCGTGACGTCGCGCACCGTCACGCCGGGCACGGGAACACACGCGGCGCTCGGATAGCGCGTCGAGACCGTGCGGAACCAGTCGCCGCCCGTCTTCCGCGTGAACACGCCCGCCGCCGTACCGTCCCCCGCCGCCCAGTCGCCCGAACAGTAGTCGTTGACCGTCACGGACCCGTCCGCCTCCACCGTCCGCGAGGGCCGCTCGCTGCACGGCCTGCACCCGTCCTTCGGCATGTAGTCCGTCAGCGTGAACGGATTCGCCGCGTCCGCCCAGGCGTTCGTGACGTCCGGCGCGGCGGGATTCGAAAGGCGCACCTCGCCGACGAGGCGGTGATTCCGCCCGTCCGTCGTGACGTGGCGGAGAACCCGCGAAACCGCCACGTCCCCGACCCACTCCGTCTCGTCGCGGGCCGTGCCGGGTTCCGTCGCGCCGTCGTCGGACGGAACCGCGAAGGTCTCCGCCCAGACGGGGTCGCGGACGGACACGTCCAGGCCGAGCGGCGCGTACGCGCGCACGGTCCGCCGCATGGGTGCGGACGGATCGCCCGGAATCCACTCCCGCGTCTCGACGACGTTCCCCGCCGCGTCGTAGGCATTCGAGACGGCGAGGCCCTCCGGGCGGAATTCACAGACAATCCGCCCGTACGAGCCGGTCGCGGCGGAATCCGTCCCGTAGACGTAGCGCGTCGTGCGGGCGAGGCGACCGGGATCCTCGACGACGCTCTCGACCAGTTCGCGCCCGCCGATCCGCAGGTAGGTGCGCCGCACGACATTTGAGAAACCATTTGGCCCGGATGTCACCGTATCCACGATGCGCCGCGTTCCATCGTCCGCGACTGGCCATTCGCACGACGCGACAAGATTACCGCCGCGCACAACCGAGCGGACGGGCGTACCGTCCGGACCTGTCCGCCGGACAAAGTCCGTGCGACCGACCAGCACACCGCCACGATGTTCCTCGATGCGAACAACACCTCCCGAAGGACGCGTGACCGCATACGAGGCAAACGGCACCGCCCCCGTCACCGTGCCGTACACTCCTTCCGCCGTGTAGTCCCTCCCCACGGACTTGGAATCGTAGAAGTCGAGCGTCAGACGACTGTCCTCCTCCGCCCCGACTTGCACGAGACATTCCTTCGTCCGAACCTGGCGGATGCGCCGGTCGGCGAGGTAGCGTCGAGCCGTTGCCTGATCGACTGGCACCCACCGCCCCGTGCGGGGAACAAACACCTGCCACGCATCCGTCGCCTCATCGCAGCGCACGAGATCGCTGAGGCGAAGAACCGAGACAGCCTCGGGGCGTTCGCCCGAGACAAGCGCAAGCGCGGCGGACAGCTTCACATCGTCTCCGAAGAGGGCCTCCGGCGCGAGGCGCAGAAGGCCAGACGCATTGCCAGATGCGTCCCCGCCGAGACCGACCTGCCAGCCGGGCGTTCCACGCGGCAATGCGGACGCACCATCAGGCGCGGCGGGCGCATAGCCGCCGCCGGGCGAAGTGTATGTGCCCGACTCGCCTGCGCGGCACGAGGACGGCAGACGCGTGAACCATACGGAGTAGGATGCCTCGTGCGGCCCGCACGGGCGGCCGTTCCCCTGTCGGCAACCGTCAATGAGAATCGTCCCGGACTGCGGCGCAGGCGGGTTCACCCCGTCATGATGGAAGAGGAGCGTGACCATCCGCGAACCCGTCTCGACCCCGCAGGTCGCCGTCGCCGTGACCGACACCTCAATCGGGCTGTCCTCGCAGGGCGTGTAAGTCCGCTCCCCGCCACCCGACACCACGACGGCACACCCGCAATCCCACGCCCATACGGCGTGAGAAACAAGGAGAAGCAACCAAATCGCTGTACCTGTGAAGAGTCGTCCCATTCGTTTGCCTCCTATGGAACGGTGACCATGCAACTTCGGATGAGCGAGGGTGCCGTGACCGCCCCAGCGTCCGGACTGCGCCCAAGCCGCCACTCGTCGAGATTGGAAACGCCGTCCCCATCCATATCACCCGCCGCGTCGGCGGCATCCCGAGGGTCGAGTCCGTGGCGGACTTCCCATCCATTGGGCAGGCCGTCGCCGTCGTCATCCGCCAAGGCATCGACCGCGTCCATGAGGAACTCCCGGTAAAGCCGACGCACCTCGCCCGACGAGAGACACCGCGACCACAGGCGAACGTCGGCAATTCGTCCGATGAACGGCTGCGCACCGCGTTCCCCGGCAAGAGTGCCGACGATGAGCGGCGCGGCCGCATCGGCAGACACCCGGTCGGGAAAGTGGCGCGAGGCAACCCTCTTGCCATCCACCGAAAGGTAAAGCCCCTCGCCCGAATAGGCCAGCGTCACATGCGTCCACCCGTTCGTCCGCAGGGTGCCGCCTGTGACGGCATTCGCGTCGTCTCCCGATCGGACGAACGCCCCCACGCCGCCTTCAGCCGCGACATAGAGGCCGACCCCGTCCTCCCAACCGTCCACATCCGTCGTCCGCACGAGAATCGGCGCAAACGGTGCAAGCGATTCGGCGCGGACCCAGGCCGCAATCGTGACGGATCCCGTGAGAGAGACCCCTGCAAGCCCCGGAATGAAGGCGGGGGACTTGGAACCATCCGCAGGATCGGCCGCGTCCGTCGCGGCCGGAAAGACCACCGCCCCGCCGCCGGGTGACCTGGAGTCAACCGCAACGCAATCGAGATCAACTTCCGCCGAACGCCCACGGCCTGAGGAATCCGCTCCCACATCCCCACCCGCGCCCCCGAACCGCCACCATCCCTCAAGCGCATCGTCCGCCCGAACTGTGCCCCAGCCGATGGCGGTGACAACCACCAGCGTGAACATCCGCCATCTCATGCAACCGCATTTCATTCGTCCACCTCCTCGGCAAGCGTTGACAGGACGCGCCGCGCCCGATCGGCGACGGGTTCCCCCGGCCATCGCGACACGACATCAAGCAGCGCCCGGCGGGCCTCGTCCTCCCGCCCGTCCTGCAGGTCAATCCACGCCCCGACGTAGAGGAGTTCCGCCTGCTCACTCGGAGACGGGCTCTCCGCGCCAGCGGCTGTGAGAGCCGCCCGCGCCCGAGCGAAAGCCCCCTCGTTAGCATAGGCGACCGCCCTCAGACGGCAGGCCCTCACGCGATAACCGGGATAAGCCACCTCCATCCGATTCGCGGCATCGACCGCCCGCGCCGAATCCCCCACGCGCAACCAGTACCGCGTCTCGGCACGATAGACATCCGCCGCCTCACGACCGACCAACCCGTCCGCCCATAGACCGAGTGCCGACAACCGCTCATCATAATCGGCACCGGGAAATGTCCCGAGAAGAAGGTCGAACGCTGCATCGAAATCAAGTGGACCACCCCGGACGAGCATGGCGAGAAGACGCGGTCGCCACTGGGGCAGGCGCGGCGAAAGCGTACCATCCGCAAGCCCGGCCAACATCTGACGGTCAATCATCCTCCCGATCCGGATGGAATCGAACCCACGCAAGACGAAGTCCGACGACCCAGAATCGAGAAGAGCCGGGTTCGGTACGAGCACATCGGGCATCCCCTCAGGGACGAGTCCAATCTCCACCGCACACGCGCCACCGTCGGGCATCTCCTCATCCTGAAGGTCGACCTCCGGACTGGAATCAACGGCGAACGGAATGTCGGGCAAGCCAAAATCCGCATCGAACGCCACCCCCTCCACACCCACCACCGTCTCGGGCGAGGGAATCCAGGCTACCGAAGGCCCGATTCGCCCAAGGACAGTCGGAGGGGAAAAGATCACCTCGCGTCTCTTTGCACCCGGCGGAATCGGCGGCAGGTCGAGAATAGCCGCCGCGCACACGCCCGCCATCGGCAGGAGGAGAACAGCAATGCCCGAACGCACACTCATCGGAAGACCTCCCTCGCCACTTCGGATGGACTGACCACATCGTCCGCCGTCCCCGGCACTCCGTCCGCTCCCGCCGGACCGAACTTCAGAAAGTCAATGCCCCGCGCCACCACGGCAGGGTTGCGCGTTGCGACAATCAGGGGATGGAGAATGACATCGGCGCAAGCCTGCAGGGCGCAGGACTCCAGGGGCGCACGGGCGAACGCCGCCATCGCGGCATCAACGGAGGCGACGGGATCGTCCATCCACAGGAGACGCCGCGCAATCGCGAGCCGCACAGTCCAGTCCGACGACTCAAGTCCGTCAAGCCGTGCCCGTGCGGCGCGGCGGGCGGGATCGTCAAGACGCGGCGCGTCGAGGATCGGATTCCGCCCCGTGGGAACCGAGTTCCCGTCGTTGAAGTCCAGAAAGGCGGAGGCACAACCCAGATGAATGTCCCGGCGGCGCATGGCCGTGGCGGCGAGTTCGACGACCTGCGGATAGGTGCGGGTGGACGACACCATCAGCGCGGCTCGGCACTCGGCGACCGCCTCGTCCATGCGCCCCATCCGCCAGAGGAGGTCGATCAACTCGGGCAACGCCCGGATGACGGCCGTTCGAAACCCGTCCGCATCGTCAAGCGGCAAGGCGAGCAGGCCCGAGCGAATCGCCCCGACTGCCCGGTCGAGGGTCTGTGTCGGCGAACCAATCGCGGCGAACTTCCCCGCAAGACCTGTCGCACCCGGCTGACGCGCATTCGCACCGAAGAGCACATTCTCGGCTGCCGTGCGGTCGCCACGGGCCGCCAGCAGGGGTGCCAAGACAAACGAGGCGGACACGAATGCCTCCGGGGGACAGTTCGTCAGGGCGAGAACGCCGCGTGCCTCCGCCACCGCATCATCGGTTCGACGGGCATCGCGAAGGATTTCCGCCCGTCGGACGAGGGCCCGCACCCGCAGGGAAAGCCCTGGTTCGGTCGCCGCATAATCCCCCAGCAGGGCGAGAGCCCGTTCCGAGTCCATCAGCCGGACAGCCATCAAATCCGAAAGCCAACTCAGGGCCGAGAAGCGGTGCTCAGGCAACAAGAAGTCACGTCCACTCGTGGAGAGAATCTCCGCCATTTCCCCCGCAATCCGCTCCGCCTCCGAGAGGAGAAGCGGCGAGTTCCTGTACCCGAGCATGGCCGCATGGCGGACGGACTCGGCAGGCGAGGCGAGCAGGTCGCGGCATGTGCGCTCGTAGTCCGCACCACGACCCAGTCCCTGCGCCATTCCCCTCAGCACCCAAAGTTGCCTTCGCACAGCGGACTCGGATTCGTTCGTCCGCACCACGGATCGGAGCCAGTCGAACGCCGCGCAACGCATCGCAGGCGTATTCGTCGCGAACGACGACTCGACCTGCGCGAGATCGCGGAATGGCAAGGCCTCCGCAGGGGCGAACCCTGCGGTAAGCGCAACCGAGAGGAACATCCATTTGCCTGAGCTTCGAGCAGTCATATCCGATCTCCGTGTGCCGACACCCGAGAGTATACCAAAACTCCCCCGTCTGCACAAGCCGCTTGCTCGGGGCTTGCGCGGCGGCTCATCCGACCCGGTCGCGGCAAATGGTCTTGCCGGCCTGCCGTCCGGCAGACCATCCAAAGTGCCGCGCCTGCGCCTACTCAACGCCTGCGCGGTAAGGCTTTTTCCGCCCTTCTGCGCTCCGCCGCTCCCAAGCGGGGATCCGGGGGCGCAGGCCCCCTCACCTCCATCCCCTCCTACCTCTGCGACCTCTCTGCGTCCCTTGCGGCTAAAACCACCTTTCCTTCCCTCTTCCGTGATTTCCGCGTGTTCTGTGGTTATTCCCCACGCGGCAAAATTCCGATGCCCGTCGGACGGAATTCTGATGCCCGTCGGAAAAAATTCTGATGGGCATCAGAAAGTGCTCCGATGGGCATCAGACGGGCCTGCCGCCCCAACGCCCCGTGCCATCCGTGCTCGCCCCGTCTTTTTGACAAATTCCACATTTTTTAGACAAATTATGCTATACTCTCCCGCGTGAATGTCAAGATTGAGGAATCATGGAAGACCGTACTGGCGGATCAGTTCGAAAGCGACTACTTCGCCCGTCTCGTGTCATTCGTCAAGGCGGCCTATGCGCAAGGGGTCGTCTATCCGCCTGGCAAGTACATCTTCGAGGCGTTTAACCGAACGCCCTTCGACAAGGTCAAGGTCGTCATCATCGGTCAGGACCCCTACCATAATCCGCATCAGGCGCACGGCCTGTGCTTCTCGGTCCAACCCGGCGTTGAGACACCCCCCTCGCTCGTCAACATCTACAAGGAACTCGAAGCCGAATACAAGCGACCGTTCCTCAATCGGAACGGCGACCTGACGCACTGGGCGGACCAGGGCGTTCTGCTGCTGAATGCGACGCTGACGGTTTCGGGCGGTGCCAACATGGCCGGGTCGCACCAGGGCAAGGGCTGGGAGACCTTCACCGACATGGTCATCCGCCGTCTTGCCGAACGCCGCGAACACCTCGTCTATATGCTCTGGGGCTCCTACGCCCAGCGCAAGGCCGCTTTCGTCGACCGCACAAAGAATCTCGTCCTGGAATCGCCCCACCCGTCGCCACTCTCGGCGCATCGGGGCTTTTTCGGCAACAATCACTTCATCAAATGCGATGCCTATCTTCGTGAACACGGCCTCGCCCCTATCCAATGGTAAGAAAGAACAAGAAAACACGGACGCCCGGCATGGAGGCCCTCACCGAACTCTACCGCATCGGGCACGGTCCCTCGTCCTCCCACACAATGGGGCCCTACCGGGCCGCCGAGATCTTCCTGAAACGCACGCCGAATGCCGTGCGCTACGAGGCGACGCTCTACGGCTCGCTTTCCGCCACGGGCGGCGGACACTTCACCGAGCGGGCCATCCGCGAGGCCCTCGGCACGGCACCCGTCGAGGTCATCTGGAGCAAGGAGGTGAAGAAGTTCCATCCGAATGGAATGGAGCTCCGCGCCTATGATGCCGCGAACCAGCTCATCGACTCGTGGCTCGTCTACTCCATCGGCGGCGGCGCACTCGCCGAGGAAGGCGTCGTCTCTCCCGTGCCGAAAGTCTACAAGCTCGATACGATGAAGAAGATTCTCGCCTACTGCGAGAAGTCCGGCAAGCACATCTGGGAGTATTTTGACGAGGTCGAGGGCCCCGCCGGCTGGCAGCACCTGGCGGACGTCCGCAAGGCGATGTCGGAGTCGCTCGTTCGTGGACTCCAGGCGGACGGTGTCCTGCCGGGCGGTCTGAATCTGCCGCGCCAGGCGCGCGCCTTCTACCAGCAGTCGTTGCGTCTCAGTCCCGACGCACGGCGCACGGCGCGGCTCGCCGCCTTCGCCTTCGCCGTCAACGAGGAGAATGCCTCGCTGGGAGTCGTCGTCACGGCCCCGACCTGCGGATCTTGCGGGACGCTGCCGGCCGTGCTGCGCTACCTGCGGGAGACCTACAACTGCTCGAACACCGAGATTGAACGTGCGCTCGCCGTGGCCGGACTTGTCGGCAACGTCGCCAAGCAGAACGGCTCCATTTCCGGCGCGGAGGCCGGTTGCCAGGCCGAAGTCGGTGTCGCCGCGTCCATGGCGGCGGCGGCGGCGACCTACCTGCTCGGCGGCACAGCGCGGCAATGCCAATGGGCGGCGGCCTCGGCCCTGGAGCACTTCCTCGGGCTGACTTGCGACCCCATCAAGGGACTCGTCCAAGTCCCCTGCATCGAACGCAACGCCATTGCCGCGAACCGCGCCCTGACCGCCGGTGAACTCGCTCTCCTCTCGGACGGCAACCGCCTCATCGACTACGACAAGGTCGTCGGCGTGATGCTCCAGACGGGACACGACCTCCCGGCCATCTACCGCGAGACGTCGAAGGGTGGACTCGCCCTCGCCGGCGGCTGCTAACGAACGCCGCGCCCAGACTTCCCGAAAAAGCGAACGCCCCGCGTCCAAAACGCGGGGCGTTCGTTCTGTCGCCATCCAAGCGGACGACTTACCTGACGCGGATGAGGAAGCCCGCGCTCGTCAGCTCGTAGCACCCGACATCGACTGCCGCGCCGTGGACACGCGGATTCCCCTTCAGGTCGGTTGTCGGCAACACGAGGCCGTTCGCCGTGCCCGCATTCTCAAGGATTCCGCCGCGCAGGGGGCGATAATCCCCGAGGCTGACGCTCTCGAACATCTCCGCCGCCGTTCCCACCTTGCAGTTGCCCGCCGCATAGATCGGGCTTGCATCGTCCGACACGCAGAAACGGAACTTACCCTGACCATTGCCCCACTGCCCGCGCGCGGCATTTCCGAGCGAATCCGTATTGTTCGCCATCACGCAGTTGTAGATCGAAAGCCCACTGACGTCACTCTTCGCATAGACGGCGGCAAAGAGACCCGTATGGCAGTTGTCGACGATGGTGCAGTTGTCCATCATGCCCTTGCCATTCAGCGAAACGACAACCACTTCCTTCTGATGTTCCTTTTCAACCTTCACAGGGCACTTCAGCATCTCCGCATTGTCCATCGTCGAGTTCTTCGTGATGAGACAGTTGGAGATGCGACCGCCGCCGCCCTGCTGAAAGATGGCCGTCCCATTGCCCTCACCTGAGGCCGACTGAAGCCATCCGTTTGAAATCACGCAGTGAGTCAACACGGCGTTCGTCGAGTTCAGGCTCACATTCGCACCCTTCACATTATTTCCCGAACCCGAACGGATGATGCAGTTCGACACCGTTCCACCGTCACCCGTCACCAGCACATTGCCGCCGGCATTGTAGTTGCAACGCCCATTCTCAATCGTCAGCCCCGACACCAGTGCCCGGCGGTTCTGCAGGACGAAAACGCGATCGCCAACCCGATTCGCCGCCTTCTCGGGGACGTTGCGCAAGACGACATTCTCGGGACGCGCCAGACCAACGACCTCAATCGCGTTCGTCAGTGGTATGGCCGAGGTCTGCTCGTAAATGCCCGGCGCGACAAAGACCACGCCCTCCATGCAGACGAGATCGAGGTAGTTGACGGCGGCCTCCACCGTTGCCTTCGCCGTTGCCAGCGTCGCGCCGTCATTCTCGTCATTTCCGTCCGGCGCAACGTAAATGACCTTGTTTGCGTCCTCGGGGACAAAGAACGCCGTCAACTGCCGCGGACCGTCGGACGGAACCGAAATCTCCGGGGCCATTTCATCCGAAATGCCCGTCGTGTCACCAATCCAGCGGACGAACTTGTAGCCACTCGCCGGCGTAGCCGAAACCGTCAGGCTACCGCCCTGCATACACCAGCCGTCGTTCGGGACGCTCACCGTCCCCTCACCACGAACCAGCACCGAGACGCGATTGGAGACGGCAAACTGCCAAATCCATTTCACACCGCCACCCGGATGCACAAAGGTCTCCGTTGTACCATCACCTTCGGACTTGAGATCCCACGCGGTCGGATCCGCCGCATTGCGCACATACGACTTCCACCCCAAGCAGCCGGCGACCTGTCCATCCTTGATGATCGCCGGCGTTTCAATCGACAACTCATAGGAATCACCCTTGACGGCATTCATCGTTCCATAGCCCGGAACCGGATTGCCATAATCCGATGGGTTCCCCGAGATAATGAGGTTGTCATCGGCGACTTCGCGGCGGAAATACTCCAGTTCCTGAATGATGACATACTGATTAGCCACAATCGGTGCCTGAAAGGTCATCTTGTAATAGGTGTAGGCAATGGGATTGTCGAACTCGTATTCCCGGAACTTCTCCTTGTTGACATCCCACGCCGATTCGTTCTCATGCCGATCCAACAGTACCCAGGTTAAGCCATCGAGTGAACCAGAGAATTCAAATGTTTTCGGCGTGCGCTCGTTCCGCTGAAGCCCAAATGTGGACTGATTCCAGATACGATAGGCGTTGACAATGGTCGGCGTCTTGAACTGATAGGTGACCCAAAGAGGATTCTGCGCCGACACGCCGCCGGAACCGAACCGCAGATTGTTGCGCGTCGTATCCGGACCAACTACGATTGTCGTCGCCACATCACCGATGATGTCAAAGGCATTCGCGCCATTGCTGCTTCTGAGATTATCGTTGCCCGTAATCGCCGCACGGTTATCGAGGTCGTCGGTGAGGTCGGTGAGTCCCGTCAGATCAGCCGAGGCCGTGAGGGCCGACGACACCGCCAGGGTGAGAAACGCAGATTTCATGTCCATGTGCAGTACCTTTACCTTTTACTTTGTGATTAAATCCTCTCGCTGCCAGACGCGGAACCAGTCGATGGCGAACTCGTCCGGCAACTGGTCGTCGTCCAGCGGATCATTCGCCCAACCGCCCGAGACCATATAGAAAAAGATGTAGGCGGGGACGCTGGCCACGCGCTCGCTCTCCCAGCGGGCCAGTTCGATGCCGTTGCCGTAGACGGCGAAGACACCCGGCAACCACAGCATCCCGACGGTGATGAAGCCGTCCTTGTCGGCCGGCACGTAAATGCCACTTGTGCCGATGGCGCGGTGATTCTTCCCGTAGCCATCCCAATGGCAGGCGACATTGAAGCGATGGGGACCCCAGGCGGTCAGGTGCTCCATGATGTCGAACTCCATGCCGTCCTTCTCCGTCGCGGAGCGCATCCAACGCTCCTTGCCGGCGGCTTCGCCACGATCGGGCATCGTCCAGAATGCCGGCCACAGCCCCGGGCTCGTCGGCAGCTTCATCCGCGCCTCAAAGTAGCCGTACCGCTGCGTCCACCGTCCGTAGGAGTCAAGGATTCCGCAGGCGTAGTCCGTCGTCTTGCGCGTCGCATCGTCGTTCTCGTGCCCCGTCTTGCGCTCGTACTTCAGGATGGCGCATCCATCGCGGAAGAGAATGTTCTCCCGCGAGAAATGCGTCCGCTTATCCCAGTAGTTCGAACTGTAGGGGCTCCAGACCTTCTCGTTCAGAACGCCCTCGTTGAATTCCTCGGAAAGCGTCCGCACCCACTTGCCCGGCACGGGCGGCACCTTGCCCAGCGTCGCGGGAATTTCGGCTATGACTTTCTCGGCACGGAGTGACACGACCTCAAACGCCGCGCCAGTCTCCACGGACGAGAAGACGACCCCCTTCGTGCGGTGACTCTCGTATGTCGTGCCGCCGACCGCCTTCGCGCCCTTCGCATCGCCCTTCAGCACCCACGGCTCAGTCGGCATGAACGGAACTTCGACCTCCATCGTCTCGCCCATGCCGAGCGCGGCGGAAGCCGTGACCGTCCGCGCCCCACCATTGCCGTCCACCTTCACGATGGGACGGAAGGCGCTCGTCCCCGTATTGCGAACGGTCGCCACGACTTTCAGCCATGTGCCGAGATTCCAGAAGCCCTGCGCCGGTTTGACGCGAACGGCCGCGCCCGGCTTCGATCCCAGACGGACGAAGAGCGTTCCGCTGGGCGTGAAAGCGGCCTGCGCCCCCGCATGCGTCGAAAGGTTCCCGTTCTTGCCACCCTTCATCGGCACGAGGACACCATCCTTCGGCACGACCGCACGGTGCGCCGGATTGACGGCCGGCTTCTCACCGGCGATGCCCGTCGCGACAAAATCCTCAAGAACGAGCTCACGCTTCTCGGCACTCTTCCCATTGAGGAAGACCTTGACCGCACGAACCTTTGAGGGATCGAGCTTGTAGCCCTTCTTGAAACCATACTGATAGCCGAAGATCACCTTGCCAATCTTCGTCTCGCCCGGCTTGAGGTAGATATTCTCGGCATTCCAGGGCGATGTCTTCCAGTCCCCGGGATTATCCACGCGCAACCCAACGGAAAGCGGTTTCTTCCCCGGGTTCGTCAGCCGAACCTCCACGCGTCCCCACGGCGAAAGGTCCCAAGGCTTTGAGGGGACGAGCGCAAAGCTTGGCCACTGGAGCGCGGCATTGTCAAAGGTTGCCCGCATGGACGAGCCCGACGGCGCAACCGTCACGCCCGCATCGCACGACACCTCGCCATCGAATGGCTTCGCCGCCTCCCAAAGGAACTTGGGCGCAATCGCGGCACCACCATCCGCATATGCGGACAGGAACTCCATCGCAACAAACGACAAGACGGCTACCAGTTTCTTCATGATAACTTTACACAATCTCGGTATTCCTCACAAGCCAAACTGCCACCAACCGATCGGTAGACAACTTTCAACGCCAAAAGTGTACCATAATTGCCCAAAACCAGTCAAGCCTGTCGCATTCTGAACGAACTGACCGCGGTTTGTCATAATAACGTGTACCCGTATTCAACTGATTAGGATTTTTCAGACAGCCCGTTTGTCAAATGCTGTGTACCCGATAGAATATGGGCATGCACGACATGTCACGCAGATCCAAAGCAGAATACATCAAGGTCCGGAGAGAACGCTACGAGGTCGCAAACTCCGCCAAGAAGTCTCGCATCATCGACGAGGTCATGGAAACGACTGGCTTTACCCGCAAGTACGTGATCAACCTCCTCAACGGGAAAGTCGAGTACCGCGAGCGGAAAGGACGCGGGAAGACCTATGACGACGAGACAAGGCCCGCGCTCTCCAGATGGGTGGCATCGACCTACGCCCCAAGCCCCTCAGCAAGAAACATCAACACCTTCAGAGTACACAGTATTTGACAAACCGAAAACGGCCCGCTCACCTATCGGGTACACGTTCTATTTGACAAACTGGGGCTGTCAGGAAGAGAAAAGGCAAGCACACGCAAGCGAAATTGGCATGGGCATGCGGGACTGCCGCTTCAAAGTGTGATGGGGTTTGCCGTTGCCAAGTTCAGATAAACAGCGTATTGGCACTCCTCTTCGCGATCTCCGCAAAGGCGGCAACGCCCGCGACCTCGTCCACCTCGTCGATCAGGTCCTCGCGCGTAAGCCCCATCACCCCCATCGCCATGTCGCAGGCGATGAACTTCACGCCCGCCGCCTTCGCGGACTTGATGAGCGCCGGAAGCGTCATGATGTTCTGCCTGCGCATGACGTCCTTCATCATCGCCGTGCCGAGCCCGAGCATGTTCAGCTTCGAGAGCGCCAGCTTCTCCGCCCCCCTGGGCAGCATCCAGCCGAACATCCGCGAGACGAGGCTCCGCCGCAGGGTCGGTGCGGGATCCCTCCGCAGCACCGAGAGCCCCCAGAACGTGAAGAAGATCCCGACCTTCGCCCCGGACGCCGCGAGCCCGTTCGCGAGGATCATCGCCGCCAGCGCCTTGTCGAGGTCGTTGCTGAAGAGGACGATCGCGGCGGAATGCTCCGCCGGGCGGCTGGAGGTCGAGGCTGAAGGCTGGGGACCGCCCTTGACCAGCATCGCCTCCAGCTCGCCTCCGTGCTTCGCGAGTCCGGACTCCGTGCAGCCGTTCGCCGCGCACCAGCGCCGGAGATCGCCCTCGAACGTCGCATCGGCCAGCACCTTGAACGCCGCGCCGTCCGCCGCCTTCGCGAACGCCGCCTTGAGCTGGACGACCGGTCCCGGACACGGCAGCTGGCGGAGATCGAGGGTCGAAGAAGGTTGAAGGTCGGAAGGTGAAGGCTGAACGGCGGACGGATCTTCTTTCCCCTGTTCACCTTCACCCGAGCCCCTCACCTCTTCCCGCTCCGGATGGAACAGCCGCCAGGTCGCCCAGCCGCCGGAGAGGTTGTACGCCTTGAGGCCGTTCTGCTTGAGGATGCGCTCGGCAAGATAGCCGCGCAGCCCCACCGCGCAGCACGTCACGTAGGTCTTCGCCCGGTCGAGTTCGGCGAGGCGCGTCCGCAGGCTCCCGAGCGGGATGTTGATCGCGCCGGGAACCGCCCCCATCTCGTGTTCGGATGGTTCGCGCACGTCGATGACCTGCGCGTCCGCCGGGATCGTGTCCGGCGCGACGACGTCGCTCTTGCCGACGAGGACGTTCTCCGCGACGAAGCCGAGGAAGTTCACCGGATCCTTCGCCGAACTGTACGGCGGCGCGTAGGCAAGTTCGAGTTCGCCGAGCTGCGGGGCCTTGAGCTTGCAGCGCATCGACTCGGCGATCGTGTCGATCCGTTTGTCGACGCCTTTCGCGCCGACGATCTGCGCCCCGTAGATCGTGCCGTCCGAGCCGAAGAGGAGCTTCATGCTGAGCCGCGCCGCACCGGGATAGTAGCCCGCGCCGGACGACGGATGGATGTAGATCTTCCGGTAGTCGCGATTCTCGGCCTTGAGCCGTGCCTCGGTCCAGCCGACGCCTGCCGCAGTCAGTTCGCCGACCTTGACGACGCTCGTCCCGAAGGTGCCACGGTAGACGCTTGCGCCGCCCGCCATGTTGTCCGCGGCAATGCGGCCTTGCTTGTTGGCCGGTCCCGCCAGCGCGATCGCCGTCTTGCCGCCGAACACGGGATCGCACACCTCAATCACGTCGCCCGCAGCGTAGATGTCCGGATCGCTCGTGCGGAGCCCTTCGTCGACGACGATGTGCCCGCGCGGACCGATCTCAAGCCCGGCGGACTTGGCGAGCTCGGAGCGCGGACGAACGCCCGTCGAGACCACGGCGAGGTCGACGGCGAGGCGTGCGCCGTCGTCGAGGACCGCCTCCACGCCGTCCGGCTTCTCCACGAAATCGGAGACGACACGTCCGAACCGGAGATCGATCCCTGCGCCGCGGAGCTCGTCCGCCAGCGGCTCGGCCATCTCGGCGTCCATCGTCGGCAGGACGTGTCCGCCGCGCTGGACGACGGTGACGGCGAGGCCGCGATGACGCAGGTTCTCGGCGAGTTCGAGGCCCACGAACCCCGCGCCGACCACGAGGACACGCCTTGCCGCCCCGAGCTTCGCCATGACGCGGTCCATGTCGGCGAGCGTCCAGAGGTGCGCCACGTGCGGATGCGTCGCGTCCGTGTAGGAGTCGCCGACGGGCGTCGCGCCGGTCGCGATCAGCAGCTTGTCGTAGGCGAGGCGCGAGGTCCCGTCCGCCGTGCGGACCTCGACTTCCTTCTTCGCGCGGTCGATCACCGTCGCCTCGCAGTTCGTGCGGACGTCGATGTTGAACCAGGAGGCGAACTTGGCGGGCGGCATCACCGAAAGCCGCGCACGGGCGGCAATCACGCCGCCGACGTGGTACGGAAGCCCGCAGTTGGCGTAGGAGATGTCGCTTCCCTTCTCGAGAAGGACGATCTCCGCCCGCTCGTCGAGCCGCCGCAGCCGCGCCGCGGCGCTCGCCCCCGCGGCCACGCCGCCGATGATGACGTACTTCATGTTCACCTCCTGGTTCATAATATTTCTGTGCGGTAGTATATCATAATTCCCTGCAAGGTGACGAAGAACCACAGCGAAACGCGTCCCTTCACGGCATTGACCTGAGGCACAGGCTCGTCAAACGCCTTCACCGCATCATCCGGCGGCAGGAGGAATACATGGCCGCGAAGAAACAGCACGACAGGATTTTCCTGGAGAGCGCGGCGTTCGTCGCGACCGAGACGAGCCGGTAGCCCCGCGCAAGGTCCGCGTCCGTCACCCCGGGGGGCGCGGGCGCGGCGGACCGCCGGAGGGGCGGGCGCTTCGTCGAGCCGTGCAGGACGAGGGCGAGCGCAAGCGCCGCGACGCACCCGCGCCCCGCCGCCGTCACCGCACTCTGGACCGCCCCGCTCATGGATGCGGATATTTTACCACAATCGTGTCCCGCATGGAATAACGCGGCGGTTTGGAACAACCACGGAACACGCGGAAGTCACGGAAGGAAGCGGCCAGGATGCGGTTTGTTTTTGGCCGCAAAGGGCGCAAAGGACTCAAAGATGCTGGAGAGTGGTGAGTCGGCAGTGGGAAGAGCATGTGGGAGAAACTTCGCGCCCACTAACCACCAACCCTCACCGACTCCTCTGCGACCTCGGCGGGAGAAACACACCCTTTGCGACTTTTGCGTCCTTTGCGGCCCAAAACCGCCCCCCATTTCCATGACCTCCGCGCATTCCAGGAGGCGTGCGCGGCGGGCCTCCTTTCGCCGCGCACGGGGCAGACGCGGGCCGTGCGCAAATTTTATTTTCCGCGCATTCCGTGTGTTTCGCGGCAATTTTCGTAAATATTCCGCCGCGCCGCCCGTTTCCACCGTTGACAGGCGAGAGGGGGATTCTGTATACTGTCAGGCATTGACCCTAATAGGTTCTTTTGAGAGGGGGGTCGATGCCTGAGGACTCTGCGGGTTTTTAGATTGGCCCCACCGCGAGAGTCGCCGCCTCCTGTGAGGGGTTGGCAAGGGTTCCGAGGGGTTGTGTCCGGTGCGGGCATCCGCCGCGCCGTTATATTCACCGACGGGCTGGCTTGCAGTCGGTATAGGTTAGATGGTTGGCAGTCAGGTTCCAAAACCAAGGGAGGTTTCAAATGATCAACGAGTATGCAAGCAAGAACGAAGTGTGTCACACGATGAGAATCCGCGCAAACGCGAAGACGGTAGAGTCCCTCGTCAGGGGTTTTTTCATGGCCTTTTCCGCCGCGATTCCGGGGGCATTCGTGTACATTCGCGGCATCGTTCGAGGGACGGCTGGCCCGCCCGAATGGCTCACGGAAATCATCGGCGAGGGCGCGTCCCTCCAGGTGGTCAGCCGCACGGCGACGCTGGCGGGGGCGTAATATACCCCGCGGCGGAAGG
>CAKTUI010000035.1 GCA_934621385.1 uncultured Kiritimatiellota bacterium
GGACTTCGCCTTCCCGCTCGGGACGGGTGCGTGGTCGCGGCTGTCGGTGTCGGCGTGGGGCGAGGCGCGGCCCGCGCTGCGCGACCGCGCCCGCTCGGTCGCGGCGGCGGGCGGGCCGATGTCCGCCGTGCCGGGCCGCTCGGAGTTCTGGTGGGCGGAGGGTGAGGGCGGCTCGCGCGTGCTGACGTGGCGCGACTTCGCGCCGGGGCGCGACGCGTCCGCGTCGGTCTCGGCGCAGCTGGTGCTGTACCCGTCCGGGGACTTCCTCGCGCGCTCGAACGGGGTGGAGCGTGCCTACCGCCGCGTCGACCCGTTCGACTGGGACGGCGACGGCATCCCGAACGGGGACGACCCGGCCCCGAGGCGGTGGGACGGGGACTTCCTCGGGCAGCCCGGGGCCGTCCGCGCCCGGATTGCGCGGCTCGTCGGGTCGGGGGTCCGCAACGGGCGCTACCGCCTGCGGGTGACGCTCCCGGACGCCCCGGCGCGGCGGACGCTGCTCGCCGCCGGGACGAACCGCGTGGTGGCCGCCGGCGCGGGGGACTTCGACTTCCTGCTGGAGAAGGGCGTCGCGTACGCGCTCGCGGCCGAGCCGTCCGCGCCGGGGGCGGCGTGGACGGCGGAGGACGACGTCGGCGGGGAGGTCCCCGCGTCCCGGGCCGCCGCGCACTCCGCCGCGTCCGCGTCCCCCGGCGCGTGGTCGCCGGCGGGCGGCGGCCTCTCGCTCGTCCCGCCCCCGGGGGACGCGCCCGGGTCCGTCCTCTGGATGCCGACGCTGGAGGTCTCGCCGGGCGTCGCGCACCTCGGCCCGGGCGACCCCGACCCCGTCTTCACGGCGACGCTCGCGGACGCTCCGCCCGACCTGCCGGTCTCCTACCTCTGGGCCTCGGACGACCCCGGCCTCGTCGTCTCCGACCCGCGCGCGCGCACGGTCCGCGTCACGCCGGCCGCCCTGCCGGGCTGGCGGGAGTCGACGCTCTCCGTCACGGCGACGGTCGGCACGAACGCGCTGACCTCGGCGCTCCGCCTCACCTACGGGCGCAGCCGCCACCCGCAGGCCCGCCTCTCCCTCTCCGCGCCCCGGGGGCTGATCCGCCGCGACCTGTGGATGGCGGGGAGCCGCCCGGGCGAGGTCGCCGTCGCGCTCGACGCGGACTGCGAGACGTCCGGGGTCGTGCGCGTCCGGCTGGTCGCGGGCGGGGGGCTCGTCGAGACCGGCCGCCCGCTCCCGGCGGAGTTCGCCGTGTCGGGCCGCCGACTCGCCGTGAGCGTCCCGATCGCCGGGGTCGCGTGCAGCGCGGCGGAGGGGGACGTGCGCTTCGCGTGCTCGTTCACGCCGGACGGCGCGCCGGGGCCGACCCTTGAGGCGGAGGCCTCGTGCACCGTGTACGCGCCGGGGGAGGTCTCCGTCCCGGGTGCGCCGGGGACGGGTCTCGCGGTCGTGCGCGGCGCGTCCGTCGGCGTGGAGGTCGGGATGTCGCCGTCCGGGTCGTCGGGCTACGCGGTCGAGTGGATGACGGCGCGGCGGCGGACGCGCGACGCGTACGACCCGTGGCGGCTCGCCCTCCGCGCGGAGGGCCCGTCCACGTCGCTCGCGATGGGGGAGGCGGGCGTGTTCGCGGTCCGCGCCCGCACGGTGTGCGGGACCCAGTCCAACGAGGTCGAGTACGTCCACCGCGAGGACGAGGTGCTCGGCCCGTGCGAGAAGGGGGGCAGGAACCACGTCGGGGTGAGCACGACGGCCGGGATGCTCGCGCTCAGGAACGCCGCGCTCGGCATGATGTGGAGTGAGACGTATGCGCTTAATTCGGAGCTGCCCGGGCGGAACGGGTTCTCGTCCGTCCCCAAGGGGAAGTGGAAGTGCAACGCCTTCGTGGCGGACATGGCAATCTCGGTCGGGCTCCCGGTGCCGGTGCAGCGCAGGACGGGACTGTCCTGGCTGTGGGAGAACCTCTACCCGCCGACGGCCAACGACTGGGCGTCGCCCGGGGTGGCGATCGACGGCTGGGCGCACCGCGGCGTCGGCGCCTATCCCGTCCCCGGGTTCGTCGTGGCGCACCCGAACCCGTCGGGCCTCGGGCACTGTGGCATCGTCGACTACGACGGCGAGGGAATCGGCGCCGGAACGTTTCGCGTGACTACCGATTATGACGGGTTCCTGGACGGAACTTGTGGCTACAGGGAATATATAGGAGGAAACAATGAAGACGAGTAGCAGGAAAATGGGGTGTATGATTGGATTCCTTTTCCTATCGGCACTGTCTCCGTCAATGGGGGGCGAGACTGTCCGGGAGGCCTTTTCCACGTTTATGGGCGAGTCCTATTTTCGGCGGCGCAATGCTCAGAGCCGTGTCATGAACTACGGGATGCCGCCAGTACTTAAGTCGTCCGCCTCGTTCGGCCGGCTCGTCGCCGCGCTCTCGAACGAGTGCGGCGGGTGCTTCGCCACGTGGACGGCGGTGGGCACGAACGACTTCACGCGCGAGGTGTTCCGGATAGCCCTGGCCGAGAGCGGGCCGACGGTCTACACGCCCTTCCTCACGAACCTGTTGCTCGCGGTGGAGCGCAACCCGACGGCGGGCGGGGTGACCGAGGTCGAGTATTCCCTGGGTGCAGCCTGCACGAAGCTTGAGAACTACTACATGCTGAACTACGCGCAGCCGGAGGTCGGGGACCTGTGGCTGCGGGCGAGGAAGCTCTTCAAGGCGGACGGCCGTTCGGACAGCGTCGAATGGGCGGACGAGGTTCTCTCGGGCAGGCGGCGGCGCGAGTACGACGAGTTTGACTGCCTCGACTACGGGCCGGGGCGGCCCTATAAGGACGGAACCTGGTGATGGCGGGCGCAGTCCCATGGTGCTGATGCGACAGACTGAGTAAGGAAGGAGAGGAAAATGAGGACAATGACATTCATCCTGGCGGTCGTTCTCACCGGGACGTTCGCCCGCACGGCGGCGGAGACGATCGCCGTCCCGGCCCTCCCGGAGCCCGCGTTCGCCGACACCGAAGTCTCGGAGGATTTCATATTTCACATGGAGGACGCGGCGGGCGGTTGCCTCCGCGTCCGGATGTCGCTCGACGCGGGGACGACGAACGCGTTTTCGGTCGCCTTCGGGACGGATGCGGACGGGGACGGGCGGCTCGCCCCTGACGAGTTCGGGCTTTCCTTCGGCTGGGACTGCGGCGCGTGGTTCGTCCGCGACGAGGTGGCGGGCTGGGAGCGGACGTTGCCGGAGGTGGTCGGCCGTTGCGGACTTGCCCTCCTCCTGCGGACGGACTCGGCCGGTCGCCCGGTCTCGCTCATCTTGTCGGAGGACGGTGGGGAGAATACGCTCGCCCTCGGACGCGGCGACCTGCCGTCCGGGCTCTTCGACGCCAGGTGGAACAGGCTTCGCGTGACGGGGCGGGGTGGCGTGTCGGGGGCCTCCGTCTCGATGCGAGCGGGCGGCGCGGGATTCGCCATCCGTATCCGGTAGGGGAACGGCGCTTGCGTATGCCCTACGCTTGGCACCTATGTATTCGCCTGTGGCCATTCGGGACATCGTCTTCGTTCCTTCATGTTATCGACAGTGTCTTGCATTTGGCAAATGGGGTTCAAACAGGGATGCCCCGTCTTTGTTGACAGCATGGCAAACTGCGCACTTCCGACAATTTTCCAAGGGGGTCCCAAGCCGCCGCGTTATTCCAAGCCGCTTCCGGTTGTGGTAAGATATCTGCATCCATGAGTGGGACTCTCCAGGGTGTGGTGACGGTGTTTGGGTGCGAAGGTGTCGCGGCACGCTGAATGGGCGTTGCCGATGCGCATGACTTGGCGTGTGGCGGGGTGGCAGGCCCGATGGAGGTTCGCCTCATCTCGTAAAAGTGATGTGCCGAGTTCCTCGATGGCGTTCTCGTGAGGGCAAAAAAAGCGGGCGGCTCGGAGTGAGGGAAGGAGCCGCCCGCAAAGCTGTCGTGCCTCGGTCTGACGACCGACTGCCGAACCAATCAACGGCAGAGCGTGTAAAGTACGCCTGCGACAACAGCAGATCCAATGACGCCTGAGACGTTCGGGCCCATGGCCTGCATGAGGATGTAGTTCGTAGGGTCGTCTGCGAGCGAAACCTTGTTCGAGACGCGGGCCGCCATGGGGACGGCCGACACGCCGGCGGAGCCGATGAGCGGATTGATTTTTTCCTTCGAGAAGAGGTTCATCAGCTTGGCCATCAACACGCCGCCCGCCGTGCCGACGCAGAAGGCGCAGAGGCCGAGGGCCAGAATGGCCAGCGTCTGGCCCGAGAGGAACTTTTCGCAGGCCAGTTTTGAGCCGACGGACAGTCCGAGCATGA
Source organism: uncultured Kiritimatiellota bacterium (assembly GCA_934621385.1). Taxonomy (GTDB): domain Bacteria; phylum Verrucomicrobiota; class Kiritimatiellia; order RFP12; family UBA1067; genus UBA1067. Next base: position 4,323 of record CAKTUI010000035.1, read on the forward strand.
TGGTCACGATGTTGATGAGGGCATTTGACATGGTGTCCGCAATGCGGGAGACGGAGGAGCCGATTTCGTGCGCCAGGTTGCCGAGCATGAAAGCACCCATGAGCGGCATGGCGGACGGCAGGAGAACGGCGCACAGGAGAAGGACGATGAGCGGGAAGCAGATCTTCTCGATGCGTTTGACTTCACGCGGTTGGGGCATGCGGATGAGCCGTTCCTCCCGCGTCGTGAGGGCCTTCATGATGGGCGGCTGGATAATCGGGACGAGGGCCATGTAGGAGTAGGCGGCGACAGCAATTGCGCCAAGGAGATCCGGGGCGAGACGGGACGTCAGCCAAATCGCCGTGGGGCCGTCTGCACCGCCGATGATGCCGATGGAACTCGCTTCCTTCAGGCCGAATCCAAGGTCGGGGAAGATGGCGGAAAGCCCGAGTGCACCGAAGAGCGCAAAGAAGATTCCAAGCTGTGCCGCGCCGCCGAGGAGGGCCGCCTTGGGGGATGCAATCAGCGGGCCGAAGTCCGTCATCGCGCCAACGCCCATGAAGATGATGATCGGGAAAACGCCGGAATCGATGCCAAATCGGAAGAAGTAGTACAGGAAGCCACCCGGCTCGACAACGCCGCCCTGCATGACGGGGATTCCCGACGCGAGGAAGGTGATGACGCCGTCATGCATCATGGCGGGGGCGGTGATGCCCGAAAGGGGGCAGTTGGCCAGCAGGCCGCCGAACCCGATGGGGAGCAGGAGGAGCGGCTCGAACCCCTTGACAATGGCCAAGTACATGAGGATGAGGCAGATGGGGATCATGATGAGCTGGCCAAGTCCGTAGGGCATCCCGAAGAGCGTGCGGATTTCGTGCCCGGGGACGAATGCGCCCGTGTCGTCAAAATAGCCGCCATGCCAGTTGCCGTCCGCGTCATAATAGCCGTTTCGGTTGGCCGAGAGGGGCTTCTGTTCAGGACGGTCGGATGCGCCGAAGTCGCCCGTTATGAAGGCGGGTGGAGTCTTCTGCATAAACCCGGCAATGCCGGTATTCTGCGAGAGGTCGCCGACCTTCCTGAGCGTTGTCTTCCAGTCGCCGTCCCCGGCATTTGCTCCACAAAAGGCGGCGAAAAGCGTGAGAATGAAAAGAAATTTCTTCATGGCTGTTCTTTTAGGTTTACTTCTCAATGATGGCGAGGACATCGCCCGTCGCGACCTTGTCCATCGGCTGGACGCGGATGTGGACGCGGCCGGATACGGGGGCGGTGATGGGCGTTTCCATCTTCATAACGTCCATAACAAGCAGTTCATCGTCCTTTTCGACAAGTTGTCCGTCCTGCGCGGTGATTCTCAGGATGGTTCCGGGCACGGGGACGGTGACATCCTCACCGCCGTCGGGCGCGGCAGATGGGGTCGTGGCGGTCGCCTGGGGCTGCGGTGTGCTGACGGGGATGGACCGCTTTTTGGGTTCATCATCGGGGATGATGCGCGAGAATCGTGAAACGAAGACGCTTGCGTGCTTGCAGATGATAATCATGACCCAAAGGAACAGGTAGACGATTGTCATGCCGGCAATCATCAGAACGAGTCCTTGTCCCAGGAGTGCCATAGTCTTTTAACTTTCCTAATTATGTTTGTTGTATCAGTTTCAGTGTCAAACGGCCATCGGCCATTTTATTACAGTCAATGCGCATCGTCCAAAAAAGGTTCAGTCGTTCGTACAAATAATTTGAATTGGGATGCGTGGGCCCAGCCTGAAAGTGCCGCGCTCGGGCAGGCGCGAGCGCGGAGCGCGGCGGTTTGAATGGGCGGGCGGGGTCTGCCGGACGGCAGGCCTGCAAGACCCTCAGCCGCGCACCTTTCGCCCGCTTGTGGGGGCAAGCGCGGCAAAACGGGCGAGCCGCCGCGCAAGCCCCCGAGCAGGCGGTTCTTACCCATTCGGATAATGGCGCACGGCGGCGGGATGTGATACACTTCACAGGGAATATGGGAGCAGGGTCTCCCACCTCTATATATAAGGAAAGAAAGGATTGAAACATGAAGTCGTTCGGTTTTGTCGGTTTTGCGGTTTCGCTTGCCGCGTGTCTGGCGGGTGTGATGGAGTCCGCCGCCGCCCAGCTTGATGCGGAAGTCAAGGCGCCCGCCTTCGTCAAGGCGAAGGCCTTTGCGTGGTTCGATGCCTCGGATAAGGATTCTTTTACGCTCGATGCGAGCGGCAAGGTCGAGAAGTGGGCGGACAAGAGCGGCAAGGGCAACGACGCAACCGCCTATGTCGAGAAGGGCGTGAAGGCGCGTGGCAAGGTCGGCGAGGCGAACGGCGTACCGGCGTTCCTGATGGGCAAGACCGGCTCGGGTATCGACCTCAAGTTCGCCAAGCGCAGCGAGAAGGTGTCCACCGTCTTCCAGGTGATGGACATTGAGTTCGATTCCCCCCGCGCCGGGTTCCTCGGTGACGAGAAGGCGAGTTTCTTCCGCCGCGGACCGAAGGGGCAGGTCTTCGAGTACTGGGGCTGGAACGACAGTGCCTGCTACGGGGCGATATTCAGGCAGGATGGCGAGGCCTTTCCGGAGGATGCGAAGCATCTCGTTGGCTGTGACAGGAACTTCGGTACGGGCGTGCACGTCTATTCGTGGCGCTATTCGAACAAGTTCAGCAAGCCGGCGGCGGTGAGCTGCCTCTCGGGCGACCGTACGCCGACCCAGTGGGGCCGCAATGGCGGTCGCGCCGTCTCGGAAGTCATCATCTTCGAGTCGCGGCTTTCGGATGCCGAGATGCAGGCAGTCGAGGCCTATCTGATGAAGAAGTGGGGCATTGGAAACAAGTAATCGTCAAAGGAGTGAAACGATGAATAAGTTAAGGATTGTAGGCGGCTTGTGCGCGGCAGTTGCGGCGTGTGGCATGGGGGCGACGGCTTGGCCCGCCCAGCTCGACGCGTCGGATGCGGATTCGTTCACGCTCGATGCGGACAGCAAGGTCGAGAAGTGGTCCGACAAGAGCGGCAACGGAAATGACGCGGTCGCCTATGTGCAGGCGGGTGCGACCGAGGGTGACGCGGGCATCTGCAACCGTGGAACGGTCGGCGAGGTGAACGGTGTGCCGGCCTTTCTGATGGGCGAGGCCGGGTCGGGCATCGACCTCAAGTTCCCGGTCGACACGAACATTCGCACGGTCTTTCAGGTGATGGACTGGTCGAAGACATCGCCGAACGCCTGGTTCCTCGCCTGCACGAAGGATGTCGTTGGCGCACAGGATACGGCGGCCGGCACCGTCTGCGAGAAGGAGCATGGGAGCGTTGACTTCCAGCGTGGATTGGTCAATTCCAGTGGATTTGCCTACATCTTTGCGAATAACTAGAAGTCTTGGACGGACTGGAACGGATGGAACAACAACGACCACATCCGCAACGGCGTGATTCGCATGAACAAGGCGAATTCGGATATGTGGGGTGTGGCGGCGGACGGCTGCGGCATCTACACCGTTGTGACAAAGGATCTTCCGGCGTATGCGGACTGCCTCTCGGGCGACCGCACGGGCCGTTCGGGACGAGAACTCGAATTGGCGCATCTACGAGGCCGTGACGCGTGAGATTCCCGAGGAGGCGGTCCGCTGCGTTCTTCAGATCTTCGTGCGCAAGGGTTCGTCCGGCAAGGTCGCGTTCGACAATGTCGCCATCTGGCCCCGTGTGCGGGCGGCGGTGCAGTTCATGTCCTCGTCGGCCTATCGAGACACGGCGGAGCGGGGAACCGTGCGCTTTCACGTTTCCCTCTGTCCTCCTGATGGGGTGAAAGCCCCCTCCGCCCGCTTCGCCTACAGCGGGTCCGACGGGCGGCTTCACAAGGTCGTTCCGACGCGGCTGACCGACGATGAGGCGATGCTGGAACTCCCCGTGGCGAAACTTGCGCTTGGGACGCGTGACGTGCGACTACTTCGACAACGGTGTCCTGCTCGGTTCGGCGACGAACGCCTTTACGCGTGTCAAGAAACTGCCCGTGCGCCGCGTGGCGATTGATGACCATGGGCGTTGCATGGTGGACGGCAAGCCGGGTCTGTACGGCAGCCGCTTCACCTCGCGTGAAATCGGCGAGGATCTCTCCCGCGCCGGGTTCAACTGCTACATGCCCTACGGCAATACGCAGATGGAAGATCTCGACCTTGCGGCCGAGTACGGCATCCGTCTCTTTGCCGATGTCGCGGCGAAGATTCCCGTGATGCTGTCCGCCGATGCCGCGCCGCAGGTTTCAGGTGCGCCCGAATCGCTTTTGGCGCGGACGTGGGTGAAGGATGGCGAGGCTTGGCTTCTCCTCTGCAATATTACGCGTCAGCCCATCAAGACGACCGTGACGGTCGGCGGACGGAATGTCCCGGTCGACCTGCCGTCCATCGGCGTTTCGTTTGAGCGACTGCCGCGATGAGGTGACTGTCATCAGGCGGATGCGGGGCGGATTCAGCGGAATCCGCCCCGTCTTCGTTTGCAGGAATGGGGACGAAATTTGCCGCGCAGGGGGGAGGGAACGTGCCGCAAGGGGATTGATTTAACCGTTGGGGGTCTCATTTTTCAAAAAGTTCGGCGGTCGGATTCAGTTCTGACGCGCTGGGAGTTGAGGGCGGTCGGCCTCTCTTTTTATATTGATGAAAAGCGCGTGTTTGCTTGATTATGCTCGATTTTGATGAATTGTGCGGGGGTGGATGAGGCGTAGATGTTTGGACGAGACGAACAAAACGATAGTTTTTCGTGGACTTTTTCTAAACACAAAGTGCAAAATTTATGATAAAATGTGCGCTGAAGTTCCCCGCGTGGGGGGCAGGAAGTTTGCAGGGTGTAAATGAAGGATGTGACTATGAGTGTGAAGAAAACGAGTCGGACGCTGATGGCGGTTGGGTTGTCGGCGGTGATGTCGGCGGCCTTGGCGAAGACGCAGGTGTTGGACGATTCGGAGACGACGGCATGGGATGGGTCGGATATCATTACGGGAGAAGTAACGAAATCCAATGTCCTTAGCGTCACGGGTGATGCCACCGCGTTGAAGGGGCTCTCAATTGAGGTGGCCAATCAGGTCGAGAATGCGGTGAACTTCAAGACGGATGGCTCGGCCTCGTGCGCCATTACCATGGAGGGGCCTCTCGCGGTGCAGACGCACGCGGGGTGCGATACGGTGCACCTCCTCTTCGGTAATGGGGGAGAGGCAGAAGCGGATGAGCCATCGGACGTGAACTTGGACTGGGGGATGCTCCCGATTGACATTCGGCTGATGTCCAATTCGGTCTCCTCGTTCGCCAATCTCAAGGGGCACGGACTGACCGTCGTCGGCAATGGCGGGACGACGAAGACACACCGCACGATTGGTAAGGTTGCCGGTGGGATCGATGTCGGCGGCGGTGACGTTCTTTTGGACGGGGCGGTTCTTGAGTGGAAGAGCTGGGTGAAGGAGTCGAAAGCCGCCTATGCGGGCGGTAGGGGACTGAACAATGCGACCGGGCAGGTCGTTTGCCGCAATCGCGGCGGACTGCTCTTCGACTACCAGCCGATGCCGTCCGCGCTCGCCGTTCGGATGGAGCATGGTGGCGTATTCGGCTTTAAGGAGGGCAATTGGGAGGCGCAGGTTGACAAGGCGGCGGGTTGTAAGCTGGATGTCATCGGATCGGGAACCCTGTTCTATTACTATTCGTCGCTTGCAAAGTCCGTGCGAATTGGCGGCCTGAAAATGGCCCCGGGTTCGATTCTGTATGCGCCAAATCGTGGGGAGAGCCTCGGGATTCTTGCGCCGAGCGATGGGGTGAAGGTCGTCGGCGGGGACGGGTCGACGCCCTCGCGTCAGCCGATTGTCCCCGGACTTGTGCGGACACAGGCGGCGGAGGTGACGGAGTTCTCCTCGCGGCTTGGACACCTTTTGGGGACCTACACGTATGATGCCGACGCGAGGGCCTTTCTGCCCTACCCGGGTAGTGCCTGGTCGACGGACTGGGAGTCGGCAACGACCGTGGACAACGTCAAGGTCAACGCGGCCCTGACACTGGGGCGCGAGACGGTCGTCAATGCCATTCTGTCGGAGACGTCGGACAAGGAAATTGACTGTGGCGGGAATGCCCTGCAAGTTGTCTCGGGCTTCTGTCTTGCAACATGGAACAACCAGTTTGTCATCAAGAACGGGACGCTGAAGATTGGGGAGAATCCGATTGTGATGGTGGCGAATGTGCCGGCGAAGATTGGTACGGCGATCGAGACGGCGGCGACGGATCGCGAACAGCTGGTCTTCGCGTTCCACGGGGGCGGCTTTGACTACAAGAACGCACGGATTGACTTCACGGGCGACAATTCGCAGACGGTTGGGCGGTTCTACTTCGGTCGGCAGTTCATGGACTCGACGCGGGCGACGTTCGCCGGACCGGAGGCGACCTCCCTCGGTATGGTGCTCGATACGAGTGTGGGGACAGAAATCAACCTGACGAGCACATGGGAGAAGCCGAAGCAGATTGCACGCCTTGGTGGACTTGCTGGATGCGGTAAGTTGACTTCATATTCAACGAGCGGCAACAATAGTGGTGAGAGCTTCTTTTGGGTTCCGACGGTTGTCGTTGGCGACGATTCCGACTCCCCTGTTGTCAATCCGGACGGCACGGCGCGGAAGGTCTATGTCTGCAAGGGTGGCTTTATCGCACCCGGTGAGTTGACGACCGAGGGGACGCGTGTGGGCACATTCACGATTGAGGCCGACCAGTGGCGGCATTTGAACAGGCTTGAGTTTGCCGAGGGTGGCGAACTCCGCATCCATGTCGAGGGACTGAACAGCACGAGCCTCGCGGCGGTCAACCTGACGGACGGCGTCCAGCTTGGCGGCACACTCACGATAACCGAGAGCGGCAAGGTCAAGGGTGGCGTGCCCTATACGATTCTGACATCCACAACGCCGATTTCGGGTGCGTTCGCGTCCGTCACGACCGGCTGGAAGACGGCGATTGTCGAGAACAAGGACGGAACTTACGCCCTCACGGCGACCAAGTCGGCGAACGGCTTCAGCATTATTATCCGCTAAGCGGCATGAATCGGCACTCGTAAACGGCAATCCCCGGGGGAGAGAGAATGGGCAAGATGACTGATCTGAAAAAGCATATCGTGCACGGACTGGCGATGCTTCTATTCGTTGGGGCGGCGGTCTCCTACGCATGGGGGGCCGCCCCAGATTCGTGGCGCAACCCAATCACAACGAACGAAACGAGCGGTGCGGACTCGGACGAATCAACGCACTCAGACCCTGTCGGATGTGTGAGCGGCAATGTCTACGACACGGTGACGGATGTGCGCATCGCCTGTCCCGACATCGACCTCGTGTTGCGGCGCACCTATGTTTCGCGGTCTCGGCGTGGCGGCAACCTTGGCATCGGCTGGGCACATGCCTATGAATGGGGGATCGAACGGGACGGTTCGCACGTCGTTCTCCACGCCTATTCCGACCCGGAGACTCGTGCGCACGGTTCGGAGCGAACGTTCGACAATCCGGCGTAGGGGGGCGAATCCGTGGACAAGAACGGCTACCGTCTCGTGCGCGATGAAGACGGACTCTACTCGGTCACCACGCCCGCCGGGACGCGGTACGACTTCAACGCCTCGAACCGCCTCGTCCGCGTCTCGTCGTGGAACGGGACGAGCGTGACACTGGAGCGCGATGCGCCGACTGGCCCGATCCGCCGCGCCGTCCACGCGAACGGCGCGTATCTCGCCTTCGACTATTCGGAAGAGGGGCAGGTCGTCCGTGTGACGACCCCAGACCCAATGGTTTGGGTTGAGTATGGCTACGACCGAGAGATGAAGCCGTCCCAGGCGCTTGTTTCCGTTCTTCGCCATGATGGGAACGGAGTCTCGACGAACCGCTATGCCTACAAGGGGATGCCAAAGGCCCCCGTTCGTGCGTCCGAGAGTAGTGGTGGGATGCACATCGAATATGCGGGACCGTCTCCGCGACAATCCGGCGTTGGTGGCAGGCATTATTGGACACAGAAAGCCCAGACGGAAACGAAAGATCCGATTTGGTGGTTGCCCTCGCCCAATCCGGCACCGTCCAAACCGTCGGGACACGTCTGGTGGCCGCTTCTTTCGGAGAAAACGGACGCGAACGGACGCATCACGCGCTACGAGTATGGCCGACCGGGCGAAGGCCCGACCACGAGATGCGTTCGCACGGAGATGGATGACGGGCTTTTCAAGAGCGAGTTCCGCTACTGGATGGACTACAACGGCGGACGCGGCACGACGGTGACGGGACCCTTCGCGGGCGGTACATTCAAGCATGAGTACCGCTATGACGAGAAGAACCGTGAAACGAGCCGTCAGACGGGAAGTTCGGTCCTATCCCGCCAGTATGATAGGGCGGGAGACCCCATATGGGAAAATGTGCGGGACTCGGTGACGGGATTCGCCGCCGAGACGCGCACCGCGTTCGACGACCGCCACCGCCCCGTTTCAACGGCGACAAGGCTCAGTGTCCCCGGGGGAGGAGTCCCGGACTTCCCGCCGCCCGCGACGGCGCTCTGGGACGACCGGCGCGGCATCCCTCGGCGCACCGTCTCGCCGGCGGGCCGCGTCGGCGAGTGGGTCGAGGACGGGCACGACGTCACCGTGTTCGGGGCGGGCACGAACGACGCGCGGCTCGTGACGCGGATTCTCTGCTCGACGAACGACCGCCCCGAAGCCGTCATCACGCCCGCAGGCGGACGCATCGACTTCGCCTACGGGGACGACGGACGAATCGCGGCGATTTCGGCGGAGGGCCTTCCGTCCGTCGCGCTCGCCTACGATGCGCTCGGTCGCACCGCGTCCGAAACGCTCCCCGGCCCGAATGGAACAAAAAGGACAACCACCTACGAACGGAACTGGAAGGGGCGTCCGACGCGGATCGACCGTCCCGACGGCACGGCGGAAACGTTCGCTTACGACGGGAACGGAACGAAGGTCGTCCGCCGCACGGACGCTCTCGGACGCACGGATGCCTACGAGTGGGTGCTGGGGCTTCCCGTCCATGCGGCGCGGATCGCGGACGGCGGGACGAACAGGCTCTTCGGGGTCGAGCACGACCGGCAGTTGAACGTGGTCGCCATCACCGACCCGCTCGGACGCAGGGCGGAGAGCTACGTGCTCGACGGGAACATGCGCGTCGTCGCCGTCACGAACGTGGAGGGGCAGGTGATGACGCGGCGGTATGCGATCGGCGACCTCGTCGCCTCCGAGACGCGCTTCGACGGCTCCGAGGTCGCATACGCCTACAACACGGCGGGGCGGCTCGCGCGGATGGCGTACCCCGGCGGCGAACTCGCGCTCGACTACGACGCGGACGGACTCCCGACCGTCGTTTCGGACGGTGCGTCCGCCGTCTCGAACGGGTGGGACGTGGCGACGGGCTGGCTCATGAAGACGCGCGGCGCGGAGGGAACGGAGGTTAATTACCTCCACCGCAATGACGGCGCGGTCACCTCGGTCGTCTCCGTCGCGGGGGTGAAGTCCCTCGACCTCGATCCGTACGGACGGTGGACGAGGGTGGAATCGGCAGCCGGAACGGCGGTCTTCGGCTATTCGGACTGGAACGGCCTCGCGGCGGCCGTCACGAACGGCGCGACCGTCGCGGAATACGCCTATGATCGGATAGACCGCGTAACGAACGTCGCGTGGCGGACGGTCGGCGGTGAAGAACTCGGCGGCATCGCCTACGAGTACGATGCGCTCGGACGCATCACGGCGCGAAGCCTTGCCCTCGGTAATGACTCGTTTGATCGCGCCTATGCCTATGACAACCGCGACCGCCTCGCGAGCGACGGCGGCGTTGCCTACCGCTACGACGCGGCTGGGAACCGCCTTGCGAAGACTGGCGATGCGGGGGGCGACGTCGCCTACACGCTCGGAACCGGAGACCGCCTCGCCGCGTGGACGGACGGCGCCTACGGGTACGACGCGGCGGGATGCGTCACGCGCATCCGGCGCGGAGGCGACGTGCTCGACCTCGCGTGGGACGGACTCTACCGCCTCGTCTCGGTCTCGACGAACGGGGTGGTGGCGGAATCCTACCGCTACGACGCGCTCGGACGGCGCACGGCGACCGTGAACGCGGAGGGTGCGGAGCGGCACGTCTGGGACGGCGACCACTGCCTCGCGGACGTCGACGAAGAGGGGAATGTGCTTCGCGCCTACCTCTGGGGGCCGGGCGTGGACAACCTCCTCGCCGTCCGTGTGGGCGGACACAACTACGCCGCATTGACCGACATTCAGGGAACGGTCTGGGGCTACGCCGACGAGCGCGGCGAAATCGTCGCCCGCTGGACCTACGATGCGTGGGGCAACGTCCTCTCGGAGGAAATCGTCCCGTTGGTCAAACTACGGTGCCCCGTCCGATGCCCATGCGGGAAAAATCTGATGCCCATCAGAAAATTTTCCAATGAGCATCAGAAAATCGGCTTATGGGCATTGGAATTCGCTCCAAGTGTTGGCGACTTTGTTCCGAGCCCACGTTGGAGACAGGGGACATCCTCGCTGTTTTCTAAAATTGAGCATAAATATGTATGAACAAACAAGAAAGGAAAAGAAATGAAGAAAAGAACCACTCATATGGGTGTGGCGGCGACAATCGCCGCGTTCGTCTCGGCAGTCGTTTCGTCCACGTTCGCGGCGGAGACGTTCAAATTCGCGAGCGTCTGCTCGGATGACATGGTCATTCAGCGGGATGTCGCCGCCCCCATCTGGGGATTTGGGCATCCGGGAGCGAAGGTGTCCCTTGCCCTCAACGGCAAGAGCGTTGGCACGGCCGAGGTTGATTCGGACGGACGCTGGCTCATCAAGCTGCCGCCCCAGAAGGCGAATGCGCGGCCATCGACGCTGACGGCGACATGCGGGAAGGTAAAAGCCCAAATCGACAATGTCCTCTTCGGTGACGTCTGGTTTGGGTGCGGACAGAGCAACATGGCCTTCACCTTCGATGGATACGGGCGGCCGCCGATTGGCGGCGATGCGTTTATTCAGAAGGCGGCGGGCAATCCGCTTGTCCGTACGCTGATGATGAATGCGGGCGAGAACAAGAACTGCGGCTTCCCGCGTGCGGATGCCCTCGGCATCAAGTGGCAGACGGCGAAGGCGGAGGAGATTCGCAAATGTGGGGCCGCGCTCTACTGGATGGGCGCGAAACTGGCGGACGATCTGAACGTGCCGATTGGCCTCGTGAACGCCTCGTGGGGGGCGACGAAGATTGACGGATGGCAGGATATGGCCTTCAACGAGCACCAGGCGCGGCGGAATTCGTATGCCGCCGGCATCGGGCGATTCTGGATGGAGCGGCGGCGCAACTTCATCGCGGCGGGGGGCCTTGAGGGTTATCGGGAGCGGCTGAAGGCATTCAACGACACCTACATTCCGGCGCGGCGTTACCTGAAGGGCGAGCCGGGCTATCGGGATGGTACGCCGACGCTCCATGACGCGGCGTTCGACGATTCCAAGTGGCTGGCCGTCACGCCGACCGCGCAGGGGCTTGCGTCCGGACCGTTTGCCAATTTCGCCGGCACATTCTGGATGCGCACCGTCATTGACCTGAGTGCGGAGGATGCGAAGAAGAACTGGTCCATCAGCTTCGGCGGTTCGCATGGACAGGACATGACCTATGTGAACGGCATGGCCATCGGCGGTTCGGGTGCCGTGAAGCACGGCTACGCCATGCGGAACCTGAAGCCGGGCAAGAATGTCGTTGTCGTCGAATACCGCATCCACCGGGCGGATGCCGGGGGCGGGCTTCATGAGCCGGTGACCATGGCGGTCTGGCCGACGATGGCCCAGCGGCGGGAACTGAAGTTCAAGGCACTCGTCGGCAAGTCGCAGGCGAATGTGCGCGCCCCGGACAATCCGAACAACGTGAATATGTTCACGCCCGGCTCCATGCACAATGGACTTATTCAGCCGCTCTATCCAATGGCCATCAAGGGTGGGGTTTGGTATCAGGGTTGCAGCGATCTCGGCAACGGCAAGTACAAGGACCTGTTCGAGGCCCTCGTCGCGGGCTGGCGGGCGAACTTCACCTATGCGGACAAGTTGCCGGTCATCCTGACCGAAATCGCGCCGCACGCGATTGATTCGACCGAGAAGCGCCTGAAGGCGGGCGAGACCGAGAAGCCGACCTGGAGCGTGACGGCTGACATCCGCCTGACGCTGAACCAACTGGGCGAGGAAGTGCCGGACTGCGGGACGGTGTCGCTGCTCGACCTTGGCGAGCCCGACATTCATCCGATCCACAAGGAGGAGGTGGGCGACCGCTGGTGCCGCTGGGCGCTTGAGCACGTCTACGGGCGGGCGATTGAGGGGTCGTCGCCTGTTGTTGAGTCCGTGGAATGGAAAGGCCCGAAGGCCATCCTCAAGCTGAAGCACGCGAAAGGGCTGCGGACGCGGGACGGAAAGCCCGTCAAGGGCTTTGAACTCGCGGGGCCACCCGTCGCGACAACGGGGAAGGACGGCAAGCCGACGGATGCGGTCACTTATTACTACGCGAAGGCCGTCATCGTGGGCGACACGATTGAACTCACCTGTCCGCAGGTGAAGGAGGCGTTCGGCGTCCGCTACGCCTGGTTCGACCTCGATCTCGGATGGAATGTCGTGAACGGCGCGGGCCTGCCGCTCGGCGTGTTGCGGGTCTTCAAGGACGGCAAGTACCACTCACAGGCAAAGTGAGCGAGTTCTTGGTATAATGTGACAAACGAAATGGAGTGTGAATGATGAGACAGTCTTGGTTTCCTTGCGCCATCCTTGCGCTGGCGGTCGGCGGACTGCGAGCGGAGGATCCGTTCGTGCGCTTCGAGGACATTCCCAAGGAGGAACTTCTCGATGTCACGAAGCCCGTGACCATCGCCAAGGACGGGTCGCTGCTTGTCGGTGGCCAGCCGCACTACTTTCCGGCCACGATGTGGTACGGGGGCATTGAGTTTCCCCTGAAGGGCCTGAAGCAGAATCCAGGGGATACACCTCCCGAACTGCGCTGGCTCTATGCGGACTATCCGAACTACGAGACCGCCCAGCGGCTCGGAATCGACGCGGCGGGGACCGTCGCGCCGCTGGCGTGGATGAAGCGGCTCTACCGGCCGACGATGCGGGATGAGCCGAAGGACTGGGCGGCCCGGGCGACATGGGAGAGGTGCGGGCTTTCGATGTACGTTGACTATACGGCGAGCGAATGGAGCCACGGGTCGATGTGGTACCACAGCGATCGTCCGCTCGACCCCGACTACGTCAAGCCGAAGCCGGGGTCGGTCGCCGCGCGCGCCGAGGCAAAGCTCGTCGCGGCGAAAAAGGCGGCGAAGGCGCGTCTTGAGTCCGCACAGGGGAAGAAGGGGAAAGGCCCCTCGCTCGACGAGGAGTCGGGCGGTGTGTCGCTGGATGAGCCGGAGGTCGCCGCGGCGGATGCCGCCCGTCGTGCGAAGGAGGACGCGGCACTCGTCGAGGCCCCCGATCCCGGACACCTGCCGCCGGAGGCCTGGACGGTCGGGCACAACCACTGGATGCCCTATTCCATCGTCCACCCGAAAGGCCGCCGCATTTGGCTGCACATGTGGCAGGAGGGCGCGAAGGATCTCCTTGCGCACGGCGTGAAGCCCTGGTGCTATGAACTGCTGAACGAGCCGGCCTGTTCGGACGAGAGCGACTATGCGAAGAAGGTGTTCGCCGGGCGGATGAAGGCGCGTTTCGGCAAGGACTGGGAGAAGTCGCTCACGGGTGTTGCCCGGCGCGTTGAATACGCGAAGTTCATCGAGGAATGCTTCGGCTCGTTGCTCTCGGAGGGCGCGGCGTGGATTCGTGCCGTCGACCCGACCGCACTCGTCACCTTCCAGCCCTGCACCATCCGCACAGTGGGCATCGACCTCTATCGCAGCTATCGCGATCTCTCGGTCGTCTGCTCGCAGACGGGTGGGCGCGGCATGATGGAGGCGCACCTGCTGAGGGGTCTGGCGGACGGAAAGCCGATTGTCGATAACGAGATGTACATCGGCAACACGACGAACTCGATTCGCGGCTCCTATCTCGACCAGTACCAGCGTGGCTTCAACGTCTCCTATTCCTTCAAGTGGGAGGGAAACAAGAGCGACTACAACTTCATGAATCGCAAGAACGTCTCGCCCGGGGCCTTGCTCGGCATCCGCCTCGCCAAGCGTGACATCATGGATGTGAACGAGTTCTTTACGCCCCGTGATCGGGGCACGCGCCGCGCCGTGGCCGTTCACTTCTCAAGTCCGACGGAGCGGCTTTCGCAGTGCACGGGGCGCATGGGCTACAAGTTCTTCGACCAGGCAATCTGCGGTGTTGATTTCGCCCACCTCAATCCGGACGTCATCTACGAGGATCAGATGACGAATGGGGTTGCGCGCCTGAGCCGCTATCGGGTGCTGGTCAGTGCCGGGGTGGACGCGACCTATCCGGGGACGCTGAAGTCCATTCGCTCGTGGGTTGCGAAGGGCGGCATCTGGGTGGTCGTCGCCGAAACCGCCGCGCTCGACGAGTACGGCGCGGCAAATGCGGAGTCGTTCACGGGCCTTCCCGCCGAAGTGAAGCCCGTCGAGGGCGAACAGGGCACGATTGAGCTCGGCGGCGAGAAAATCCGCTGCTCGGTCTATTCGGATGCGGCGATCCCGACGGACTGGAAGCCGCTCGCCGCGCTGGACGGCAAGACGGTCGTCGCGGCAAAACGCATCGGCGGCGGCGCGGTGTTCTACGCGAACCTCCGCCTGCCGAGGGCGGGGGTCGGGGCGCTCGTGCGCTATGCGGCAAGCCTGCGCAAGGTTCAGCCGTCGTGCGAGACGCTTGCTGCGGAAGGCGGTTTCGCCGACAACATCGAGGTCCACGATGCGGCGCACGGCGGCATGCGGGCGTGGTCCGTCTGTGCGCGAACGCTTGGCGACAAGCTCATCCGCTTCCGTCCGGCGGGTGCGCGACCCGAGAAGCTGATTCGCGTCTGGAACGAGGTGATGGGTCCGGGCAAGATGGTCGCGATGCGGCAGGAACTCCTCCCCGACGCGGAGGGCTTCTATGCGCTCTACCTCGAGGCTGGGCGCACCGACTTCTACGTGGCGGGCACGGCGGAGCAACTTGCCGTGCGCTATCCGGCGGCGAAGGGCACGTGGCTCGAACCGCTCGCCTACGCGACCGCCTTCAAGGCGGGCTTGGACCGTCTCGCGGCGGAAAAGGTGAAGCGCCAGGCCGCGCGCCCCGCGTTCGACGTGAATCCCGACAAGGTGCATCCGCTCGACTTGCGCCCGTTCGTGAACCGCCGCTTCGTTGACAAGGTCGCCGGGGACGGCAAGGACGGTTGGACGGATCAGGGCGTGCAGCACTCGCTGACCGACACGCCGTGGGGCGTCGTGAACTGCAACGGCGTGCCGATGGAGTTCATCCGCTACGACCAGAACAACTACCGCGACTGTCTCGTGATGGCCTCGACGCGACTGAAGCCGGCTCCGAAAGGCGAGATGCCGTACCCGACGGAGGTGAAGGGCATCAAGGTTGACCGTCAGGTCGGCAACGTCTACTTCCTCCATGCGCTCGCGTGGGGCGTTCTGAACCGCGTCGAAACCGCATGGACTTACGTGGTCAACTACGGCGACGGCTCGAAGGTCGAGATTCCCGTGCGGAACTACCGCGAGGCGTGGGACTGGGGCTTCATCGCCACGACGCCCGAAATGCAGGCGAACGACTGCGTGCGCGGCTGGGCGAACGCGGCGAACAAGGGCCTCTACCTCTGGCGGTGGTGCAACCCGCACCCGGAGCAGCGTGTCGCCTCCATCGACATCATTTCGGCGAACGCCGGGCAGATTCCGCTCATCGCGGCAATCTCTGTGGAGGATCCGGGCCCACGGGAATTCGCCTTTGACCCGGCGACCATCGTCTCGCGCGGCGGATCGAAGGGCGTCCGCTCGTCCTGCACGAACGGCGTGTGGAAGGTTGCGCTCGACGACAACGCGGGGTCGTGGGTCACGGCGGGCATCGACTTCAATGTGCCGCTCAACGTCGCGGGCAAGAAGTTCCGCTGTTTCAAGATGGAAGTGAACCGACTGCCCGACGCGTGGGGCAACTACCACGACCACGCCACGCCCCAGTTCAGGTTGAACGGACGCGACGCGGCGGGCAAACTCGTCTTCGGCAACTGGATGGTCGCGAAGCGCCCGAAGAGCGGCTCGATGTTCTACCGTGCGGATAGCGACCCCGACACGTGGGAGACGATGGTTCTCTACATGGCCGACGGATTCCTGCCGAAGAACATGGAGAAGGTGATTTCCCTCGCCCTCCAGTTCCAGACCATGCCGCAGGAGCACTCCGGCCTCGAATTCCGCAACTTCGCCTTCGAGTACGACGAATAGGCCTTCGGGGGGAGAGGGTTGCGCAACCTAACATCCTTGATTTCCGCATCCCCCCGTCCGGGGTGGACATCCTCTTCGGGGGCCTTGCCGACCCTATCGCCGGATGCGGCCCCTGCCCATCGGCGGACGCCCGCCGTGCGGTGTTCGGACAGAGCTGCCGCCGCGCCCTCTTGCAAAGGGCGCGGCGGATATGGTACAATTCGCGTCATCTTGACTGACGGAGGCCTCCCTCTTCTGGAATGGAGGACGACGCCCAGCGCAATGAAAGAATGGCCGGCATAATGACTTAATGGGTGCCGCGCAGATAGGAAAAAACGCGCTGCTGGCGGGACGATTAGATGGTCGGTGGGATAGGTTAACAAAAGAAGGGCCAGCAAGGCTGGCGGAAAGGAGCATACTATGCTCACAAGTAGAAACGAATTCGCCCGGGCGGAAGCCCGGGTCGGCTGCAGCGCCCCCGTGCCGGGGTCCTCAGTCCGCCATGGAACGGCACAGGAACCCAACGGGAAGGGAGGCCGTCCATGAGCGAACAGCAGGCGAACACAGGGATGAACAGGCTCAGCTACACGCCGAGGATCTTCACAAACCTCGAGACGGGGGAGCCCTACAGGCGGGCGTCGCTCGTGCCGTCTGGCACGGAGGACACCAGGTCCATCTGCGCCGCAGTTGCACGGGACGGGACCTACGGGGCGGCCAAGACGGAGCTGATCAAGAACTACGTCACGGCGTTCCTGCAGGAGGTCCGCAACGCCCTCTGGCAGGGGAAGACGGTCACCATCGACGGGTACTTCAGGCTCAGGGGGTCGTTCGTGGGCGGAATCGACCCCGTCACCGGCAAGCCGACGGGCGGGACCACGTACCGCGTGCGGGCGACGCCGCTCAGGGAGATGCAGGCCCCGGTCTCCGAATTCGAACTGACGAACGTGGCGACAGGCGCGCCCGAGCCAACCCTCACCACGCTGACGAGCTGCGACCCGAAGGCCGTGAAGGACGTGCTGACCAGGGGCAAGGACATCCGGATCGTGGGGCGCAACCTCCGCTTCAACGCCGCCCGTGGGGACAGGCTGACGCTGACCTACGCGGAGGAGGGAGAGGAGCGAACCGTCGACCTCACGCCGAGCGAGGTTGACATCGTCTCCTTCAGAGTCCCGTGGCCGCAGGGACTGGCTGAAATCGCGGCGGGGACGGCGGTCCTCGTCAGCCTCTCGACAAGGGGGCGGACGACGCGAAAGGCGCGGTCTCGGTCGCCTCGCGCAAGGCCGTCATCGCGGCGGAGTAACGGGCGGGTCGCGCACCGTGCACCGCAGGACGGGCGGGGGAGCAATCCCCCGCCCGCCTTTTTTTTGCCGCGACTCGCGGCGAAAACGGAGAAACTCCCGCGAGACTTTCGGGAAAAAACCACTGGACTTGACTTTTAAAACCACTGGACTCGAACTTCAAAACCACTGGATTCAACTTTTAAAACCATAGGAAATTCCGTCCGGGACGGCGAACCCGCCCCCCGCAGGCCGCGTGAAACGGCCCAAAACCACGGGAAACGACTTCTCGACTCTCGCGGTTTTGCCGCGAAAAACCGTCCGATTCGTTCAGACGATTGCACGGAAATTCGATGGGGAGTGGGCGGAAGTGCCGGGAGCATCGGGTTCTCCTTGAGTGGGTGTCGTGAGGATTGTTGCAGATGTTCAACAGGGTGCGGCAATCGAACTCCGTGACGAATGGAATGGTAGGGCGTGGGCTGACGAAATTTTCCAACATTCTTTTCAGCCGATTGAAAAACTAAACGAAAGTTTAGTGTTGCGGCAACGAACCCAGTGACGATTCTGTCGCTGGGTTTTCGTTTACTATTTCTTGTTCGGGCCACAAGGCGGGCGCAAAGGTTGTTTCAGCAGAAATCGCGGCGTTTTGATACAATGCTCCCGCACCCGTCGCTGCTTGGGAACTTGCGGTTACGTTGGGCAACGGCGGGTTGGCCTAAGCCCTCGCAAGGGGGCTTAGTTCTTGTGTGCGGGACGCTGCCCGCAGTTCACAGGCCTCATTTCGTGACTCCGTTCTTCCTGAGGATCGCATTGTCTGCCTCGCGCTTGAACTCCGGGCCCAGCAGGGAGGGGGCGAGCGTGACGCAGTCGGCGTTGATCCTGCGGACGTTCAGCTTCTCGAGGAAGGCGCGGCCCCGCTCGCCGTAGAAGGACACGAACTCGTCGTAGGGCGTTCCTCCTCCGAGCGACTGGCGCGGGTAGCTGTTGACGTGGGAGATCATCCGGTCGGCCTGCTCCTGCCTCAGTCCGTCGAAGGACGCGCCCTTGGGCATCACGCGGCGGATCAGGAGGTGGTTGTTCTCGACGTGCGGCTTCTGCGTCGAGCGGTACGGGTCGCAGAAGAACATCCACGTGCGGCGCTCGAGCTTCGTCGGGTTGTGCTTCGGGTCGGGGCGGAAGAACTCGACCATCTTCGGGTTCGAGAACTCCGGCCCGTTGTCTCCGAGCACGACCGGGAAAAGCGTCATGAAGAGCTCGAGCCCCGCGACGTCCTGCAGCATGTTGAAGATGCGCGTCGTGGTCTGCGCGGTCTTCGCGTCCCTGAGGAACGCAAGCATGAGCCCGCAGGAGAACATCATCGTGAAGAGCACTTTCCCGTCGGGAGCCCCGACGACCGTGTCGACCTCGACCGGCTGCACTCCGAAGTTGACGCCGAGGAACGAGAGGTAGTCCTGGTAGGATCTTCCGACTCGGCACTTCGCGTCGGCCTTCGCGACGGTCTTCCCCGGCTTCGGCGGCTTGCGTCGGCACATGAGGGGCATGTCCCCGCGCTTCACGTCGAACAGCTGCGAGTTGGCGTAGTTGTAGACGCTCCTCTCGCTGAACCCGTGGAACGAGGTCGGCTTCGCGGCCATCACGGCGCGGATGGACTGCCTCCCGGTCTTGATCGGGTCCTTGAGCGCGGCGTTCATGTCCGCGATCACGCTCTCGTCGGCCTGCGTTCCGCGCCTTGCGTCGCTGAGGATTCCCTTTTAGTTCTCCTGCGCGGCGTCCGCGACGTAGAAGCGTTTTCTGAGGGGACGGGTGTTCTGCCTGTCGCATCCGTTGCAGACGTAGGGGGCGTGGCCGAGGTCGGCACAGGTCCTCTGCCGGAAGTCCTCGCACATCTCGAAGCACCTCCTTTGACTCTTGAACGGGGTCTTCTTTCCGGCGGGGGTGCGGTAGATCTTCGAACATGCGTCGAAATGCTCGCAGACCGCGTTCGTGCATCCGTAGCCCTTGTTGCTCCAGATCATCCTGTTCTTGACCTCGTTGGCGATCGTGGATTCGGCGCGGTGGAACATCCCGGCCATTTCCGCGAACGTAAGCCCGCAGCTGAGGCCGTGGGCGATTCCTTTCCTTGTGTCCAGTGTCATGTGCTTTGCCATGGCGACTTCTCCTTTCGTTTGATTCCCTGCACGGGACCGGACCACCCGGCCCTTCGTGAGTGGGCGGGAGTAGTCTAAACGAAATTGCAATAGTAAACGCCAGTCTCATCCCATGGGATGAGAGAGGGGAGAAAGGGGCTATCATCAACCAAGAGGAGAAAGATACATCCTTTTGCAAGAGTAAGCACCATTAGAACTGGCGTTTACTCTTGCAATCCACACAACATTCTTTTTTGCCTACCCCCCTTGCGCACGATGACGAAAGATGATATACTATACGCCGTTTCCTCCTCACGGGGATATAGCTCAGTTGGTAGAGCGTCTCAATGGCATTGAGAAGGTCAGGGGTTCGACTCCCCTTATCTCCACCAGATAAAAGGTCCGTTAAACCGAAGATTTCAATGGTTTGACGGATTTTTTTGTTTTCTGACGCCTCGCATTGGGCCATTCCCACCTTGCATCGTGCTATGCCGTAGAAGTTTGTGCAAGACGATAGAGAGTGGACAAAAAGGTGGACTCCTTCTAGTGACATCAGCTATCGCCAAGCCCAGATGGCCTTGCCCCAATATTATAGCATGTAGCATTTTCGGGGCCAAGTGCGTCAATTTCGCTCTCTTGTACGCGTGTGCGGGCGTATACATCCGTTTCGTGCGAGGGTATTTTGGCATCTTCGGGCTACTTGCGGGTTGATTGCTGGGGAGGCTGGGTTCTGGCCGCGGGTTCAATTCGACGGATGCGGGTTGCGGCATTCTTGAGGAGACGCTCCCGAACAACGGCTTGTGCCCAACCGAGGGTAGGGTCGAATTCGTTCGCCAGCATATCCATAAGGAAGACGAGTTTCTCATGGTGCGTGGGGAGTAGTCTCACCAACTGATACCAGTAGTGGTCAAACTCAATCCGCGTAGGGATTGTGTTGCGCGGCGGCTGCTTTGAGGTGATTGCTTCGTCGGTCATAGGGCACATTCCTTCGAGGAGCTGCTGGGACTACTACCCCCGGTAGTAGGCAGGATGTCGGGTCTAATGACATCTTCCAGCTTCAATCCGCATTCCGAGAGTACCTCCAGGACGGCCTTGAGGTTGATTCGCCGAGACCTTTCAATAACATTCCACGGAACGCCGAGGCTCGTTGCCGTAATCAAGCGTTCAAGGTAAATGCCGCCTCGCATATCAAGAATCTTCGCACCTATAAGGGAATCGGCAATAAACTTGATTGGCAGTTTGTGCGCACAACCCGAAGAACAGCCTTTGCAAGTTGTCAGGCAATGTCCATTATCCCAAACACACGGGCAGACTTTAAGAAGAAGGTCCCAATCTATCTCCGCCTCATAGTCGTCTTTTAGGCGACGAGCCAACGCGAAGTAGATAAGGGCATCCTCCTTGAAGCCGGGCATGACACCCTTGAGGGCTTCTATGGCCCAATCATATCGGTGAGTCCACTCCTCCTTGATTTGAATTGGTGAGAGACCATCTTCAATGGCAAGGAGAAGCTCTTGTGCCCATTCTCCGTGAGCAGTATGTTCAAGTTGCTTCCAGAGGCTGGATTCCTTGAAGGAATTATAGTTGCCGAAGAACGGAATAGTCGGTGTTGATGTTTTCATGTGAGTGCTTCCTTTGTAAAATGTCTATGGGTCAAAGAAACTACCATCGGGAGGAATCATGTCCCGATGGTAGTAGTGGCACTCACACCATTGTATGCCGAACAGTCTGTCTTGTGGGTAAACATATCTTCTTGAATCCTTTACTATTGCTCCGGCAATGAATTATTGTGAGTCGGCGGCATAGGCAACGTGCTTGTCCTTGAAGTAGGTTTTGACCCTCT
>CAKTUI010000036.1 GCA_934621385.1 uncultured Kiritimatiellota bacterium
CCCTAGCCGTCCCCTCGGGCGCGACCTTTTTCATGGCCGTTCCCATCCCCTTTGCAAAAATCCGGGATAAGGGTGCTGGGAAAATGGAAAATTGTAAGATCTAATGGGTCAGCAAAAGCGGAAAGGAAGATGACTGGAAAGAAGGACGGGAGGAAGGCGCCGGGCCACCACCCTTGCAAGTCACCACACGACAAGACCGTCTCTTGCGCATCCCAGCCGCCTGTCGTGCGCACCATAGAACGCCGCGATGCGCAGGGCAGCGCGGCGGCGTGCGCAAGACGAAGGACAGACCAACTACAGACGGGGAACGCGGCAGATGGTCTTGCTGGCCTGCCGTCCAGCAGGCCTCTCCCACAGGTTGCGCACCCCCTTTTTTTTTCCGCCTACTCTGTTGGTAATATATTGCGCGTTCCCCTGAAAAGGAATAGTACGCGGGGTTGAAAGACTGCCGCGTATTGGAGTATGATACGGAACAGCAGGTGGCTGGTAACCACTTGCTGTACGCATGGGAGACGCTCGTAAGGGTCGTGAGCTATGCCGGTCACACGGCACACGCTCGATGCTCTGTTTGAGCGCCGGCGGAAACCACCTGCTTGGGGCGAAAGACCCCGGATACTTGAATGCAACCTTGCAGCCCGCCTACTCCAATACGCGACAGCACCCATAAGGTAGCACAATGAGCGCAAAAAGACAACTGCGGCGCCGTGGCACCGAAGACGAACCCCGGTTCGTGATCGGCATGGACGCCCACTCGAAGAAGCTGGCCATCTCCATCTGGGACTGGTCGGACCGGTTCAATCCCTGCCTCCACCGGGAGATCAAGTGCATGGACATCGAGTCGATGATCTCGACGTATGAGCGGCACGTCGACCTCGACTCGATCACCATCATCGAGGCCTCGACCAACTCGGCGAACCTCAAGCGGATGCTCAACGAAGCCGGATACCGTGCGGAGGTCGTCCGGTCCGACACCATCGCGAACAAGGAGCGCAAGCGCAGGATCTGCGACATCGTGGATGCCGAGAACCTGGCGCTCGCCTACATCAAGGGCGACATTGACGAATTCGTCTGGACGCCGTCCGACAGGTACACGGAATACCGCGACATCATGTTCGCCTACCGCGACACGTCGAAGGAGGTGACGCGGATCTCGAACCGCATCTGGAGCGTCTGCAGCCGCAAGGGCTACAAGCTTCCGATCAAGGGCGGGAAGGCCAAGACGGCCACGCTCCGGGCGATGATCGCCGAGACCGGGATCGGAGGCTTCGCGAAAGAACAGCTCGAGACGCTGCTGGAAGACTACGACCGTCTGTTTGCGCGCAAAGAGGCGCTCTCGAAGAAGATCGCCGAGATCGTCCTCTCCAATCCGAGGATGCTGAAGTTGATGCAGCTCCAGGGCGTCAACTACAAGGGCGCGTTCGCGCTGGAGGCCGCCGTCGAGGATCCGAACAGGTTCTCCAAGGCCTCGAAGCTCACGGCATACGGCGGATTCTCCCCGATCGTCAATTCCAGCGGAGACGAGGAGGAGAATGCGAAGAGGCGCGGCGGACTTCACAAACCGCTTGACGGCGAGGGACGGCAGGACGTGAAGTTCTTCTTCACCGAAGCCGGGCAGTCAGTCCTTACCTCGTGCGCAAACTCGAAGCTCGGCAAATGGGGATGGGCGATGATCAACCGGGGCAAGGCACGCAACAAGGTCGCTTGCGCGATCGGAAGGAAACTCGTCACCTACGGCTGGCACATCCTCCGTGGTGATCCGACGCCAAACCGCGACAGTGAAGCCTTCTTCAAGCGCAAGATGCGCAGCTTCCACCAGGCGATCGGAGCCAAGCGCATGCACGAACTCGGTTACGGCACCCGCAACGAGTTCGCGGATGCACAGGCAGAACTGATCTACGGCAACCTGCAAGGACAGACGACAAGCACCGAGGCGAAGGCTGTTTGCTGAGAACGGCGCGCGTCCGATTCGCTCGTCGGGTTGCGCGCGCCAATATCAATAGCAACACTGGGGCGTTGCCCCAGCCCCCATCAGGGGAGCTCGCTCCCCTGGACCCCTCGAACGCGCGGCCGAATACGTCCGCGCTATCCGCGTTTATGCTCAGCGAAGGCTTCCGAAAAAAGATTTTTCACATTTCCCCTTGACGCAATACATACTCGATGCTATTTTGTCCTATTGAGCAAAACTGTCAAGAGAATAATCCGTTATCAGTCTAACGCAAAGTGCCGCACCCTCAGAACGCCTACGCGGCATGGTCTCTCCCCGCCTTTCCGTGATTTCCGTGTGTTCCGTGGTTGTTCCCCTTGCGGCGGAATTCCGATGCCCGTCGGACGGAATTCTGATGCCCGTCGGAAAAATTTCTGATGGGCATCAGAAAACGCTCCGATGGGCATCAGAAAGGACTCCAATGCCCATTAGACGGGACTCCCTCCCCGAACGGACCAAAATCCGATGGATGTAACGCTTTCCCCCTCCGCCGCGACTCCTGAAACTGTTGTCCCATCGACCGCCAAAACGCCACCAATACACCCGAGCCCGAAAGGAAACCCATGTCCCCACATTCACCTTCACTCTCCGCGCCTATATATATATACCTTACTATAAAGGCAACCACTTGCGCGACAGATTGCGGAGTTCCTCGTTCTTCGCCTCCAGATGGGCTGCCGCGACGGCAACTACTCCACCTGCCAGAAGACGGGCCGCATCGTCGGTGGCATCATGCAGCTTGCATTTGGAATGGTCGGGGCGAGAGGATTTGAACCTCCGACATTCTGCTCCCAAAGCAGACGCACTACCAGGCTGTGCAACGCCCCGAATCACTGGCCCGAAATTATACCACATTTTCCGTCCGCCGTGCGGAACAATGTTTGAATGCCTTGCAATCTCTTGGCAGTTACGGGACGCTCACGCCTTTCAGCGTCCACTTTCCGCCGCCCATTCCCCACAAGTCACACAGGAGAGTGAGTTCCCCTTTCTCATCAACGGTAAACGTCATCGTCAAATGGAATGTGCCGCCGACCAGATAGGTGTGCACTCTAAAGACATTCGGTTCAACCCACGCACCGGACGAGGCCACATCCTGCCGTCCGACAATTGTCCCCGGTGCCTCGCTTGTAAAGTTCTCCAACTGGATGTCGCCGAAGCGCCATTCCCCAAACCCGACGGGAATCATCTGCTGTCCGCACACCCCCGTCAGGAAGACCTTCCATCCACGCTCCTCACGCATAATGCGCACATCCTTGAACCCATAGCGATTCCCTTCACCCGAGAGCGAGAACGTCTTCCCGTCAAGCGATTGTTCACCCGATGCTTCATCCATCCCCTTCACAACGGGAAGCACGAGCGAGGCGCACTTTGCCGTCAGGGCGGCAGCATCCGTCGGATTCGCCGGGAGCGGTCGTTCCTCAAGGGCCGGCAAGAGGACATCCCAAATGGAATTGAGCTCCGCACCCATGTCACCGAGTGCCGCATGAAGGGAGACGACCAGATCCTTCTCAGGCACCACCACCGTATACTGTCCGCCCCACCCATCGGCACGATAGGCATCGTGCCGACACCGCCAGAACTGGAAGCCATACCCACGGTATCCGTCATTATCCGCAAAGTCGTTCTTTCCATCCCACCCGCTGCGCGTTTGCCGCGATGTCGCGAGCCGAATCCATTCTGGACTGAGCAACTGACGGTCTCCCCAACGCCCTTCCTGCAGATAAAGCTGTCCAAACCGGGCGATTTCACGCGTCGTCATATTCATGCCCCAACCACCACACGCGGTTCCCGACGGCGAGGTCGTCGACCAGGCCTTTTCAATGCCCAGCGGTCCAAAGAGACGCCCTCCGAGAAAGTCCATCAGGCGCTTGCCCGTCACCCGTTCAACGATAGACGCGAGCATATAAGTTGCCGAGGAGTCATACTGGAAGCGCGTACCTGGCTCAAAGTCAAAGGAATTAGCAAGAAAGAGACGCTCCCAATCATCATCCACGCCCTTCTTGTAGCGATACTCCTTCCGCGCACCCGTATTCATCGTCAGAAGGTCTCGGACGCGAAGGGACTTCAGATTCTCCGACGGATTCGCCGGAGCCTTGTCGGGAAAGAACTTCAGAACTCGATCGTCTAGGTCAATCTTTCTTTCGTCCACCAGGAAGCCGATTGCCGACGATGTGAAGCTTTTCGAATGGGAATAGAGCATGTGCGTACGGTCGGCCGAATAGGGCTTCCACCACCCTTCAGCGATGGTCTTTCCGTGACGGACAATCACAAAGCCATGCAACGACTTGAGTGTCCGCTCGCAAACATCAATCCAGCGCAAGATGGCCCTGGACGACACGCCCTGCGATTCGGGTGTCGCCGCGTCCATTTCTCGTGGATAATTGGCCCGCAACCACTGCCCGTACTTCGTATAAAACGCACTCGTCACACTGTGCGTCATGCCAATGCCCCCCTCAATTCCCTTATCCTGCGAAGGACACGCGTTGTAGGCACTCCAAACGGATGCCGGTGGGCAGATTGTGTCGGAGAAACCAAAGGTAAAACGAACAGGAATATGAACCCTCATCGCAAAATTCGCCGCATCGAAATAGGGTGCCCACTTTTCCGCTGCGGCCTTTGCCTCCGTCGTCGGCTGAGACTCAACCAGCCTCGGCCATCCGCTGCGCCGATTCCCCTGTCGGAAGCCCAGCAAATCCGAACCCGCCGGGACATGGAAGACCGCCCGCGTAAAATGGCTGTTCAAACCCGTCAGAATGAGCCCGAACATTCCGCCCTGTGAGGTCCCCTCGTACTGAAAACGGTTCAAGTCAACATCGGAACGGGATGCGACCCAGTCTACGACTCGGTCAATGCCAAGAATAACCGGATAATAGAAGTGCGATTCGCGTCCACCGGCGATCCCTGACCGCGAATACTCAATTGCGTTCCACTTCTTGCACAGCTCGGCCCGCATGGCATTGTACTTCTGGCTGGCCTTCGCGAGATCATTCCAACACGGTGCCCAGTCAAAGACGGTCATGAAGACCGTAATCTCTTTGTCCGAACCCGGCACATTCTGACTCCACGCACCACAGCCGGCACCCGGGACCTGGAAATGAACGGGATAACGCTTCGTTGGCGAGGCATCCTTTGGAATGGACATAAGGCCATAGACGCGGCGACCGAAGGTCGCAAAGGAGATGTTGTAGAAGTCGAACTGCTCCGTGCACCGTTCGGGTATCTTCTCGATGCGCGGATCAAGCGGGACTTCCCGTGCAAGTTTGGCCCGCGCCTCGGACCAGAACGCGTCAAAATCCGCTGGGAGGTCCGCCCCTTTCTGAATGCGGTGCGGCGAATAGCCGACGCTCCATTCGTAGCCACTGAGTTCCGTTCCCAGTGTTCGCTCCCCCTTCGCCGGCCCCTCGCTCCGAAGGACGAGTCGCATAAATCCTGGCTCAGTGAGTTCTCCCTTCACCTGAAATGTCGACACCTTCGAAAGGTCAAAGCGCTGTTCGGAGATGACTCGATCACCGAAATTATCGAGCCGCGCCGTTACGACACCCGATGTCGCCGCCCGTCCATCCTCAAGACAGGTTACCGTCAGAGTCGCTGGCTCCCCAAGGACATAGAGATTGTCCGCATGGTCCGCCGAGACCTTGAATGTCAGGTCTGCGGCAAAGAGTCCGCCAAGAGCAGACAAGAGAATCAAAAGTAGAAAAAGAACTTGAGCCTTCGTATTTTTCATGCTGGTATTATACCACACGAAGGGCTCAAAGCGCACGGGAAATCACCGTCGAACAAAAGAAGCGACCTGCTTCGGACGACCCTTCAAGCAGTCAAGTATGCCGCGAAGCGTCCCGGCAAGGTATTTCCACGCAATATCGGGCCGTCCATTCCGAATAGCCACAAAGCCATAGTACACGCATGAGAGCGGGGCGAAGATAAGGGCAATGGAAAACACCTGAAGCACATTCATGTGACGACGGGCAAAGCGCAGGCGATTGCGGGCAAAGCAATAGGTCCGAAACGGCTTCTCGATACCGAGCTGACGAAGTTCAGGTACGCATCCCGACTCCAAGAAACCATAGTGCCGCGTCCGCGCCGTCGTTAAGATGTAGCCTTCATACCCAGCCTCCATAATCCGCCACCCGAAGTCAGACTCTTCAAAGATCTGGATGTAGGACTCGTCAAAACCACCGACGCGGTCGAAGACCGTGCGCGGCACCATGAAGGCGTTCGGCGAATAGGTCGTCGGGTAAAGCGTCACCCCCGCCGGCAACTCCTCCAACGGCAAATTGGGCAGGTTATCCTTCGGCTGAGACGTCCAGCGATTGAAGTCACTCCCAAGCGTCCAAATCAGATTTCGGCGGCCTTCGCGCTGATGGACGGACATCGGCGCAATGAGCCCAGCCTGTGGATGAGACGAAAAGGCCGCCATCAGCTCGTCGAAGATTGGCTTCTCCACGCAATTATCATCATCAAGGAAAAATAGGTAATCCCCCGTAGCACGTGCCGCGCCGACATTCCGCGAAACCGCCTGAAAGGAATTCCTCTCGTTGCGGATATACTGGACGGACGGATTGTCGCCGAACTCTGAACGGATGGAAGTGCCCGTCTCGTCAGGCGAGCAGTCATCAACGACAATGATTTCCAAGTCGGGCCACTTCGTCGACAGAACGCTCCGTACGCACGAAACGACCATCTCGGCGCGGTTGAATGTCGGAATGACAACGGAAATCTTCGGCATCGAATCCGCCACGCGCCTAAGCCGCTCAGAAGAAAAACTTCGCCACGGCCAGCATCCCCTGCTTCCAGGGAACACGATGCGAGACACCCGACTTTCCAGCGAATTCGGAAAGATGCTCGACATACCAGTCGTAGTTCCGAACAAGTGCCTGCTTATTCGAATAGCGCGGCTTGTAGTCCAGCAGTTTCTCCGCCTTCTCAATCGAGACAAACGAATCCGTCGATGCCGTCTCATAAACCCACGGATAGAGCGGCGAGAGGTGAAGTTTCTCAAGAATCCTCAAGATGAAAATCAGCGGAGCAACGGGCATACCCCTGATCTTCTTCCCGTGCCCAGCTCGGTCGAGGACGGCCTGATAGTCTTCCTTCATCGTTGTGAATTCCTTCGCACCGATGTTGAACTCCGTCGCAACGACGGACTTCGGATAGGTCATCGCCGACCAAATCGCCTCGTCAAGGTCGTCAACATCCATCAACTGATAGCGGTTCTTCCCGCTGCCAATCATCGGGAAACCATGCCCCGTGTAAGCCCAATCGTAGAAAAGCGCAAAAACACCAAGGCGCTCCGGCCCGACGAAACTCTTCGGACGGATGATGCTGACGCAAAAGCCATCCTTGATTGCCGCACGGCAAAGGTTCTCGGCCTCAATCTTGGCGTGACCGTATGGCCCGACACCAACCAGAGGATCCGTCTCGTAAATCGGATGCCGCTTCGGCACACCATAAACGGCGGTCGACGAAATCTGAATCATGCGGTCCAGTTTGAACTTCCGTGCGGCCGCCAGCACATTTCGGCATCCGTCGACTTCGGTCGTGCGAATGTCTTCCGCGCTGTACAGCGGAAGAGCCGCCGCACAGTGGACAACAACATCGCAACCTTCCGTCACCTTCTCAACCGCCGCGATATCGCGCACATCCCCCCGTGTGAACTTCAGCCACGGCTCGCTCTTCTCGGGATAGTCGAAGTCGGCAATGTCAAGAACGCGGACTTCCTCCACGCCCTTGGTACGGAGTTTACGGATCAGGTTTATCCCGAGAAAGCCCGAACCGCCAGTGACGAGGACTTTCATCGAATCCTCACTTAGCCGCAGGCTCGGCAGGAACGGCCGGTGCAGGCGCATCAGCACCCTCGACGGGTGCAGCCGGCATCGCCGGGAGTTCCGGAGCCGTCATCGGCAACGCGGGCGCGGCAGTCTGCTGCACGGCAACCGGCTCCGACTCGGCCGCCATCAGGGACCGCGCATGGACGGTCGACGTCAAACGCGCCAACACCAGCGTATTCAAGAGGAAAATCGCGCCAAGAACGGCCGTCGTCTTAATCAGCACATTGCCAGCATCCGCACCCAGCGAAGCCTCAAGCATTCCGCCGCCAATGGCACCGCCAAGACCACCTTCTTTCGGCTTCTGAAGCATGACGACCAAGGCCAGAAGCAAGCAGACAATCACTTCAACGACATACAGGAATCCAATGAAAATGTTCATTCGCTCTATTTACCTTTCGTATTGGTGCGTATTATACCGAAATCGCCCGCCTTTCGTCAATGCCGATGTGCAAACGCGGCATTTCTGCCATCCATATCGACTGACTACTTCTCCTTGACGCCAAGATCCGAAAGCCGCATAGAGATGATGCGCGAAACACCCTTCTCCTGCTGGCTGACACCGTAGACGAGGTCGGAACCGGCAATCGTGTGCTGGTTGTGCGTGATGATGAGGAACTGGCTCTGCACAAGGAACTCCTTGAGCTGCTCGACGAAGCGTCCGATGTTTGCATCGTCAAGCGCGGCATCCAGCTCGTCCAGCATACAGAATGGTGCCGGCTTGATCATGAAGATTGAGAACAGCAACGCAACGGCCGTCATGGTGCGTTCACCGCCCGACAGAAGCGTTACGCTCTGGGGACGCTTGCCCGGAGGCCGCGCAATGATGTCAATGCCGCACTCCAGCGGATCCTCCGCATTCTCAAGCAGGACAAGCCGCGCCTCGCCGCCACCGAAGAGCTTCGTGAACATCGTCTGGAAGTTCTTGTTCGCCTGCTCGAAAGTCTTGCGGAACATGTCACCCGAAGTCGTGTTCAGGTTGGTGATGAGTTCGAGTATCTGCGCCTTCGCCGCAATCAGGTCCTCCTCCTGGGCCTTCTCACGCGCATAGCGCTCCTCCAGTTCGCGGCACTCGTCAATGGCGACCATGTTCACGGGCCCCAGGGCGGAAATCTCGGACTGCAACCGTGCGACCTGGGCCTCCAGCTCGTCCATCGGTGGGACAATCCCCTTCTTCCATTCGGGATCCGGCTCGCGCATGACGGCATCGGCAAAGAGTCCGTACTCGTCCTGCAGATGCCCGTAGACATTCTGGCGGCGCATGGTCGCCTCGGCGGCCTGGACTTCAAGCTTGCCACGGAAATCACGCGCCTGGTCAAGTCCTGCACGCTTCTCCGCCGCGACCCGATCGGCGGCGGCAATCTTCTCCATCATCTCCGCACGTCGTCCGCGCTCCGCATCCATCCGAACGGCAAAATCCGCCGCCTTCGCCTTGAGTTCATCCAAACTCGCCAGCAGGTCGCCCGACTCCTCCGTCAGGCGGCGAATCGAGTCCTCATAGCCCTGGATACCGCTTTCGCGCCCCTCAATCGCCCGCTCAAGCTCCTCGCGCCGGCGGTTCGCCGCGTCATTCTGCTGCCCGACGAATGAAAGCTCCTGCTCCATCTGGCTCGCGGCAATCCGACGCTCGGTCAGGGCCTGCGACTCGGACACATTGCGGGTCTCAAGTTCGCGCAACTCGCCCTCGCCTTGTGCAACGGCATCCATCAGCCCATCGCGCCGCGCAATCGCGTCCGCGAGTTTCTGCTGCAACTCCTCACGCTTCGCCACATCCTCGGCGTTCGCCTGGAGAATCGTCTGAAGCTCAGCCGAAACCGCCGCGAGCCGTCCCTTCACGGACTCCACATCACGACGGTAGGTCGACTCCTCGCCCTCCGTCTGCGCCGCCGCCCGCCGCGCCTCGGCAAGTTTCGACTCTGCCTCATCGAAGGCCGTCTTGAGCGCGGCGGATCGCTCGGCACCCGTTGCAAGGACTTCTCGCGCCTTCTCGATGCGGGCACGGAGGTCGGCGAGCGTATTCTCGGCTTCTGTAATCGGAGAATGGTGCCCGGACGAGGGGGCCATGGACGTGCTGGGACTCCAGACACCATCCTTACCGCCCACCAAGACGACATCCCCAAGAAGCTGGTCGGCAATCTCTCGCTGTTCCTCGGCAAGTGCCAGGTGCTCGACGAGTCGATCGCCCTCGTTCACGACAACGCCTTCCCGTCCCGTCTCAACGACGGCGACCTTGACATCACCATCACCGCTCTCCAGCACCGTCTCAAGAACCGTCTTCGCGACAGCCCCATCCTTCAGCATTTCGAGCTGCGCCTCTTTCGCCGCCGCATCCGCCTGCATCTCGCCAAGGTGCTCCCGCGCCTCCTCAATTTCGGCACGGAGCGTGTCGAGGTCTGACTTCGACTGGGCAAACGCCTCTGCGTAAGTGTGCTCCAATTCGCGGGCCGCATCCGCCCGGCTCGTAATCTCGGCCAGGTTCCGCTCGGCCGTCGCCACAGCCTCCTTCAGCTGTCGCTCATCCGCGACCAGCCGCTCGTTGCGGATAATCGCCTCCCGAGCCTCGACCTCCATCTTCGCAATTGTGTCGCGGCACTCGGTCGCCGTGCGGTCGCACCGCACGCTCTCGGCACGCGCATTCTGAAGGGTCGTGCGGATTGTGTCAATCCGCGCCTGGGAGGACTTGAACGTCTCTTCTGCCGCGCTCAGGGCCTCGTGCGCCGCGTCCAGCGAGTCGGAGAGCAGGCGCGTCTTCTGCGCGAGGGATTCCGCCTGCATCTTGACCTCTTCCAACTGGCGGCGCGTCTCCGAAATCTCACGTCCGTCCCGTTCGGCGAACTGCCGGTACTCGGCGATGCGCTGGGCATTCACGCCAATCACCTCGTTCGCCCGACGATAGGCTCCATCCGCCGCCGCCTGCTCGCCCGCCAGCGTTTGAAGCCGCTCCTCCAACTCATGGACGGCCTGATGCTGCTCCTGCTGGGCGGCTTCTGCCGCCGCGACCTGCTCAGTCGCCTCGGCAATCGCCTTCTCAATCTCCTGCCGATTCGCCGCGTTCTGCTCCAAGATTCCGTCAAACTCATGGATGCGGTTCTTGGAGACATAAATGTCAATTCCACGCAGGCTATCGCGCAACTCCTTGTACTTCTGAGCCTTGCCGACCTGACGCTGCAGCGAGCCAATCTGCCGCTTCATCTCGCGCAGAACATCGGCTTCGCGCAGGAGGTTCTGTTCGGTCTGCTCAATCTTCCGCAGGGCTTCCTTTCGGTCGGCCTTAAACTTCGTGATGCCAGCCGCCTCCTCAAAGACGGCGCGGCGGTCCTCCGGCTTGGACGAGAGAATCGCGTCAATCTGCCCCTGGGCCATCACCGAGTAGGAGCTTGTGCCGATACCCGTACCCATGAAGAGATGTTGGACATCCTTCAGTCGGCAGGCCTGCTTGTTGATGAAATATTCGCCCGAACCGTCGCGGTAGACGCGGCGGGTAATCGTCACCTCATGGTACTCGGTCCCCAGTTCCTTCTCGCAGTCGGCGAACGTGATGGACACCTCGGCAAGCCCCAACGGCTTGCGCGTGTCCGTTCCATTGAAGACGACATCCACCAACTTTGAACACCGCAGGGCCGTTGGACGCTGTTCGCCCAAAACCCAGCGAATCGCATCCGAAACATTGGACTTTCCGCATCCGTTCGGGCCGACAATGGCGATGAGGCCGGGGTCGAAAGTCAACCGCGTACGATCGGCAAAGCTCTTGAAACCGATGACATCTAACTGCTTGAGGTACATTGGCGGCATATTTTACCAAAACCATCGTCAACCTTCAACGCCTGCCGACGGCACTTCCGCCGCGCCGCATCGGTTGCGCCACCTGGGAAGATGCGCAGGACAGAACCGACTCGTGCGCATCCCAGGCTTTCGTCGTGCGCACCACCGGCCGCCGCGATGCGCACCCCACAACGACAAGGACCGCATCAAACTCGTCCGTAGCCGTTCAAGGGGCTGGGCGGCTTATGTTTTCTCCACCCTACTCCACAGTCACGGACTTCGCCAAATTGCGCGGCTGGTCAATCTCGCAACCGCGCAGGCGTGCCACATGGTAGGCGAAGAGTTGGAGTGCGACGGCCGTGACAATGGGTGCGCACACCACATCCGTGCGCGGCACAACGAGAGCGTCGTCGCAGTGCCGCGCCGCATCCGAGTCGCCCCGCGTGACAATGCCGATGACGGGTGCCTCGCGAGCGCGGCACTCCTGCACATTGCCGACCGTCTTCTCCTTGCCCGGAACATCGTTCAGAAGCGCAACCACCGGCGTGGCACACGAGAGCAGTGCAATCGGTCCGTGCTTGAGTTCCGCCGCCTGATAGCCCTCGGCGTGGACATACGAAATCTCCTTCATCTTGAGCGCACCTTCGAGTGCAATTGGATAGAGGATGCCGCGTCCGAGGAAGAACATATCATTTGCCGCCGCATATTTCGTCGCAATCGCCGCAATGCGGTCATTTTCCTTCAAAACATCCGCGACAAGATCCGGCAGCGCGGCAATCCCGTCGCACAGACGCAACCCAGCCTCGCGTGAAAGACGCCGCGTGCGCCCCAATTTGAGCGCCATCATGAGAAGCACCATGACTTGCGCCGTAAACGCCTTCGTCGAGGCGACGGAAACCTCCGGCCCTGCGTGCAGGTAGATGCCACGCCCCGCCTCACGCGCAATCGTTGAGCCAACGACATTGCAGACCGCCGAAACGAGCGCACCCTTGCCGATTGACTCTCGCACCGCAGCAAGCGTGTCGGCCGTCTCGCCGGATTGCGAGAGTGCAATCGCCCAGTCGTTCGGACCGATAATCGGGTTCTCGTAGCGGAACTCCGCCGCCTGCTCTGCGCTCGTCGGCAGGTCGGCGAGCGACTCAAAGAGATACTTGCCGACCATACCGGCATGAAGGGAGGTTCCACAGCCGATGACAACGGCCCGACGAACCGTCGCCAGTTCGCGCGGCGACAGATTGAGGCCCGCGAGAACGGCTGTTCCGCCCGTTCGATCAAGGCGGCCACGAATCGTGTTCCGGAGCGTCTCGGGTTGCTCGAAGATCTCCTTGAGCATGAAGTGGGCATAGCCCCCCTTCTCGGCGGACGCGGCATCCCACTCAACCTGCTGGACATCACGTGCAACGGGCACATTATCAAGGGTAAAGACATCCGCACCCTCTGGGGTGACGCGGGCGATGTCACCGTCATCAAGGTAAATGACTTGCCGTGTGTGCGAGACAATGGCCGAGACATCGCTTGCAACGACCGTCGACCCTTCGCCGATGCCGATGACGAGTGGGGAACCCTTTCGTGCGACAATCATCTCGCCCGGATGCCGCCGGGAAATGACGGCAATGCCGTATGTGCCCTCCACCTGTTTGAGAGCCTGGGAGACGGCCGCCATGAAGTCTCCGCCCTTGTCGAATGTCGCGATGAGATGGGCGAGGACCTCGGTATCCGTCTGCGAGACAAAGACACAGCCGCGTTTCTCCAATTTGGCACGGAGCGCGGCATAATTCTCAATGATGCCATGTGGACGAGTGCCAAACGGCCGCCGTCCGCGAGATGCGGGTGCGCATTCGTCTCCGTCGGCAGGCCGTGCGTCGCCCAACGCGTATGGGCGATGCCGAGCGTGTATTTCCCACGTTCGGACTCCGGCAACGCCTCTGCGAGGAATCGGTCCAGCGCGGCGACTTTCCCCGTCTTCTTGAAGACGCGCAGGTCATCCGCCGACTCAAGGGCGATGCCAGCCGAGTCGTAGCCTCGGTACTCAAGGCGGCGAAGTCCGTTGACAAGCGGCCGACACGCACTCGCACTGTGGCTTGTAAATCCGACGATTCCGCACATGTCTCTCCCCCCTTAACTTACTTTTTCTTTTCGAATTTCTTCTGCTTCAATGCTGCCGCGACCAATCCCTTGAACAGCGGATGTGGATCGGTTGGACGGGACTTGAACTCTGGGTGGAACTGCCCCGCAATAAAGTAAGGATGCGTCGGCAATTCGACAATCTCGACAAGCTTACCGTCGGGAGAGGTCCCCGAAACCCGCAGGCCAGCCTTCTCAATCGCCTGCTGCATGGGCGTTCCCAGGGCAAATTCGTAGCGATGACGATGGCGTTCGGAAATCTCCTGAGCCTTGTAGAGTTTCGCCGCGAGGGAACCTTTCTTCAGAATGCACGGATAGGCACCAAGGCGCATCGTGCCACCCTTCGCCGTCACCTTCTTCTGCTCCTCCATGAGGTCGATGACCGGATGCGTCGTCTTCTCGTCGAACTCTGTTGAGTTCGCATCCTTCCAGCCGAGCACATCACGCGCATACTCAATGACCGTACACTGCATGCCAAGACAGATGCCCAGGAAGGGAACGCCCTTCTCGCGTGCCCACTTGATGGCCGCGACCTTACCCGGAACGCCGCGGCTACCAAAACCGCCTGGAACCAGAATGCCATCGGCCCTCGCAAGAAGCTTGGGGTTCTTCTCCACCTCCTCCGCCTCAATGCAGTCCACGTGAACCTTCGCATTATGCGCCATTCCCGCGTGCTGGAGAGCCTCATGAACGCTCTTGTAGGCATCACGAATGGAGATGTACTTGCCGACGAGTGCGATTGTGCACTCGTGCTTCGGCTGGGTCGCCTTCTTGACCAAGGTGTCCCAAACGGTGTGCCGAATGGGCCAAATGTCGAGATGCAGCTGCTTCAGGACCTGCTCGTCAAGGTGCTGCTTATGAAGTTCACGCGGCACGGCATAGACGGAATCCGTCACATCCTTCTCCTCAATGACGCAATCGCGGCGCACATTGCAGAACATGGCCAGTTTCTCAAGGTGCTCACGAGGAATCGGCATTTCCGTGCGGCAGACGAGAATGTCCGGAATAATGCCAATGGCACGGAGCTGACCGACCGAATGCTGGGATGGCTTGGTCTTGAGTTCCCCTGCCGCTTTCAGATAGGGAACAAGCGTCAAGTGCACAAAGCACGTGTTCTCCGCCCCCTCCTCAAAACGAAACTGCCGCGCCGCCTCCAGGAACGGCAGGGACTCAATGTCGCCCGACACACCACCGATTTCGCACAGCACAATGTCACAGTCGTGCTCACCGGCCGAACGGATGGCCGCCTTGATTTCATTCGTTATGTGCGGCACGACCTGGACGGTGCCCCCAAGGTAGCCACCCGCACGCTCACGCGCCAAAACCGCCGAATAAATGCGTCCCGACGTATAGTTGGAGGCCTTTGAACAGGTCACGCCTGCAAAACGCTCATAATGCCCGAGGTCGAGATCCGTCTCTGCACCATCGTCCGTGACAAACACCTCACCATGCTGATAGGGGCTCATCGTCCCGGGATCGACATTCAGGTAGGGATCCAACTTCTGCATGAAGACCTTGTAGCCACGGCTCTTCAGCAGGAGGGCGAGCGACGCGCTCGTAATGCCCTTGCCGAGGCTGGAAACGACTCCGCCCGTAATGAATACATATTTGACCTGTTTCTTCATTTGGTAAGCATCTTTCTAAAGGTGTCAAAGAGATAGTTGGAGTCATGAGGACCGGGGCAGGACTCGGGATGGTACTGAACCGAGAACGCCGGCAGGGTCTTGTGCCGAACCCCTTCAATCGTGTTGTCATTCAGATTGATGTGCGTCACCTCAAGGCTGTCGGGGAGAGATTCCGGCAGAACCGCAAAGTTATGATTCTGGCTCGTGACCTCGACGTGTCCCGTTGCAAGGTTCTTGACGGGATGGTTGCAGCCATGATGCCCGAACTTGAGACGGCCCGTCTTCGCCCCGCAGGCGAGCGACAGGAGCTGATGCCCAAGGCAAATGCCCATCACCGGCACCTTCCCGACAATCGCTCGGACATTCTCAATCGCATAAGTTACCGCCGCCGGATCCGCTGGGCCATTGGAAAGGAAGACTCCATCCGGCTTCAGCGCAAGGACCTTCTCGGCAGGTGTCTGCGCGGGCACGACAAGGACATGGGCAAAAGAAGCCAGATTCCGAAGGATGTTCGTCTTGACGCCAAAATCATAGCAGACCACATGGAGATCCGTCTTCGCCGTGGAATTGAACGCATACGGCTCGCGGCAGGTCACGCGTGCGGCGTAATCCTGTCCGTCAAGACCCTCCCACTCACGCGCACGACGGACGGCCTCATCGGTTGAAATCGGCTCGTCGGAGACGTGCAAATAGGCCCGCTGACTGCCATAATCGCGCAAATGGAGTGTCAAAGCCCGCGTATCGACGGCACGGATGCCTGGAATGTCATTGGCCCTCAGGTATTCATCGAGCGACAAGGTCGACCGATAATTTGAAGGTTCCGTCAAATCACCAATTACCAACCCGGATAGAAAAAGGCCCCGGGACTCGACATCCTCGGGGTTGATTCCGTAGTTTCCAATCTCGGCGGCCGTCAGCGTCACCAGCTGCCCCGCGTAGGAAGGGTCGGTCAGAATCTCCTGATAGCCGCACATACCCGTGTTGAAGACGGCCTCCCCCAGCCGATCGCGCCGCGCACCAAACGCGACGCCCCTGAAAATCGTTCCGTCCGCAAGGGCGATGAACGCACGGCGTTCGCGCTCTGCCTGCCACTTTGCCTCAAATCCGTTATCCATAGGTCTATTTTACTCCACGCAGTTAAAGCAAATCGTGTGCCAAATGGACAAAGAACGCCGTTTGGCCATCTTTCGACGCGATTTTCCCTTCATCCAAGGGAAAACGAAACAAGGAATGTAATCCTATCTTTCGCAGAATTACATTCCTTGTCATGGAACGCTCACTCTCCGCCCAACTTGAGCCAAACACGGAGAAGCTCGCTTGCGCTCCACGCCTGCGCCGTGCACCCCTTCTGTCGATGGGGGGCATCGCCGTCCGCAATCTCACTCATGTGACAGAGACAACCCGTGTTGATGTTCTCAACTGCCGAAGCGAGGACCTGAAGGGCCGTCGCCTTCGAGCATACGCCGACAATGGACAGCGCCTCCGCATACAGGGGGAATTGCCAGGCCCAGGCCGTCCCATTGTGATAGGCCGGCTTGCGGCTCGTATCCTCATCACCCGTATAAGTGCCGCGATAAAGCGGATGCTCGGCATTCAGCGAACGAATGCCGCCCGGAATGAGCAACCCTTCCGTCGCCCGCAAGATGTCGCAATCGCTGACAATGCCAAGCGTGACCAGCAGCAGCTGGTTCGGACGAATCGTATCTTCGGGAATGGCCTCGGCGGCGGGCTCGCCATTCGGCGCGGCGAGACAATCGCGGTAACCATGCCCCTTCCACCGGAAATACCGCTCAAGGGAGGCCCGCGCCAGCGAAGCAAGCGTCGTCCGCCCCAAGAAGTCAAGTGCCGAAATCCAAAGCGCCTGAATCTCGACCGGATAGCCGACGCGAGGCGTACAGGCCGGGTAGTTCGTGTCCATCCAGGTAAAATGCGAGGGCGACCAAATGAGGCCCGACGCCTGATCCATGTGGATGCCATTCGGCGTGCCACCGATGTAGTGGTCGACGATTGACTCACACGTCACCCGAAGGTCGTCAAGCTTGAGTTCGGGGCGACTCTCAAGGATTTCCCGTACGCAGCGGATGAACCACAGCTGGGCATCCGTCGTGTCACGGTTGCCGGCCGTCCGTCCGTAGATGATGTTCGGCAGGGTCCCGTTCTCCTCAAACTCGGCAAATGCACGGAGAATGGCGATGGATTCGTCAATCATGCCAGCCGCAATCATACCCCGCATGAAGATGAAGGTGTCACGCCCCCAGTCCAGGAACCACGGGTAACCCGCGATGACGGTCTTCAAGTCATCGCGGCGGACAATGAACAGGTCGAGGGCCTGCCGCATGGCCTTGCCAATCGAAAGCGGCCCCGATGGGGCATCCGTCCGTCGGGCGGTCTTCCGTCCACGCGCCGCCTTCTCGGGTGGGTTCAACTCGCCGCGAAGGACGACCGACTCACCCTTCTTCAGGTCAGCCGAAATCCAACCGGGACTGAACAGGTCGCCCGAACCTTCCTGCCCACGTTCCGCTTCCTCGGGGTGTGCAATGCCATATTTCCACTGAGGTTCCGGGTGGTACACGCCACCTTCAACCGTCAGGACGAACCGCCCCTCATAGGGCGCGAAGGAAAAGCCCTGCCGCCCATCTGCCGCGTCCAAGGGCTTGCAGTGCGAGGCGAAAAGCCCTTCCGGTCCCGTGTACGCCTTCGTCTTCTCATGGAAGCTGCGCCACTCGATGTCGGGACGGAACACGAGACGGACCTGGTCGCCAACATCATCCGCGCCCGCGTCCGTCCGCGTCACGATGAGCCGTGCGGCATTGACACCCGTCTCCAGCATCAGGACGACCGAAAACGCCGTTGTCCGCCCCATGCCACAGGGGATGCGGAAATTCCACCGTGCGAACCGACCGGCCGGATCGGCGGTGAAGTTCACAAGACTGCGCGCATCCATCTCACGAACATACCCCTCCCGCTGCAACCAGCAACGCGTCCGCGTCCAGAGATTGAGCCGATCCGACGGACACCGAGGATTCGGATTGGCGGCGAGAATCGCATCATACTGGCTACGAATCAGTCCCCACCCAAGCCGAACCTGACTGGCGGCACCAGCCCCATTGGAAAGGATGGTCCGATAGTCAGAATGATGACGGACTTCCTCGCCCGACAAGGTCAACTTCACCCGCGCAACATCCGCCGGCGGCGGAATCAGGAACGCCGAATCCGTCCGCGTCGAAACCATGGGCGTGTAGACCACGGTCTGCAAGCGCAAGCGGCGGCACCGCGTACCGTCCCCCACATACTCCGGGACCGTCAACACAACGACATGATCCAACCCGTTCTTCCTCACCTGCGAACGGAAGACCCGAAGCGTCCGCCCATTGACTGGGTCGACCAGTCTCATTCGAAAGCGGAAAGGTGCCGACACCTCAACCTTCTCACCGGCGGGAACGCTGACCTCGCGATGCTCATCACGCGGGAAGACCCAGTGGAACACCACGCCCGAGCCGTCCGTCATCGGCACATCTTCCGCGACAAGTGCGGCGATTGGTGCCTGTGGATTCTGGAGGCAGAGGACCTCTCCAGGCGAAAGGGTGACCGGCCCAACCAGACCAATCGTCCGATCCGTCAGAAGGTCGACACCTTCCGCCGCCGGGAAAGCGCCGCGATCCCAGTCGATGCGCGTGGGGTGCTCGCAATCGAGATTGGCAAGGACGAGCACATTCGAATCACGCAAAACAGCAAGCGTATTGCCGTCACCCCGCGTCACAACCCGCAGATGGCTCGCATTCCGAAACGCCGGATGGCTCGACAACAACCGATTCAGGCGCGAAATGAGCGCCACCATGTTGTCCTTTGCCCCCCAGTTGAGTCCGTTCTTGCCATGAACGTCAATCTTCTCCGTGCAAAACCATTCGACACCATTCGCGATTCCCCACGCACCCTGCCAACTCAACAGGGCCGCGAGCTGCACCCGAAGGCGGGCGTAGGTCGTCCCCTTCTTGGCGAGACGATCGTTGTCGTGAGTCTCGGCAAAGTGAACAAGCGTCCCGTACTTCTCCGACCGCTCAATCGCCTGCGGCAGGTACCATTCAAAGGCCCCACGGTCGTAGGTCTGGAAGATTTCGGAATACGCCCAATCAAGATTGGCCTCCGCAAGAAGCGCATCCGTCACCTCAAGTTTGCCCCCGAGACCCTCCAGCATGAAGACCGTGTCAGGATATTCCTCGCGCACACGCGCAACGATGTATTCCCATGTCTTCAGCGGTATCATGTACCCGGCATCGCAGCGGAAGCCATCCACGCCGTTGCGGCACCAGAAAAGGAAGACATCCGCCATGTAGGCCCGCAGTTCGGCGTTCGAATAATCCAACTCGATGAGGTCCTTCCACGTGACGCCCCAGGCCCCCGGCGAGATGAAACGCCCGTCGGTCGCCCGATGGAACCAATCGGGATGATGCGTCTGCAGGGTGGAGGCCCACCCCGTATGATTGGCCGGCAAGTCCACCAGAAGAAGCCCCTGCCGCGCATGGACGGCATCAATCAGTTCCCTGAACTGATCCAGCGGTGTCGCCCGCTCGTCGAATTCGGCCATGGCGGGGTCAACGGACAGGAAGTCCAGCGCGGCAAACGGGCAGCCATACTCCCCCATGACCGCATACGTCGTCGGCACGGGGAAAGGTGGCAGCGTCTGAATCAGGCGAAAGCCCATCTCATCCATAATCACCGGCAGGCGGCGCACGACCTCACGGAAACTTCCGAACTGACGCGGGAAGACCGTG
This sequence comes from uncultured Kiritimatiellota bacterium, assembly GCA_934621385.1. Lineage (GTDB taxonomy): Bacteria > Verrucomicrobiota > Kiritimatiellia > RFP12 > UBA1067 > UBA1067. The sequence continues at coordinate 20,093 of CAKTUI010000036.1, forward strand.
TAAATGGAATTGTTCTTGCGCGTTTCGGCACTTTCGACCTTGATGTGCAGATTGCGTCCCTCCGGCCATTCGGGTACGGTCGACCCCTCGGGGAAGAAGCACGCCTTGCCCGAGAACAGGCCGACCTCATCCAACTTGAAGTCCGCACGGAAGACCCCCGGCTCAACTTCGCTCAGCGGCAAATCGGTCCACGCCTTTGCGAGGGGCGTTTCGCCGCGCACGGTTTCCGCAATGATTTCCTCGCGGCGGATGTGGGCATGGCCCAGATTCGTACGGAAGGCCGCCCGGCCGCGCTGCGGACGGTCAAGCCGCAGGGTCACGGTCAGTGTATCGCCACACCACTTGAGAAGAAAGGATTCGGGACTTGGTGTCTGTGTCATAATTGGACATATTATACCATACTGCGGACAACCCAGCCGCTCGCCCCAGACGAAGGTTTTTTTGGTATAATCGCGGAGGAATGAGCACCTATCATCCGAACTTGCCGCCCGACACCTGGATTGTCCTGCCGAGCGGAACAAATGCCTTTGACGCATCCATTCGCCAAGGGGCGCTTGAGTATGCCCGCGAACACGATTTCTGCCGCGTTCGTCTGGCCGATGAGGACACCCTGCGCATCATGCTCCACACGACGACCGTCTTCAAGGATAGGTCCATCGCCCTGATTGCCCACATACGGGATGCGGAACTCCTAAATGCCGTTCGGCACCATCGCCTCCATGCGATTCTGCTGGGCGAGGAGAACGTGCCGCTCTGGCGCAAGCGACTCGGCGGAGCCTGTACGGTCTGCTCAATCGACAACGAGGCCATCGGCATCCTCGCGGCAAACTACCTGTCCGAATTGCGGCGGTTTCGTTCCTATGTCTATGCGGACGGTCTCGCCAACGTTGTCTGGAAGTGGTGGTGCGACCGGCGGTTCGAAGGCTTCTCCCAAACGCTGACATCCCTTGAACTGCCAGCCCCCTACCGCTGCAGTTTCATGAATCGGATGCCGACGGACGATGTCCGCGAATTCGCGGCACTTGTCAAATCGCTCCCCGGCCCAGTCGCCGTCTTTGCCTGCAACGACCAGATTGCCCGCGAAGTCATGACAGCCTGTACAACCGCCAATCTTTCCGTTCCGGCGGATGTCGCAATCCTTGGCGTTGACGACGACGCGGCACTTTGCGGAACGTCTCCCATCACGATTTCCTCCATCCGCGCCGACCAGGTTCGGCTGGGGCGCATCGCCATGGCCCTTCTCATGCGGCAAATCGAGGGCTGCGACGACCGAAACCGGACGATTCTCTGCCCGCCCCTTCGCATCGTCGAGCGGCTGTCAACCCGCCCCATCCACTCCTCAAACGAGGCGGTCGAGCGCGCCAGCAAGTTCATCGCCCAGGCCAAGCCGCGTTCCATCACGCTGGAGCAGGTGGTCACCGCCTCCGGGCGGTCGCGCAGCTACCTCCTCAAGCACTTTAAGCAAGTGACCGGGCAGACGGTGCTCAAGGCCATCCAAAACCACACGCTTGAAATCGTCCGCGCCCAACTTCTCGACACCAATCTCCCCAACACCGCCATCGCCCGACAGAACGGGTTCAGTTCCCTGGCGGTCCTCTGCGCACTCTTCCGCCGCCGCTACGGCATCACAATGTCCGACTACCGGCGTAAGCACCAGTTCGCAACCACACCGACGACCGAAGCGAACGAGTCCGACGCGGCGGACTCAGACTAACCCCGCGTCAGCGTCCGCGCCGCCGCATCGCCGCGCAGTTTGAGTTCCTCGTCCGACAGCGGGCGCAACCCCTTCGTCCGCAGGTAGCGCACGGCCTTCCGATAGGCAATCTGTTCGTCAATCCCCTCCGCACGGCGAAGCGCGGCCGCATTCTGCTGCGTCAGGAAGTCGTTCTCCCAACTTCCGTCCGCCCGCTGGGAATGCACAATCGCGGCAAGCGCCTCCTCCGTCGGGGCGTAGGCGACCGTATAGAGCTTCTGCCGCCCATCCAACTGCGCCGGGAATGCCGTCGGACGGTAGGTCAGCGACAACCCGAGAAAGATGAGAAGCGAGGCCGCAATCAGATAACCGGCCGTCCACCCGAGCACACGCCCGGTGCGCGATTCCCGCGCCGTTTCGACGGGCGGAACGAATGGGGACGGTGCGCGGTAGGCCGCCCGCAGGCGGTCAACGACCTCCCGATAGCCCGGCCCAAGTTCCGCCACGGTCCTTTCAAGATCTTTCGTCATCAAATATTTCCTTCAGTTTCTTCAGCGCATTCGACATCCGCGACTTGACCGTCCCGACCGGAATACCGAGGATTTCCGAAACCTCCGCATACGGAAGCTCCTGAAAGACCCCAAGCTCAATGACATCCCGCAAGGGTTCGGACAGCTGCGACACCGCCCATCTGACATCTTCGCGCGTTTGCGTGGCGGGGGACTGCGTCTGCGGCTGTCCACGCCCCCACGACTCCTCACGCGCTTCCCGACGCGTCTGCCTCTTCAGCGCATCGAGCCTCACCTGACGGGCCATCAGGAAGAGGAAGGTCGAGAGTTTCGCCGTCGGCTTGTACTCCTTTCGGTAGTTCCACAGCCGCAGGTAGGTCTCCTGCACGAGATCCTCGCCTTCGAAGTATGAAACGCCCTGCCGCCAGAAAAAGTTCAGAAGGTTCTTCTCGAACTTCCGCGCCTCGGCCATCAATTCCTCATCAGACAAGGCCCAGCACTCCCCTCAGAATGACCGAATCGACGGAAACCAGCTCGAAATACGTGAGCAACCACAGGACGGACAGGGAGATTCCACCTCCCGAGACAAATGCGACGAGCGACCCGAAGATCGCGTCCGCCGGCTGGGCGAGCAGCCCATGCACGCACTTGCGGACAATGGCCCGGATAAGCCCAAAGGCCAGGAGCGTGAGGACCAGCGTCACAAGGCCCCGCGCCCACGGGGCCGAAAGGTAGTCCGCCGAGAACGCCCAGCCGAAGCGGACGGCCAGAACCGAGGCGACCAACCCCGCCAAGAAGGCCATCGCCCCGGAGAACCCGATGAAGAGTCCCCAGACGGCACTGCCAACGGCCACAAAGAGCACCGCATAATCCGGGAACGTCAGGTTCATCTTCCGCCCGTCACTTCCGCCGCGAGGCGACCACGAAATCGCGATAGGCCTGATAGGCGGCGGCAATCTTGCGACGCCCGCCGACCTTGCCGAGCGAACGAATCAGGCCGTCAATGGCCGTCAGGTCCGCCGGATTCGCCGCGACGGCCCGCGAATAGGTCTCGACCGCCGTGGCATAGTTCGAGAGCTTGTAGGCGAGGTCGCCCGTCGTCACGAGCGTCTTGACGGCGCTGGCGTTCAGCGCACAGGCCGACCTGTAGATTTCGAGCGTCTTCTTCTGTCCGGAAAGCGACGCATCGGTTGCCGCCCACATTTCGGCAAGCCCCAGCGCGGCCGGATAGGAAAGCGCGTCTGCGGCAAAGGCCTGGGCATACTCACGCTTCGCCGTGCGGTAGTCCTTCTTCTTCCGCGCCGCCGTGGCACGCGCCAACGCCGCCGCCGCCGCCGAACTGTCCCGTTGCGAGGCCCCGGGGCGATCCATCGCCTGGCGGGCAAGCGTCTCCTTGAGTTCGGGAATGATTGAACGCTGGGTGCGCACCACGCGCACGTCGGCATTCGTCTCAAGCCGCACGAAAATCTCGAACTGCTCAAGCGCGGCTTCCGTGTACCCGAAGCCGTCCCGATAGAGGAGCCCGAGGTGATAACGCGCCGCCGCGTTGCGCCGGTCAAGGCGAATGGCCTTCAGAAAGGCAATCCGCGCCGCGTCATACTCGTTCCGCGTCATCTCGACGACACCCAGCCCCGCCAAGGCCTCCGCCTGAAGGTTCACCGAAAGACCCCGACTGTCCGCAACCGCCGCGAATCGCTTGGCCGCCGCCGCATAGTCCTTCGAATGGTAGGCAATCTGCGCCCCGAGAAGCTCAATGTCGACATCCCCGCCCGCAAGACCCTCCGCACGGCCAAGGAAATCCGCCGCGGACGAAAGGTCGCCCAGTTCCAGCTTGACACGGGCCGCCCAAATAAGCGCGTCGACATTGTCGCCGACGTACGACAGGCTCTTCGCCAGCAGCCTGTCAGCCTTGCCAAGGTCGCGCACACCGTACGCAACCTCGGCTTCGGCAAGCTCCTTTTTGCCGTCCCGCGCCCCGCACCCGACAAGCGTCAGGGCGACGAGCGCGGCAGAACTGCACTTAAGCGCGAATCTGAGCGAGGAATTCGTCACGCTTGGCCTCCATGATTTCCTTGGTCTTCCCTTCAAGGTTCAGGCGGACGAGAGGTTCGGTATTGCTCATGCGGACATTCGCCCACCAGCCTTCCGTCTCCCACGCGTCAACCGAAACGCCATCCAGTTCAAAGACGTGCGCCTTCTTCTCGTACGCAGCCTTGATCTTCGCCAGGATTTCCGCCGGCGGAGTCGTCGTGCGCGAGTTGATTTCGCCGGACTGGTAGTACTTCCTCAGCGGGGCAATCAGCTCGGAGAGCGGCTTGTCGGAGGCGGAGACGATGTTGGCGAGCGCGAAAGTCGCCATCGAGGAGGACTCCGCCGTCGAGTTCGCCTTGAAGTAGTAGTGGCCCGAGAGCTCGCCCGCGAACACCGCGTCATTCTCGCGCATCTGGGCCTTGATGAAGGAGTGCCCGACGCGGGACATCATCGGCTTGCCACCGGCGGCGGCAATGACCTCCTCGCAGACCTTGGACGAACGCAAATCGTAGAAGCAGGCCGCGCCCGGATTGGTCGCCAGCATGTCCTGCGCAATCAGGGCCGTCGTGAAGTCCATCGGGATCACCTCGCCCTTCTCGTCCACGAACCCGGTCCGGTCCGCATCGCCGTCAAAGGCCACGCCAAACGCGTACTTGCCGGGGTTCGCACGAATCAGGGCCTGAAGGTCCTTCAGCGTCTCCACATGGAGCGGATTCGCATCGTGGTTCGGGAAGTCGCCGTCATACTCGCCGTAGAGCGCATCGTAGGTGATCTGCGAACCAGCAAAGGCCACCGACTCGGCGATTCCCATGCCGTTGGCAAAGTCAAAGGCCAGGTGAAGCGGACGCTTCATGTGCGCAAACGCCTTCACGTGCGCCGCGTATTCCTTCGAGACGTCCACCTTCGTCACGCTGCCAACGCCCGCCGGCGGCTCAAAGCTCCCCATCGAAAGGACAATCTTCTCAATGTCCTTGATGCCCGTCGCACCCGAAATCGGCACGGCGTTGGCGCGGCAAAGCTTGCACCCATTCCATTCCTTCGTGTTGTGCGAGGCCGTAATCATCACCGAACCGTCCGCCTTCAGCGTCGAATTGGCGAAATAGCTCATCGGTGTCGAGACAAGCCCGATGTCAACAACGTCAACGCCCTCGTCAACGAGTCCCTTGGCAAAGGCGGCGAAGAGCGAATCGGACGACTTTCGGCAGTCGCGCCCGACGACGACCTTTGACGGACGGATGAACTGCGCGTAGGCACGCGCAATCTTGTAGAAGATGTCCTCGGTCAGGTCCTGACCGTAAATACCACGAATATCGTATGCTTTAAAGATGCCCATGTTCTGTAATCCTTTTGGCGGATATTTTACCATAAATAAGGGACTCTCCGCCACATCCAGCGCAACAACCCCAGTTTGTCAAATAGAAAGTGCACCCTGTAAGTAGCTGGGTGGTTTTTGGTTTGCCAAATACTGTGCACTCATT
>CAKTUI010000037.1 GCA_934621385.1 uncultured Kiritimatiellota bacterium
GCGTATTTGGCAAACGGGCAACCCGTCAACTCAGGTCTTCTCAAAGTTGGGTGTCGTTTATTATGGCAAACTGCGGTGTATAATTTTCCGTTCTGAGCCCCCTTGCGCGGTATCCCGAAATTTGGTATACTATCCGACAATCTTCGAAAGAGGAGGGTCGCGATACGGGCGAGTGAATCCCGTCGCGTCGTGACCGCTGGGTTCGCCCGCGGTTGCGATTGCATCCGTGGGCGACTTCCTTTTAAGGAGAGGGCTGTGTTGAGACACAACCGCACGCGAGGCCGCAGGCAATTGGGCTTCCGGCGGCGACTTCGGGTGAAGTCCGCCGAGAGTGGGGTCGTCAAAATGCAGGTAAATGAACAGAAAACAAAAGGAAACATCAAGAGATGCAGCAGCAAAGAGTACGCATCCGCCTCCAGGCATACGACTATCGTGTGCTGGATCAGGCCGTCGGTGGAATCATCGACACGGCCCGCGGAACGGGTGCGCAGGTTGTCGGCCCGATTCCTCTGCCGACCCGCGTCGAGCGTTTTACGGTGAACCGTTCACCGAACGTCGACAAGAAGTCCATGGACCAGTTCGAGATGCGCACGCACAAGCGTCTTCTCGACATCGTCAATCCGACCTCCCAGACGATTGATGAGCTCAAGAAGCTCAATCTTCCGGCGGGTGTTGACATCACCATCAAGGTCTAAGGGGGTGCGTGATGGAAGGTTTGATTGGTAAGAAGATCGGCATGACCCAGGTCTACGACGAGAACGGCAAGCGCACCTGCGTGACCGTGATCGAAGTCGGTCCCTGCCCGGTTGTGCAGCTCAAGACCCTTGAAAAGGACGGCTATGTGGCCGCCCAGATTGGCTTTGGTCCCCAGAAGCCCCAGCGTCTCACGAAGCCGGTTCGCGCCCGCTTCGAGAAGGCCGGCGTCCAGGCGATGCGCGTTCTGCGCGAGTTCGCGATGGAAGAGTCGGATGCCGCGCTCAAGGTCGGCGACAACGTGACGGTCTCGAACTTCGAGGGTGTCAAGTACGTCGATGTGACGGGTGTGACGAAGGGCAAGGGCTTTGCGGGCGTTCTCAAGCGCTACGGCTTCGCCGGCGGCAACATGACCCACGGTGGTCACTCGAAGCGCCGCACCGGTGGCTTGGCGGCTCGCGACCTCCCCGGTTGGATTGAAAAGGGCAAGAAGATGCCCGGCCACATGGGTGACGTGAACCGCAAGGCGATGAACCTTGAGGTCGTTCAGGTCCGCCCTGAGGACAATGCGCTGCTCGTCAAGGGTTCGATTCCCGGTGCCCGCAACGGCATCGTGTTCGTGCGCAAGTCCCTCAAGAACAACGTTCTCGCCGCGAAGGCGAAGAAGGGGGCTAAGTAATCATGGAAAAGATCGATATCAACGTCGACCAGTCCCTCCTGACGCTCGACAAGGGTGCGCAGGCCGTTAAGGATGCGGTCACCGCGATTCGCAACGCGATGCGTGCGGGTACGGCTTCGACGAAGGGTAAGGGCGAGGTCGCCGGCTCGAACAAGAAGCCCTGGAAGCAGAAAGGTACGGGCAACGCCCGCGCCGGTTTCCGTCAGTCGCCCGTGTGGCGCGGCGGTGGTGTGGCGCACGGTCCGAAGCCGCGTGACTACTCCCAGAAGATTAACAAGAAGGTGATGAAGCTCGCGTTTGCGCGCGCCCTTTCGGATAAGATTGTCGCGGGTGACGTGATCGTCCTCGACGAGTTCAAGTTCGAGGCCCCGAAGACGAAGCTTATGGTCGCGCTGCTCAAGAAGCTCGGCGTCGACCGCACCGCCATCATCGTCCAGAAGGACGTCGATGACACGGTCGTGCTCGTCACCTCCAACCTCCCCCGCATCGACTACTCGACCGCCCAGGCGCTCGACGTGTACGCCGTTCTCGCGAACCGCAAGCTCGTCTGCGACAAGGCTGGCTTCGATGCACTCATGGCGCGAATCGCCAAGTAAGGAGCTGAAGTCATGGCGAAAGAAATCATCAAGAAGGTCTTGATTACCGAGAAGGGCACGAAACTCGCACTCGAGAATCGTTATGCGCTTGAAGTTGCGCGTGATGCCCGCAAGCCCGAGATTGCGGTTGCCGTCGAGAAGAAGTTCGGCGTGCACGTCCTCGCGGTTCGCACCGCCAACATGAAGGGCGGTCTCAAGTACATCCGCGGCACCCGCCGTGCGACCGTGGAACCGACCTGGAAGAAGGCGATTGTCACCGTCAAGGCTGGCGAGCGCATTGAGCAGGTCTAAGGAGCGAGAAAAAAATGGCACTTAAAACCTACAAGGCTCGTAGCGAGGGAATGCGCTTCCGCGTTTCCGCCTCGTTCGAGGAAATCACCGAGAAGCGTCCGGTCAAGTCGCTGACCAAGGCCGTGCGCAAGACGGCTGGCCGCAACAACCAGGGCCGCATCACGACGCGTCACCATGGCGGCGGCGCGAAGCAGCGTCTGCGTCTCGTCGACTTCAAGCGCAACAAGTTTGATGTCGAGGCGACGGTCAAGGACATCGCGTACGATCCGACCCGCAGCGCCTACCTGGCTCTCATTGAGTATGCCGATGGCGTGAAGAGCTACATCCTCGCCCCCGAGGGCCTCAAGCCCGGCATGAAGGTTCTGAACGGACCGAACGCCGAGGCGACGGTTGGTAACTGCCTCCCGCTGGCGAAGATTCCGCTCGGTCTCATGGTCCACGCGGTCGAGCTCGTTCCTGGCGAGGGCGCGAAGGTCGCCCGTTCGGCCGGCAACTCCTGCCAGATTATGGCGCGTGACGGCAATGTCGTGACGCTGAAGATGCCGTCTGGCGAAATCCGCATGTTCAATGGTCGTTGCCTCGCCTGCGTTGGCTCGGTCGGCAACAAAGATTGGGGTTCGATCAAGCTCGGCAAGGCTGGCCGCAAGCGTTATCTCGGCATTCGTCCGACGGTGCGCGGCGTTGCCATGAACCCTGTCGATCACCCGATGGGCGGCGGCGAAGGCCGTACATCTGGTGGTTCGCATCCGCGTTCCCCGTGGGGTCAGCTCGCCAAGGGCGGCAAGACGCGTCCGAAGAGGAAGGCGTCCGACAAGGTCATTGTCAAGAGGAGGAAATAATACATGTCGCGTTCTCTCAAGAAGGGACCGTACGTGGAGGAGAGCCTCCTCCGCAAGGTCGAAAAGATGCAGGCGAGCGGAAAGAAGCAGCCGATCAAGACGTGGAGCCGTCGTTCGATGGTGCTTCCGGATTTCGTCGGCCTTACGTTCGCGATTCACAACGGACGGCAGCACATGCCGATCTTCATCACCGAAAACATGGTCGGTCACCGGCTCGGCGAATTCGCCCCGACGCGTACGTTCAAGGCGCACGGAAATTCCGCCGCGAAGGTTGAAAAGAAGTAAGGAGATATAAACAATGGAAGTCATCTCCATCACCCGCAATGCGCGTATGTCGGCCTTCAAGGGCCGTCCGCTGGCGCGTGCCTGCCAGGGCCTCAAGGCCTCGGAGGCGCTCAAGGTCGTCGAGTTCTCGCCCAAGAAGGCGGCTGAGATTCTCCGCAAGACGATTCTGAGCGCAATCGCGAATGCGAAGAACAACAATGGCGTTGCCGAACCGGGCGAACTTCTCGTGAAGCTCTGCGTGTTCGACGAATCCACTCGTATGCGTCGTTACTGGCCGACGGCCCGTGGATCGGCTCATCCGATCGCCCGCCGCCTCTGCCACTGCAAGGTTGTCCTCACCGACGCCAAGAAGGAGACGAAGTAATGGGACAGAAAGTCAATCCTATCGGTTTCCGCATCGGCGTCAACCACGCCTGGGGCAGCCGTTGGTTCGCGCCCAAGAAGACATTTGGCGCGTACCTGATTGAGGACCAGGAGATCCGCAAGGTCGTCAAGGCGAAGCTCGCCGAGGCCGGCATCTCGAAAGTCCTGATCGAGCGTTATGCAAATCGTGTGCGTGTGACCCTCTTCAGCGCCCGTCCGGGTGTCATCATCGGCCGCAAGGGCGGTGATGTTGAGGCGATTCGCGCCGAACTTGAGAAGATGACCAAGAAGGAAGTCTATCTTGAGATCAAGGAAGTCCAGGGTGCCGACGCGGATGCCCAGCTCGTGGCCGAGGGCATTGCCCAGCAGCTTGAGCGCCGTATCGCCCTCAAGCGTGCGATGAAGCGTGCGATGAAGGTTGCGATGGACATGGGCGTGGACGGAATCAAGGTTCACGCGGGTGGCCGTATCAACGGCGCGGAAATCGCGCGCGTCGAGTGGTCCCGTGAGGGCAAGGTTCCGCTGCACACGCTGCGTGCGAACATCGACTACGGTTTCGCCGAGGCGAACACGACCGCCGGCAAGATCGGAATCAAGGTTTGGATCTGCAAGAAGGATGGTTTCCAGCCGCGCGCTCCTCGGGGCGAACGTCGTGGTGACCGTGAAGGAGGTAAGCGCCATGCCGCTCATGCCTAAGAGAGTTAAGTACCGCAAGGTTTCGAAGGGCAACCGTTCGGGTTATGCCACGTCGGGCACGGAGCTCGCCTATGGCGAGTTTGGTCTGAAGGCGCTGACCCGTGGCCTGCTGACCGCGACGCAGATTGAAGCTTGCCGCGTTGCGATTAATCGTGAGATGAAGCGTAAGGGTAAGTTGTGGATCCGCGTGTTCCCCGACAAGCCCGTCACGCGTAAGCCGATCGAAGTGCGTATGGGTGGAGGAAAGGGCAACCCTGAGTTCTGGGCAGCCGTCATCCTTCCCGGCAAGGTGCTCTTCGAGGTCGGTGGTGTTAGCGAGGAAGTGGCCAAGGAGTGCCTCCGTCTCGCCGCTACCAAAATCGGCATCCACACTAAATTTATCACCCGCGCAGGAGTCAAAATCTGATGAGCACGGAAACCAATAACCGCGGCGCGCGCAAGGTGCGCAAAGGCGTCGTTGCGTCCAAGATGGGCGCGAAGAGCGTGGTCGTGACGGTCAGCTACCGTGAGCGCCACCCCGTGTACGGCAAGATCGTCACGCGCACGAAGAAGTATCACGTGCATGACGAGGACGACACGGCGAAAGTCGGTGACACCGTCACCATTATGGAATCGCGTCCGCTCAGCGCTACGAAGCGTTGGCGCATCGTGAAGTAAGGAGACAGCGAAATGTTGCAGGAACTCTCCAATCTCGTTGTTGCGGACAACACCGGTGCCAAGCGCGCCATGTGCTTCCGCATCCTCCGGCAGCGCAAGGAGTACGCCTATCTGGGCGATGTCATTCGCGTTGCAATCAAGGAGGCGTCGCCGACCAGCTCCATCAAGAAGGGTTCGGTTGCGACGGCTGTCATCGTGCGCACGGGCAACCCGATTCGCCGCGAGGACGGTTCGACCGTTCACTTCGACCAGAACGCGTGCGTTCTCGTTGACTCGAAGTTCAACCCGATCGGTACGCGTGTCTTCGGGCCGGTCGCTCGCGAACTCCGTGACAGGAACTACATGAAGATCCTCTCGATGGCCCCGGAAGTGGTCTGATAAGGAGCAAGCAAATGGCTATCGCAAGAATCAAGAAGAACGACACCGTCATCGTCACCTGCGGAAACGACGCGGGCAAGACTGGCACGGTGATGAAGGTGGACCCCAAGAAGGGGACCGCGATTGTCGCTGGTCTCAATGTCCACAAGAAGGCTGTTCGCCGCACCGAAAAGACGGCGGGTGGTCTCATTGACAAGGAACTCCCGATTCGGCTCTGCAAGCTCATGCCCTACGATGCCGAGAAGAAGTGCGGTACGCGCATCAAGACCGGCGAGAAGGACGGCAAGAAGGTCCGTATCTCGGTCAAGAGCGGCAAGGCCCTCTAATCAAGGAACTGAACATCATGGCAAGACTTAAAGACGAATACGCGAGCCGGATGGTTCCCGAGCTTGAGAAGAAGCTCGGCACCACCAACAAGATGCTCGTTCCCCGCCTTCAGAAGATCGTCATCAACATGGGCTTCGGCATTGTCTCGAAGGACGAGCAGAAGCAGCTCGTTGACGACCTGATGGCGATTACCGGCCAGAAGCCGATGCTTTGCCGGGCGAAGAAGTCGATTTCGAACTTCAAGCTCCGTGAGGGTATGGTGATTGGCGCGAAGGTCACGCTGCGCGGTGAGCGCATGTGGGAATTCGCTGACCGTCTCATCTCCAGCGCGCTTCCCCGTATCCGCGACTTCCGCGGCGTTCCGAATCGTGGCTTTGATGGCGCTGGCAACTATACGCTCGGCATCAAGGAGCACTCGATTTTCCCCGAGTTGTTGGAGACGGGTTCCGCCCACTCCGGCATGGACATCACGTTCGTGACCAGCTCGACTGACAACAAGGCCGCCAAGGAGCTTCTCAACTCCATGGGTATGCCGTTCGCAGGGAGGAACTAATCATGGCTAAGCAGTGTCTCATTGAAAAGCAGAAAAAGGCCCCGAAGTTCAAGGTCCGCAGCTACAACCGCTGCCAGCGGTGCGGCCGTCGCCATGCGTATATGCGCAAGTTCGGCGTGTGCCGTCTCTGCTTCCGCGAACTCGCCGTTGCCGGACTGATTCCCGGAATCACGAAGGCTTCGTGGTAACCAAGAAAGGAAAGGAATCTTAAAATGTCACTCGATCCCATTTCCGATATGCTCACGACGATTCGCAACGGCATGAAGGCCCGCCTTCACTCCGTTGAGACCCCCGCGAGCAATCTCAAGGGCGAAATCGCCCGTATCATGAAAGAGGCCGGCTATATTGCCGATGCCGTCACGACGACCGACTTCCCGAAGAAGCTCGTGATCACGCTCAAGTACTCCGATCGGGCGGTTCCCGCTATCACGGAGATCAAGCGCATCTCGAAGCCGGGTCTTCGCAAGTTCGTTTCGGTCCCCGAGATTCCCGCCGTTCTGGACGGCATGGGTCTTGCGATTCTCTCCACCTCGAAGGGCGTGATGTCCGGTGCTGAGGCGAAGAAGGCGCATCTCGGTGGCGAAATCATCTGCACGGTCGCTTAATTCAGGAGCTAAAGACAATGTCTCGAATCGGTAAAGAACCCGTCCAGCTCGTCGATGGCGTGACAGCGACCATCGCGGGTCAGACTGTGACGGTTAAGGGTAAGCTCGGTGAGCTTTCCTACACGATGCATGATGGCATCACGGCGAAGGTGGAAGGCAACCAGGTGCTCGTCGCCTGTGCGGACGACGCGGCGCTTGGTAACTTTCACGGACTCGCCCGCGCGCTGATCCACAATATGGTCATCGGCGTGTCCGCTGGCTACACGAAGAAGCTCTCCATCGAGGGCACTGGTTTCAAGGCCGTTCTTCAGGGAACGAACCTTGCGCTCTCGCTCGGCTTCGCCTCGCCGAAGATCTATCCGATCCCCGCCGGCATCAAGGCGACGGTTGAGAACGATGGTCTGCAGGTTACGGTGACTGGGTGCGACAAGGACAAGGTCGGCGAAGCTGCCGCCCGCATCCGTTCGTTCTATCCGGCCGAGCCGTACAAGGGCAAGGGTATCAAGTATGTCGGCGAGCACATTCGCCGTAAACAAGGAAAGAAGGTCGCCTAATGAGCTTCAATCGCAAAGTTCAGCGTCAGAAGCGCCATCTGCGTCTTCGTCAGCGCGTCATTGGTACGGCTGCGCGTCCGCGTATGTCGATTTGCATCACCAACAAGCACATGTATGTGCAGTTCATCGACGACGATGCGGGCAAGACCCTCGCCTCCGCGAGCACCATCAAGGAGACGAAGGCCAACCTCGAAGTTGCGAAGGCGCTTGGCGCTTCCGCCGCCGAGGCTGCGAAGGCTGCGGGCATCGTGAATGTGGTCGTCGATCGCGGCGGCAACAAGTACACGGGACGCGTTGCGGCCATCGTGGAATCCGCCGTTGCGGCGGGCCTTGTCATCAGCTCCAAGAAGGAGGCTAAGTAATCATGGCAATGAATCGCGACAAGCGCAACGAAATGGGTGCGCAGGACGAACTCGACGAGCACACCGTGTTCATCAACCGTTGCGCGAAGACCGTGAAGGGCGGTCGCCGCATGAGCTTCTCCGCCGTCATCGTCGTCGGTGACAAGGAGGGCAAAGTTGGCGTTGGTTTCGGCAAGGCGAACGAGGTTTCCGATGCAATCCGCAAGGGCGGCGAGGCTGCCCGCAAGGATATGCACGAGGTCACGCTTCGCGGCAAGACGATTCCCCACGACGTCGAAGGCGTCTGCGACGGTGGTCGTGTGTTGCTGAAGCCGGCCAAGGAAGGTACCGGTCTGATCGTCGGCGGTGGCATGCGCCCCGTCCTGGAGGCGGCCGGCATTCGCGATGCCGTTGGTAAGTCGCTCGGTTCCAAGAACCGCCTCAATGTGGTCAAGGCCACACTGGACGCGCTCTCCAAGCTCCGCAGCGAAGAGGAAATCGCAGCCGCGCGCGCGTAAGAAAGGAGATTAGAAAATGGAACTTCATTCGCTTACGAATACCCCTGGTGCCCGTCATCGCCAGAAACGCGTTGGCCGTGGGTGCGGATCGGGCATGGGCAAGACCTCGTGCCGCGGTCAGAAGGGTCAGGCCTCCCGCAAGGGCCACAAGCACAAACTGATGTTTGAAGGTGGCCAGATGCCGCTCGTGCGTCGTCTCCCGAAGCGAGGCTTCAACAATGCCGCGTTCAACGCGAAGGCGCTTGCCGTCAATGTCTCGGATCTTGAGAAGAAGTTCGAGGCTGGTGCGGAGATCACGGTCGAGGCCCTGGCGAAGGTCGGCCTGACCGACAACAAGAAGCCGCTGGTGAAAATCCTCGGCAACGGTGAGCTCACAAAGAAGTTCATCGTCAAGGTTCCCTGCTCGGCTTCTGCCAAGGCGAAGATTGAGCAGGTCGGCGGCTCCGTCGCCTAATTGGATCTTGTCTTGTCAGCGGAAGGGGACGGTCGTTGGCCGTCCCCTTTCCTTTTGGATTATGCTATAATTCTCGCTATGAAGAAGATTGTGATGGAATATCGTGTTCCATACGCCGATACGGACCAGATGGGTGTGGTGTATTACGCCAATTACCTGACCTTATTTGAGCGTGCGCGGAATGAGTTGATGCGTGCGTGCGGCTACACCTACCGTGAGTGTGAGGCAGAGGGGTGGATGCTCCCCGTCATCCACGCCGAGGTGGACTACAAAAGTCCCGCCAAATACGACGATTTGCTGGAAGTGACGGCGTTTGTGTGTGGGCGGAAGGGCGTACGCCTTGAGATTGCCTGCGAGGTTCGACGCAAGGGGAACGAGCGGATTCTCGTCTCGGGCTTTACGCGCCACTGCTTCGTCTCGACGAAGACGTTTCGTCCTATGCCACCGCCGGAGGCGTTGCTCACGGCGATGGGCATTGAGGCGGAATAATCGTTCTTACTGCGGGTAGGTCAAGTTTGCGTCCGTCGCCGATTCGAGCAGTGCGAGATAGGCGGCGGCTTCGCGCTTGGCCGCCGCGAGGTCGTGAAGCTGCCAGTTGCCGCAGTCGCGTGGCGCGGCACCGGGAACGGCACCCTCGTAGTGCGCAATGAAGGCGAAGGTCCGCTTGAGAACTGGTAGGAGATCGCGAGGGAAAAGGTCGCCGCGAACGAGGAGATAGTTCCCTGTGAGGCATCCCATCGGCCCCCAATAGACGATTCGGTCCTTCCACTCGGGGTCGTTGCGAAGGTAGGTTGCCGCGAGGTGCTCAATTGTATGAATGGCACCGTTTGAGAGTGCGGGTTCACGGTTCGGCTCCTTCATGCGGACGTCGAAAGTCGTGACGACTTCGCCCCCGACGGCATCCTTGCGGCTGACATAAAGCCCCCGAAGAAGCTTCTCGTGGTTGATGGTAAAACTCGGAATTTTTTCCATGCACGTATTATACCATAAGGCGGATGGGGTTTCCTTTCGGCGGGGCGACTGAATTTTTGGTATAATACATACTTCCTGAGGAAAGGATAATCATGTCCACTGAATCAAAAGTCGGAACAAGAATCAGAACCTACCGCGAGCGGCTCGGTATGAGCGTGTCTGCACTTGCGGAGAAGAGCGGTATTGACGAAGCTGTCATCGATTCAATCGAGAAGGGTCTCGTTATGCCGGCGTTGGGTGTTCTGACGAAGGTTTCAAGATCCCTCGGGCAGCGTCTGGGGACATTCACGGACGACCAGTTTAAGCCGGATCCCGTCATCACACGCGCCGCTGACCTTGAGACGAAGAAAGTCGCCGGCGAAGGGCTGAACGATTTCGGGTACGCTTCCCACTCCCTTGCGCAGGGAAAGCCCGATCGGCACATGGATCCGTTCCGCATCGAATTCGCGGCGGATGGCGTTGATGCAGTTTCGAGCCACGAGGGTGAGGAACTGATTATCTGCATCTCGGGTGAGGTTGAACTGACTTACGGCAACGAGAAGACGGTGCTTCGTGCGGGTGATACGGCCTACTACAATTCGGTTGTCCGGCATGGCTTGCGCGCGGTTGGCGGTCAGCCCGCGTCAATTTACGGCATCGTGTTCATGCCGTTCTAACGCATTTTCTAAAACGGAGGAGGTTAACTAATGGCCTGGTTCGAAAGAAAAGAGAAAAAGCCGGCGATTCCGCCGACAAAGGCGCTTTGGGCGGTGTGTCCCAAGTGCAAGAGTCACTTCGCAAAGGATGTGTGGAAGAAAAACGGTTCCATTTGCCCGAAGTGCAACTATCATGGGCGTCTTTCGGCGCGTGAACGCATCGCGCAAGTGACGGACAAGGATAGTTTTGCCGAGGTCTTCCGTGCGGTGAGTTATTCGGACCACCTCGATTTTCACGACGCGACGGGCCCTTACAAGGCGAAGGTCGAAGCCGCGATTGCCAAGACGGGCGAGACCGAGTCCATCGTGATGGGCACGTCGAAGATTGACGGTCATCCCGTGATGCTGGGCGTGATGGACTTCTCATTCATGGGCGGCAGCCTTGGCACGGGAACGGGCGAGCGCATTGCGAAGGCCTGCGAGCAGGCGCTGGCCGAGCGTCGTCCGCTCATCATCTTCTGCGCATCGGGTGGTGCGCGTATGCACGAGGGCATCCTTTCGCTGATGCAGATGGCCAAGACGTCTGCGGCGATTGGCCGCCTGAAGGATGCGGGGCTTCCCTACATCTCCGTGCTGACGGACCCGACGACGGGTGGCGTGAGCGCGAGTTTTGCGATGCTGGGCGACATCAATATCACGGAGCCGCGTGCGCTGATCGGGTTTGCGGGTCGCCGCGTCATCGAGAACACGATTCACCAGAAGCTTCCGGCTGATTTCCAGTCTGCCGAGTACCTTGAGAAGCACGGCTTCATTGACAAGATTGTCGAGCGCAAGGACCTGAAGAAGTTCCTGGCGAAGATGCTCGATTACTTTGGTTTCTGAAATCGGAAGGAGCGTGAGGTAAAATGAAGAAGATGACAGCGATGGACAGGGTGAAGCTGGCGCGTGATCCGAAGCGTCCGCACCTGAAGGATTTCATCCGCCTGATGTGTTCCGACTTTGAGGAATTGCACGGCGACCGTCTCGTCAACGACGACCGTGGGCTGATTGGCGGTTTTGCGACGATTGACGGCGAGAAGGTCGTTGTCCTCGGGCATCACAAGGGTGAGACCGTCGAGGAGAACATGGAGGCCAACTTCGGCATGGCGAATCCGGACGGATACCGCAAGGCGATGCGTCTGGCGAAATTGGCGGAGAAGTTCCACCGTCCCGTTGTGACGTTCGTCGATACGCCCGGTGCCTACCCCGGGGATACGGCGGAAGCACGCGGCCAGGCGGAGGCGATTGCGAAGTCGCTGGAGTTCTTTGCGGCCCTGAAGACACCCGTGGTGGTCGTCGTGACGGGTGAAGGTGGCTCGGGTGGTGCGCTTGCGATTGCCGTTGGCGATCGGATTCTCATGATGGAGAATGCGGTCTACTCGGTAATTTCGCCAGAGGGGTGCGCGGGCATCCTGTGGCGTGACGGGGCGAAGGCTCCCGAAGCGGCCGAGGCGCTGAAGATTACGGCGGCGGATCTCAAGAAACTTGGCGTTATCGACGGCATCATCAAGGAACCGGCCGGTGGTGCCCAGAAGAATCACGAGTTGGCCGTGGCGGCAGTCAAGAAGGCCGTCCTCTCGGCTCTTGCCGAACTCAAGGGACTTTCGGCGGAAGAACTCGTCAACCGGCGTTACGATCGCCTCCAGGCGATGGGGCGGTTCGGGGCCTGAGGACACAGGAGCCATTGGACGATGGAAGAGCGGCTGATCATTGACATTGCACGGATGAACCCCGAGGGCGAAGACCTCGTGGGTGAAGTTGATGCAATTGACCTTGAGGAGGAGTTCGTCCATCCCTTTGGCGGTATCCGTTATCGGCTGACGGCACAGCTCTTTGGAGCCGAGCTTCTGGTGCGTGGGCATCTTGAGCAGGATTTCTCGCTTGTCTGCAGCCGGTGCGGAAAGGACTTCGACACGACGGTAAAGGTTGATGATTTTACCGTTTCGGTCGAGGTTAAGGATAATCAGGCGGAGGTCGATTTGACCGAAGACGCAAGAGAGTGTATAATACTCGCCCTACCGACATACCCGGTATGCGACGAAAAGTGCCCAGGAATCGTCCAGAAGGCGGTCGAGCCGAAGGATGACAGATGGGGGGCGCTTGATACGATCAAAGTGTAAAAGAAGACACAGACAGAGTAGTAAGGAGTACAGAAAATGGCAAGCCCTAAGAACAGGAAGTCCAAAATGCGTAAGCGTCAGCGCGTGGCGCAGCTTGAAAAGCCGATTCTCGCGACGGTCGGCACCTGCCCGGCGTGCGGCGCGGCGGTTCGTTCGCACCGTGCGTGCCCGAAGTGCGGCACCTACCGTGGCCGTAAGGTCGTGGCCGTTGACGCCGAGTAACATCGGCGTCGCGGAACTTTCCCTTTAGCAACGGAAGTCAGCATGGTACGGGTCGCGTTGGATGCGATGGGGGGGGATTATGCCCCCAAGCAAATTGTCGTAGGCGCCGTTGAGGCGGCTTGCGGCATTGAGGGCGTCAAGATTCTTCTCGTCGGCCAAATGGCCGCGATACAGAAGGTCGTTGACGAGTTCTCGAAGGATCGCAAGGCGCTCTTCCAGCACGCGATTGAAAAGGGCTCGCTCGAAATCATCCCGGCCTCGGACGAGATTGAGATGAACGAAGTGCCCGTTGAGGCCGTCCGCCGAAAGAAGGACTGCTCGATTAACGTGGCCATGCGGCTCGTGAAGGAGAAACGAGCGGACGTCTTTGTGTCCGCTGGCAATTCCGGTGCGGTTGCGACGAGCGCCATTGTCAACCTGGGTCGCATCCCGGGTGTCAAGCGTCCGGCGATTGCCATGGTCTTGCCGACGCGCTCACCGACGCGTCCGTTGCTGTTGCTCGATGCGGGCGCGAACATGGACTGCCACCCCGAGTGGCTTGTGCAGTTCGCCATCATGGGCAATGTCTACTCGGAGCGGGTCCTGAAGCGTGAACGCCCGGCCATCGGGCTACTATCCATCGGTACGGAGGACTGCAAGGGCAATGCCCTCGTCCATGAGACCTACCCGATTCTCAAGTCGGTCAAGGGGCTCAATTTCGTCGGCAACATTGAGGGGCATGACATCTGCGGTGGCGAGGTCGATGTCGCCGTTGCGGATGGGTTTGTCGGCAATGTGGTTCTGAAGACGGCTGAGTCGGTTGCGCATGCGGTCGGCGGCTGGCTGAAGAGCGAGTTGAAGAAGAACTTCTTCCGCATGTGCTGCGCTCTCTTGCTTAAAGGTGCGTTCAAGGCCCTCAAGAAGCAGTTGGATCCCGAGGTCTATGGGGGCGCGCCGCTCCTTGGTGTGCCCGGGGCCGTCATCATTACGCACGGGAATTCGACCCACAAGGCCATTTTCTACGCCGTCAAAGCCGGCGTCGCTGCGGCGACCAACGACGTGTCGGGGCTTATCGAAAAAGCGATCGCCGCACACGCCGAGGACGTCAAGCAGAAATGAGTGACTACAATTTCTCTGCCATTGAGAAGAAGTGGCAGAAGTTCTGGCTCGAAAACAAGACCTTCAAGACCCCGAACGAGTCGAAGAAGCCGAAATTTTACTGCCTTGACATGTTCCCCTATCCATCGGGAGCCGGGCTTCATGTCGGCCACCCTGAGGGATATACGGCAACGGATATCCTCTGCCGCTACAAGAGAATGAAGGGCTTCAATGTCCTTCATCCGATGGGGTGGGACGCGTTTGGCCTTCCAGCCGAGCAGTATGCCGTCGAAACGGGGACGCATCCGGCGATTACCACGAAGAAGAACGTCGATCGCTTCCGTGAGCAGATTCGCGCGCTCGGCTTCAGCTATGACTGGGATCGCGAGGTCAACACGACCGACCCGAAGTACTACAAGTGGACGCAGTGGATTTTCGAACAGCTCTACAAGAAGGGCCTGGCCTATGTCGCCGAAGTGCCGGTGAACTGGTGCCCGGCGCTTGGGACGGTGCTGGCGAACGAAGAGGTCATCGATGGCCGCTCGGAGCGCGGCAATCATCCCGTCATTCGCCGCCCGATGCGCCAGTGGATGCTGAGGATTACGGCCTATGCGGAGCGTCTGCTGAAGGATCTCGATACGCTGGACTGGCCCGAGGGCATCAAGGAGATGCAGCGCAACTGGATTGGCAAGTCGACGGGTGCGCTTGTGGACTTCGGGACGACCGTTGGGGCGAAGATTACCGTCTATACGACGCGGTGCGATACGCTTTTCGGGGCGACCTACATGGTTCTTTCGCCGGAGCACGCGCTGGTCGCCGATTGGTTGAAGAACGGGACGCTGACGAACGCGGCGGATGTCGTCGCCTACCAAAAGAAGGCCGCGACGAAGAGCGACCTCGAACGCACGGAACTCAACAAGGAGAAGACCGGCGTTCGGTTGGAAGGCGTCATGGGTGTAAACCCGGTCAATGGGCGCGAGATTCCGATTTTCATTTCTGATTATGTGTTGGCAAGTTATGGCACGGGTGCGATTATGGCCGTGCCGGCGCACGACGAGCGCGACTTTGACTTCGCCAAGGTGTTCAACCTGCCGATTGTCCAGGTCGTCGCGGCGGCCGACAGCGAGGCGGCGCGGACGGCCTCCCCCGACCCCGTTCCCTACACGGGTTCGGCGGCGTTTACCGACATTGCGACGGGCGTGATGGTTTCGTCCGGATTCCTGACCGGCCTGAGTGTCGCGGATGCACGTCCGAAGATGATCGCCTGGCTTGAGGAGCACAAGGTCGGGCAGGCGAAGACCCAGTACAAGTTGCGCGACTGGCTCTTTTCGCGGCAGCGTTATTGGGGCGAGCCGTTCCCGGTGATTCACTGGACGGACGGAACGAATACGCTTGTCCCCGAGGAGGACTTGCCATTGACTCTGCCCGAACTCGCCGACTACAAGCCGACGGGCACGGGCGAGCCGCCGCTTGCGAAGGCGACGGAGTGGGTGAATGTCACGGATCCGAAGACGGGCAAGAAGGGTGTGCGCGAGACGAACACGATGCCGCAGTGGGCTGGCAGTTGCTGGTATTACCTGCGCTACATCGACCCGCACAACGACAAGGCGTTCGCCGACCCGGAACTCCTGAAGCAGTGGTTGCCCGTTGACCTGTATGTGGGCGGTGCGGAGCACGCGGTTCTGCACCTCCTCTACTCGCGCTTCTGGCACAAGGTGCTCTTTGACCTTGGGCTTGTCCCGACCTCCGAGCCGTTCCACAAGCTTGTCAACCAGGGCATGATTCTTGGCATGGCCTATCGGACGAAGCGCGGCGTTTTGATTCCGATGGACCGCATCGAGTGGCGCGACGGAAAGCCCTTTGGCGCGGAAGAGGGCGGAGAACTTGAGGAATTGTCCGAATTCCCGGCGAAGATGTCGAAGTCCCTCAAGAACGTCATCAATCCGGACGACGTCATTCGGGACTACGGTGCGGATTCGCTGCGTCTCTACGAGATGTTCATGGGCCCGTTGCAGGCCGTGAAGCCGTGGTCGACGAAGGGCGTTGAGGGCGTCCACCGCTTCCTGAAGCGAGCGAACAAACTTGTGACCGAGACGGCGGTCGTGGATCGTCCGATGACGAAGGCGGAGGCGAAGAGCCTGAACGCGATGATCAAGAAGGTCGGCGAAGACCTGGAGTCCATGGCGTTCAACACGGGCATTTCGGCGATGATGGTCTACATCAACGAGGCCGAGGCGTTTGCGAAGGCGGGCGGACTGCCGCGTGAATACCTTGAGAAGTTCGTCCTGTGCCTTGCGCCGTTCGCACCGCACCTCGGGGAGGAACTCTGGCAGGTGCTCGGGCATACGGGTACGCTCGCCTATGAGCCGTGGCCGACGGTTGACGCGTCCGCCCTGGTCGAGGACGAGATTGAGATTCCCGTCCAGGTGCTCGGCAAGTTGCGCGGCAGGATTCGGGTTCCGGCCGAGGCGACGGCGGCGGATATGGAGGCTGCGGCGCGGGCGAATGCGGATGTCGCGAAGTTCATCGCCGGCAAGACGATTGTCAAGGTCATTGCGGTTCCGAAGCGCATGGTCAATTTCGTGGTGCGCTGAGATGGCTTCGCTGAAATTTCTCAAGGTCCTTGGCTCCTGGCGTGACGTCGCGGACGCGGCGCGTACGACGATTCGCCGCGAGGAGGGGACGGGTGAGCCGAGTTCGCGCTGGAAGAAGCGCATTCTCCTGGCCGAGCATTCGCCAATCCGCAAGTTGACCTTCAACTGGAAGTGGCTCGATCTGCCCTACTGGGTCAGTGTGCACTTCGTCCGTCACAAATTCGGCATCGAGCACTTCGTCTCGACGCAGCGGAGCGATCGCACGGGCGTCTCGCGGAATGAGAGCCGTCAGGACGCTCCCGTGATGCACGAGTGCTTCGCCAATGCCCAGGCGGTCATGTTCATTTCGCGCCGCCGTCTGTGCGGGCAGGCGAGTCCCGAGACGCGTGCGGCCTGGCGGCTGGTCGTGGACGAAATCGCCAAGCATGAGCCGGAGGTCGCCGCCTGCTGTGTGCCGGAATGCGTCTACCGTGGCTTCTGCCCGGAGTTTAAGCCGTGTGGATACTGTGGCTCGCCCGCCTGGGAGAAGGCCGTCGCAGAATACCGAAAGGTCCCATCCGCTTGATATGAACGCCGTCTTCTTCGATATGGACGGAACGCTCATCGACTCGCGGGCGGACCTCGCGGCAACGGTGAACCATACGCGGCGCGACCTTGGCTTGGCGGAACTTTCGCAGGAGGATGTCCTGGCCCACGTTGGGCAGGGCGCACGGTACTTGCTGGCGCATGCGATTCCCGAGCGGGCGGACGATGTGGAGGCCCTTTGGGAAATCTTCCGGAGCCATTATGCCGAGCACATGCTGGAGTCGGTCGAACTCTATCCGTCCGTTCGGCAGACATTGGAGGAACTGGCGCGGCGCGGCTGGCTGATGGGCATCAACACCTCGAAGCCGGCCTTTGCCACGCGTGCCATTCTTGAGCATTTCGGACTTCTCAGATATTTTGGGAATGCCATTGTCGCGGGCGGCGACTGTGCGGAGATGAAGCCGAGCGCCCTGCCCCTTCGGGAGTGTGCGGCGCGGTTGCGCGGCCATCGCCTTTCGTCCCATGACTGGATGGTGGGCGACAGCTGGACGGATATGCAGTGCGCAACCAATGCGGGAATCAAGAGCGCATTCTGCTCGTTCGGTTTCGGTCGCCTCGGCGATTCGCGCTTTACGGTGCGCATCAACCGCATGGACGAACTTCTCCGCTACCTGAAGGCGGAAGACTGAGGACGGTCCGGCCAGGACAACACACGGTATGTGTTCGCAATACCATAAACCTTTGGGGCGGAAGACAGAAATCCGCAGTTATGGTAAAATATGCGCATGAGACCGTATAAGTTCGAAGTCTTCCTCAGGGAGACGCTGTGGGGAGGGGATCGGTTGATTCCCTTCAAGGGGTTGCCTATGCCCCGGTGTTACGTCGGTGAGAGCTGGGAGATTTCGGGTGTCCCTGCGCACGAGAGCGTCGTGGCGGAGCGCGGCATTTCATCCGATGGCGATGTTGGCCTGACGCTCTCCGCCCTGATTGGCAAGTATGGTGCGGAACTTGTCGGCTCGCGCATTTACGAGAAGTTTGGGACGATGTTCCCCCTGCTCGTCAAGTTCATTGATGCGCGGCGCGATCTTTCCATTCAGGTCCATCCGAACGACGAATTGGCGCGGGCGCGGCACGGTTGCCTTGGAAAGTCCGAGATGTGGTATGTTTTGGAGGCCGAGCCGGGTGCGAAGGTGTACTCGGGTCTTCGGCGGGCGATTTCGAAGCCCGAGTTTGATCGCTTGGTTTCGCGTGCGCGGACGGGGAATCCGTTCGCGGACGTGGTCGCCGCGCACGACTCGCATAAGGGTGATGCCTTCTATCTTCCGGCGGGGCGCATCCATTCACTTGGCGCGGGCAACCTGGTGGTTGAGATTCAGCAGGCGAGCGACGTCACTTACCGAATCTGCGATTTCGGGCGGACGGATGCCCAGGGGCGGACGCGTGAACTGCATACGGAACTTGCGCGGGATGCGATTGACTATGCGGATGTCCAAGCTGAGGCAGATTATCGGGTTCGGTATGACGCGGCGAAAGCGCAAGTGGAACTTGTGAGTTGTCCGTACTTTCGGGTGTCGCTGGTGACGGTCACCTCGTCCGCGCACATTGACCTTGGGACGGATTCGTTTGTGATTCTCGTTTGTCTCAAAGGCGCGGCGGAAGTGAACGGCATTTCCGTGCGTCAGGGGGAGACGGTGCTTGTCCCCGCCTGTTCGAACATTCTGGACATCGTCGGTTCGACGAAGTTCCTTGTGGCAACGGCCTGACTCTTTCACGTGTGCGCCTTCCTGGGCTTGCCGGACGGCAGGCACGGCAAAACGGCGAAGGGACGGGGCCACGCCCCCGAACCCCTGGTGCTCACTGCGCTTCGGCGGCTCTGCGTGAGACCGAGCCTTCTGGAGGGGATAGTGTAAGGCTTCGTGAACGATGGGTGGATTTTTCTAACTTGGACTTGGTTGGGTTGCAATTGTCTTCCGTCCGAGTTTCAGTTAGGACTCGTCCGTCCGACACGGAGCGCAGAAAGCCGGGGAAAGCCCCCGCACAGGCGTTCCAAAGGTTCAGGCGCGGCACTTGTGCGCGAATCTAATCGATGTGCCCGTACGCACCCATTCGGCGGGCAAACGCACGACCCTCTTCGGGGTTGTCCGATCCGCAGACATAGACCTTTTCGTTGACAGCAATCAGACAGACGCTGCCATTGCGCCGCATACGGGTGAAGTCTGCCATCGTGACTTTGATTGGGGGACTCATCGGATTGAACTCGCGGATGGACAACTGACCCTTGCCATTCGCGACCATTTCATAGAGACCACAATGGCCACTGCGCTTCATCCAAAGGTCAGGGTGCGGTGTTCCTAAGGAGTGGGCTAAACAATCCCATGACTACGGGCATTTCCTCCCTTGATTTGTTGAAATTCCTGTCATGAAAAAGGGCAAGTCAAGTCATCAATAAGGGTCGGACATCTCATGAAGAAGGGTTTGGGATCTTATGACAAGCGGAAACCACCACGCTGGTTTGTGAAAAGTAGCGTGGTGGTTTGAACAAACCAGCGTGGTACTTTATCAAAAGTAGCGTGGTACTTTCCCTTTGTCCTGTACACCTCCGCCCTTAGTTGTGGCATGGTTGACCCTTGTTGATGACTTGGCTTGCCCTTTTTTATGAGAGGAATGACCCTCATTCATGAGCAGGACTCGCTCGTCTGATGTGCAGTCGCGGCACTTTGAATGACCTGCCGGACGGCAGACCGGCAGAACTATCTGCCGCGACCAGACCTGTAGCCCGATTGCCCCTTCTCTCGCGATTGTTCCTCAGTGTCCGCGAGTTTGTGGAGTTCTCCAGCGAGGAACTGATCAAGAAGGCAATCGATGCCCTCGATCACGAGATTGACATTCCGAAGCTGACCTACACGGTGAAGACGGTGATGCAGACGGCGGGGAATGCATTTGCCGCCGGAACGCGGTTGTGGTAAAATATCCGCATCCATGAGCGGGGCAGTCCAGAGTGCGGTGACGGCGGCGGGGCGCGGGTGCGTCGCGGCGCTTGCGCTCGCCCCCGTCCCGGGAATCCCGTCGGGGACGGTGCGCTACGCCGTGCGGGACGACATGGGAATGCAGGATGCCAAATTATTGGATCGACGATCCTTTGCGGCGGGAGGTGGCAAATGAGAAGCAAATTGATTGGAGCGGTGATGGGCGTAATCGTTGCTGTCCTCGCACAGGGGGCGGATTCGCCGGCGGCCTTGCGCGAGGCCCTTTATGCGACATCCAACCTGCGGGGAAAGACGGATGATGTGAGCGCCTATCGGATGGCACGGCACCGAATAGGGATGCAACTGAAGAAATGCCAGAATGGGGATGCCATCTGGCGCGAGTGGAACGAGGAATTCCTTCGCTTCATCGCCCACTCGCCCGACACAAGGGACGTGTGGTTGGAGGAGGGCGGCGTGGAACTGCTGATGAGCGGGTCGGACGGCTCAACCTGCACATCTACGAACTGCTGGCTGGCGGCGGCGGACTATTCAAGGCGTGTCTTGGGACTCAGGAGGGCCGCATACGCAGAATGGACAGCTCAAAATCAGGGGCGGGGCGCGTCCGGGACTTTCGAGTTGGAGGCCGCGCCTGCCTATCGTGAAGCATGGAATCGGCTGGCGGTGGCCGATAGAGCCGTGGAGCCGGCCCTCTATGCGCTGACCAACCTGTTCCCTGCGGCCATTCTGCCGAGACTGTCAACGGACGAGGGGGCTGCCTTTTACTCGAATGTTCTACGGCGTGCAGATCTCTGTCCGTGATTGCGCTCGGTCGCTGTCTCGTTGCTTCTGGCGGAATGTGCGGATTCTGGGAGTTGGGTTAGTCCCGTGCGTTGAACTCAATGATGCCGTTGTCGAGGGACGCGATTGAGGCCAAGGACTCGATGCGCGCCCCGGGCGTTGCGCGGGCGATGAGGTCGCGTCCGCCCTGGAACGACTTCTCGACCAGGAAGCCAAGCGCGACGACGCTCGCCCCCGCCTGATGGCAGAGGTCGGCAAGTCCGCACGCGGCATTTCCGCAAGCGAGGAAGTCGTCGATGATGAGAATCCGCTCCCCCGCGTTCAGGTATTCGCGTGAGACGAAGACGGTGTAGTCGCGCTTCTTCGTGAAGGAGGTGACCGTCGTCACGAATGCCGTGGACATCGTCTTCGGGACGGCTTTCTTCGCAAAGACGACGGGTACGCGCATAAGGTAGCCTGCGAAGACCGCCGGAGCGATGCCGCTCGCCTCAATCGTCAGGATCTTGTCGATCTTCAGGTCGGCGAAGAGGCGCATGAATTCTGCCGCGCACGAGAACATCAGCGCGGAGTCCATCTGGTGGTTGATGAAGTTGTCGACCTTGAGGATGCCGCCGGGGAGGCACTTGCCGTCCTTCAAAATTCGCTCTTCGAGTTCTTTCATTTTCCCTTTACTCCTTAATACGAATCAGCGCATTGGACAAAATGGCCACGATGCCGCCGGTGACGAGTCCGGACGAGAAGATGCCCTTGACGGCATCCGGGGCGTGTTTGAGAATGTCGGGGCAGAGTTCAACGCCCAACCCCGCGCCGAAGGCCATCGCCAGGACGAGCGTCTCCTTGCGTCCAATCGTCTGGGTCGCGATGATGCGGACGCCCGCCGCCGCAACCATGCCGAACATGAGGAGTGTCGCACCGCCGAGGACGGGGTCCGGCATCGTCGAGAAGAACATGCCGACCACGGGGAAGAGTCCGAGCAGCACGAGCATTGCCGCGATGAAGTATCCGACGTAGCGCGAGGCGACGCCCGTCAGCTGGATGAGTCCGTTGTTCTGCGCAAAGATTGAGTTCGGGAACGAGTTGAAGAGACCCGCGACTGCGCTGTTCACGCCATCGGCCAGAACGCCGCCGCGAACGCGGCGATGGTAGCTCTCGTCCGTAATCGAGAGTCCCGAAATCATCGAGTTGGCGGTGATGTCGCCCGAGGCCTCGATGGATGTCACGAGGTAGACGACGGCAAGGCCGATGATGGAGGCTGGATCGAATGCGATGCCCCACTTGAGCGGGACGGGAATGTTGAACGAGAGGAGCGAGCCCGTCTCGAACATCACCATGTGGAAGCCGAAGAAGGCAATCAGGTAGCCGACGATGATGCCGAAGATGACCGAGCCCATGCGCAGGAACCTATTCGACGAGCAGTTGAACGCGACAATCGTCAGCAGGACGGCACCGGAAACGGTGAGGTTCTGCCAGCCCGCGAACGGGAACTTCGCATTCTCGGCCATCGAGCCGAATCCGCCGCCACAGGCGATCACGCCGACCTTGATGAGTCCGAGTCCGATGAGGGTGACGACAATGCCCGAGACAAGCGGCGTAATGATTTTGCGCAGGTGCTTGAAGAGGAACGCGGCAATCATCTCGGCCGGTGCCGCGCAGATGCAGCATCCGAAGATGAGCGGCAGGACGAAAGACTGCCGCGTGGACGGTGTGTGCGCATGGGGCGGACGGTGATTTTCGTCGGTTTCGTTGCGGCTATGGCCTTGTCTTGGATGGATTGGAAGTGGTTGAGGCTCTGTATTTCTGCATGAAATCTGGAGGTTCGGATTGGTTTTGACGAGGTAAGGAGTGCGGATAAAATATTTCGCGATACCCCCTTGCACACGGGGCGAATGTTGTGGTATAATATGTCTCGTTTTCGCGATGCGAGGATAACTCAGTTGGTAGAGTGCCACCTTGCCAAGGTGGTTGTCGCGGGTTCGAATCCCGTTCCTCGCTCCACGAATTCGGTGAATGGGAGCATAGCTCAGCTGGTAGAGCAAGTGACTCTTAATCACTGGGTCCAGGGTTCGAATCCCTGTGCTCCTACCATTCTCACCGTGGACCGAAAACCTGTGGCTAGGTAGCTCAGTTGGTAGAGCAACGGACTGAAAATCCGTGTGTCGCCGGTTCGATCCCGGCCTTGGCCACCAAATCCAATCTAACTCGGTGTCGTGTAGTTTTCAAAACAGGACTGTTCCGCCAATTGCGAGCCGCTTGATTTTATTGAGTTTTTGTTTCGTAGCAAGCTTGTCGGGAGTCCTGTTTTGCTCGGATTCAGTCGTGTCGTTATCAAAACCGGACTATCGTGGCCTCGTCGGAGTTGTCCTTTGGGCGCTTTCTGTCCGTGAACAGAACG
>CAKTUI010000038.1 GCA_934621385.1 uncultured Kiritimatiellota bacterium
GAGGGCGAGCGCAAGCGCCGCGACGCACCCGCGCCCCGCCGCCGTCACCGCACTCTGGACTGCCCCGCTCATGGATGTGGATATTCTACCACAATCGTGTCCCGCATGGAATAACGCGGCGGATTAGATCAACCACGGAACACAAGTATGTATTCCGTGGTTATTCCCCACGCGGCAGAATTCCGATGCCCGTCGGACGGAATTCTGATGCCCGTCGGAAAAAATTCCGATGGGCATCAGAAAGTACTCCAATGCCCATTAGACGGTCCTTTGGCTATCACCGGGGCGAAATTCGGCGGAGGTAACGTTTTTGCGTGTCACCGCGACTTCGGAAACGGTGGTCTCATCGGCCGCACAACCATCACCCATAAAACCTGCTCTAAAAGGAAACCATGAACACTTACCGACCCTTCACGACACCACGCCTCTACCTTATTTATATACACTCCCGTCTATTCGGGCTTGTGAGTGAACTGTTTCAAAGCCCTGTCTCAGGCGAAATCGAAAAGTCCCTGCTCTTGATGCGGCGCGACGGATTGGGGTGCCGCCGCCTCGGTGGTGTCCTCCGCCGAAGCCTCGCCCAGCAATTCAAGGAGTTTCGCCTCGTCGATGACCGTCGTTCCGAGTGCACGGGCCTTCTGCGTCTTCGTCGCCCCGACATTCGCGCCCGCGATCAGGTATTTCGTCCGTGATGTCACGGCACTTTGGACGATTCCGCCCGCCCGTTCAATCAGTTTCGAGTATTCCCCTCGCGGACGCGAAAGGCTGCCCGTCAGGACACAACCGGCCCCGACCAGCGGGCCTGCCGTTGCCACGGATTCCTTTTCGGCCCGTCTGGGATCGATGCCCAGTTCTTTCATCCGCAAGAGGAACGACTGCCCGTACGCACCCGCGAAGAAGTCCAGAACGGCACGGGCCGCCTCGACCTTAATGGCGAGAATCTTGCGTTCCTTGCCCTTCTTCGCGTCGTTCTCGATAACGGCACGCAGAACAGCACTTCCCGACAAGTCGCTCATCCGCTCATGCTCGGCAGCAATGTCTCGCGCCACCGTCACGCCAACCTGAGGAATGCCGATGGCATACAGCCAGCGATCGAGGGGCAGGGTTCGCGCTGCGGCAACCGCCTCAACAAGATTTTGTGCATTCTTGCCAAACCGACGCGGCGCGTCCTCCTCCCCGACATTGAGCGCGGCAAGTTCATCCGCCTTCAGCGAAAAGAGATCGAGCGGATCGTGCACAAGCCCACGCGTCACGAGCACATCCGCAATCTTTCCGCCGAGGGCATTGATGTCCAGTGCATTGCGTTCGGCGAAGTGTTCCAGCCGCCGCTGCAATTGGGCCGGGCACAGCGGATTGACACACCGCACCGCCACCTCGTCGGCGAGGTGCTCGACCTTTCCTCCGCAGACGGGGCAGGCAGTCGGCATCTGAAAGACCCGCTCGTCGCCCGTGCGTTTCTCGACAATCACCGAGTCCACCGCCGGAATCACATCCCCGGCCTTGACGAGCCAAATGTGGTCGCCGATGCGCACATCCTGCCGCGCCACCTGATCCGCATTGTGGAGCGTCGCCCGCGAAATGACGGACCCCGCAAGGGACACGGGCTTCAGTTCCGCAACGGGTGTCAGGATGCCCGTGCGCCCGACCTGCACGGTGATGGACTCAACGACCGTCTCCACGCGTTCCGGCGCATACTTGTAGGCCCGCGCCCAGCGTGGTCCGTGCGCCGTCGCTCCCAGGACGGAATAGAACCGCCGCTCGTCAATCTTGAGGACGGCCCCGTCAATCTCAAATCGGAAGGTGTGCCGCAGTTTCTCCAGCTCGTCAATCGCGGCGAAGACCTCCCCAATTGTCCGACACGCCCGGCTCCATGGCGTCACGGGGAATCCCCAGCGACGGAAAGCCTCAATCATTTCGCCGTGCGTGGCGAACGACTCGCACCCGACACCACCCGCATTGTAGATGACGACATCAAGCGGACGCGTCGCGACCTCCTTCGGGTCAAGTTGCTTCAGCGATCCAGCCGCGGCATTTCGCGGATTGGCGAACGGCTCGCGACCGGCCTCCTCCTCGCGCTCGTTCAGCTTGACGAAGCCCTCCCGCGTCATATAGACCTCGCCGCGCACCTCCAACGCCTCCGGGGCCTCCGGCGGCAGCACGAGCGGAATGGAGCGAATCGTGCGGACATTGACCGTGACATCATCACCCACGATGCCGTTGCCACGCGTTGCCGCCCGCACCAGTCGGCGGTTCTCGTAGAGAAGCGACATCGAGACTCCATCGACTTTCGGCTCAACACGGTAGGTACAACCCTCAATCTCCTTTCTCACGAACGCGTCGAAGTCGGAAAGCTCACCCTTTGAATGGGTCTTGTCGAGGGACTGCATGGGCGGATTGTGCCGAACCTGTGCGAAGCCGGCAATTGGTTCGCCCGACACGCGCTGCGTCGGCGAATCGGGCGAGAGAAACTGCGGATACTGCCGCTCAAGCGACAGCAGTTCCTCATAGAGGAGATCATAATCCCGATCGCCAATGACCGGCTTCGCCTCCACATAGTAGAGGTAGTCGTTGCGATTGATTTCCTTGCGAAGATAGTCGATGCGCCGTTCCGCTTCCGTCGTTGTCATGCCTGTATTATAGCATAAAGCAACGCGGCACTACTGGATGAGCGTCAGGACACCGAAGGCACTCGGTGCCCAGGCGGGCGACAGCCCCATACCCCAGTTGATTTCGCCAAACGACCCGTCCTCATCGAGGTCGGTCAGACGCAGGGAAAGCCCGAGCCGTGCACCCAGTTCGGGCGAAAAGCCGGGAATCTCGCTCCACGGGATGCGCAGTTCGTACGTGCAGACATCGCCGTCCTGCCGAATGGCGATCTCGTAGTTCGAGGAGTCCTTGGCAAGCTGTCCGCTCTTGAGTCCGCCCGAATGGGCACCGGGACGATAAAGCGTGTACTTGCCCGAGCCACTGCCCGGATGGGCGGTCGAGAGATACCATTCGACGGCGCGTCCGTCCGTGCCCGGTACGCGGTTGCCCGGATGCAAGGCGAGGGTAATTGCATCACCCTTGTTGGCATCGCCGTCCTTTCGGACAACATGGCTGTTGTCCTTCACCCGTGCGGCAAAATAGAGCGAGTCCTTGTCCCACGCGAAGTAGGCGACACCCGACAGGTTCTGGGGTGTCCACTTGTAGTTCGCCCCCGGTTTCACCTGGTTCTCGCAGAGAAGCGGAATCGTGCAGGTCGCCTCCTCCCAATCCGAGAGATCGCCATCCACCGCAATCGGCTCCTTCACCTGGTCCGCCTCCGCCGCGAAATCCGTTCCATCATAGACAGTGACGCGGATATTGCGGTAGAGGGCGAGCGACTTGCCGTCCGGGCCGGGCCGCCCCGTTCCCACGGGCGAGAAGGTCGCCTTCACGTCGTCCGGCTCGGTGGCGCGGCGCTTTGAGAGGAGCACCCAGCCCTTTGCCGTCTTCGGTGCGGTGAAGACCCCGAGCATGTGGCTCTCCTTGTAGGAGCCGTCCTTCTTCGTCACGCCGAGGTTGGAGCCGCAGTACATCATGTCGGGCCAGACCCAAGCCGTGTAGAGATACTCGCGTCCGGGAGCTGGCAGGGCAATCTGCTGGTTGACGCTCATGTAGCCCTTGGCGTTCTCGAACGCAAGGGCCTCGCCATCCATACCGGGATCGCTCGCCTTCACGCCCTTGGTCGCGGCGATATTCTTCAGCGCGGCGCGTCCATTGAAGTTCCAGCCCATCTTGCCGTCCGCAAAATCTCCGTTCGTCAGCAGGTTGCCGAGCAGGTCGGGGCGCACCGTCTCAAGCGCAAACTCCCGCTCGTAGGAGACGCTCGGGTTCTTCCACATCATCAGCACCTTGCCGGACTTGACGCGTGAACCAAGCTTGCCCGCGTCAAATGTCAGGAACTGCGACTCGCCCGGCTTGAGGGCAATCTTCTGCGCCGAGAGGGACTTGCCGCCCAGCGAAACCGAAACGCTCCCCGCGAGTGCCGTGGACAGGGGATTCCGGACACGGACATCCACGCGAACCGCCGCCCCTGAGACGCATCGGACGCTCGGCTTCGGTGTCAGCGCATCCTGTCCGCCAATCGAAAGTGAACAGGTCGCCGCCAGCGGCTCCAGGTCAAAGCCCTCGACAATCACGGGAATCGGCTTTGCCGCGATGCGGAGGAAGCCGCCCTCCGTCTTCGCCCTGCGCTCGTTGCCCTGGTAGTCCGTCACCAGAACCGCCGCGCTCGTCCCGACGGGCAGCGAGACGGCGACGGCATCGGCAGCATTCAGTATCTGCTCCGACGCCGAATAGTGCGAGGGCTTCGCGCACCCCTCCGACTCGCTCATCACGTAGGCGAGGCCCTTCCCGTCCGCACGACGGAAGAGATAGGCGATTGCGCCCGGATTCAGGTAGACCGCGCCAACGGGTTCGGAGGTTCCGATTTTCGAGGCAAAGACGGCCAGCGTCGCCGCGACCGGGCGAGGGGTGAAATCGTCCAGCAGGTACGTCCAGTTGCCGGGGGCGTTCGCCTCGCCGCCGAAATAGGTGACGACCTTCGCGCCGGCGACGAACTCGCCCGGCCACTGGCGAAGGAGATACGAGCACTGCGTCACCGAGCAGTAGAGTTGTTCGA
Source organism: uncultured Kiritimatiellota bacterium (assembly GCA_934621385.1). Lineage (GTDB taxonomy): Bacteria > Verrucomicrobiota > Kiritimatiellia > RFP12 > UBA1067 > UBA1067. The sequence goes on from CAKTUI010000038.1 coordinate 4,646, forward strand.
GCGGCGGCATCTTCCACACCGAGATTCCACGCGCCGACTCGTTGTCCCACACCTCATCGCATCCGCCCGCCTTCGCGTCGCGAATCGCCTCGGCGACGCTACCGTACGAACCGTAGTGGACGGGCAGAACGTCGATTGCGTCCAGCACACCGCCGCGAATCACGTCGAGCCGATAACTGCGCGGCCAAAGCCCGCCCGCCATCTGGACGCGGGCGGTCGGATCGACCTTGCGCAATACCTTCGTGCCGATGCGGCAGAACCGCACGTAGTCCTCGACGGGATGCTTCGTCCTGTCGCCCTGCGAAATCTCGTTGAGCCACTCGAAGCCCCAGACTTTCCCCTTGCAGGCCGTCGCGATGCGAGTAATCGACTCCTCCCATCCCGCCGCGTCAAACGGGAATGGGCAATACCCCGGCGAATGGACGCCCGCCGGCATCGCCCATTCGGGAGCCCCCGTCAGAAGCACCCACGGACGAATGCCATTCGCATTAAGACCGTCGAGCGTGGAGAGAAGCGAATCCATCGTATAGATGCCGCGCCGGGGGTTCAGACTCGCCCACCCCGTGAAGAGACGGCAATAGCGGAAGCCGAGTTTCGCCGCGATTTCGGCCTGGCGCGGATTGCGCACATTCGTACAGGCGAGGGGCGGACGCTTCCCCAAAAGCATCTTGCTGACATCTGGAATCGTCGCAAACGCCGTTGCGCGGCGAATCTCCGCGCCTTTCGCGTCCGACATCCGGGCCTCGAGGAGCAAAGTGCCGCGCCTGGAAAGCTTTGGAAGCGAAATCTTCGTCGTCGTTCCGGGGGCGCCGACCGTCAGGTTCTTCGTGAAGCGGGCGACCACGTTGCTCTCGCAATCGTACACCGTGAAGTCAACGTCCTTGACCGCCTGCGACGCGGCGACATCGCCCCAGTGGAGGTTGACCGCAGGGGTTTCGTCATAGTAGAAAAGGCCGCCCACCGCATCGGACTGCAGGCGGAAGCCCTTCGTGTCGGGCACAAGATCGGGTCCGCCCGTGCGCACTTCCCACGGCCATTCCTTGCCGTCGCCACCGACGAACTTCGCGCGGAAGGCCACCTGATTGCGTTCGCCGAAACTGTTCTTGCCGGGTTCGCAGACGAACTCGATTGTCCCGTCCCCCGGCTTGATTTTCTTCGTCTGCCGCCAGAGTCCGTAGATGAAGATGTGCTGGCTCGACTTGTTCACAACTCCGTCTGGGTTGTCAATCCACGGTCCGAGAGGATCCATCATCAGCGTCGTTCCGCCCCCCCAGTCATCGGCCGCATCGAGATGATACCGGACTTTCACCGTGAACTTCTCGCCCGAACGAACTTCCTTCACATCGAGGGGAAGGAACTGAAGCCAGCTCTTCTTGAAGGTGACGGACGCGGGCCTTTCCCGTGCCGCGGCGGCGGCCACCTCGGCGGCGGAAACGACGAGCGGAATCTGCGGCGGCCAGGCGTTCCAGCCCTTCTTGCTCCATTCGCCGTTCGGCGCGGCGAAGACAACCGGCACGAGCTTCGCAACGGTCGGACTGTTCTTCGCCGTGAAGGAGAAGACGGAGGTTTCGCCCACCGCCTTCGGTGCCTGCGCGGGCCGCCACTCGTAAATGCCGCCCCACGAATTCGGCTTCTTCACACAGTGTGCATGGACGGAAAGGTTTTCGCCGGCGGGCAACGACTTCTTCAGCGTGACGCGAATCTGATATCCCTGCCCCGCGCTCACGCTCTTCGGCGATTCCACCGTACACCAATCGAACTCCGTCTTTTGGTACTCGACGGGTCCCGTCGTCTTCGCGGCGGATGCGGAGGGGGAAACTCCGGCCCCCGACACCTTGATCTTCGCGGGCCACGCCGTCCACCACTTCTTGTTCCAGTCGCCGTTCGGCGCGGCGAACACGACCGGCACGAGCTGGCCGAGGTCCGGCTTCGCCTTCGCCGTGAACGCGAACACAGTCGCCTCGCCAACCGGCTTCGGGGTCTGCGCGGGCCGCCACTCGTAAATGCCGCCCCACGCCCCGTCCGCCTTCGTGTGCTGCATGTGGACGGAGAGGTTCTGTCCGTCGGGCAACGCTTTTTTCAGCGTCACCTTCACCCAGTACCCCTTGCCGTCTGCCACCGTTTCGGGCGTCTCCACCGTGCACCAGTCAAACTCCGTCTTCTGCATCCCCGAAGGTGCGGCGGAAGCACCACTGGCGGAGGCCGACGGCGCGGCAGTTCCGCCCGCACTCACCTTGATTTTCGCGGGCCATGCCGTCCACCCCTTCTTCTCCCACGTGCCGTTCGGCGCGGCAAATACGACCGGCACGAGCTGTCCGAGGTTCTCCTTCGCCTTCGCCGTGAAGGCGAAAATCGTCGCCTCGCCGACCGGCTTCGGGTTCTGCGCAGGCCGCCACTCAAAGAGTCCGCCCCACGAGCCGTCCGCCTTCGTGTGCTGCATGTGAACCGACAGGTTCTGCCCCTCGGGCAACGCCTTCTTCAGCGTCACCTTCACCCAATATCCCTTGTCTGCCTCCACGCTCTCGGGCGTCTCAACCGTGCACCAGTCGAACTCCGTCTTCACATTCGCCGCCTGCACACGGCCAAGGCCCAGCAGGGCGACCGCCACAAGAACGGCCCACCGAATCACTCCTTGTCCTTTCATTTTCATCTCCCTCCTTCGGATTAGCGGATAATCAGCCTGAAGCCAATCGTCTTCTGCGACTCGTAGCACCCAATGTCAATCGTCTTACCGACCACACGCGGCAATCCCTCGAAGTCAACGGACGGAAGCGACAGCCCCGCCGTCACGCCCTTGTCCATCAGGAGACCGCCCATTTTGGGACGATAGTTGCCCGCCGCATAATTGGCGAACATCTCGTCCACCGTTCCCGTCGTGCACGTGTCGTTGATTGCTTCAATGTCGTCGGTCACGCAGTTGATAAAGCACGCCGCAAGCCCACGCCACGAATTGGTCGCCACGCCATCGGTCGTCTTCGTCCCGGCAATGACGCAGTTGACAACCCGCGCCTGATCGGCCGAGGTGCGCACCGCCGCCGTCAGTCCCGTATGGCAGTTGTCGACAATCGTGCAGTTGACGAGCGACCCCTGCAGATTCCGCACGAGACTCTTCTCTTTAGAGGACGGATATTGATAGATCGTCTCCCCCGCATTCCCGACAATCAGGGAGTTGGCGAGAAGCCCCCGCTTGAGATAGGCGGCGATGCCGTCCGACTCATCGCCCGACTGCCAACCCAACGCACTGTCTTCAATCCGACAGTGCGTCACGACAGCCTTCGCCGAATCCAGATAAACGCCGCCGCCCTTACCAAAATACGAACGGACAACCCCCGAGCGAAGGACGCAATTGGAGACCATTCCACCGTTTTCATTGATGGCGATATTGCCACCTTTTCCATAGGATTGCCCATTTTCGACCGTCAGCCCTGCAACCAAGGCCTTTGCATGATTGAGGATGAAGACCGTGCACGTCTTCGTCTTCTCATCCGCACCGTACAGATTCCGAATAACCGCGTCACGCGGATTGCCCGTCGTACCGACGACGGCGATCGCATTCGTCAGGTAGAGGGGACTCTCCGTTTTGTAGGTTCCAGGCGCGACGCGCACGGTTCCTCCCAGCGCACCAAAGACCGTCTGAAGACTGTCAATTGCCGCCGCAATCGTCTTCTTCGGTTCGTCCGCCGTATAACCTCCGTTCTCGTCATCTCCCTCGGGGCTCACATAGACAACATTTGTCGCCTTCTCTGGCACGAAGACCGCTGTCAATGTCCGAGGCGCATCCATCGTCAGGACAATGGTTGCGGACTCGACATCCGACAAGCCGTCCGTATCGCCCGTCCAGCACAGGAAGCGCGCCCCCGTCTCTGGCACGGCGGATGCCGTCACCTGTCCACCCTTGAGCACCCAGCCGTCGTTCGGAATCTGTACAGTGCCCGCTCCCTGAATCGTGGCCTGCACCCGATTGGAAACGGCAAAATGCCATTCCCACTTGCACATTCCGCCCGGATAGGTCACCTGCGCGGCACTTTCGTCGCCTTCGTCCTTCGTGACAGACTCCCCACCCTCCGAGACCGAGAATGTCCAGCCCGTGCAGACGGCCAGCTGACGCTCCTCTTCTATGACAATGGGCGAGGCAACCGAAAGGCTGACCACCTCGCCTTTCGCAGGTGTCGACAGACCGTAAGCCGGGGTCGGTTGCCCGTAGGCAATCGGCTCGCCCGTCACAAACAAACCCTCAATCGAACGGCTGAACAGTTCAAGTTGCTGAATGATGATGTAGGCATTGCCATGATTGCTCACCATCCGCAGGCGGTAATGGGTGTAGGCCGTCGTATTCGCGAACTCAAAGTACCGCGACTCACGCGCCGCCCAGGCTGCGGTCTCGTTCTCCGAATCGAGCACAACCCACGAGCCGTCCGCACCCGTCTGCGATCCCTCAAGGTAGAACTCCTTCGGCGAACGCGCCTCGGGGTCATATCCGCCGCCATCCTGTCCAACCTGATTGTAGATGCGGTAGGCGTTCACCACCTGAGGTCTCACAAACTGATAGGTCACCCACAACGGCAGATTGCTGCCGCCGCAACGGCCGTCATTCGTCCATCCCGTTGATGTCGGCATATCGCCAATCACATCGAAGGCGTTCGCTCCATTCGTGTTCTTGAGGTTGTCATTGCCCGAAATGCCGGCGCGATTCTCAAGGTCATCCGTCAAGTCGACGAGTGTCACACCAACCGGTTCCGTCGTTCGGGCGGCAAAAACGCTTCCTCTCACGGCTGCGAAGGCCATGCCCGATGCAATTACCCGACAAGTCAATCTGATAGAGATTCTCATATGCGCACCTTTCGTTTACTCTTCACCTGGCCGTTCCCAAGTTCAGACGAATTATAACCCATTTCCCCCTTCCCTCGCAAGAGTAAATATGCGACGCAATGCGATTGCACTTTCGCGACACATGTGCATGGGTCGTGCAACCCAATCGTCATCTCCAAGGCATAAAAGAAGGCGCGGCGGACAGGCAAAACGCCATCCGCCGCGTCTTCTCACGAACGGGACGCATCGCCCCGCGTCGATTACTTCATCATCAAGTCGGCGAGAAGCTTCGCGAAACGGGCACCGTCCTCAACGGGCGAACCCTCCGCAATCAGTGCCGCGTCATAGAGCAGTGCCACGGCATCGGCAAACGCCGAACCCGACAGGCCCTTGATCTTCGCCACGAGCGGATGCGCCGCGTTGATTTCGAGGATGCGCTTCTCTTCCGGCACATTCTCCTTCATCGCTCGCATCATGCGCACCATGGACGGCGGGAGGGCGTTCTCCTTCGCAACCAAGCAGCAGGGCGAATCGGTCAAGCGCGTCGAAACGCGCACGTCGGAGACCTTGGACTCCAGCTCCTTCTTGACGGACTCCAGGAATGGCTTCAATTCCGCCGCGGCCTTCTCGGTCGCCTCCTTCTCGGCCTTCTGCTCTTCTTCGCTACCGAAGGTGACATCACCCTTCGCAATGTCGACGAACTTCTTGCCGTCGAACTCGCGGAGCGATTCGGTCAGAAACTCGTCGACCGGATCGACGAAGAGGAGCACGTCGCACCCGTGCTTGCGGGCGGCCTCCAACTGCGGGGCCTTGCGGGCATCTTCCTCCCGTTCGGCCACGAGGTAATAGATGTCCTTCTGATCCGTCGCCATGTCCTTGACGTAATCCGCAAGGAAGACCGTCTTGCCGACATCGCCGCGTGCAGTCGGGTACTTGATGAGTTTCTTGATACGGTCCGCGTTGGCGTAGTCCGTATGGACGCCTTCCTTCAGCACCGTGCCGAAGGCCCGCCAGAACTCGTCATAACGCTTGGCATCCTTCTTGAGCGTCTCAAGCGCCGAGAGAATCTTCGACGTGACCGCGCTCTTGATCTTGGCGATGATGGCATCGTCCTGAAGCATCTCGCGGGAGACGTTCAGCGGCAGGTCGGCGCTGTCCACGACACCCTTCACGAAGCGCAGCCAGTTCGGCAGGAGCATCTCGATGTCATCGCCGATGAAGACATTGCGCACATAGAGCGAAAGCCCACGCTTCTGCTGGGGCATGAAGAGTTCCATCGTCGCTTTCTTCGGAATGAAGAGCAAGGCCTTGAACTCCACCTGTCCCTCGCCGGAAAACGGAATCGTCTCAAACGGCTCGTCCCAGTCGTGCGTCAGGTGCTTGTAGAACTCGTCATATTCCTCCTTCTTCACGTCCTTCTTCGGACGCTTCCAGAGGGCGGTCATCGTGTTTAGCGGCTTCTTCTCGTCCTCCTCACGACGCTTGCGATCCTCGTCCTTCTCATCCGTCGGGACATCAATCTGGCGGAATGTAATGGGATAGGCGATGAAATCGGAATATTTCTTCACGAGTTCGCCAATCCGCCACTTGTCGAGGTACTCGACCTGGTCGTCGCGCAGGTGGAGCATGACGCTCGTGCCGTACTCGTCCCGCGTCGAATCGGCGATTGTGTAGTTGCCGCCCATGTCGGATTCCCATTGGAACGCGGCATCCTGCCCGCGCTTCTTCGAGACGACGCGCACCCGGTCGGCCACCATAAATGCCGCGTAGAAGCCAACGCCGAACTGGCCAATCAGTTCGGGAAGGTTTTCGCCGCCCTTCTCCTTCAGGGCCTGACGGAACGCCTTCGTGCCCGAGCTGGCAATCGTCCCGAGGTTCTTCTCAAGATCCGCCGCGTCCATGCCCGTGCCGTTATCGGCAATCATGAGCGTCTTGGCGGACTTGTCGACCGCGATTTCAATCTTCCAGGTGGGATTGTCCGCCACAAGCGACTTGTCGGTCAACCCGAGGAACTTGGCGCGGTCAATCGCGTCGGACGCATTGGAAATCAGTTCACGAAGGAAGATTTCCTTCTTTGAATACAACGAATTGACAACGAGATCGAGCATTTCTGCAATCTCGGCCTTGAATGCATGAGTCTTCGTTTCCATAGTGGTTGGTATTATATCACAAACCGCAAGCTCGGGGGCCTGCGCGAAGCTGCCGCTCGGTCTCGGCTTCCACGGTTGCGCTCACCCCCTCGCCCGAGACGAGGGACAGGCCGACCACAGGCTGGAACGCGGCAGGTGGTTTTGCCGGCCTGCCGTCTGGCAGGCCATCCAAAGTGCCGCGCCTCCAAAACTAACAGTTTCGCGTACTCCCCTACAGGAAATTATGATATAATCCTCTTCCGTGTGGAAGCGAGCGTCCGCTCGCCCCACACCAGTGCCGATGGGAGAAATCCAAAGGACTGAAATCGATGTAGCATCTATACTAACAAGTCGATCCGCAGAAATACTACCACTATTACTCGGTTTGAACGACATGTCAGGTAGGGTGCGCCATAATGGGCGCATTCTTTGTCATGTATTCAAACCGGCCTGTGGTAGGGCCTCTGCGGAGTGCATGAGAAGAATGTGCTCCTTATTTTCGTGCCATGACTTCCCCAGGAGCAAAAGGTCACGAATCAATGGAAACACTCATTTATGACTACTGTAGGTCGGCATTTCATTATCATTGCCGTCTTTCTAACCGCCGTACTTTCAGGAGCTGAACCTATGTCGTCCCAAGGTGCTGACAACCCAAACGCAAAAGATGCCAATGTCTCTCGCCATCTTAAGGAGATTGACCGGATAAATCTGGGAAGCTTTTATACACCGTCTAAATACGTCAAACTATCTGGGGTGTGGCTGCAGTCGCAGGGAATTGATAAGAATTGGACAATCGCAGACTTAGCTTGCGGATATGGTGCATTTTTTGCCTTAATGGAAGTTCCCTCCTTATCAAAGTGCCGCTTCATGGGAAACGACATTGATCCTCATGCCATTAGCATTGGGCGAACATTGTTCTCCAATGTAACATGGAGCGTTACCAATACCCTCACTAATATTACACGCGAAAAGTTTAATCTACAAAAGACCGAACCTCTCATTCTCGTCGGGAATCCACCATACAACGATGTAACTTCCCAAACAGGGAAACAGATCAAGCAAAGGAATTTCGAAGTCGATGCCGATGTTAAATCGAGAGATCTTGGAATCTCCTTCCTTCTCACCTACAACAAGTTAAGAGCCGACTATGTCATTGTTCTGCACCCTCTTTCCTACTTGATAAAAAAGGCCAACTATCGTGCAGCCACTCCATTTTTCTCAAACTACCAACTAATCAACCACATTGTATTTCCAAGCAGCGAATTCGCAGGGACATCAAAGGCATCAGTCTTTCCTGTAATTGTCGCCTTTTACAAACGAAGCGAAGGCCATGGCATAACAATGAATGATGTTCGTTCCTTCACCTTCAAAACCGTTGATGGAAATCAATTTGCCGTGGAGAACTTTGACTACATGACCGACATCATCGCCAAATATCCACACAAGAAAAGATACTCACCCGAGATACTATTCTACACACTCAGAGACATCAACGCTCTCAAGCGTAGCCGCACATTCCTTCCCTCACGAATCGACAATGCCGTTGACATAGACCCAAATCTCTTGGCCTACTATTGCTATATCGACTGCTTTAAGCGTTATGCGGAAGTACCCTATTATCTTGGGAATTTCGACATTCCTTACGACAAGGAAAACTTCAACGCCGTTTCCAATCAACTATTGTCCGTAGCAAAATACCATCATCCAGAGATATTCGGGAAAGTGACACCCCCACAAGAAGAAGCCATCAAATCCGTAAAGGAATACATTCACAGAAGTCTTAACCCTAAAAAGAAAGCAACTCAAGAATGAACACCGAGGACGCAAAAGTAATTGTTGAGGCAAACCAGTTTTATGTCAACTTGCCTCTTACCAAAACATCAGGAAAGATCCGCATCAAACGGAGAAGTTTCTTTGCCTATTATGGCGAACCCGTTGCCCCGCGACAAACCAAACTCACATCCGACTGCTATGTTGAATGGCAAATCGGCTACGACTTACTTGCAAAAGACGAAAACAAATATAAAACATCACTTTCCCACAAGACCTTTGTAAACAACAAGGGGGATGTCAAATTTGGATACGAGCTTAGCGAAATCACATACTATGCCAAATCTCGCGGACTGCTCTCCTCAAAAGAGATTCAAGACTGTGTACAGGCTATCCAACGCATTCCAAATGAAAACACATTTGAAGAGACGGAATCGATTCGTCGAACAAACCCCAAGATAATCACTCGCAATGACATGCCCTTTTATGCGATGGAGGTTTCCTACCCGCTCTTTGTGCACAGATTTGGAAAGTATGAAATACTGGCAGAGATTATGATTCGTGAAAAGCAAAAGGCAATCGGAACCCAAGCGATGCTTTATGTCTGTCTTCCTCTTTCGTCTTTAACTTTTTCGCAGCCACCCTTTGGACGCGAATTAGATACAAAGGAATGTGCGAAATGGATAATTGGGAAAGAGGAGGCTACGCTCTCTCTTGAATTGCTCAGAGTCTTTGGGATGCTGTCGCCTAAACATCGACATGACACCCTTGCCATTCTTAAGATGCTATTCCCCAAGGAATGTCAGGCATCCGAATAATCTTCACTCAACTGACGAAACAGCGTCAGCAAGTTCACCCATAAGACTCCGAAAGGCATTCGAATAACCATCCTCATCGCCAATTATTTGATGATTTCTATACAACGCCAACAGTCGTTCAGCCATGACTAAAAAATGATATTCATTCATCTTAATATAGCCTTTCCATAGAAGTTTCTACATCACCTTAACACAAGTAAAAGCGTAAAAAGAATCGGGAACAAACGAGAGCGGGGCACGACTTTCGCCGCGCCCCGCTTACCTACATGCACGACCCTTAGGTCACGAGCGTACCGCCACCCGCCGTTGAAGACGGCGAGAGCACGCCACCATTCGTCCCCGGCTCACCGGCAAAGAGGATCATCCCCTCCGAAACGCCGACGGACATCTTGCGCGGCGCAAGGTTCGCCACGAAGACGACTTCCCGTCCAACGAGTTTCTCCGGCTCCGGGTAGGCCCCGCGAATCCCAGAGAAAATCGTCCGCTTGCCGAGCCCCCCCGCATCCAACACAAACTTGAGCAACTTCGAGCTCTTCGGGACAATCTCGCAACTCTCGACCGTCCCGACGCGAAGGTCGAGTTTCTCGAAGTCCGGGAAGGCAATCTCCGCCTTGAGTGCCGGCGCGGCAGAAGCCTTCGCCTTATTCTTCGATGCACGGGACTCGTGGGCAACCTCACCCGAGTCCGCCGGCTTGACGGTCGCCGCAGCAATCATCGCCTCGACCTGTTTCGCGTCAATGCGGCTGGCCAGGTACTCGTAGTCGCCGAGCGCACAGTTCTCACGCGATTCGGCGGACGAATCCCACGACCAGTCCGCCTCGCCAAAGAGTTTCATGGCCTTGTTGGCGTAGACCGGGAGAATCGGCTTCAGGTAAATCGCCATGATGCGGAAGGCATTCAAGGCGGCCGTCAGCGTCGTGCGCGTCGTTTCCGCATCCGTCTTCACCGTCTTCCACGGTTCGCGGCGGTCAAAATACTCATTCGCGGCATCCGCCAGGCGGCAAATCTCCACGACGACCTGATTAAACCGCCGCTCCTCATAGAACTTGGCAATCGTCTCGCCTGCGGCGCGGCACTTCTGCACAAGGGCGCGGCCCTCCTCGTCCATCGTCCCAAGCATTCCGCCCAGTTTCTTCTGGATCATCTGGCCGCCGCGTGAGGCGATGTTCGTGATCTTGCCGACGAGATCGGAATTGACGCGCTGGACAAAGTCGGACAGGTTGAGGTCCATATCGTCCGTCGTGCCCCCGAGTTTTGCCGCGTAATAGTAGCGCAAGGCTTCCGGCGGCAAGTGGTCGAGATAGGTGCGGGCATTCACGAACGTACCTTTCGACTTGGACATCTTCTCTCCGTTGACGGTCAAGAATCCGTGCACAAAGACCTTGTTCGGCCCCTTGAAGCCTGCCGCGTGGAGCATTCCGGGCCAGAAAAGGCAATGGAAGCGAATGATGTCCTTACCGATGAAGTGATAGAGTTCGGCCTCGGGGTCGTTCCACAAATCGCCGCGTCCGTTCTTTACGCACCAGTTCTGAAGGCTGGCGATGTAGCCAATCGGCGCATCGACCCACACGTAGAAGAACTTGTCCTTGTACCCCGGAATCTCGAACCCGAAGTACGGCGCGTCACGCGAAATACACCAGCCGCGCAGGGGCTCCTTGAACCATTCGAGCAGCTTATTGGAGACATCGCTCGTCGTATGCCCCGGAATCCACTTCTCAAGGTAGTCGTGCTGAGGCTCAAGCTCAAAGTACAGGTGCTCCGAATCCTTGACGACCGGCGTTCCGCCGCAGGTCGTGCAGACGGGGGAGCCGAGTTCCTCCGCGCCATAGGTCGCGCCGCACTTGTCGCAGCTGTCACCATACTGGCCTTCAGCCCCACACTTCGGACACGTCCCCTTCACGAAACGGTCGGGAAGAAACATCTTGCAGTGCTCACAGTACAACTGGGGCGTCGTCTTTCGCGTAATGGCCCCACTCTTCTCCATTGCCGCGAAGAACCTTTCCGAAAGTTCCTTATTCTCCGGCGAATTGGTCGTATAATAATTGTCAAACGAAATCTGGAAGTCGGTGAAATCCTTCAGGTGCGTCTCATGGCTGCGGGCGATGAGCTGCTCGGGCGTGATGCCCTCCTTACGGGCACGAATCATGATTGGCGTACCATGCGTGTCGTCCGCACAGACATAAACGCACTCATTCCCGCGCAACTTCTGGTAACGCACCCAGAAATCCGTCTGGATATACTCGACAAGATGCCCCAAATGGATGTCTCCATTGGCATACGGCAACGCACTCGTGACAACAATCTTTCGCTTCATCTCAGCCATAAGCCTCCTAATTCCACATATTATATCATAAACCGCCCGCTCGGGGGTTTGCGCGGCGGCTCGCCCGACCCGGATGCGGCGGCGGTCTCGCAACGCCTTTCACGCGTCGACAAGTAGCTTCGCTTAGCCTGCCTTGCCTCGGCCATTACAACTGGCTGCGGACGGAGACCTCTCCTACGGCTGCGAGCCGCACCGCATCTCTCGTGCGACCGCCGCGCTCACCCCCTCGCCCGAGAGGAAGGTCAGGCCGACTACAGGCCTTGTCGCGCCTACACAACGCCTACGCGGCTTGGCGTTCCCCCGCCTCTCACGCTCCACATCGGTACATTATTTCCGCCGCCTGCGCCTGGGCGGCTTGTACAGGTTCCGCCCCCTGTCGAACTCCAGGTTCGTATCGTTCGGAACCGGATTGAAAATCGATTCCGACACGGATACGGATGGCATGGCTGAGAACTCCCCGAGAATCCGGGAGTAGTGCGCCGAGACCATGTTCCCGTCCTCGTCGTACTTGACCCGCGTGCGCAGCACGATGTGATGATTCTTGTCGACGAGCGGCAGAGGGAAATCGTATTCATGATGCTTATTCTTACGATGCTCATACAGCAGAGGAACGGAGGAGGTGAAGACCGTATTCGTGTCTGCGTCATAGGCCGTCTGGAAGTTCTCGTTGCCATTGTTCTCGGCGAGATAGAAGCCGCACCCCCGATCAAACTCCAGCGTCCCGACGCGGAACCGCCCCTCCTCCGTTGGTTGGGTGTAATCCCGGACGACATAGAAGTCGGCCTCCTTCCCCTCCCCGTAGGGGGCGACCCAGTCAAACAGTTTCAAGTCGAAGCCGTAACGCCCGTTCTCCTTCGGCACCTTACATTTTTCAATTGGATAGTGCGCGTACATCGGCTGCGGATTTCTAATCTTCCAGAGCGTCGTCTTTACACTCTTTTCGTGTTCAAGCATGACTACTTTATAATAGATTGGAGGAATTGAAATCACGTCAATCTTGTACACCACCTTGTTCGGACCGCTTGTATAATAGCCGTCCTTACTGGCCAACCAATGCACCACGGAGTTGTCTCCATCAAATTTAACGACGGCATTCCCATTGATGTCGGTCGTGGATTCATACTCGCAAAATGTTCCTTTGGCAAACACGACATGCCCCGATGTAAACCCGACGGATACCATGACATCGGAGACAGGAATGCCTTCATTATCCGTCACCTGCACATACAGTCGCTCGCTGGCGCAACCTTCCGCCGCAAATGACAGGGCTACACACAAGATTCCAAGTCTATTCATGAGAGTTCTCCTTGATGATTTCCATAATCCTTCTGAACAACTGTCGCGTCCGCTTGTAGGATCGCTGACAAAAGTGCTGTGCTGCCAGTCCCTACATCGGTCTTTTTTCTTTTCCCCATTCTCGGGCAAGTCGCTCTGTCCATCTGTAAACTCTGCCATATTGACACTAAGTTCTCCAGATGACACTTTTGGAAATGGATTTGCCCCAACTGCATAGGACTCAGCCGGTATCGCATAGGCGAGCATTTCGGCCCTGTAGAGATAACTGGTCGCGACAATCTGCCCATTCAGCGATGTGTGCATTTCCGGATTCGCAAAGTCGAGGAAGAACGGATGCTGCCGAAGCTGGTCGTCACCCAAATTCGCCGCGTTCTGCGGCGACATCCGCCGCCGTTCCTCGACGAATTCGCTGCCGTTCCACTGCATCGTCACCGTGTCATAATAGGGATTGAACTCCCACCCGCCCTCATACTCATGGAGCATCATGCCCCACGACCCCTTGCGATACTCCTGATTGTACCAGACATAATCCCTTACAAACAAGTTATGATTACCTCCATCGCCGTTATTGACGACATCCTCCTGCGTGGAGTAGAAGTTGACGACATTCGTCACCGATGCGAACCGATCCTTCCATGTGAGCAGCCTTCGCCCGTCCCCCTCCGGGAACAGTTCGAACCAGTGGGTCGCACGGACCCGGTCGGCATAACCCGTCCACAGCTCTGGCGTCATGTTGTCGTGCGAATCTTTTGTTATCCCCAACCTTGCGCTATACGCCTCCATCGGCACGGCCGCATTGAGCATGAAGTATCTCTCGTGCGGCATACCGTAGTCCTGAATCGCGGCGGAAACGAGCATATTGCCGAGCGAATGGGCGACAAACCACTTCGGTCCGCGGATGCCGTCCATCGCGGCCTTCAGCGCGGATGCCGTCGCGAAGGCGTTCTTCACGTTTGCGTAGTAGTTCGGCGTCACATAGCCGACGAACGGGATCTGCACGTGGGTCTGCCCCTCGTTGCCGCGCCACTGGACGGCAACGAACCCCCTGTCCAGTCCCGACCACCACAGTTTCTTGAAGACATTCTCCGCCCAGAGCGGGGCCTCGTCCTCCTCCTCCATGTTGTAACCGTGGACGAAGACCACGGTTCCCTCCCCATGCTCGGAGTCCGGCCAATCCGGCATCGCGTGGTCGGTCGCCCGCCCGGCGCTTCCCCCGGCGGCCGCACGGAGGTTCTCCCAGCCGATCATCTGCGCGACATCACCCACGTGCAGCGGAAGTCTCGCGGAGAAAAGCAAGGCGTCCGTGCCCCTTGAATAGGCGTTGAGCCTAAGCGACGCATCCCTCACCTTCTCCGGAAACTCCATGAGAAGCGAGCTTCTCCGGGACTGCGCGAGGGACACGAATGCGGGCGGAAGGTCGGCGCCTTCACCAAGCGCGAACACCGGTGCCTCGTGAATCGCCGTCCCGTCGATGTCGCTGCTCTCGCCAAGGGGAGTGTCGCCGATGTCGGACCAGCCGATATCGGCGAGCGTCAGCTGGGCTTTTCGGAGCGACCAGTCGTCCGCCTCCATCCTGTAGCGGACCGAGTCCGTGCCCCAGTGGGATGCGAGCGTCGCCACATCGACGGCAATGGGCAGGAAGTTGATGAGATCGTTGCGCCCGTCCACAGTCGTATTGAACGAGTTTGCGGACACATTGGCCTCGAACGCATCGTCGCCCCTCCACCTGTCGTCGTTTCTCCAAAAATCCGTCAACACGATGTGCGTCAAGTGGGTACTGTTGGTCTGAAGCAGCGACTTGACTGCAAATGACATCGCGACCTGCGAAAAGATACCATTCAACTCTTCGACACAATTTGAAATACTGGACGGCGTATGTGGTGTTCCTCCGTCGTCCTCGGCAACAATCCATCAATGCACATCAATCGTATGTGCGACAGCTGGAAATGCCAGAATCACCGCCAGTCCAACCGCTGCGAACGCCCGCCTCATTTGGATACCCCATTCTCATCTTCACGACGATAGCGATTAAGAATCTCCGACCAATAAAGACCCTTTCTCCTCCGCAGGATGGCCTGATATTCCGGCGCAAGAATCCTCCTACGAATTACGGCCCTCAATGGACTCGTCAGATAAGTTGCATCACACCATTTCAGAATCTGATCCGCATCATCAAGGCACCGCACATCCCTCTTGAGATAAGTGCGTACCAGACTGGAAACGCGGAACTTCCAGGATCCCTTTTCATGACGTTTCGCCGATGCCTCCGTATAGAGACACGACATCACCTGGCTCTCCGCACCCTCCATGAGGTTCGTCGCGCCCAGGATCCGTTCCGCGAAATCGAGGAACGCCTCGCCTCCACCGGTGCAGCTGTAGTACGCCCAGACGGCCTCGCGCCGCGCCGCGTCCGACGCGGCGTTCTCGGCCACGAACGCAATCCCCGCGAGCTGCGGGCGCGTCGGCCCGAACGAGGGAATCAGCGAGACGGCCCGGCAGCACCGCTCGGCCTCCGCCGTGCCGTCGGCGGCGCCCGACGTCCTCCGGGCAATCTCCGAGAACGCGGCTACGAGCATCTCGTCCGTCGCGCCCCGCCCCCTGCAGTACGCGACCCACGAGAGCCAGTCCTCGCCGTGGATGAACCTGAAGGCCTCGCGCTCGGCAATCGCCTCCAGCTCCGCCTGCGTCAGCGGCCCCTCCGCACACGGGGTACCGGACACGCCCCCGGCAAGAAGAGCGACCAGCACCAGCCCAAACAAGCGAAATCCCGTCCTCATTCAACCACCTCCATCTCGAACTCCATCCGCCCGTCATGGTAACCAAGGACGGAAACCCCCACGCGGGCATTCCCCAGACCTCCACCGGCGAGCCGAATCTTCTGTCCATGCGTCCCGGACGGGAAGCCAATGCCATCCTCCAAAACGTCCCACACAATCTCCTCCGGCGGCAACGCAGGCAACACGTCAGCCCGAAACAGAGCATCCTTCCCAAGCCCAATGCAGCAGGGATTGTAGAGGCCAAGCCCATCGGGAGTCCTCTCCTCAAGGACGGGCTGGCAGTAGCAGCCGAAGACGGTGCTGGGCACGACGACGGCGTCCGCCTCGCCGTCGTCGGGACGGAAAGTCAGCCGCCAGGAGACATCCTCATACATCCGACTGCGGATCATCCCCTGGACATAAAAGCCCGCCCGATACACGCACGACGAATCAATCCTGTTTGAGCACGAGAAACCCTCCTCTCCCGCGTCCGACAGCAGAGTGGCGGCCCGACCGCCACCCGAGACGCACTCCAGGGCAAGCCATCCGTTCGTCCTGACATCACTCTCAAACGAAAGCGCCGCCGGCAACCTCTTCCCGATGGGAATCCCCCTCGGGATGCCCAAGTTCAGTCGCACCTGCGGGGTCTCGTTCGTGCCGTATGTCGTGCTGAGGTGGGACACGAGCGGACCGCCGGGGAGGTCGGCGCGGACGGACATCTCAAGGCTCCCCCAGCCCGGAATCCCCCCGCCCTCAACCCGCGTCGTGCGCGCATTCGGCGCGGTGAAGCGGACGGCCGGGTCCGAGGCCCACCAGCTGAACGGGGGCGTCCCGTCCCCGCAGTAGTCCGAGAGGACGGCCTCGAACGCGGCGGGGAACGGACCCGGGCCGAGGTGCGCGAGGTCCGGCGAGCCGCGCAGCGTCGGCATCCAGAGGCAGCGTCCCGGCGACCCGGGCAGGGGGAGCGCGAGCAGCCGCTCCCCGCCGCCGACCGTCCACACCCCCGGCGACGCGGACGCGGCGTTCCGTGCGGCGCGGACGGTCGAACCCGCCCCCGCGTCGTCCCGCACGGCGTAGCGCACCGTCCCGTCGTGCGGCTCGGTCCGGAACCGGTACTCGCGCCCCTTTTCGAGGACGAACGCGTACGCGCCCGCGTTCGTCACGCAGACCGAGAGGTCCCCGACGACGAGTCGCGTCGCCTCCGGCGGCTCCACGGGGAAGACCGCCTCGAACCGGTACAGCCCGTTCGCGAGGCCCGTCCCGACCCGCGCGTCCACCCAGTCGGAATAG
>CAKTUI010000039.1 GCA_934621385.1 uncultured Kiritimatiellota bacterium
CGGGCGGGCGCTTCGTCGAGCCGTGCAGGACGAGCGCGAGCGCAAGCGCCGCGACGCCCGCGCGCCCCGCCACCGTCACCACACTCTGGACTGCCCCACTCATGGATGGAGGTATTAAACAGCCTGCTCGGGTGGCTTGCGCGACAGATGAAAAGTGCAACGCTCGCGCCGCCAGAACGCCCGCACAGTTTGACCCACAAAAATCACAGCACGGCACTTCTTTTCCTCCATACGGCAGATTGAACCACCGCAGGAATCGCTGCGGAGCCGCGCCTCACCGACATAAATCACCGTCTTGCGAATATACTCGTCACCCATGCGCAAGAAAATCTTGCATGTCGATCAAAAAAGTTGTAGAAAATCAGAGGCGTTTGCGTTCTTGTGGATGGAAGGGTCTCACACCCGAAACATACAAACACAAGAAAGGAAAAAGAAATGAATAAACTGATGATGACACTTGCGGCTGCGGCACTTTCGCTCAGCCCCCTTGTACAGGGTTCTGACCTGGCGCAGGGGCAAAGACGGATGCACGCTAATCCAGAAGCTAAACTTCACCGCTTTTCCACGACCGTGGAAAAGGAACGACCGAAACTAAACCAGGAAACGATGGATCTCATCGCCGCCTATCGCAAGAATCCGACCGATGAAAACCGTACCGCCTTGCGTCGACAGGTTGCCAAGAACTACGATGCCGTCGTCGTCCGCAAGAAAGCGAAACTGGAAGAGTTGAAGCACACCGCTAAACACCAGGAGAAAATTGACGAGAGGCAGGTCATCGTCAATGAAATGCTCCGCGATCGCAAACAGCGCATCGATGCGTCCATGGCCCGTTTCACCGACTCGCGTTTCCGCCCGGGACTGCGCAACCGCACGGATGACTATCTCGTCGTTCTCGGTGCCAAGGGAAAGAACGTCATGATTGGGGCAACACCCGTGACAGAGGCCGACTGGTCAAAATTCACGGGAAAAGACATTCCATGCGAAAAGGCGCGTCTACCTATCACCCAAGTCTCCATAAAAGATGCCGAAAAGTACTGCAGGTGGCTCACACAGAAGGATCCGGCTCACACCTATCGCCTGCCGACCGAGGCGGAATGGGAACTTGCCGCCGGCCACATGCCGAAAGATGCGGACTTCAACTGCGGAGTTGGACATGCCATCACAGCTGTCGACGCATTCGCCCAGACTAAGGGAGCGTGCGGCGGCGTCGACTTCTGGGGAAACTGCTGGGAGTGGACATCCACGGCCGACGGGACGGCACACCGCATCAAGGGCGGCGCATTCGATTCAAAGCGGAGCGAATGCCGCACTGAGGCACGCGATGAACGGCGCAATGCATCGTATGGCTATGCAAATGTCACCTTCCGCGTCATCCGCGAAGACAGGTAAGTTCGACATAAACAGAGACGCGGTCCCACGCCACGACTTGGTGTGGGACCGCATTCTTTTCATTCTACACATCTTACGAGGCGAACTTCTGCCAGATACCCGTCACGAAGATGGTCAGGACGAGAATCGGAATGACAATCGCATAGTGCCAGCGGAACCAGTTCGGAAGGCCCAACCCGGCACCGGACGAGACCTCCCGACGGAAGTTCGCCCAGCCCCAGCCCCATTTTGCGTTGATGGCAAAAAGCCCCATCACAAGCGATCCAAGTGGGAGCCAAACCTGACTGACGGCAAAATCCTCCCAACCGAGAACGCCATCCCAGAGGACGCACGGCATGGCGCAGAGGGCAATCATCGGTCCGACGACGAGCGCGGACTTGCGCCGACTCCAGCCGAGGGCATCCATCAGTCCGGCAATCAGGCTCTCAATGACGGCGACAATCGTCGTCAACGCGGCAAAAGCGAGAAAGAGGAAGAAGAGCGTCCCCCAGATTCGCCCGCCCGCCATTCGCGCAAACACTTCCGGAAGCGCGACGAAAATCAGCCCAGGACCTTCCGTATAGTTCACCTGATAGGCCGAACACGCCGGAAAAATGACAAGCCCCGCAAGAAAGGCGACGAACGTGTCGATGACGATAATCCAGAGGGATTCCTTGGCGAGCGTATGCTCCCGGCCGATGTAACTGCCACAAATCGTCATGGCCCCAACACCCAGCGAGAGGGTGAAGAACGCCTGCCCCATGGCATCAAACGTTGCCGAGACCGGATGCTCGAAATAGCGCGCCCAGTTCGGCTTCAGGTAAAAAGACAACCCTTCCGCCGCGCCGGGGAGCGTCACGGCTCGAACAACGAGCACCCCGAGGAGGACGAGCAGCGAAATCATCATCCACTTCGTGACGCGTTCAACGCCCTTCACGACCCCCATCAGGCAAATGAGGGTTGAAAAGGCAACGACACCAAGCATATAGGCCGCACACATTCCCCGATTGGCAAGCAAGGCCCCGAAAGCCTTGCCGAACTCGCCGGATGGCTCCGTACCGCATGCGTAGTCCGACGTGTACTTGACGAGCCAGCCACCGACATCCGTATAGTAGATCATGAGGACGAAGCATCCGGCGGCAATCAGTGCCCCCATCCCGCGCCAAAAACGCTTGGCGGGCATGGGGGCGAGTTCGGCGAGGGCCTCGGTCACGCTTTTATGCGACCCGCGCCCCGTCGCCAGTTCGGATGTCAGCAGTGGGAAACCCAGCAGAAGCAGGAAGACGAAGTAGACGAGCACAAATGCCGCGCCGCCGTTCTTCCCGACAATGTACGGGAACCGCCAGACATTGCCAAGCCCGACGGCGCACCCGGCCGCCATCATCAGGAACCCCAGTCGATTGCTCAGTTTCTCACGCATGGAAACGCCGCTCCTGATTACGCCCGATTGAACGCTCTGTGGGCAATGTCCTTGCGGTAGAACTGACCGTCGAACAAAATCGCGTCAACCCCCGCATAAGCCGCCGCAACGGCTTCGCGCAGCGTCCGTCCACGGCCCGTCACGCTCAGAACGCGCCCGCCCGCCGTCAGCACCTTGCCATCCTTCGACTCCGTTCCGCAGTGGAAGACGATTGCCCCACGCCGCGCCGCCTCGTCCAGTCCTGAAATGACCTTGCCCTTCTCGTAGGCACCCGGATAGCCGCCGGAGGCGATGATGACCGTGGCCGCCGGATTGTCGAGCACCTCGATGTCCGACTCGGCGAGTTTCCCCGTGGCCGCATTCAGCAGGGCCTTTGCAAAGTCGCCGCCCAAGCGCGGCAGAACGGCTTCCGTCTCAGGGTCGCCGAAGCGGGCGTTGAACTCGACGACATTGATTCGCGAGCCGCTCTTCGCAAGCTTTCCACCCTCGGGCGTAATCATCAGCCCCGCGTACAGAATGCCGCGATAGGTGATGCCGCGTTTCGCCAATTCACGCACGACGGGGAGAATAATCTTCTCCCGTATGACGGGCAACATCTCAGGCGTAACGACGGGCGCGGGCGAATAGGCACCCATGCCGCCGGTGTTCGGTCCCTTGTCGCCGTCGAAGATGCGCTTGTGATCCTGTGAACTGGGCAGGAGAACGGCCCGTTCGCCATCGACGAGGGCGAGAATCGAGCACTCCTCACCATCCAGGAACTCCTCAATCAGGACCTCCGCACCGGCGGAACCGAACTTGTTCGCGACAAGCATATCGTCAATGGCCGCCTCAGCCTGCTCCGTCGTCTCGGCGACGATGACGCCCTTTCCGGCCGCAAGACCGTCCGCCTTGATGACGACCGGCAGCCCATAGGCCGCAAGCGCAGCCTTCGCCTTCGCAGGATCGGTAAAGACCTCAGCACGGCCGGTCGGCACACCCGCCGCGTCCATCACTTCCTTCGCAAAACACTTCGATCCCTCCATCCGCGCACCGGCCGCCACAGGACCAAAGGCGCGAATGCCCGCCGCGTCCAGGCGGTCGACCAGCCCGGCAACGAGCGGAGCCTCAGGCCCAACGACCACGAGGTCGGGCCGGTTGGCCTTCGCCCAGTCGACGATTCCGTCAAGGTCGGTCGCCTTCAACGCAAGATTCGTCGCCAAGGCCGCCGTTCCCGCATTGCCGGGAGCGCAATAAAGCTCGTGCCCCTCAGCATCCTGAGCCAAACGCCACGTAATGGCATGTTCACGTCCACCCGAACCAACGACAAGAATTTTCATCTTACTTCTCCATGGGAATGTTAAGCTTCTGCCCAATGCGAAGGTTATCGCTCTTGAGACCGTTCATATCCTTGATTTTCTGGACGGTCGTATTGTAGGCCTTCGCAATGACCGTCAGCGTATCGCCACCCGCGACCACATACTCGATGTAGTTGCCGCTATAGGCCGGTGTCGTTGGCTGCGGGCGTGCGGGTGTCACGCTCGCCTGCGGCAACTTGGCCAGCCGAGCCGAAAGATCCTTCACGATTTCGCCGCGCTGAGCCGAGAGTTCGCGGCGAACCTGCTCAAGCGAGGCGCGGAGCGCGGCGATTTCGGCCTTCAGCGACTCGACTTCATTCCGCGACTTCTCGACTTGCGACACGCGCTGCGCGAGGTCATCCTGATTGGACTGCAGGACGTCCACCTGCCCGGAAATCCGCTGCATCTCATTGTAGGCCTGCTGTTTCAGGAAGGCCTCTCGATTCCCCGACTGTGCGAACGCCATCCCCGCAAGGGGAAGCACCAACAACGCAATCATTCGTTTCTTCATTGTCAACTCCTTTCGATTAAATGACCAGCAAGACAAGCCAGACAAGCCCAATGGCGGCGGATACGATAAGAAAGCGGTTTCGCTTCTGGTCAGCCTCTTCCTGTCGGACGCTCCGCCCGAAACTCATGCCGCCGCCCGAGAGATAATGAGAAAGCCGCGACGAGGGAGTCGAGTTCCGCTCGTCCATCTTCCAGGGCGTACGCGAACGCGTGTAGACATGGGGCGAACGGACCGTGCTGAAGTGAATCGCACTCATGGCAAGCGAATCGTCTGCCCGGCACGGACGCGCCCGTCCGTCGAGATTTCCGTCTTGTTCGCATCGCGAATCTTCGTCCAGGCCGACCGAACGCCATAGAAGCGCACGGCCAGTTTGTAGAGCGTGTCACCGTCCTGCACGACATACGTCTTCGGGCGCGGCTCATGCGGCGGCTCAGTTGCCGCAGGCTTCGCCTCCGTCTTCTTTTCCGTCACCTTGAAGGGCGTGTCCGTCGTTTCGTGCGACTCGTCGTCAAGCAAGCCCTTCACATCTGCCGCAAACTTCGCCTTGTCAAGATCGTCCGCACCATCGTCATCCAGCAAATCTCGGTCAGACGGAAGAAGTGTCGGACGACTCTTCTCGTCCTCCGAGCCAACGGACGAAATGAGGCGGCGCAGATTCTCGTTGTCCCTTGCCGTGGACGCAAACTTGCCGCGCACCTCCTCAAGCGTCTTCTTCAGTTCCCGATTCTCGTCCGACAGTTTTTTGTTCTCGCCCTTCAGCCGCGCATTCTCGTCCACAAGACCTGCACTGTCCGTCAGGTTCATCTTCTTGGAGAGTTCGCTCACGAGCTGGCGTTCGCAGATGGCGGAACGCTCGCGGGCGATGGACACCTTCTCGCTTCCCGGGCTTTGCAGGATGTACTCGCGATAGTTGCAAATCGCCGCAAGGTAGTCGTTCAGTTTATCCTGCTGGAGGCAGGCCAACTGGAAGCGGGCGGACGTATTGCCCGGATCCGCACGAAGGACCTTCTCCAGACCGTCGATGGCCTCCTTCAGGCGACCGGCGGCATAATCCGCCATGGCCGCCTGGTAGGTCCTGTTGCCCCGCTCCTCGTCAAGATTCCGCCGTCCGGCATCACTGCACGCCGTCATCCCCGTCAGAATCGCCAGTATCAGAATCGTCTTCATCGTCCTCATCTTCATCCTCCTCGTCAAACTCGTCTGGAGTATCGTCAATAAAAATGTCATTTCCGCCACCCGCCGGCGCAGTCTCCTCCTCTGCCGGCAGCAATTCGCCCTGCTCGACCAGCTCTTCAGGCTTCGCCTCATCCGCCGTTGCTTCGGCCGCAACCTGTTCGGCTTCCTGCTCCGCCGCCTTTTCGGCAGATTCCGCTTCCGCCGCCTCGGCCGCCTGCTCAAGCTCCGTCTTCTTTTCCTTCTTCTTATAGGACTCGGCCTTGGCGCGTGGATTCGACCGCTGAAGCGTCGGGTCCAGCTCGTTCAACTGCTGGAGATTCGCAAGGCCAAAGTGCTCCAGAAAGAGCGGTGTCGTGCCATAGAGAAAAGGATGTCCCGGCAATTCCGACTTGCCGACGAGACGAATCAGTTGCAGGTCCATCAAGGTCTTGACATTTCCCGACACGTCCACGCCGCGGATTTCCTCAACCTCGCTCTTGGTAATCGGCTGACGGTAGGCGATGATGGCGAGCGTCTCAAGTGAGGCACGACCCAAACGGCTCGGACGATCGAGCTTCAGCATGGCCCGCACATACCGTCCGCAGCTCGGTGTCGTCTGCAAACGATAGGCCCCACCCGCGCAAACGAGCTTGAATCCGCAGCCGGCGACGCTCAAGGCCTTCTCAAGGCCCTTGATGGCCTCCTCAATCTCACGCGTCGTGCAACTGCCATAGACGTCCATGACCTCGCGGTTGTCGCCCTCCTCCGGCTCGACGGCACGGACGGACTCACGCAAATCCGCCACCGTCAGCGGCGTTTCGCTGGCGAACAGCAGGGAGCCGACAATTTCCTGCAAAGACTGCGGCAGGGAAATCTTCACCTCATCACTCATAATCGTCTGGCCTTTCCAAGGGCGTGTCGTCCGGCGTTTCGTTCGACGGCAGAATCGTAATCTCGTGAAACGACGCATTCTGATAGACAATCACGCGGTGCTGGCGCAAAAGTTCAAGAAGCGCGAGGAATGTGACGATAATCTCGCCTTTTGGTGCGGTCGGCTCGAACAGCGTCGTAAACGACACCTGCCCATCCCGACGCGTACGCTCCAGCACGAAGTCCATCTTCTCCGGCACCGAGAAGCGCATACCCTTCAACTCCTCGTGCGGCATCTCGTTCGCCCGGGCAAGGACTTCCTGGAAGGCCGTCAGAAGGTCGTAGAGGTCGAGATGCGCCAGCGCACCCAGGGCATCCTTCGCCGTCTTCTCGAACTTGGGCCGCCCGCCGCCATAGTCGAAGCTGTTGGCCACCATCGCCTCCATCGTCTCTAAGCGGACGGCCGCATCCTTGAACTTCTTGTACTCAATCAACTGACGGACGAGGTCAAGGCGCGGGTCGACCCATTCCCCGTTGTCCTCCTCGGAAACGTTCCGCCGCTCAACCGGCAGGAGCATACGCGACTTGATGACCATCAGCGTCGCCGCCATGACGATGAACTCCCCGGCAATGTCGAGGTCGAGCGCACGGGCCTCCTCGATGAACTTCATGTACTCGGCCGTGATGTGCTCAATCGGGATGTCGTAGATGTCGAGTTCCTCGCGGCGAATCAGGTACAGCAAAAGGTCCAAGGGACCCTCGAACACGTCGAGCGTCACCTTGTAGTCATCCGCAAAAAGCTGCTTTTCCGCCATCCCCCTAATTATACCATATTATGTCAGGCGCGGGGATGAGAATGGAAATATTCGTCCTTCAGCCGCTCGATGGAAACGTGTGTGTAAATCTGTGTGGTCGAAAGCGAGGCGTGCCCCAGCATTTCCTGAACACTCCGCAAATCCGCCCCCGCGTCCAAAAGGTGCGTTGCGAAGCTGTGGCGCAGCTTATGTGGCGAAATATCCGTCGGCAAGTCCTCTTCTGCCAGATAACGCTTCATCCGATGCTCCACGAAGCGCGGCGAAATCGCCTTGTAGCGATCGCTCAGGAAGACGCACTGCCCATCCGCCGCCAAGTCGGGGTCGTGGGCCGCGACACACGAGCGGAGGGCCTTCAGAGCCTCGACGGCCTTGCCACCGAGGATGGCCAGGCGATCCTTGCGCCCCTTGCCATGCACGATAATCGAGCCGGTGCGCCAGTTGATTTCGCCCCAGCGGATGGGAACCGCCTCGCTGATGCGGCAACCCGTGGAATAGAGAAACTCAAAAATCGCCGCGTCGCGGCGGAACGGATACTCCTTGAGCGTCCCCTCGGCAAAGTCTTTCGCCGGACGCTCAAGGAAGCGCGTGACCTCACCGACCGAGAGAATGCGCGGCATCATTCGCGCCATGCGCGGCCCGCGAATGTAGGAAAACGGGTTGTCCTCCACGACGCCGCGCTGCTGCAGGTAGCGGAAGAACGTCCGCAGGGCCGCCAGTTTCCGCCGCGTCGTCGCCGGCAATGCCTCCGCTCCTGTAAATGCGACGAGAAAGGCTCGGGCCTGCGCGTCAGTGACGGTCTGCCAGGAATAGGGCGGCTCGAACGCATCCCCCCACCGATGGGTGACGAACTGCGCAATGTCGCCGAGGTAGCCCGAAACCGTGTGGGGCGAGACGTTGCGCTCGCCCGTCAGGTAGCTTTCAAAGCCTTGAATCAGCGGATCGTAGACCGCCTTACGACTGGGCGTCGGTATCACGGCCAATCACTTCCGCATTTTTCTCGTCCGACGAGGGAATCGCCACGAGCCCCAGCTCCTTCGCCCGGGCATCGTAGTTCGGAATCTGCGCCCGATAGGCGACGGCCACACGCTTGAGGGCCATGGCCTGCCGGGGACTCAGCGAATGCCGCCGCGAGAACTGCTCGGCAAGACTGTCAACGAACGCCTTGTCGTCGTAGGTCTTGCGCCCCTTCTTCATCGGCTTGCGCCACTCCTTGACCTCGCGCAGCATCTCCAGAATCTGCGGAACCGTCGGGTCACGCGGACGCTCCTCGAATCCACCCGGGGCGAATTCAGAGAGACGCTCCCGCACGGCGGCGGCATCTTCCAGTACGCCGGCGTTTTCGCCAACGGCACGGGCGAGAATCGTCAGCTGCTTGGGCGAGAGTCCGCGCCCGTGCTCAACCTGTTCGCGGAGGCTCTTCAGGAACGGATTCTTCTCCATGCCGCCGATGCGGTCCATCACCTCAAAGCAGTACTTGACGATTTCGGGATCGGCCTTGTCGCCACGCGCCACCGAGTTCCCGACAAGACCACTATCCCTCAGCGTCTTCTCAGCTTCGGGAATCTGGTCCGCATAGGCCAGCACCATGCGCACAAGGTACTCAAGCTGCCGCGCCGAAAGCGGACGCGTCGAATCCGCCGCCTGCTCCCGAACGCTGTCCACGAACGCCTTGTCGTCGTAGACGCGCTTGCCGACTTTCTTCGGCGGCTTCCACTCCTTCACCTCGTTCAGCAGCGCAAAGACGACATCGAACTTGGCGCGGTCGGGCGCCGGATCCGCACAGGCGGCGAGTTCCTGGATGAACTTCGCGTAGAAGGCGGAGAGCATCTCGTCCATTGGCTCACCCTGCTCTTCGACGCGATCGAGTTCGGTCTCCATCTTCGCCGTGTACCCGACGTTGAAGAGCGGCTCAAGCTTCTTGACGAGCCAGTCGCAGACAAGGATGCCGCGTTCAAGGGGAATGAGTTTCTTCTTCTCCGATTTCGCGTATTCACGCGCCTTCAGCGTCTCAACCGTCTGCGCATAGGTGGAAGGCCGCCCCACGCCATTTTCCTCAAGCGCCTTGATCAGCGAGGCCTCGGAATAATGGGAAGGTCCTTTCGTCTGCTTTTCATCCGACAGCCAGCGGGCGGCATCCAGCTCTTCCCCAACGGAGAGTTCGGGGAGAGTGGCGACCTCGTCCGTGTCATCGTCATCCTCACCATCCGCCTTCTTCTTGCGGAGCGAGAGTTTCATCACATGGAGAAAGCCCTCGAAGTCCACGGTCGTCGCGCTGGCGGTGAACACATAGCTGTGCGCCAGGGCCGGCTTCCGCGCCGTCAGCGAGACCGTCCGAAGCGTCGTCTTCGCATCCGCCATCTGGCTGGCGAGGAAGCGCCGCCAAATGAGATCGTAGAGTTTCAGCTCCGCCGCCTCAAGTTTCGCGGCAGATGGTTCAAGCGTGACATCCGTCGGACGAATCGCCTCGTGCGCTCCCTGTGCATCCGCCTTGGACTTGAAGATGTTCGGCCGCTCGGGATAAAACGCCTCACCGTAGTGGGAGACAACGAAATCCTTCGCCGCCGCACGCGCCAGTTCGCTGATGTTCACGGAGTCCGTACGCATATAGGTGATGACACCGTGTTCGTAAAGACTCTGCGCCAGTTTCATTGTCTTGCCGGGCGAGAAACCGAGCACACTCGAAGCCGCCTGCTGAAGCGTCGAAGTCGTAAAGGGCGGCAAGGCATGACGAACCTTCGGCTGCGCCTTGAGATCGACGACCTCAAGGCGCGCACCCGCAAGGTCAAGAAGAACGTTATCCGCAATCTGCTTCTCGCGAATGGACGGCTTCTCGCCGTCAAGCCGCGCCAGTTTGGCCGTGAACTTCGTCTTCGCGGCATCGCGCTTCAGGGCCTCAACGCCCAGAAGATAGTAGGTCTCAGGCTTGAAGGCCTCAATCTCGCGCTGGCGCTCGACCAAGAGACGCAGGGCAACGGACTGGACGCGACCGGCGCTCAGCGAACGGTTGTTGGCGCACTGGATGTACTTCCAGAGAAGCGGCGAGACCTTGTAGCCGACGAGACGGTCAAGGATTCGCCGCGCCTGCTGGGCGTCGACGCGGTTCATGTCGATGTCTCGCGGTTCGGCCACGGCCTTCAGCACGGCCGGACGCGTAATCTCATTGTAGGTGACGCGCTTGAACGGCTTGTCCGCCGCCGTCGGTTTCAGGAGTTCGCGCAAGTGCCACGCAATGGCCTCCCCTTCCCGGTCAGGATCGCTTGCCAGATAGACTTCGTCGGCACTCTTTACCGCCGCCTTCAGTTCGGAGACGACCTTCTCCTTGCCTTCCGAGACGACGTAGCGCGGAACGAAATGCCACTGGTTTTCGCCGGACGGCGTAATCTGGATTGCGCCCGAGGTCTTTGGGAGATCCCGAACGTGCCCGACTGAACTCTTCACGATGTAGCCGCCACCCAAGTACTTGCCAATCGTCTTCGCCTTCGCCGGCGATTCCACAATCAGCAACCTTTTCACAGCACTGGATTCTGTCTTCTTCATTATGGGCGTTATGATACACTTCGTTTCTGCTTCTGTCAAGTGACGCACCGATTCCCACGAGTCGTGCGCGGCGGCGGAAAGTGGAAGATGCCGCGAGATAGCTCGTTCTTCTGCACGGAGGACGAATTCGCTTCTCCGGGCAGAAGCGTTTCCCTTCTCCGTGACGAGCGAGTCCCGCCCTCCGTGCAGAAGCGTTCCGTTCTCCGTGGAGAGGCGTTCCGTCCCTTCGGGAAGAAGCGTTTCCCTCTCCGTGCAGACCATTTCTCGTCATCGCGGAGAAGCACTGTGCCTCTACACGGGGAGGCCTTGCCAACTCTGCACGGAGAACGCGTCGGTTCTACACGAAGAACGGAACGCTTCTACACGGAGAAAGTGTCAAGTCAACACGGAGAACAAAGCGATTCTACACGAAGAAAAAACCAAGTCTCCGTGTAGAAGGGAAACCGTTCTCCGTGTAGACTTCGCCGCGATGCGGACAAAAAAAGAGCGGGCGGGGGCATTACCCCGCCCGCCGTTTGGCGCGGTCACGACCGCCGCGCCGGGCCTGCCGCCCTGCGCCTTAGGCGGCCGCCGGCACGGCCGTGCGGCCCGTGACGCTGACGGCGCCGTCCCCCACTCCCGAGGGCGTGCGGAGCGTCATCCAAATCCCTGCGCCTGCTGGCGTCTCCCCGCGTGCGGACGGGAAGGCGATCCCCCGGGTCTCCGAGGAAGTTCTCGGCTGGTGACGGTGCACGCGTCGGCACCCCCCTTCTGCGGCGGCGTGGTTGGCGAGACGTGTTCCGGCGGCCGACGGACCGAGATCCGCCGCGCACCCCATCTGATGTTCCGACTTTAAAGTCATTCCTGGTCCTCCTCTACGGATTCTCCTGTCCCCCGCACGACCCTTGGGCACGCACCCAACGACGGGCGCACGGGGAGTGTCGGCATCAATTACGACCCTCGCAGCGACTCATAAAATCGACTGCTGACGAGGCGGTCTCACCGTGATTTCGAGTGGAGACTCACTCCTGCCAACGCCCGTAATTGTACCAAATCCCCGTCCGTTTTGCAAGGGGGGGGGGCAATCCCCATCCTTTCGCCGTTTTGCCGCGCCTGCGACAATGCGCACGGCAAAGCCGACTCCTGCGCATCCCGGGCTTCCGTCGTGCGCATCTTCACGTCCTGTGATGCGCACGATTCGCGGCGAATATCTCCCCTTGCCGACCCCCTTCTTGTCAGTGGGCTTGAGACGGAGCGGCACCCTCCAACTGCAACAACCGACGGTAGCGGCGACGAATCTTCGCAAGATGAATGGCGTTGACGAGATTGTAGTACGGTGCGAGGATCGGTTCACGGGGCGGAGTCAGTCCAACGGCCCGCATGGCCTTGTGGTAGAGCTTGCGATAGGGACGGTGTGACGGCTTCCACGGCTTCTTCGGTCCCCAGAAGTGAAGGATGCACGGGTTCAACGCCGCCTCAAGGCACTCACGCGGCGGATTCCCGAACCAGTACTTCTGCGCGAGGTCGCCCGAGGCGAAGTACTTCAGCTGACGGTCGTGCAAATTCCATTTCACGGGCAGTACGGCGACGCGGTTCCAATAGAGCGCGTTGTAGGCATCCTGCTCAATGCGATCGGCAATCTCGTAATGCGCCCGATACCACTCGACAATATGCCGCGCCGTCTGCTCTTCGCGGCACTTCTGCGTATTGAAGACGACTACGCCCGTATTGAAGTAACGCTCGACCGACGGCGGCAGAATGCCGTCATCCCAGACGGCGTTGTGCTTCGACCCCGGCAGATAGTTGTACTCGTAGGCAATGGCAAAAAGCTTGTCGCCCAACGCCATCTCGAAGAGCGGCGAGATGTCCGCGTTGAAGAGGAGGTCAATGTCGAAGTGGATGAGGTTCCCCTTCACATCGTCCAGAAGATCCGGCCCGAAGATAGGCGTCCACGTGAAGATGTTCCAGCGGGAATTGGCGCGGTTCATAATCAAATCCGCATAGGGCTTCACCGCTGGCTCGACATCCACATACCGCACGAGCGTTCCGGGAAAGTGCGCGACGACCTCTTCCAGAAGACGACGGTTCTCCGCACTGTGTCCGCCGAAACCGACCAGCACATTGACGCGAATCGGTTCCGTGCCCCGATAGTTGGAGAGCAGCGACCAGACCGCCACCCGGAGGAACTTCGCCCCATTGTCATCACATGTAAACGCCACGTCTCTCATTTGTCCATCTCCTTAGAAATCGAAGAAAAGTGCCGCCTGTGTCAGCAGCGTATCCCGCAAGGGGCGAAAGTGCGACGCCCGATTGCCCGCGACATAGACGGTTCGGATGGGAACCTGCTCCAGCGGCTCGTGCAAGCGTCGCAACAGGCGGAAGATCCGCGCCTCGTACTCAAAGCGTTCGCCCGGCAGGGACAGCAGGGATGCGAACAGGCGCGAGGGAATCGCCCGAAGCCCCGTCTGGGTGTCGTCAAGCCGAAAACCGAACGCAAGCCGAACCTCCCAAGCCGTCCAAGCATTTCCCCACCAGCTGCGGAACGGCACATCCTTTCCATGAAAGTTCCTTACGCCGAACGTCACGCACGAGCGTGCGCCCGCGTGCGCGGCGACGGCCTGGACGTCCTCGATGCGGTGCTGTCCATCCCCATCGACGAAGACCGCCGTCTGGATGTCGGGACGATGCTCCATCAGCCACGAAAGTGCCGTCTTGATGGCCCGACCCTTGCCCCGATTGACCGCATGGTTCACGCGGACGACGGCACGCGGCAACTTCGCGAAGTCCGCCACATTTTCCACGCTACCATCGTTGACGACAATCACCACGGGGAACGCCGCGCAAAGTGCCGCGCAAAGTGCCGCGAGTCCCGGCTCGGGATTGAAGACCGGCACAACGGCCGCCGTCGATGGAAGCACCTCGCTCAAAAGAGTCCGCCGTTCACTGAAATGACCTGGCGCGTCACGTAGGCCGCCTCGGGGGAGAAGAGGAATGCGACAACGCCCGCCACCTCCTCCGGCGTGCCGAACCGCCGCATGGGAATGGCGGCCTTCACCTCGTCCCGAAACTCAATCGACTCCGCCATTTCCGTCTCAATCACGCCGGGCGCGACGGCGTTCACCGTGATGCCGCGCTTGGCCAACTCGACCGCCAGTGCCTTGGTCGCGCCAATGACGCCAGCCTTGGCCGCCGAATAGTTGACCTGCCCACGGTTGCCGACAAGACCACTGACGGAGGAAAGCGTCACGATGCGGCCGCGAATCCGCCCCGAAATCATGGGCATGACGATTGGCTTCAGGACATTGTAAAGCCCGGTAAGATCCGTATCGATGACCCGATCCCACAGGTCGCCCTCCAGAACGGGGAACGGGGCATCGGCATTCACACCCGCATTGGCGACGACACCGAAATAGGGACCAT
Organism: uncultured Kiritimatiellota bacterium; assembly: GCA_934621385.1. Classification (GTDB taxonomy): domain Bacteria; phylum Verrucomicrobiota; class Kiritimatiellia; order RFP12; family UBA1067; genus UBA1067. Next base: position 14,410 of record CAKTUI010000039.1, read on the forward strand.
TTGCCGCGATGTCCGCTTCAATCGCAGTCGCAACGGCCGCACGTTCGGAGAGGTCGAAGGCAAGGGCCGCCTGCTCGGGCTGGCCAGAAATCGCGGCACATTCGGCCGCCGTCTTGCGTGCCGCATCCAGGTTGCGCACGGCATGCGTCACGATGGCAAAGCCGTCTTTTGCCAACCGAAGCGCAACCGCCCTGCCAATCCCACGGGACGAACCCGTCACCAGTACACGTTTCATCATGTCATCTCCTTTGCCTGCGCCATCAGCCGTTCAAGCCGCCGCGCAAGGGTCTCCGTCACCCGCCGTGCCGCCGCGTGAAGGCTCTCGCCCCGAGCCGCCGCCACCGGGGCCGGACAATCGGCGACAAGCGAGTAGCGAACCGTTTTCGAACCAAGATCCCAAGGCGGCTGTCCCTTCCCAAGTATCCGCCGCGAGACGAACAGCCCGATGCACACGAGGGGCGAACCCGTGCGCAAGGCCAATTGCGCCGCGCCACGGTGCAGGGGGCGAAGCCCTCCGTCGGCCGGTGAGCGCGTCCCCTCGGGAAAGATGAGCACGTTCCACCCCTTCTTCAGGTAGGGGGCCGCCGCGTTCGGCAGGTTCGCATCGTCCGGCAACGAGGTGTGCCGCACGATGGCCGCGACAATCGGATTCGACCGAAGCGCGTGCTTGGCCACGTAAAGCGTTCGCGGCAGAAGGACCGAAAGGACGACGACATCAACCAGAGACGGATGGTTCATCGCAATGACCGCCCCCCTGATTCGTCCCAAATTGGACGCTTCCACGCGAATCAGGCGAAAGAGGACAAAAAGCCCCAGCAATGGCCGCCAGGCGAATCGGACAAGCGGCTGGCATGATTCAGGGCGGCGCAGCACAAGCATCAGCGGGGCCATGAGCACCGCCCCCACACCAAAGACGACGAACAACGCCAGCGACAGACCGCCGCGAATGACGGCTTTCACGCTCATTCGCCGTCACAAAGCGTCACCCATCGCCCAGCCAACCGATGGGATGCGCCCGAAAGGAAATCGGACAAGGCCTGGAATGTCAGCGGCGGCCGCGAAGCGTCCCCTGGCGAAACCACGAGGCGACGCGCTCCCGCCGTGCGCGAGAACAAAACCGCCGCGCCGTAGCCGCCATTCGTCTCTTCCGCATAAACGAAAAGCGTTGAGGTCCTGCCTTTCAACGATTCCAACAGCCCGCACTCTATCGTATCGGCATCCGCCGCAATGGAAGTATAGGGCGCACGGTTCTTCGTGAAGACGCTCCAAAGTCCCGGCGCGGCATTGTAGACCGAGGCACTGAACAGATGGGGCGAGACCGAGCCGTCCTCGTTGAAAGCGGTGACAATCCGCCGCGTAAAGGCATACTCCCCATCGCGTGTCGCAAAGACCGACGAAGCTACCGGGGTCGTTTCCGCCGCGTGTGCCAGGGCGAAGTAGATTTTCTGGAGAGGCGACAGGCGGCGACGAACGAGGGGCGGCACGAACGACACGTCCGGCGCCTCACCCGACGGCAACACCGCAAAAGTCGAAAGATAGATGGTGCTTGTCATACGCGGCGGAAAATCAGCGAGGTGTTCACGCCGCCAAAGGCGAAGTTGTTCGACATCACGTAGTCGGACGAGAACGCGCGCCCCGCCCCCGTGATGAAGTCGTGCTCGCCGCAGCGCGGGTCGGGTTCGGTCAGATTCAGGTTCGGCGCATACCAGTCCGCATTCATCATGCCAATTGTCATGACGGCCTCAATCGCCCCGCAAGCCCCAAGCGTATGCCCCGTATATCCCTTAATCGTGCTGATCGGAACCTTACCAGGACCGAAGACGGCCTGCGTGGCCGTTCCCTCGGCAATGTCCCCGAGGTCGGTCGCCGTGCCGTGGGCGTTTACATACCCAATGGCGGACGGCGGCAGACCGGCATCTTCCAGTGCCAGCTTGAGGGCTATGGCCATCGTCTCGGCATTCGGCTGCGTCACGTGCCGCCCGTCAGTGTTGATGCCGAAGCCGACGACCTCGGCGTAAATCTTCGCCCCACGCGCAATCGCCCGGTCGCGCTCCTCCAGAATCAGCGTACCAGCACCATCGCCGATGACCAGTCCATCACGATTCTTGTCAAAGGCGCGTGGCGTTGCCTGCGGCTCGTCATTCCGCCGCGAAGTCGCAAAGAGCGTGTCAAAGACGGAGACCTGTGTCACGCTGAACTCTTCCGCCCCCCCGGCAATCATCACATCCTGTTTGCCGAAGGCAATCGCCTCATACGCCTCGCCAATGGCCAGCGAACCCGATGTGCAGGCCGTACCCGTCGGCAGAATCCGCCCCGTTGTTCCGAAGTGGACCGAAAGGTTCACCGCCGTCGTCTGCGGCATCATCTTGATGTAGGTCGAACTCGTCACATTGCGAACTTCATGATCCTTGACGATGGAGAAGAAGTCCGCACACGCATCGATGCCACCCGAGCAGGATCCGTAGGCAACGCCGAGCCGTCCGCTCTTCACAATCGGGTCGCCCTGAAGCTCCGCCTCCCTCAACGCCTGCTCCGTCGCATTCAGCGCGAGAATCGAGACCGGGCTCATTGTCCGGATGACCTTCCGCGTGTATTCCGGCGGACGCTGGAAGTTCGAGGGCGCCCACAGGCGCGTCTGAAGCCCCCGATAAGTCGCAAGATCTTCCGACACCTTCACACAGTTCACAGGCGTCCGAAGACGCTCAAAAGCCGCATCGGCCGAAAACCCAAGCGAGCTGACGACACCCCGACCCGTCACCACGACTCTACGCATACCTCGCGCCCTCCATTCCTACCGATATTCCTTCATCATTTCAGGCGTCATGTCATCCTCTGGCTGAAAGGCCGTCATCTGGGCCTTGGCAACAACAGCCCCCGACGGACCGCAAATCTCACAGTCGAACGAACCGAAGGACTCGTCCGTATAGACGCACGACACACGGACGCGATACCGACACCCTGGCACGAACAGAGGAATCGAAATCTCCAACCGCCGCGAACCGAGCACAAAGCCAAGCTTTGGCCTTAACCCCTGCCGACGACGGTGCAACCCCGTGCAAAGAGCCATGGCCTGGGCCATGTACTCCAGGCTCACACAGCCGGGAACGCCCCCCTGGGTCGCATCAAAGAACGGTGACTCCGCGTCAATGTCGACGAACGCCGTCACCGAGCCGTCCGCCGCAGGCGGCTCATAATCCGTCAGAAGAATCATGGGCTTCGCCTGGGGCAGCAGTTCGGCAAGTGTGGGAAACGCTTCGGTTGTCTGTTCGCTATCCGCCATATCGGTGCGTATTATACCAAAATCCGTTTCCCTATCGGGATTGAACCGGTTCAAGAATCCAGCGCTTGTTGAACCAGAACCATTCCCCGGGGCGTGAACGAACTTCCCCATCCAGAAGCGAGAGGACCTCCCGCGTCAAGCGACGCGCCTCTTCCTTCGCATCGGGAGCCGCCGGATTCGGACGCAAGGTCGCAATGTGATTGAAGACATGGCGGTTTCCCTCCCGGTGCATGGCCGCTACAACAATCGGCGAACCGCACTTGACGGCGAACATCGCCCCCGCATGGCTCACGTTCGCCGTACCGCCAAGGAAATCCGCCGCGACATCCTTCGTCCGCACGCGCAAATCGGGCAGGATGGCGAACGCTCGACCCGCCTGCAATTTCTCCTTAATCTTGACGAGCGTCGACTTTTCGTCACGATCAAGCACTTCAATATCCCCGTACTGCCGCTTCATCCACGCATCGACCTTCGGATTGCGCTGACGTGCGGCAATGGCAAAAAGCGGCAGGCCATACCGCGCCATCGACCAGGCGGCCATGTACCAGTTGCCCGAATGCGGCACCATAATGACGACACCGCGACCTTCGTCAACCAGGGCCTGCAGGCGATCCTTGTAAAGCCGACCGTCCTTGACATGGCGATCCATCCACAAGCGCGTCAGTTTGGCGGCCCGCATCATCTCGACGGCGGACTGAAGCACATTCGTCAACGACTGCCGCGCTATCGCGGCAGCTTCGCGTTCACTCTTCTCGGGAAAGACCGAACGGATGCGCGACAGCGTCCGCGTCCGCTTGAAGCGAAAGACGTCAAAGAGGAGAATCGCCAGTCCATGCGCCGCCGCCATCGCCAGCCGGTACGGCACGACATTGACAAGTCCACAGAAGAACCTGAGCGCACCATACTCAACATTGACGGCAAACTTTCCCTTTTTCATGCGGTCTCCGTCTCCAGCTTAGTCAAGAATCCCCTTGGACGGAGGCTCCGAATTGTCCCACCAACTTCCCTTTGACGAAGAAATGCGCGAGATTGGTTTCGTCGTCAGCTGCTTGCCCTTGGCGGACGCACTGCGGATGACGACGACCTCCTGCGCACCATCCTCCGCCCCCGAGCGCTTCACCTGCTCTTTCGGCAGGAAGTATTGCTGGTGAATCTTCTGGTTCTTCGCCGGCTTGAACTTGACGTAAAGCGTGTCGGGGCAACCCTCCTGGAAGAAGATAATCTTCGACTTCGGCTTCTCTGGAGCCAGGCGGTACTCCTTATTGCGAATCAAGCCACCGAACCTGAAACGCTTGATGTAGCTGAAACCATAGCCACCCTCTTCGTAGACACAGGTGAAGTCTCGCGTCTCACGATCCTTCTCCTGATCGTAGCGGAGGACGGCCAGCAGGTCCTTGTCGACGAAAATCTTGTCCTCCGGCTGGGTCTTCTTGAAGCGGCCGTCGCGCCAGACGAAGATGAGTTCGTCCAGCGAAGAGCACTTGAAGAGTTCATCCCCGCCGCGCAGGCCAGAGCCGACATAGTTGTTCTCGCGATCCCAGCGAATCGTCAGTTCACTGGCCGTAATTGCCTTGACGTCGACCTGCTTGAAGGCCCCCTTCTCAATCCGCGTACAGCGGGGATACTTCTTCGCATACTCGCGAATCAGCCGCTTCAGGTACTTCACGACAAACGCCCGAAGGTGAACAAGATTGTCTTGGACTTCGCGTTCCTCCGCCTGAATCTCCTTGATTTCCTCGCGATTGCGGTCAATGTCAAACTGCGAAATGCGGCGAATCTGCAACTTGAGAAGACGGTCGACATCCTCGTTCGTCACGTCGCGGCGCAGTTCCTTTCGGAAAGGACGGAAGCCGTCAATCACAGTCTTCTGAACGCCCTCAAACGTCTTTTCGTTCTCAATGCGCTTGTAGATGCGCTCTTCGATAAAGATTCGATCCAGCGTGCGGGCATGGAAGAGGTCATCCAACTCCTGGAGACGAATCTCCTGCTCACGCTTCGTCAACGCCATGAGCCGCTCGATGTTCTTCTTCAGGATTTCCGTCACGCTCATCAGGCGCGGCCGCCCGTCATCAAGCACAATCGGACGCGAGGCAATGGATTTCTCGCAGTTCGTAAACGCATAGAGCGCCGTCATCGTCTTTTCCTGACTCGCTCCCGCCTGTAGCTCAAGCTCGATGCGGACGCTCTCGCTCGTCAGGTCATGAATCTTACGAACGGCGACCTTCTTCTTCTTGATGGCATCCTCAATGGATGCCGAAAGCGTATCGGTCGTCTCGCCCCACGGCAACTCCGTAATGACAAGCTTCGACTTGTCCTCCGGCTCGATGCGGGCACGAACCTTGACCTTGCCGAGTCCGTCCGCGTATTCGGAGACATCCATAATGCCGCCCAACTGGAAGTCCGGATAGAGGACAACGGGCATCTTCTGAAGCAGGTTGATTTCAGACTCCAGAAGTTCAATGAAGTTGTGCGGCAAAATGGCCGTCGAAAGACCGACGGCGATGCCGTCCGCCCCCATCATCAGCAAGAGAGGTATCTTCGCCGGCAGATAGACGGGCTCTTCCTTTCGTCCATCGTAGTTCGGAACGAATGTCGTGGTCTTCTTGTTAAAGACTTCCTTGCGAGCCAAATCGGTCAGGCGGCATTCGATGTAACGCGTCGCCGCGTGAGGCATACCCGTATAAAGGGAACCGTAGTTTCCCTGTCCGTCAATCAGGTAGCCCTTGCCCTCGCCCCAAAGCTTGTTCGCCAAGACCACAATGGCATCGCCAATCGACGCGTCGCCATGCGGATGGTACTGCATGGCGTGGCCGACGATGTTCGCCACCTTTGTGTAGCGTCCGTCGTCCTTTTCCCAAAGGGAGTGCATGATGCGCCGCTGAACGGGCTTCAGTCCATCCTCTACGGCAGGAATGGCACGGGAGCAGATGACATAGGCCGAATAGTGGCGGAAGTTGAAGTCGTAGAGTTCCTTCATCGGGCCGGTACCCGTCAGGCCCTTTTCCTCCGTGGAGGGCGGCATGTGCGACGCCTTGTCACCAGCAACGGAGGCGACAGTCTTCGCCGCGCCGCCGCTCGCTGTCTCCCGTTCGGGCGGAGCCGACTCTTTTCCGCTTGTTGGTTTGCTAAAAAGGTCCAGGTTGTCAAACAGACTCGGTGGTTGGTTATCGTTATTCGTGTTCTTGGGCATCTCTAAAATCTTCTCGACCGCAATTGGCGGGCCTGGCGGGATTCGAACCCGCTACCCACTGCTTAGAAGGCAGTTGCTCTGTCCAAATGAGCTACAGGCCCGTTGGCTTTCGGGCTTTTTAATCTTCTTTTGGCAATTTCAAGTAGTTCACTACGCTGTCAGTCTTCACAAAACGCCGCACATTATACCATCTTCATCTTTCCTCGGTCAATCCACCCCACCACCCACCCTTATCCCGGCGCAGTTTGCCATAATAGTGTGCACCCAACCAAAGAAGGGCTCAGATCTTGGCATAGCCCGTTTGCCAAATACTG
>CAKTUI010000040.1 GCA_934621385.1 uncultured Kiritimatiellota bacterium
GACTAAGGTGCTTTCCCGTCGTCACGCCTGTCTCCGCCCGTGGCGATGGGCCTCTCCACCTTCTATAATCGGCAAAATCCCCGTTTGTGATGGGCATTTCCGCGTCGATTCGCGCCGATGCGAGCGCGGGCATCCGTGCGAACGGGCGCAGCGAGATGCGCAGGCCCCGCCGGACGTACCCGTTCCACGCCGCCGCCAGGATCCTGCGCTCCCGGTCGGTCAGCCTGTACCCGGGGGCCTTGTGTATGGCATGCTTTCTCGTGCTCACGGCATCCGCCTTTCGTGTGTATGGTTTCTTGGGGGCTCCCATTGTACACGATTTTCGGATGCCGTGGGCGTTCCCTTTTCGACTGCACGGGCCAGCAGTTCAACCTCTCTTCTTGTTCTTCCTCTCGGGCATGGTTCCTTCTGCTTTTGCTGACCCATTAGATCTTACAATTTTTCCCCCCCCCCCCTCTCTCTTGACAGTTGCGGGCGAGATGGAGTATAATACGCGCCAAAAGATGCAAGTAGTGCGCAGAGATTTGTTCAAACGATTGACGACATGGCTTTTTTCGGGCCTTGTTGGGGGGGTGTTCGTCTGCGGTTGCCACCTCATTCCCTCAGATAATGATGCGGCAGACTTTCCTGATGTTGATGTCGCCACGCGCTATTGGGATGGGCCGCGCATTGGCCCTGGTATGGCGCTTGTTGTGCAGGTTGGTTCGTCTACGGCTGAGTCGAAGGAGATGCAGGTCTTGGTTGATCAGAATGGGAGCGTGACATTGCCCTACCTTCTCCAGTCGGCGGTTCCGTGCGATGGCCTGACATTGGAGGCCTTGCGCCAGCGGCTCATCAAGGCCTATTCGGAGTATATTCGTCAGCCTCAGATTTCGGTGACATTCGGTCAGTACGACATTCGTACGGGTGTCAGCCCGTGGGGAACTGTGACGGTCATGGGGGAGGTTCTTAACCCAGGCCCCGTCAATATGCCGGCGACGATGGATTTGACGGTGACGAAAGTTCTTCAGGTCGCGGGTGGACTTAAACCGTTTGCCGACAAGACGAATGTTGTCGTCTCTCGGCGCGACAAGGATGGTCGCTTGACGCGGACGAAGGTCAATTTGCGGGAAATCGGCGAGGGAGGCCGACCCGATAAGGATATTACACTCAGAGCGGGGGATGTGGTCAACGTCCCTGAAACCTGGTACTGATAAGGAAAGGAAGGGTCTGGTATGAGCATGAGATTCGCAGTTATTGGTATGGTGGCCGTTGCGTGTGCGATGGCTGCGTTGCCTGTCGTTGCACAGGATGCGGCGGCGAAGAAACTGCCTTTGGCTGAGGCCCGGGCGCAAATCGGCGATGCAATCAAGAGTCCCGACAAGCTGACGGCGATCATGAAGAGTCTGTCGGCAGAGGATCAGGTGTCTTTCCTGGCGGATGTGAATGTCGCGATTTCGAAGTCTCCCGACCTTGGTGAGGGGAAGGTGGCTGCGGCGCTGAATGCGAACCGTGCGGCGCTGAAGGGCGCGGCGAAAGGCAATCTTCCCGCTTTGCTGGCGGAAGTCTTTGCTACGGCAACACCCGAGGCTCTGTCGGTCATCAACGAGCGCTTTGCAAAGGATGTTTTCAATCGTTCGAATGAGAAGCGCACCTACACGGATGAGCAGTTCACGCGGATTGCCGAGGGCGCAATGGCAAAGATTCAGCAGCGTACGGCTGGGAGTGATGAGGCGGCGGTTCGCAATGTGTTCGCCATTCTGATGTTCGTTCGTGCATCGAACGGCACGCCGGTAGATCTTGCAGACAAGTTGGTTGCGGGGCTTCCCGAGGGATCGCCGCGAGACCTTGCCAAGAACGAGTGGATTCCTTCCGCACTCGGGGTCAACGGCGAGAAGACCTACGAGCCGATGCTCGGTTATGCTGAAGCGGGCGACCAGCCCAATGTGGAGGTTGTCATTTCGATTGCGGGACCGCAACTTCTGGATGCGATGCTGATTGACCTTGCGACCTCAATGAAGGGTGGGGACGGCAAGCCGCTCTTTGATTTCTCGGATAATGCGCTCGGCCTTAACAACAACCTGATTGGGGAAGACCAGGGGTTGGGGCGTGTTCAGCGGACGCTTGATCCGACATTGCCCTGGAATCCCAGCAACAAGCGCCAGGAGTCCAGCGGGTATCAGTGGCAGAACCCCTAACTTAAGCCGAGAGAGGTTGAAGTAAAATGAAAAAGAGTATTTTGACATTTGCGGTTCTTTCTCTCGCCGGATTCGCTGGCGCGGAGGTGATGGATCGTCCGACTGGTTACAAGATTGGCCAGCGTATGACGCTGAAGCCGTATGTGTCGCTGTCCTACACATACGACACGAATGTGGATTCCTCCAAGCGCGAGGAGGCGGGGTCGTCTTGGGTTGTCAATCCTGGGTTCGTCTTCGACTACCTTGGTGACAATTGGAGTTTGAGGGGTGGTGCGTACTACCAGTACCACGCGTATACGCGCTATTCCAAGAGCCTCAATGAGAACAGTTACGGCGAAAATCTTGCGTTCAACTGGTCGAATGTTGAGAACGGTGGTCCGGGCTGGAAATTGACGATTGCGGAGAACTATCAGAAGATTTCGCAGGATGACGACATGACGAACAGCGGTGGTCGCGGCCTTGGGCGTGATCGTTCGCAGTTTACTGTTTCTGCCGTCTTGGAGCGCCGCTTTACCGAGAACTGGCACGGTAATGTGAACGCGAGTTACTACTATCTCGACTATGACAATGATCAGTCGCAGTATGCGCCGATGTACGGCTGGTCGCGTTGGACGGTCGGTGCCGAGGCTGGCTACACGGCTTCGAAGTGGACCGACTACATCATTTCTGCGAACTATCAGGGTTATACGCAGGACAATGAGGTGGATCGCGGTGGCTCGATTGGCGTTCCGTCCAGCCGTCAGACGGACGGTGAGTCGAAGGGGTGGACGGTGCAGGGTGGTATCGCGTCCTATGCGACCGAGCGTATTAGTTATCGCGCCCTTGTCGGTTGGAGCGCGTTCAAGTACGGCGGCGGCAAGACGGACAACTCCTTCACCTATACGCTTTCGGCCAACTGGAAGATGACCGACAACTGGAATATGATGCTCCTTGCGAATCGCTACTATCAGCCGTCCGAGCGTGAGTATTCTGCCTCCCTTCTTGCGGATGCTGTGAGTTGGGGTGTTGGTCACTCGATGATTCGCGGCAAGTTGAATGCGACGTTTGACCTCTCTTATCGTCATGAGGAGCACGCCTACACGGCCTATTCGAGCAATGACTACGATGAGGACATCTTGACGGCGCGACTTGGCCTGAACTACATCATCAACCGCTTCTTCACGGTCTTTGGTCGTGTTGAGTACCAGACGATGTTTGTCAACCGTGGTGACACGACCTCGCTGAATGAGTACGACTATGATCGTTGGCGTGCAACGATTGGCCTTCGTCTGACGTATTGATAACGTGCAGAAGTTGGCTTCCAAATACGGAATTGCGGCGCATCTGGCTTTGTTGACGGTCGCGCCGCTTTTCCTATTCCCGTTTGTTTCGGTGGATACGGTGGCCACCGTTCTCCTGTGGCTTTCGCTCTTGGGGGCGATTTGGGTTGTGATGGGTCCCTCGCGCCGGGTGGATGAAACGGCGCACGAGGCACGCCTGCGCGTCCTTCATTCGTGTTTGCGCGACCCTCTCTTTTGGTTCTCATTGCTGTTTATGGTCCTTGCCGGCGTTCGCTGGTTGAATTCAGGTGTTGATGCGGTCTATGATGCGGAGCGCGAGGTCTGGACGATGGCAGATGCCCATTTTCCGATGTTGCCAGGGAGTGTCGCAGGAATTGGAATGCTGCCGTTCGCCGCTTCCGTTGCGTTGGTCGTTTTGTTTGCCGGTTTGCGCCATGCTGTGGGGCGTCAGGCGAGGATGTCGTTTGCGCTTGTGGCTTCTGTTCTCTCAGGTATCGCGGCACTTGCCTGTGTCCTTTCGGTCTCTTTTGGAGTTCCAGCGACGCGGGCTTTGCTTTCTGTAGCCTCCTTTCGTCCTGAGAGTTTGGGGACGGCGTTTGGGCTCTATTTCCTGTGTAGTCTCGTAACCCACTTTGGGTGTGTTGAGTTTCGCTGGATTCGGGCGGAATTGCTTTCGGTTGTTGCGTTCGCGGCAAATGGCATCGCGCTTGTGACATTTGCGCCTGTCCTCACGGTCTTGGCGTTTCTGGTTGCCTTTTTCCTGATGGCTGTTATCTCATTTATCATGATGCGCAAGACACTCGTTGGGACGGGATCCTTCCGCTGCGCTCTGGCGGCACTGACGGTTCTTGTGGTTATGGGACTCTTTGCCCTTTTTGCACCTCCCATCTTTGCGACGGGGGCGAAGGTCGAGTCCGTTATGGTGATGAAAGTTGTCCCGGACAATCTACTCGTCTTGCGGTCGGTGCTGTCGGACATCGCGTTTCGTGCGTGGAAGACTATGCCGTGGACTGGTTCCGGGCTTGGGGCATTTCCGATTGACTTGCGCTTTTTTGCAAGTGCGGCGGATTGGAAGACTCTTGGCGCTGGCGTGACGATGATTCCGAACGGCTGGTGGCAGCTCTTGGTTGAGCGCGGCGTTGTTGGTGCGCTGACCTTCCTGATTGCATTCGCGCTCTTATTTTGGACGTATTTTCGTCGGCTTGTTCTTTCGTTTTCATCGATTCCCTGGCATCCGTTGCAAATTCTGGGGCCGATTGCGATGTTGACGCTTGTTGGGTTGACTTTTGTGGACTGCTCGTTCTTGCGCGCAGACGTGTTGCTGGCCGTGTGTGGATTCGTGGCACTGTCGGCAAGCGACATTCCCGAACGAAAGAGATCGCGAGACGCTAAAAAGACGGAGGACGGCAATGGCCGATAAGCCAATTTATTACGGAAGTTCTGAGCCGGTTTACGGGACCAGTAAAGGTCCCGTCTATTATGGAAAAGGCCCTGCCTATTACGGGAGGGGACCGGCCTATTATGGCGGGACGCGTTATGGCGGTGTTTACGGATCGCCGGCTTATGGCGGTGGTGGTGCTCAGAACGAGGACGGCTCGATTGTTGGCACGATTACCTTTGCGCGTATGCTGCGCGTTGTCTCTCAGCGGTGGTTGTCCGTCTTCGTTTTTCTTCTTGTCGGGCTTGTCGTTGCATTCGCCATTTATCGAATCTCGCCGACGATTTATGAGGCGGCAAGTGAATTTACGGTTGATATGCGCCGCTCAACGGCGGGTTCCGGCCGGGGAGCCCTTGCCGAGGTAACCCCCGATTTCGGTAGCACCTATACGGAAATCTTCAATACGCGAATTTCTGATTGGCGTAGCGACAAGATTGTGACGAAGATTGTCCAGCAGTATCGTGCGAACCATCCGTCCTCAACGGTTTCAGACGAGGAACTGATGAAGACGCTGTCGGATTCCAAACTCGACCTTCAGCGCAATTCACGAATCATCACGATTACCGTTCGCTCGGGAGATCCCAAACTCGCGGCCAATCTGGCGAATGCCTATGCGGAAGCCATTGAGACCTTTACGGACGAGGAAAACAAGATTCGCTGCGACAAGGCCGTCTCGCAGATTCATTCAAACGTGGAGAAGCGTCGTCGGGAGGTGGACAAGATTTCCAAGCAGCTTCTTGACTTCCGGACGGCCCATAAGGTGGACAACTTGCGGTCGTCGCGTGACACGATTCAGCAGGGACTCTCGAAGACGACGGGGGATATTCTGGCTCTTGAGACCGAGGAGTCCCAGTTGGTTGAGTGGGAGAAAATGCTGGCCGAAGTTCAGAAGAACCCGGAGACCTATGGCAACCTTTCGACGGGCGTACCCCGTGCGCAGGAGATTGCCAGCGAATACCGTGCCTTCCAGGATGCCTCAAGCGAGTACCAGACCCTCCTCGTAGCCTACACGGAGAATCACCCGGAAGTCATTGCCCGCAAGAAGGTTCTCGACATTTCGAAGCAGCGTTTTCTTGACGCGGCGGCGCGGGCACTCCTCACGGGTCGCTCGATGCTGAAGGTGGCGCGTAGCCAGCTTGCCAATCTTCGCACGAAGCAGGAGGATTTGAGGTCAGAACTTGCCTCGGTCGAGCAGCGCATCGTTCTGGCCGAGTCGGGGCTTTCGCAGTTGGAGGCGGAGTCATCCGTGGCCAACGAAGTTCTGAAGGGACTGATTCTGGATGAGAACCAGGCGCGTTTGGAGGCGGAGTCGAACAATGAAATTGTTCGCGTCGGCCGGCCGGCCAACGAGCCGCAGAAGCCGGTTCTGCCGAACCCGATTATCATCTTTGGCGCGGGCATCGTCCTTTCGATTGCGCTGGGACTCCTGTTTGTGTTGGTGATGGATAACCTTGAGGACACGGTCGTCAATCTTGCCGACATTGAAGGGCGTTTGGCCCTGAAGGTGTTGGCCGTTCTCCCGCACGTCCGGCGCAAAAAGCGCGAGCAGGTGGCGCGATTCACGGTTGAGGATAAGTATTCCCAGTTCGCCGAGTCTGTTGCTGGATTGCGGAATCTTCTCGATTCGCCGCGATATGAGTCGATGTCACACTGCATGCTCATCATTTCGACGCAGCCGGGTGAAGGTAAGACCATTACCGCGACGTCCTTGTCGATTACGTATGCACAGGCTGGCAAGAAGACGCTTCTTGTTGACTTTGACTTGCGCCGTCCTCGTCTGGCGCATGTTTGGGGTCTGGACATCGACCGGGCGCATAGTTTCTCCCATGTTCTGCAAGACGCGAATGGTGGCGCGAAACCCGACTTTGCCGCGTTGCTGAACAAGACGACGGTCAATGGACTGGATGTCATTTCGTCCTTGCCGCCCGAGGGAGTTTCGCCTGCGACGATTCTTGGCTCACGCGTGGTTGCGGACTTTTTTGACTGGGCGCGGGCCCACTATGAGCGGATTATCGTCGACTCGCCGCCTTTTGGCCTGGTGGGTGACGTTGTCTCGCTGGCCATGCTGGTTGATTCTGCTATCATCATGTGCTGTCCCGATCGGACGCATTTCAAGCCGATTCAGTACTGCTCGCGTTGCCTGACGGAAGCTGGGGCGAACATCCTCGGTGTTGTCGTGAATGACGTTGAGTTGTCGAGTGCCTCGGCCTTCAGCCCGTCCTCACACCGTCGGTATGGCTATGGTGGGTACTACGGCTATGGTGGGTATGGCCCCAGCGAAGAAAGCAAGAAGAAATCCGCTTCGGCTTCAAAGGGTGCGGCAGAGTCCCCGAAGCAGGAGGAGGAACTTGCCGATGAGGAATAAGCGGTGCATTGTGACGGGTGGGTGCGGGTTTATAGGATCCGCACTTGTCCGTCATCTGGTGAAGAATGAAGGGGCGACGGTTCTTGTCATCGATAAGTTGACATACGCGGGCGTTCCAGAGTCCCTGACCGAGGTCGCTGGTTCCTACGAGTTCCTCAAGGCCGACATTTGCGACCAGACCGCGATGGATCGGGCCTTTGAGACCTTTAGACCCGATACGATCTTTCACCTTGCGGCGGAATCGCATGTGGATCGGTCGATTGATGGTCCCGGCGAATTCATTCGGACAAATGTCGTCGGGACGGCGACCCTGTTGCAGTCCGCCCTTGCGTGGTGGCGGCAGCACCCGTCGTTCATCTTCCAGCATATTTCAACGGATGAGGTCTACGGGTCGCTTGGCCCGAGCGGATACTTTACGGAAAAGACGCCCTACACGCCTCATTCTCCCTATTCGGCCTCAAAGGCTTCGAGCGATCATCTGGTTCGTGCCTGGCACGATACCTATGGCTTGCCGACGCTCATCACGAACTGCTCCAACAACTACGGGCCTTATCACTTCCCTGAGAAGTTGATTCCGCTTGTGATTCTCAACTGTCTGGATGGAAAGCCGCTTCCCGTTTATGGGAAGGGGGCGAATGTCCGCGACTGGCTGTATGTTGATGATCATGTCCGGGCTCTGTGCCTTGTCAACGAGAAGGGGCGCAGTGGCGAGACCTACAATGTCGGCGGGCACAACGAGCGCACAAACCTGGAAGTCGTGACGACCGTCTGCTCGATTCTGGACGAGATTCGCCCGCGGGCCTCGGGACGGTATGCCGATCTGATTACCCATGTCGCGGATCGTCCCGGGCATGATTTGCGTTATGCGATCGACCCGACGAAACTGATGACGGAACTTGGCTGGAAGCCCCTTGAGAACTTTGAAAGTGGTATTCGCAAGACGGTGCAGTGGTATCTTGACAATGACTGGTGGTGGAAGCCAATCCATCAGAAACGGTACGCGGGCGAACGCCTTGGTCAGATGAAGCGGTGAAATGAAGAAGGTTTTTATTGATGGTTCGGCAGGCACGACGGGTCTTCGCATTCGCGAGCGGCTCGCCGATCGGCATGACATTGAACTGACGGTTCTGCCCGAAGCCTTGCGAAAGGATCCGGCGGCGCGGCGAGATGCCCTGAACGCGGCAGATGTGGCCTTTCTTTGCCTGCCGGATGCGGCAGCCGTCGAGGCCGTTGGAATGGTGGAGAATCCGAAGACGGTCGTCATTGACACGTCAACGGCGCATCGCACGGCGGCGGGCTGGGAGTACGGCTTCCCGGAACTCCTCGGTCGGCGCGAGCGAATTGCCGCGTCCACGCGGATTGCGAACCCCGGGTGTCATGCGAGTGGTTTTATTGCCCTTGTTGAGCCGTTGGTTCGGCTGGGACTCCTTACGCCGGATGCTTCGCTGTCGGCCTTCTCCCTGACTGGCTATTCGGGCGGCGGCAAGAAGATGATAGCCGACTATGAGTCCGCGTCGACACCCCTGCACCTGGGCGGTCGGCAGTATGCCCTTGGGCAGTCGCACAAGCACCTGCCGGAGATGGTTCGGGTCTGCGGACTGTCTACGGCCCCCGTCTTCTCCCCAATTATCGTGCCGAGCTACAGTGGAATGGAAACGACGATTCCGCTTTTCGCGAAGGATGTAAAGGGGTCGGCTGATGACATTCGAAAGGCCTACGCCGATTACTATCGGTCGGGGCTTGTCCGTTTTATCGCGGATTCTTCCGAGAGAGGTATTCTCTCGTCCGCCGCGCTTTCGGGGCGTGACGACATGGAGGTCTCGGTTTTCGGCAATGACGAGCGGCTCCTCCTTGTCGCACGGTTTGACAACTTGGGCAAGGGCGCATCAGGCGCGGCAATTCAGAATATGAACATCGTCATCGGTGCGGATGAGCGCACGGGTCTTGTAACGGAGGTCTGAGATGAAGGTTGAATATTGGGAAAATCCCTGTGGTGGTGTTGGCAAGATGAAAATCGAGAAGATTCTCGATGCGGACATCTTGAAGGACAAGAACGGGCTTTATGCCCGCGTTACGCTTCCTCCGGGGGCTTCGCTCGGTCATCACGAGCACCACGGTAATGGCGAAAGCTACTTCATTCTTTCGGGTGAGGGTGCCTACGAGGACAACGGGACGATTCGCACGGTGAAGCCCGGGGATGTGACCTGGACGCCGGACGGTTCGGGGCACGGAATCAGCAACGTTGAGGGCAAGGAAGACCTGGTCTTCATGGCCCTGATTGTCAATTCCTAATGTCGGCGATTCGGGCAAGCGAGGAACTGAACCGGGCGAACAATGCGTTTGACAACCGGTTGCGTCCCGTTGACTTTGATGGTTTCGTCGGTCAGTCGAAGATTCGCGACCGTCTGATGCTGGCCGTCCAGGCGGCGAAGGATCGTGGCGAATCGCTTGACCATGTGCTCTTCTCTGGTCCGCCGGGGCTTGGAAAGACGACGCTTTCCTACATTCTCGGGGAGGCAATGGGTGTTCATGTCAAGACGACATCGGGCCCCGTGATTACGAAGCCGGGAGATCTGGCCGGGCTTCTGACGTCGCTTGAGCCGGGGGACATTGTCTTCATCGATGAAATCCATCGCATGGCCAAGACGGTCGAGGAGTATCTCTACAGTGCGATGGAGGACTATGCGATTGACATCATGATCGATCAGGGGCCGAATGCGCGAAGCGTCCGCCTCGAACTGCCGCGCTTCACGCTCGTCGGGGCGACGACGCGCATCGGTCTTATCGCCGCGCCGTTGCGTGCGCGATTCGGTCTGGTCAATCGACTGAACTATTATCTTCCGGATGAACTGGCCGAGATTGTGACGCGTAGCGCGGCGAAACTTGGCGTTGACATCGATGCGGGCGGCGCGGCAGAAATCGCCCGCCGCGCTCGTGGTACGCCGCGAATCGCCAACAACTTGCTTCGCCGCGTTCGGGACTATGCACAGGTCAAGGCTGGCAATTTCATTACAGGGGATGTTGCCCGTGATTCGCTGAGTCTCCTTGAGATAGATCCGCATGGACTGGACGAGATGGACCGAAAGGTCCTGGAGACGATTTGCGTCAAGTTTGGCGGTGGCCCTGTTGGACTCTCGACGATTGCTGTTTCCGTCGGTGAGGAGCCAGACACGATCGAAGAGGCCTATGAGCCGTTCCTGATTATGGAAGGCTACCTTGAGCGTACCCCCAAGGGGCGTGTGGCAACGCCTCTCGCCTATTCCCGCCTTGGGCTGGAGGATGAACGGAAACACTGAGCGCGGCATTTTGAACGAGGACTTGACGATGGTTGAACAAGGACAGAAGACGGTCGCCGTCTATTGTGGCGCATGTCACGCCGCGCCCGTCTATGAGACGGCGGCGGCCGACTTCGGGCGGCTTCTGGCGCAGAAGGGCTATCGTCTTCTTTATGGTGGAAGTGACACGGGGACGATGGCAACGCTGGCCAACGCCTTTCTCGATGCGGGCGGTTATGCTATCGGGGTCTCTTCCGAAGCCATTTGTCAGCGAGCGCCAATCAATGCGCGTTGCCAGGAGAAGATTGTCGTCAAGAACCTGGCCGAGCGCAAGGCCTATATGTTCACCCATGCGGATGCCGTCGTTGCGCTCCCGGGTGCCGTCGGGACGCTGGATGAACTCTTTGATGCGGGAGCGCGGCGAAAAGTCGAGACCCCGTCCATCCGGGTCGGTGTCCTGAATGTGGATGGATTTTACGATCCGCTCATTTTGCTCCGCGAACGGATGCGGGGGGCTGGGTTCATCCATCGTTGGGCCAAGGGCTGTATCATTATTCGCTCGAATCCGGAGACATTACTTCACAAGTTGCTTGACACGCCACTGAAGTGAAGGTGACGGCTTCCTAATCCAGGAGCACCGCTGCTGAAGTCGCGGCGGAAGTCAAAAGTGTTACCATCGTCGGAGTCCGGTACATTGGGGGTGCCAGGGTTGTCTGATGCCCATCGGAGCGTTTCCTGATGCCCATCAGAATTTTTTCCGACGGGCATCAGAAATTCGTCCTTCGGGCATCGGAATTTTGCCGCGATAGGGTCTGGACCGCTTCGTCCCAAGCCTCCCAATCACCGTGTAGACGTTTGTTCGTGTTTCTGATAGTGATTGTCGCGTGAACGATAGTGTTCGTCGCCCACGCGCGGCGCGAGAATTGCTATAATTGCCGCAGTTGGCACGGGGTGTGCCGACTGGACTTCGAGAGGAAGGAAAGCAATCATGAAACGAACGGGTATCTGTACACTGCTTCTCATTGGGGGGCTTGGAACCCTGTTGGCCGATGGAATCGATTCGTCGGTTCCGTTCTACTACACCGTCAATGGCGGCACTGAGGAGATGCCGCTCGATTGGTCCGAGTCGGCAACCAGCCCGACCCGATTCGTGAAACTGAAGGCCGACGAGACGGGTCTTGTCTACACGAACTGGCTGAATGCGTCCTTTCGTCTTGACGGCACGAAGAAGGTCCTTTACTGGGCGATGGGGGCGACCTACCGCGATTTTGGCGTGTACGCCCGTACGCTCAACTGCGCCACGATGACAGCGGGCTGGCACTGGGAGCAACCGACGGACTACGGGTTCATGATGTATCCGCGGCTGGTTCTCGAAGCTGAGCCGGATGGCATCAATGTCACGGAAGCCATCATCCCGACGTACAACACGCAGAGCGAGGATCCCCGTGGGCTCCGCCTGTGCGGAGCCGTCGACCCGTCCTTGGCCGGAAAGACGATTCTTGCGACCTTGTCAAATGCGGCATTGGGCGTTCAGGAGCGTTATGCGTTCACTGCTCGTGCGGACGGGAAACTTCAGGCGAGCATTCCCTTGCCGGCCTTTCTTGGTGAGAAGTATCGGGAGTATTCGCTCTCGCTCTCCATCGTGGAGACTCTGCCGGAGGGCCTTGGCGCGAATTATGCACTCGAAATTGCCGATGCGGAGGAGGACGAGTATGGCCCGGTAAATGCCGATTTCTGCATTTCGCCGTATGAGGATGGGCACATGGGGCTGCGCTCCGTGCTGAATGTGAGGGTGAACCCGAAGTGGGTGGATGCGCAGGGGCGGCGAATCCTGGAATATGCCCAGCACAATATGTGGAAGGAATACGACGATACCTATCCGAATGGTCAGTACGGTGGCTTCCCGGCGGACGGATCGTTCCACAAGAATGGAACGCGGGAGTGCTTCCTTTATCCGCGCACCTTCCTTGTATCATCCGTTCGTTGTCACGACATCGGTTATGTGCATACGGCCGATCATTCCGAAGTAGCCTTTACGGGGATTGCCGACCCGGAACTGGCGCGGCGGAAGGCCTCCGTGCGGGTCACCAACGAGCGTACGGGCGAGACGCGGACATACGAGGGAAAGGTTGGGTCGGATTTAAGTTTTCGTGTCGTGCTGCCGGAGGGGGAGTGGACGTTCCTGAGTGAGTCGGCCGCCAAGTCTTCGCTCTCATCCTATCTCGTTTCGGTAGAGGTCGAGAAGAAGAGTGGATTCAAGATCGTCATTCGCTAAGGAGAAGGAGGTCTCAAGATGAAGACGAAGATGCTGACGATTCTGTCCGCTCTGGCCGTCTGGTCGGCGTGGTGCGCGGATGTTGAGACGAACCTGTTCGGTGATGCGTTTGTGACGATTGCCAAAAGTGCCGCGCCCGGCTATGTGGCGAAGGCCAATCGAGCTGTGTTTGATCCGTTGCTGAAGGGAAACGTCCCCGGGGGAAGGGCGGCGCGGAAGTACCTTGTCCGCTGGACGGGCGAGGGTCGTGTGCGGGCGAAAGCGGAGGCGGATGGCTCGTTCGCTGGCCGCTTTGAGGTGATGCCAGGTCCTGGAGTCGAGGCATTCTCCATTTGCGATGACGGCAAGTCGAACGGCGTCATGCGCGTCTACAGGAAGGGCGGGGTCTATTCCATCTCGCCGTCGAGCCTTGACCGTTCGGCCGGCACCTGGTGCGTGGCCTCGGTGAATTTCGGCGATGCGGGCTTTACGGGAGAGGCTCCCAGCCCGACCTTCGAACTCGCCCAGCCCGACAAGGGGTATGTCACCTTCGTCATTGACGACAACCGGGCGGATCTCGGGCAGATTTTCGGCATCTTTCAGGAGTACGGCTTTCCGCTCTGCGCGGCGGTTCCCGTTTGGACGGTGTCGGCCCCGGCCTATCTCCTGAAGTCGATTGAGGCGGCCGGCGGTGAGGTGATGTGTCATACGATGACACATGATGGGCGGGTCAACCGCTGGAGTTCGCATCAGGAGATTGAGAGTGAGTTTGCGGAATCGAAGGCGCGGCTCACGGCACTTGGCTTCGCGGGCGATACGGTCATCCTGGCCGGGGGCGGCGGAATGGATCGGGGCGAGGACTTCCTGCGGCACATTGAGGGGATGGTTTCGCGGTATTTCCCATTGAGCGATCTCTATGGGACGACGCCTCAGCACAACTTGGCGCGGACATGGATTACGGGGCTGGATACGGGGTGGCGGCCTATCCGCAGATATGTCGACGAGTCCGTGCGCGAGAAGAAGTGGAATCGCTTCCTTTTCCATGAGACGGCCGAGGTCGGGGGAACGAGTGGGCTTTACGAGATCTTGGACTACGTGAAGAAGTTCGTCGACGAAGGCAAGCTTGAGGTCGTCACCTATCGGCAGTATGTGCAGCGGTTTGGAAAGTGGTCATCCGTTGCGAACTCGGCGGCCAAGCTTTCAGCGCCGAAAGCTGTCGTGCCCGTGCGGGCGAAAGGCTCGCGCACCTATTGGATTTCGGAATCGGGATCCGATGAGAATGACGGCCTGACGGCGAAGACTCCCATTCGGACAACCCAGAAGGCGGCCCTGCTGACGGGGAAGGATGACGTGACGTTCAAGGTCCTTGGTGCCTATCGCATGGACGGGAACACGGCTCTGCTACCCTATTCGGGGCGGATGAAGTTCGTCTCCGGGGATGAGAAGGCCTCGTTGTCGCGTGGGCAGTGGCGTGTCTTTGCGGGCGGAGATCTTGTGATTGACGACATTGCCTACAGCCTTGGGATGACGAATGCGCCCTACTTTGCCTGCGGCAATCGCATTGAAATAGGGCCGAACGCCCGCAACTTGAACGAGCGGGCGGCGGCAATTGTGCTGTGTGGCAACGGAGGTCGTCTCTTCGCCCTCCAGCCCCTGCAACGGATGGGCGCAACGGTTCGCAGTTCAACGGCGGGCGTCTACATCTGTGCGGATGATGGCGTGAGTCAGGAAATCAAGGTGACGCGAGATGTCGTCATCGACTGCGCGGGGACGGCAACCGTTCCCATCGTTCGGCTGAACGGGGGTGGCAACCAGGTGAAGGACTGGCGCAAGCGGCAGCCGCTGACATTTGAGGGCAATGTGTTCGTGAATGCGCGTGAGGCGGCGCGGATTGGCGAAGTTGAACTGCCGCCCTTTGGTGAGGCATCGGGTTCCTATTCCAACTACTATAAGGGTTGCGTACAGGTTCTTCTCAACGCCTCCTCCTCTGATACGGTTCTGCGGGGCCTCGGCCAGTTGCCGTCCAATCTCGTGTATGTCGTCCGGGCAGGCGAGGGCGGCGAAGTCGGGGCGGTCGAAAAGGATGGACGGCGGATGCCGGGTCGCGTCCGCGTCACATTCGCAGCGGGGACGCGGGCGGCGGTGCTTGTGAATGCGGGGCGGACGATGCGGTTGCCGCAGGCGGGCATCTACCCGATTGAGCCGGGCGAGACCGTCATCTCGTTTGAGGGGGCGTGGGCAACGGACGCGGCGAAGTCTGAACCACGCGAAATGCCGCGCCCGGAATTGGTCTGGAAGGATGGTGAGATGGGCGAAGGGAACGTGCTCACGGTTGTTGCCGAGAAGCGCAGTGGTGTCATTCGTGCGGCGAAGTCCTGGATTGACCTCACGCCCTATGTGGGGCGTGTGCTGGAACTCTCAATTGATGCGGAAGGTGAGAATGTCAGCGTTCCAGCCGCCTCGTGGAATGGCATGAAGGTGATGCTGGTCTACAGGAATCCTGTGACGGGCAAGGACTCCTATCCAGGAGCCGGCGGCAAGACGGGGACATTTCCGCGTCAGACATTCACCCTGAATGTTGACCTGACGGACATTCCCGCCGGGAAGCGAACGACGGGCTACCTCTTCCTCGGACTTCAGGATTCGACGGGGAAACTGAGATTCTTCACGGATTCCATTTGCGTGCGCACCAAGGCGAGCGTTTTTCCACTCTTCAATGCCGAGGGCGAGGCTCGCTATTCCGACTGGCTTGCACGGCTTCCGCCGCATCGCGGCGTGATGCTTCCGGCGGGGGACAGCACGGAGGACGACTTCAGGACGCTCAAGTCATGGGGGGCGACGCTCGTGCGTTACCAGATGGTGCGGGGGTGGACGAAGACGGACGACAACCGCGATTTGGCGGAGTTCGATCGGTGGTTGGACGGGCGGCTTGACCACTTGGAGCGAGTCCTTTCCTGGGCGCGGCAGTATGGACTGAAGGTCGTTGTCGACTTACACGTCCCGCCGGGCGGCAAGGCGAAGAATCGCCAGTTCAACATGTTCACGGAAAAGAAGTATGCGGATCACTTCGTGGCCTGCTGGCGGCGCATCGCCACGCGGTTCCGTGCACGCAAGGAGATTTTCGGATTCGACCTCATCAATGAGCCGGTTCAGAATGATCCGAATGCGCCGTTCGACTACTGGAACCTTCAGTTCCGTGCCGCCCGTGCCATCCGTGAGATTGACGGCTCGACACCGATTATCATGGCTTCGAATGGGGGCGACACGCCGGACGCTTTCCGCTATCTCACGCCGATGCCGCTCACGGATGTCATCTACCAGGTTCATGTCTACGACCCGATTGGCTATACGCACCAGGGTGTTCTCACCCCACGGCGGAAGCCGGGCGAATATGAGGGGTATCCATCGGACAAGTGGAACATCGAGACGATTCGCCGCGCTCTCAAGCCCGTTCGTGATTTCCAGCAGCGCTACCATGCCCGAATCTATGCCGGTGAGTTCTCGGCCATTGCATGGGCACCGGGGGCGGAACGCTATCTGCAGGACTGCATCCGCCTGTTCGAGGAGTACGGATGGGACTGGTCGTACCACGCCTTCCGCGAATGGGAGGGTTGGAGCGTCGAGCACGAGTTCGGTGCGGACGGCAAGTTCCGAAAGTCCGAAACGCCGCGCCGCCGCGTCCTGGTTGATGGCTTCCATGGCAAGACAGATACGCCAATCGCGGCAGTTCGAAAGGAGTGAGGGGTAAATGCTGGGGTCGATTTTCCTTGCCGCATGTACCCTCGCGCCGGCCAATCTGAACGATATCCACCTGAAGGGGTTTGTGGCGAATCGGCTCAACGCCTGCATTGAACGGCATGTGGAGCGGACGGATTCCCTCTATCTCACGCGCTTCTTCCATGCGCGGCAGGCGACATGGACTTGGCAGACGGAGTTCTGGGGAAAGTGGATGCTGTCCGCCGTCCCTTTTGCGGACTACGCCGACTCGCCCATTCTGCGCGAGAAGATTGCGCAGGGAATGGACGACCTCCTTTCAACTCAAGATGCCGACGGGTACATTGGCAACTACCGTCCGTCGTGCCGCTATGCGCCCGGAACATGGGATGTCTGGGGGACGAAGTATGTCCTTCTCGGTTTGCTCGCCTCCTATGAGCATACGCATGAGGTCCGTACGCTTGACGCGGCGGAACGGCTTGCACAGTACCTGATGGCGCATTTCCGTACGCGTTCGCTCTACAAGTCGGGATGGTACCGTGGGCTGCCGAGCTGTTCCGTGCTGTCGTCCATCGTTCGGCTCTATCGCCTGACGCGGAAACAGGACTACCTTGACTTTGCAAAAGAGATCCGTGACCAGATGGATGCCGAGGACGGTGCGCGGTTGCTGACGGATGCCGATGTGCCGCTCTTCTCCCGTGTCACGAAGGGCGGTCTCGACAGTTCGCTCAAGGCCTACGAGATGATGGACTGCTACCTTGGTCTTCTCGACCTTTATGAGATGACGGGCGAACGCCGACTGCTGGAGGCGGTTCGGTGCACGGCGGAACACATCCTTGCCGAGGAAATCAACATCATCGGCGGCGCGTCGTCGGGCGAGCACTGGTATGCGGGCGCGTCCCGTCAGGCGGAACCCTATAACCGCCCGAATGAGACGTGTGTGCTGACGACCTGGATGCGCCTGTGCGAGCGGCTGTACCGGGCGACGGGGGAGACGCGGTACCTGGATGCTCTTGAGCGGACATTCTACAACGCCTATTTGGCGACGCTTGCCCCGGACGGGTCGGTGTTCTCGCAGTACTGTCCGTTGCGCGGCACCCGCGCCACGGGCGAGCACCACAACAAGACGTTTACGAATTGTTGCAATGCGAACGGTCCAAGAGGATTCCTTGCGTTTTTGGGCAGTCTTCTTGCGGTCTCAAACGAGACGGTCAACCTGAACCTCTACGCTGGCGGCGACCTTTCCGTCGCACAGCCGAATGGACGAGATGTGCGTTTCCAGGTCTACACGCGTTATCCTGAGAACGGCGAAGTGACAATCTGGTATCGTTCGGAGAAGGCGAACGCGTTTACGTTTGCGCCGCGCATACCGGGTTGGTGTGCGAACTATTCGGCATCTGTGAATGGGCAAGGCGTTCGCTTCCCGCTCAGGCGAACCTGGTCTCCGGGGGATGAGATTCGGCTTCAGCTTGAAATGCCCGTCAAGTTGCACCAGTTGAACGGGTCTGTCGCCTTTACGCGTGGGCCGATTGTCCTTGCGCGGGATTCTCGGTTCGGGGGCGACCTTTCGGACGTGATGCGTCCGGCCTTCGCCGGGGATGGCTCAGGCGAAACGAGCGTCCCGGACGTCAGGGACCTGAAGCTCGACTTTCGTCAGGTACGGAGTGACAATCCGCAGATTTGGATGAAGTTCGCCGCCGTCCTGCCGATGGGCTTTCATGCGGAATCGACGAGGGATGCCTTGGCGGATGTCGTGGAGTTCTGTGATTTCGCCTCCGCTGCCAACACCTGGTCGAAGGCATCGTCCTGCCGTGTCTGGTTGCCGCTCCTTCAGTACGAGTCTCATCGCTGAGCGGCGGAACGCCCCAAGCGCGGAATGTCTTGCGCTTATCACCGCGTTATGGGGGGTTGCGGAGTCGCCCCGGAATTTGGTATACTATCCGCCACTTTCACCCATGGTGGGTGAGGCGAAGCGAATGATTCGGGGTCATCCATCCTCGGACAAAGCGGATTGATCTGATAATCAAATGTGATTGAAAGGAAAACAAAATGGAAATGCCTACCTCCGCCCTTACGGGCATCACCCTCAAGGATATGTTTGACGCTGGCCTTCATTTCGGCCACCAGACGAAGCGTTGGAATCCGAAGATGAAAGGTTACATCTTCGACAAGCGCAACGGTATCCACATCATCGACCTGACCCAGTCCGTCGCGCTTCTCGACGAGGCGGCTGCGTTCCTCCGCGACACGATTCTCGCCGGCAAGAAGATTCTCTTCGTCGCGACAAAGAAGCAGGCGCAGGAAATCGTCAAGAACGCGGCAGAAACGACCGAGCAGTTCTACATGACCGAGCGTTGGCTCGGCGGCACGCTGACGAATGCGAAGACGCTTCGCTCGTCCGTCCGTCGTATGCGCCAGCTCCAGGCGACGGCGAAGGCGAACGGTGGTGAGCTGTCCGAGCACAAGCAGGAGGCTTCGATGCTCCGCCGCGAACTCGCGAAGCTTGAGAAGAACCTGACGGGTGTTGCCGATATGGCGGAGCTCCCGGGCGCGGTCGTCGTGGTTGACGTCTGCCGCGAGGCGAATGCGGTGAAGGAAGCCGTCCGCCTGCACATCCCGGTTGTGGCGCTCGTCGATACGAACGCTGATCCCGAGCCGATTGACTACGTGGTTCCGGGCAACGATGACTCGGTGCGCGGCATTGAGCTGATTGTCAACGGCCTCGCGAAGGTCATCAAGGGTGCGAACGACGAGTACAGCGCGAAGGCCGCCGAAGAGAGCCGCCGTCGCGAAGCCGAGCGCGCCGCCCGTGATGCGAGCGAGAAGGCCGCCCGCGCCGACCGCAAGGCCCGCGCCGTCAATCGCGATGGTGCGAAGCGTCCTGCCGGTGCCGCCGCCAAGAAGGCGACGCTCGCCGCCAATGTGAAGGCTGCCGCCCGCAAGGCGAAGGAAGCCGCCGAGACCAAGGCGAAGGCCGATCTCGCCGCGAAGCGTCAGGCCGCCGTCGTCGAGGCCGAGGCCGCTGCCGCGAAGGTCGCCGAGCCGGTCGCCCCTGCCGCTGAACCCGCTCCTGAGGCCAAGTAAGCCGAACCGATACACAAGGAGAATTCAAAATGGCTATTACGATTCAGCAGATCAAGGAACTCCGTGAGGCGACGTCCGCCGGTATGGGTGCCTGCAAAGAGGCTCTCACGGCGACGAACGGCAACATGGAGGAGGCGGTGAAGTACCTTCGCGAGAAGGGCCTCGCCGTTGCTGCGAAGCGCGTCGACAAGGAGTCGAAGCAGGGCATCGTCGCCCTCGCCGAGGCCGCCGACAAGAAGGCGATGGCGCTCGCCGAAGTCAACTGCGAAACCGACTTCGTTGCGAAGACGGACGCGTTCATCAAGTTCGTTGATGAGGCGGCCAAGGTCGCCCTTGAGGGCAAGGACATCGAGCAGACGCTGAACGACGACTACAAGATGCTCCTGACCAAGACGGGTGAGAACGTGAAGATCCGCCGCAGCGAGCGTTTCCAGCTCGAAGGCGAGGGTGTGCTCTCGGGTTACATCCACATGGGCGGCAAGATTGGCGTTCTGGTCGAGATTGGCTGCACGAAGGCGGAGACCGCCGCGAATCCGGCGCTTGCCGAGGCCGCGCACATGATTTGCCTCCAGGTCGCGGCGAATGCGCCGAAGTACATCAACCCGGCTGACGTTCCGCAGGCCGAGATTGACGCGGAGCTTGAGATCAAGCTCAATGCGCTGAAGGAGCAGAAGGGTCACCTTCCGCCCGAGCAGGCGTTGGCGGGCATCAAGAAGGGCATGGCGGCCAAGTTCTGCACGCAGATCTGCCTGAACAAGCAGGACTACGTGGCGGATGGCGACCTGACGGTCGAGAAGTATCTCGGCGGTGTCGCGAAGACGCTCGGCGACACGCTGACGATCAAGCGCTTTGCTCGTCTTCAGCTCGGTGCCTAAGTCGGGCCTGCGTCCTCAGGGGCGCACCCAAGAGAGAGTTCGCGGCAGATTCTGCCGCGAACTCTTTTGTTTTCAGGCCCAGTTTGTCAAATAGAAAGTGCACCCTGTAAGTAGCTGGGTGGTTTTTGGTTTGCCAAATACTGTGCACTC
>CAKTUI010000041.1 GCA_934621385.1 uncultured Kiritimatiellota bacterium
GGGAGGTCCTCCACCGCCTGAATCCCCTGGACGCGACGGGGGCGGACGGCGCATCTGGCGATCCGGACGGGGACGGAATCCTGTCGTTTGGGGCGACGGCTTCCGTCCTTGGGTGGCGTTCGGGGCGGTGCTTCATCGAGGATGTGCGCGGCGGTCGTCGTCTGGAGGAATGTGTCCCCGCCGTTGGGGTGGCGGTTCGTTGTCTGGATGTCCGCATCGTGACGGATGGCGGAGACCGTGTTCGGGAGGCCAGGTTCGAGTGTGACGGATAGTGCGTGTTCAGGGAATTGGGTGATGCGTCCTTCCTGTTCAACCGGGAGTGGGATCTCCTGCGCGTGACGCGTCGTGGGGTCGGCGCACCGGCCGATTGGTTCTCCTGTTCCGTGTGTGGCAGGGCCCTTGTCCTGCGTATTCGTTAGGAACGCGGCGTATTGAACCGGGAAACTCATGGCGAGGCCACCGGGCGGCAGCTTCGCGCAAGCCCTCGCGCAGGCGGTTTTTGGTATAATACAAGGCAAAAGAGGAAAAGAATGATGACACGAGAAGAACTTGCTGGAATGATTGACCACACCTTCCTGAAGGCGGCGGGGGATGCGGATGCCGTTCGTCGGCTCTGTCGCGAGGCGAAGCGGTATCACTTCGCTTGCGCGATGGTGAATCCCGTGCAGGTTGCTCTCGCGGCGAGTCTTCTGAAGGGGAGCGACGTTCGCGTGGGCACGGTCATCGGTTTCCCCCTCGGGCAGAATGTGCCGGAAGTCAAGAACTACGAGGCGGCCGTTGCCGTTGACGAGGGTGCGCTTGACCTTGATTTTGTGCTGGATATCCGCAAACTGAAGGTCGCGATGACCGACGAGCGTGTGCGCGAGGGCCTTGAACTTGAGTTGACGAACAGCAACGCCTATTGCAAGGAGGCTGGGTTCGGGGTCGTGACCAAGCTGATTATCGAGTGTTGCTACCTGACGGATGAGGAGAAAGTCCTGGCCTGCGAACTTGCCAAGTCCGCCGGGTTCGACTATGTGAAGACATCCACGGGCTTCGGTACGGGTGGCGCGACGGTGCATGACATCAGGCTGATGCGCAAGGCCGTCGGACGGCGCATGGGCGTGAAGGCGGCGGGCGGCATCCGTACGCTCGCGGATGCGCTCGCTCTCATCGAGGCGGGGGCAACGCGTCTTGGGTGCAGTGCGAGCGTGGACATCCTGAAGGAACTTGAATGATCGCGGCTTTTCTACTCGTCATTCTCTTTCTGCTGTCGGCTTTCTTTTCCAGTTCGGAGACGGTCCTGTTTTCCCTGACTGGTGCGCAACGGGCACGGATTCGCGCCCGGAGTGCGCGGGCGGATGCGCGCATCGGCAAGTGCCTTGACGACAAGGCGGTTCTCTTCTCCACGCTACTGGTCGGCAACACCTTCGTCAACTTTGCGATTTCGACAATCGGCTATCGCCTTTTCAGGGCCTACATCCCATGTGGGGCGTGGTTGGCCGTGCCCGTGATGACGGTTCTCCTGCTTGTCTTCGGCGAGGTGACGCCCAAGCGGCTGGCTTTGCGTTCTGCGGAACGGTTCGCCCCGGCGTGTGCCGTCCTGCTTCTTTTTTGGCGCGGCATTCTGTCGCCCTTCAACCATGTTCTCCGCTTTACCTCGCGGGCGTTCGCGCCGGCATTGGAGCGCGAGCGGCGGGCCTTGTCGGACGACGAGTTCGTCTCCGTCCTGGAGTCGGCGGCGGAGCGCGGCGATGTTTCGGCCGCCGATGCCGAGATGGTGGAGGGTGTCCTCCGTCTGTCCGAGCTGTGCGCCAATGACGAGATGACGCCGCGTGTGGATATTGAGGGGTATGACATCGACTGTGATGAGGCGACCCGCCGGCAGACGCTCGCCACGGCGCGGCATCGCTACCTGCCGGTTTATCGCCGCACACCAGATGCCATTGAGGGTGTCATCAATCGGGAGACGGGCAAGACCGAGGATGCGCTCTTCGTCCCCGAGACGGTGACGCTGGACGACCTTTTGCTGACATTTGCGAAAAGCGGCAAGCCGCTGGCCGTCGTCCTTGATGAATACGGCGGGACGGCGGGCATCATTTCGCCGAATGACGTGCTGGAACTGATTGTCGGGCCAGGCGTCTTTGAGAATCCCAACCAGGAACCGGCCATCGTTCGGAAGGGGGAGAACGTCTGGGAGATTGATGCGCGCGCGAGCTTGGATGAAATCAATCGCGAACTTGACGTTGAACTGGAGGCCGAGGATGCCGACCGACTCTCCGGCTGGGTGCAGTTCCATGCCGAGCGCATTCCGCATGTCGGGCAGGAGATTGTGGCGGACGGATGCCGTGCGACCGTGCTCAAGCGGCGCCACCGCCGCGTCACTTTGGTTCGACTTGAAGTCCTGAAGCACCCCGATGCCGCCACCGACGAGGCGATTATCCATGAGACGGATGAGGCGGTTGAACGGACTGAGGAGGACGACGAATGAGTATTTTCATCCTGCTCGTCATCATTCTTGCCTCGCTTGCGGCGGCGGCATTCTGCGCCGGGGCCGAGACGGGCTTCCTTTCCGTCGGACGCGGTCGCATTCTCCACTTGGCACGGGAGGGCGGGCGCAAGGCCAAGATTGTCCAGAAGGCCCTTTCGGATATGTCGGGGACGACGACGACTCTGCTGATCGGCAGCAATTTGGCGAACGTTACCTATTCCTCGGCCTCGGCCGCCCTGATTCTTGAACTGTGCTCGGGTTCGGTTGCACGGTCGATTGGTAGCTTTCTTGCCGCGTTCATCGTGCTCTATGTCTCGGAATTCATGCCGAAACTCCTGTGCGCGGCGCGGCCTCTCCGGCGGACACTGGCCCTCGCCGACATCTATCGCGTGGTAGAGTTCGTCTTGAGGCCGCTGACGCGTCTCGGGGTCGCCTTCACGAATTTCTTCATGCCGAGCAATGAGGTTCGGGAAAAGCTGACATCGGCCGACCTTATGCGGATTCTTAACGATCGGAAGGACGGGGTTCGTCTCTCCGATTTTGAAAGTGCCCTCATCGGGCGGATTATCGTCCTTCGGGTGAAGGGCAAGCCAATTACGCCGGAGGCCATCCTCTCGGCCCTTCGAGACTTTGACTGAGATGGGTGAGACGGAAAGGAGAACGGAAGAATGAATGGATTGTTCAAGGCTTATTCGGTCGCCGCGCTGATGGGTGCGCTGGCGGTTCTTGCCGTTCGGGCGGTCTCGCTTGAGGAGGGCTTCCTGAATCCGCCGCACGATGCGAAGCCGCAGACCTGGTGGCACTGGATGAACGGCAATGTGACGAAGGAGGGCATTACGGCCGACCTTGAGGCCATGGCCGAGATTGGCATTGGCGGTGCCCAGATTTTCGACGCGGGCTGTGACATTCCGCCTGGACCCGTTGCCTTCAATTCGCCTGATTGGTTTGACGTCATCGCCCACACGGCGAAACAGGCGCGGCGGTTGGGCATCGAACTGGCCCTGCCGAACTGCAGCGGGTGGTCGAGTTCGGGCGGGCCTTGGAATCCGCCTGAGAATGGCATGAAGTTCCTGGAAATGACCGAGACGCGGGTCTCAGGTCCCACAACTTTTCGCGGCAAACTCGCCCAGCCGCGCAATCCAATCGGGTTCTATGAGGACATTGCCGTCATCGCCTATCCTGTTCCGCCGGCCTCCCGGTGGCGGATGGCGGATGCGGGAGCGCAGGTCAAAAACACCGAGAAGGGGGTCGTCGTCACTTTCCCCAAGGCCGTTGAGGTCAGCGGCTATTCCTTCCGGCTCGCCTATCCCCATTGCTGGTCGGGTTCGGGGACGATGTCGGTTGAGATTTCGGATGACGGCCAGGAGTTCCGCCCGTTCCTTTCCCGTGAGGTCCAGCTGGCCACTTCGGGGAAGACCGACAACTCCATTCGGTTCATGCCTTTTGAGAAGCCTGTTACGGCGCGGGCATTTCGCATAACGCCGAGTTTCCACAAGTCCTTCAAGGTGACGATGAAGGATGTGTCCGTTGAGAAGAAGATGATAGTCGGCGATTTGCAGGCGAAGATCTTTCGCCATCGTGCTCCCGTGCAGATTGAGCGCGTGCCTACAACGGCGAACCAGGTCATCGACAAGCGGACGATTGTCGACTTGACGTCCCGAATGGCGAAGGACGGGACGCTTGAATGGAACGTGCCAACTGGCGAGTGGACGATTCTCCGCCTTGGCTATGCGGTCAACGGACAGCGCAATCACCCCGCCTCGAAGTTTGGCGTGGGCCTTGAGGTGGACAAGCTCTCGAAGGGTGCCATGGACTATCACTTCGATGCCTATGTCGGCAAGCTCTGCGACTACCTCGGCCCGCTGGCGGGCAACGTGTCGACGGGGCTGAACAACATTCTCGTCGACAGCTACGAGGTCGGTTCGCAGAACTGGACGAAGGGTTTTGAAAAGGAGTTCGCTCGTCGGCGCGGTTATTCGATGGCCCCCTACTATCCCGTTTTCACGGGCAGTGTCGTCGGATCCGTGGATGAGACGGAGCGCTTTCTCGGCGACTTCCGTCGGACGGTCGCCGACCTGTTCGCCGAGAACTATGCGGGGGAACTCGCGGCGAAATGCCATGAGCGGGGACTGAAGCTTTCGCTGGAGCCGTATGGGAGCTGTCCCGCCGACAACCTCCAGTATGGTTCGTCCGTTGACATTCCGATGGGCGAATACTGGAGCGCGCGCGGCCCGGTGGTCTGGTCGGTTGGCAATGCCCGCTTCCCGGCCTATCTGGCCCATGTCTGGGGACGGCGGTATGCGGCGACGGAATCCTTTACGAGTGGGCCGGGTGAGGGGACGGGCCGTTGGCAGAAGACGCCCTACGGACTCAAGGCGCAGGGTGACCGTGTGTATGCGAGCGGTGTCAACCGCATCATCTACCACCGCTTCACGCACCAGCCGTGGCCCGGGAACAAGTACGTGCCGGGCATGACGATGGGCAAGTGGGGAATGCATTTCGATCGGACGCAGACCTGGTGGAAGCAGGCGAAGGACTGGATTACCTACCAGTCGCGTTGTCAGTTCCTTCTGCAGGAGGGCAAGGTCGTTTCGGAGGGGCTCTTCTATTGCGGCGAGGCGGCTCCCAACGCCGGCGGCAATACGGACGGTTCGTCCGAAAAACCCGTCACGCTGCCCTATGGCTACAACTGGGACATCTGCTCGCGTGATGCGCTTATGAAGCTCACGGTGGACGAGCGCGGGCGCATCCTCGTGCCGGGCGGCATCGCTTACGAGATGCTCATCCTGCTGAAGGACGAGACGATGAGCCTTGATGTGCTGCAGAAGATTGGCGAACTTCTCGATGCGGGTGCGAAGGTCGTGGCCGAGGTCAAGCCCGTGCGCACACCGGGGCTACGCGGGTATCCGACGGCGGATGGCGAATTGCGGACGCTGGCGGACAAGATTTGGAAGCGGAAGGGACTGTTGGCCTGTTCGGTTGACGAGGCCATCCAGCAGCTGGGCATTGAGCCGGACTTCGCCTGGGCGGGCAAGAAGGGTCGGGAACTTGGCGTTGATGACATCGCCTACATTCACCGTGACTATGCCGCCGCAGGCGAGGGATATTTCGTCGCGATGCCAAACCGCACGTCGACGAGCGTGGAGGTCAGCTTCCGTCAGACGGGGCGCGTCCCGGAACTCTGGGATGCCGAGCGCGGCACAATGGAAGACGCCCCCGTGTGGCGCGAGGAGAACGGGCGCATGTATGTGCGGCTCGACTTCCGTCCGTCTGGCTCCGTGTTCGTCATGTTCCGCCGTCCGGCGGTGGACAATCATGCGGTGGCACTTGACGTGAAGGCGCAGGCTGTGGTGGATCCGTCTGACCATACGCTGGAGATTGTCCACGCCGAGTATGGTTGGTTTGGCGCGTCGGACGGTGAACGGACGCTGAGCACAAATGTGACGGAGGCCGTCCGGGCGACCGTGCGCGGCGATTCCGTGCGGATATTCATTTCGAACAAGACGATGGTGGACGGCAAGGATCCCGCGCCGATGAAGAAGAAGTCGGCTCGAATCACCTATCGCCTCGACGGCGTGGAGAAGACGGTTGATGTGATGGAGCACACAGAGTTTGCCCTCAGTGCCACATCTTCGTCCAACGAAATGCCAGATGTTCTGCCAGACTTCGAGATTCATGCCAGAAAGGGTGGCCGTCCTGCGATCCTCGCTTACCGTCCACTTGAGGCGACGGTCACGATGGCCTCGGGTGCGCAGCAGATGGTCCGTGCTGATGTTCCGGCGGCCACGCTCGTGTCGGGTCCCTGGGCGGTCGCTTTCCCGAAGGGATGGGATGCCCCGGAACGGACGGTCTTCCCGAAGCTGATTTCCTGGACGGAAAGCCCGGTGGATGGAATCCGTTATTTCAGTGGTTCGGCTGTTTACGGCAAGCGCATCCGCCATTCGCATCCGAAACCGGGCGAGCGGTTGATTCTCGACTTGGGCACGGTGAAGGATTTTGCGGAGGTTCGCGTCAATGGAGTTGATTTCCCCGTCCTCTGGAAGCCGCCGTTTAGGGTCGACATCACGGATGCCCTCCAGGATGGCGATGTCCTGGATGTGCGCGTTCGTGTCACGAACCGCTGGCCGAACCGCCTGATTGGCGATGATCGGCTCTATGAGGAGGACTGCGAATGGAAGAAGGCCGACTTCCGCGAAGCCATTGTCGAGTTGCCGCAGTGGGTGAAGGACGGACAGCGCAGTCCGACCGGGCGGCACACGTTCACGACTTGGAAGCACTGGAATAAGGACGACAAGCTGTTGCCGTCCGGGTTGATTGGCCCCGTTCTTTTGCGCACGGCGGTGCCGGCTAAGTAAAGGACGGACGAGGCGATAGGGCGCGGCGATTCCACGGGATTGCCGCGCCCTTTACATTTTCTGACAGGAAGTGAAAAGGTCGGACGACGGCTTTACAGTCGCTTGTCCGTGGAGAAGCCAATTGTAGTCGAAGGGCCTGTTTTCGCGCCTTGGCACGGTTCGTGCTATTCGTTTGGCGTCCTCGATTGAGTGAGGGCAAGAAAAGGAACGAAGAAACGAAATGAAACTGATTATCGCGTATATTCAGCCCGAACGGCTCAACGCCGTCAAGCAGGCCCTGTACACGCGGGAGGTGTACAAGATGTCCGTCTCCAACGCGCTTGGGTGTGGCCAGCAAAAGGGTTATGTCCATCAGTACCGTGGTGCCATTGAGGAGGTGACGCTGCTGAAGAAGATTCGTCTCGCCATTGCGGTGAACGACGAGTTCGTTCAGAAGACGGTCGATGGCATCATCGAGGGTGCCCGCACGGGTGACATCGGCGACGGCAAGATCTTCGTCCTTCCGATGGTGGAGTGCATTCGAATCCGCACGGGCGAACATGGCCCTGAGGCGATTGGGTAACGAGAGAAGAAGAAAGGTGGTCAGTCAAATGAGAAAATTGTTGTTGGCGGCGGTGCTGAGTCTCGGCGTGGGCGCGGCATTTGCGGAGGAGGCGGCTCCGACGGCGGAGTCCGTCCAGAATAACCTGAACATTGTCTGGACGCTCATCGGCGGCATTCTCGTCTTTACGATGCAGGCCGGCTTTGCGCTTGTCGAGACGGGCTTTACGCGGGCCAAGAACGCGGCGAACATCATGATGAAGAATCTGATGGACTTCGCGGTCGGCGCAATTGCCTTCTATATTTTGGGCGCGGCGCTGATGTTCGGCGTTTCGAAGGCCTGCGGCTGGTTCGGCTGGGGCGGTCTCGGTATGCCGAGCGTCTTCGCAAGCGAGGGCACATGGGACTGGACGTTCTTCTTCTTCCAGACGATGTTCGCCGCGACGGCTGCGACAATCGTCTCGGGAGCCGTTGCCGAACGAATCGAGTTCAAAAGCTACCTCATTTATTCGGCGCTTGTCTCGGCGGTTGTCTATCCCGTTTCGGGACACTGGATGTGGGGCAGCCTCCATGGCGCGGAGTCGACCGGCTGGATTGAGGCCCTCGGCTTCCACGACTTCGCCGGTTCGACGGTCGTTCACTCCGTCGGCGGCTGGATTGCCCTTGCAGGCGCGATTCTGCTTGGCCCGCGCATCGGCAAGTACCGCCACGACGGCAAGGCGAATCCGATCCCCGGCCACAGCCTGGTGCTGGGTACGCTGGGTGTCTTTCTCCTCTGGATTGGCTGGTTCGGGTTCAACCCGGCGAGCTATACGGCCGGTATCGGTTCCATTAGCCGCGTGGCGATGACCACGAATCTGGCGGCCTGCGCCGGAACCTGCACGGCTCTGATTTCCGCCTGGGTCATCATGGGCAAGCCCGACTTGACGATGGCCCTGAACGGATCCCTTGCCGGCCTCGTCGCCATTACCGCACCGTGCGACCTCGTCACGCCGAATGCCGCGCTGGCCATTGGTGCCATTGCCGGTGTGCTGGTTGTGCTGAGCGTCTTCTTCTTCGACAAGATTCACGTCGATGACCCGGTCGGTGCCGTTTCGGTTCACTGCGTCAATGGCGTTTGGGGAACGCTGGCGGTTGGCCTTTTCGCCGCGCCGACCTCTCTCGGCTACGGCAATGAACTCGTCGGCCTGGTCTATGGAGGCGGCTTCAAGTTCCTCGGCATTCAGGCCGTCGGTGTCGGCATGACCTGCCTCTGGGCCTTCGGTCTTGGTCTGCTGATGTTCGCAATTCTGAAGAAAGCTGGCATCCTCCGCGTCAGCGAGAAGACGGAGCTGAAGGGCTTGGACGTCACCGAGCACGGCCAAGATGCCTACGCCTCCTTCCAGTTCTTCTCGAATATGTGAAGCGCGTGTGGCACGGACGATTTCTCCTCACACCCCCCGGCCCCGTCCGGGATTTACCGGACGGGGCCTTTACTGAGAGAAAGATTTTAAGATAGGATGATTTATTCTCCTCCTCACCTGTCCCGGTCCGGCTTTATCGGCCCGGGACTTTTCATTTTTGCCGTCCGCCCTTTGGCGCGGTTTATGGTATAATACGCGACATGAGGATTCTAACGGGTATTCAGCCTTCGGGCAAGTTGCACTGGGGGAACTACTTCGGTGCGATGAAGAGTATGTTCGACCTTCAGGAGAAGGGCGAAAACTTTATGTTTATCGCGAATTTTCACGCCTTGACGACGGTTCGCGACGGCGCGGCGCTTCGTGCGGCAACGCGGGATGTGGCCCTTGACTATCTCGCCTGTGGGCTTGACCCGGAGAAGACGGTCATGTATCGGCAGAGCGATGTCCCCGAAGTCCAGGAACTGGCGTGGTATCTTTCGTGCCTGACCCCGATGGGGCTTCTTGAACGGTGCCACAGCTACAAGGACAAGCTCGCCCATGGGCTTGAGGCGACGCATGGCCTGTTCGCCTACCCCGTGCTGATGGCCGCCGACATCCTCATGATGAACGCGGACCTCGTTCCCGTCGGGAAGGATCAGAAGCAGCACCTTGAGGTCACGCGTGATCTCGCGCAGAAGTTCAACAACGCCTACGGCGAGACGTTCAAGTTGCCCGATGCCTACATTCCGGGGACGGTCGCGACGATTCCGGGGACGGACGGGCAGAAGATGTCGAAGTCCTACCACAACACGATTGAACTCTTTGAGGATGTGAAGTCCATCAAGAAGAAGGTGATGGCCATTGTCACCGACTCGAAGACGATGGAGGAGCCGAAGGAGCCGGAGGGCAATTCGATTTACGAACTTTACAAGCTCTTTGCCACGAAGGAGGAGGTCGACCAGATGGCGGCGAGTTTCCGCGCCGGCGGGTATGGCTATGGGCACGCGAAGAAGGCGTTGCTTGAGGCCTATCACCGGTTGTTCGACCCGTTCCGTGCGCGGCGTGAGGAGCTGGCGAAGGACCCGGATGCCCTTGAGGACATCCTTCGTGCGGGCGCGGCGAAAGCGCATGCCGCTGCCGCCCCGATTATGGAGAAGGTGCGTTCGGCCGTTGGCGTGAGCGTAAAGTGAGGATACAGATATGACACTTGCAGAACTTGAGAGTGCGAAGGCCGCGAGCCTGAAGGAGATTGCCGCAGCGGCCGATGCCGCCGCCGTGGAGGCCCTTCGCGTCAAATACATCGGCCGCAACGGGTCGATTCCGGCCATCATCAAGGGCATGAAGGACGTCCCCAAGGAGGAGCGTCCCGCATTCGGCAAGGCCGTCCAGGCGTGGAAGGCCGAGGTCGAGGCCGCCCTCTCCGAGAAGGGGGCCGGAGCAAAGGGCGAGCGGGCCTGCGATGCCGACCTGACGCTGCCGGGCCGCTGGTTCGGCCTGGGGGCGAAGCATCCGCTTTCGCGTGTGATTGAGGAAAGTGCCCGCATTTTCGGACGGCTCGGCTTCACCGTGGCGGATGGCCCGGAGATTGAAAACCGCTTCAACAACTTCACGGCCCTCAATACGCCGCCGCATCATCCGTCGATGGACCGTAGCGATACCTTCTGGCTGGGTGAGGATAGCCTCCTTCGGACGCAGACGTCGCCCGTGCAGATTCGCACGATGATGGCCAACAAGCCGCCGATTCGCGTCATTTGCCCGGGGCGCACCTATCGCCGCGATACGACGGATGCCACGCATTCCGCAAACTTCCACCAGATTGAGGGCCTCTACGTCGATACGAAGCCCGTTTCGCTGGCGGACCTGAAGAGTGTGCTCGCCTATTTCGCGAAGGAGATGATGGGCGAGGGCGTGACCGTTCGGTTCCGTCCGCACTTCTTCCCCTTCACCGAGCCTTCGGTCGAAGTCGATTTCACCTGCCATGTCTGCAAGGGCAAGGGCTGCCGCGTCTGCAAGGATTCCGGATGGATTGAGGTCGCGGGTGCCGGTATGGTCGATCCGCGTGTCTTCGGCCATGTCGGGTATGACCCGAAGACGGTGTCGGGCTATGCCTTCGGCTTCGGTGTCGAGCGCATTGCCATGATCAAGTATGGCATTCCGGACATTCGTTGGCTCTACGAGAACGACGTTCGGTTCCTTTCTCAGCTTGCCTGAGGGGCGTGCGCAACAGGGTGTGAAGAAGAGGGGTCTTCGCCATGATGACGATTTACCGCTGGGAGAATGGCGGACTTCGGGAAACGCCGGAGTTCGCCCCATCGTGTTGGATTAACCTCGTTGAGCCGACGACGACCGAACTTGAGGCCGTCCTGACCCATTCGCAAGTGCCGCGGGACTTTCTGACGGATCCCCTGGACCGTGACGAACGGCCTCGCTTTGACTACGAGGATGGTGCGGCCCTGATGATTATTCACGTGCCGTGTCCTGTTGAGGACGATGAGGTCGTGCCTTACTGCACCGTCCCGTTGGGCATCATTCTCGTCGGGGAGGTCGTCATTACCGTCTGTAGCGCGAAAACGCCCGTGACGACGGCGTTCCTCGACCAGATTCGCCGCGTCTGCCCGCCGAGCGACAAGTATCGCTTCGCCTTTCGGCTCCTGTGGCATGGCGGCGTCCTTTTCCTCCGTTATCTGCACGACATTCACCTGCGGACGAATGACTTGGAGGATGAGCTTCATGAGTCCATTTCGAACAAGGTCCTCCTGCGACTCCTGACGATTGAGAAGACGTTCGTCTACTTCACGACCTCCCTGAAGGCGGACTCGATTGCCCTTGCCCGCGTCAATACGTCGCGACAGATTGTCCTTTCTGAAGACGACCGCGACCAGCTGGAGGACGCGATGGTCGAGTACCAGCAGGCACTTGAGACGGCGACGATTCACGCGAACATCCTGAACGGTACGCTTGATACGTTCGCCTCGCTCATCAACAACAACCTGAACAATGTGATGAAGTACCTGACGGCGGCGACGATTATGCTGGCCGTCCCGACGCTCATCGCCTCGTTGTACGGCATGAACATCGGCCTGCCGTTCCAGTCGAGTCCACACGCCTTTGCGCTTGTGATGGGGATTTCGGGTTGCCTGACGCTCTCCATCGGGGCCTTGTTCTTCCTGCTTTCCCGCAAGAGCAAGTTCTGACGCGCATTGGGTTATGGAACTCTTCGATACACACGCGCATTTTGAGGGGTCGGACGAGGAGATTTTCGCCGCGCTCGACCGTGCGGCGGCGGCAGGGGTGACGCGGGTGATGGCCATTGGCGGAAGTGCCGCGCTCAATCGGGGGGCCGAAACTGCCGCGCAGGGGCGGTCTCATGTCTGGAAGGCCCTTGGCTGGGATCGCGACTTGGCCGAACAGACGGACTTGCCGCCCATTGACTGGACGGGCGTTCGGGCCGTCGGGGAGATTGGCCTCGACTATTACTATGGGGAGGACTCGACGCGGCCCGCCCAGCGTGCACACTTTTCCCGCCAGCTGGAACTGGCGCGCGAAAAGAATCTGCCGGTTGTCATCCATACCCGTGCGGCGGACGACGATACGCTGGCGATTTTGCGCGAGATTCCATCCCGTGGCATCATCCACTGCTTTACAGGGGCGCCCGCGTTTTGCCGCGCCCTGTTGGATCTCGGCTTCTTCATCTCGATTTCAGGCATCGTGACCTTTCGTGCGGCGGACAACGTGCGCGAGTCGGCTCTCGTGGTGCCGGACGATCGCCTGCTCATCGAGACGGATTCTCCGTTCCTGGCCCCCGTGCCCAAGCGCGGCACACCCAATGAGCCGGCTTTTCTCGTGCACACGGCCCGCTTTCTGGCGGAATTGCGCAAGACGAATCTTGAGGATTTCGCCGCGCTGACGACGCGGAATGCCTTGCGGGTCTTTCGAATCGGAGAGTTTGAATCACGACAGGAGGCGTGAAAAAGATGAAGGAATTTGTGTTTGCATCGGCTTTTCTGCTCATTTCACTGGGCGCGTTGGCGGAGTCGGAGTCCTCTCCGGTGACCAATCGGTTAGATGCCGTGCTCTCGGTGCCGCGTTGCCAGGCCATTCTGAAGAGCGGAGCCCAGTGCCCGGCTCCTGCATCGGAGGGGAAGTCCTACTGCTGGCGGCATCGGATGACCAAGGCCGCCGAGGGCGCCAATCAGGATGTCAAGGAGGCCTGGACTGAAACGAAGACCTGGTCGACGAATGCCTGGTCGGCGACCAAGCGGGGCACGGAAGAGGCGTGGTCCGCAACGAAGAAGGGGACGAAGGAGCTTTGGAAGGAGACGAAGGACTCCGCCAATGCGACGCGGATTGGCATCGTCGAGCTATTTGGCGGAAAGGATGCACGGGGAGAGTCCAACGGTGACAAGTGACGGAACGGATACCCCGCCTTCAGGGATGGAGGTGGGGGGGGGATGCGCAACCCGAGGGTGTTAGGTTGCGCAACCTAAGGGTGTCGGGTTGCGCAACCTAAGGGCGTCAGGTTGCGCAACCTAAAGGGTGGGGGTTGCGCAACCTGACCGTTTAAGGTTCGTTGTGCCGTGTGGAATCCATGAGGAGAGTGAATGGCATGGACAAAAGTTTGTGAAATTTGATAGAATTCTGCCTATAAGAAAGAGAAGAGACGGAATGAGGATTGTTGAGGTGATAAGAGTGCCCTGTCGGGTTCTGTGGGGAGTCTTGAGACTTCCTTACATCTGTTGGTGTGCGAACGGGTGGCGTTATCGAATTGGTCGGACGGAGGCTGAAGAGTGCATTCGTTTGTTCCGCAAAGGGATTGCGTACTTAAAAGGACGTGTTGCATGTGAAGAGCCAACATTGGGCGAAGTCTTCATGGTGCGATACGTCGGCAGTTATTTCTTGCGCCAATATTACACATATCTCAAGAAAAAGCATCGAATTAATCAGGGTGTCGCCAGCGAGGCGTTTAGGTTCTTCAAATCGGTTATGCCAATTTTCATTGGTTCACCTCGGGAATTGTTGTCGTTTTTGGAGGAATGCGGATTCTCGAACTATGAAGACTTCAGTGCCCACGATCTGGGGTATTTCAAGGAGTGTCGTGGGAACATCTTTAGCCCCAACATAGTGAGTCTGGTCCAGAATGTGCTGCCCCTTCGCCGGGATATTGTGAATGTGCTGAAAGTGACATATATTGACGTGTTCAAGGTCGTTAAAAGATCGCTGGTGTCGGTTCAGCCTATAAAGGATGAACTGCAGGAACTGCTTGTTATGCTTGGAAACTGCATTGGACTTTCAGAGAAATTGCCAATTGTTTTTTCCGTCGGCATGGGAACGTACGCGGACATCTTGGCGCGCTGGGCGTTGGTGGAGGGCGATGTCGAGACATCGGCGACTGCAATCGCCGCCGCGCAAAGAATGAGGGCCGTTCGCCAGTTGCTTACGGGTGGACGGCTGAACCGTCAATACCGCAGGGCGTTGTCGGAGTATTTTGACCACATTGGAAAAGCGGGTGCAAAGCTTTATGCCCGGTTAATCGCTCCAAAACAGCTGACGAACGGGATGGGGGCGTTTCCGCCGACAAGGCAGGAGATTCGAAAGGCTCAGAAGATTGCCAAACTGGAAAGGTGTGCGGTTATCTCGGAACGTGAAAACGCTGCTGGCAGGGCGGAAGTCGAGGTCCTGAAAGAAGAACTCAAGTCCATGGTTGCAAATCCTACGCCGGTACAGACGATGAAGGCTCCGGTAAGAAAGGCGAGGCGTTCCCTGCATCGTACGGAATGGACGGAGACGAGGGATGCCGTGGTCGCGTGGCTGATGGAACGCGCAGCGCAGCTGTTCACCTTTTCGGATAAGTCGTCGTCGGAGTTCAATGAGTTGTTCAAGGGCTGTCAATCGGTGAAGTACATCGCCCATGCCGCGTTCACGAAGGTGGTTAACTACGGCAAGCGTACGAAAGCGGAGCGCGAAAAGGGCTTTCGCGTGGCAACGGTGGGTGAGATTCTTGACAGCAGGGGCAAGCGACTGCAGAAAGGTGGCGCGGACGCGAAAAAAGTGGATGAGACCGCGCACGGACTCTACTTGGTTTGTACGGAGATTCGTTGGTTTAATGATTTCGAGTCTGCGGTGAAGTCCGCCCGCCGTCCGCTCTTGGACGAAAAGGGCGAATGGAAAATCAGTGCCGAGGAATTGTGGCGTCGGGTCAAGAACAGGATTGACCATGAACGATCGTCGGGGAGTGAATAGCCGATGAACGCGTCGGAACTCTCCCGGACTTGAACAAGGTGAAGGGGGCATGAGAATTACGGATAGCCGCCTAAGGTGCTATCCGTAATTTTTTTGTCGTTTTTTTAGACCGATAGTGGAATAGGGAGGGAGATGCCTCTTCCCTCGGCTAATGATGTCAAAAATTGCACTTAAAGAGGGATGTTACTGAATTTTTTCCGTAATTGCAGGCCCATGGTGGGTTTGCAATTAGAAGGAAAAATTCAATGACAAATGACAAATGGTATAAGATACTCAGTCATCGTGCAGATATTGCCGAGTTTCGCTTTGAGACCGCCGAGAAACGCAGGGCGTTCACAGCCCGGGCGATTCGCTTCGATGTGCCAGCCCTTGATGACGAGGGCCATCCAATGGAAGATCGCTCCCTGAGTGATCGTGGCAAGGGCAAGGTGGCAATCTACACCGAACTCGACCGTGGTGGCTATGCGGGATGCGTAATCCTGCCGGATGGATGCCAAGTGCCGATTCCGGTGCCGAAATGGCAGGTTGAGTTTGAGCGTGTCCTCAATTCGCTCGAACCGAAGGACAGGGACATTGTTGAGGTGCTTTTCATTGATCTGCGTCCCGCCGTTGCGGCACGCATCGCGGGGGTGAGCCGTTGCCGCGTGTATCGCGTGATGGCCGCGCTGAAGGAGAAACTCGCCAAGGCTCACAAAATGTGGATGTTACACATTTCGTGGGTTTTGCGACTGACCAAGTAGAGGGGATGTTGATCGACATCCATCCTCCGCCCAGCCGCCGGGTGTTCCGGCGGTGGGCAATCAAACTCGATCATATAATAAGGAGTAAACCACTATGAAAACGGTTTCTTCTGCTGCTGAGAAGGCAACGCTCAGCTACAAAGTCGTTGCCGGACATAATCCACAGGATCGCTCGAAAACTCTGCTTCGCGGCGTCATCGTGAATAAGGAAACGTACGATACCGCACGCGTCCTCCACTTTGCGATTGACAATGGGTACATTCAGGGCGGTCAGTTCTTCGCCAGTTATGGGGTGGTGAATGGCTTCTTTGAGGCCTGCCAGCGCCTTGGACTGGACGGGAGGGACATCCTGCTCAACGGCTGGATTCGTATCCATCCTGAGATGAAGGGCCGAATTGACGCGGAAACGCGCACAATTGGCGGCGACAACGAGATTCATGTCTGTGCTCAGTGCCAAAAGGACTTGCGCCGCAAGGCAAAAGAGTTTAATTGGACATGCGTGGACGAGACAGGCAAACGCGCTAATGTGCAGCACCTGCAGTCCGTCGGCGGGGCCAATGACAAGGAAATCTTCGCGGGCGCGAAAATCGCAGTTGGTGGTACGAATCTTGCCTATGACGCGGCATCGGACAGGATTACTGTGGAGTGGGATGTCACCGACGAGGAGGGTGAAACGACGCACAATAGCGTCCAGGTCGCACCGGAGTCCAGCGGCTACTCGGCGATGGTGTTGCCGTTTCCGGTTGGTTTGGACAGTGCTTCGGAGGGGACGGTTGTGACCTTCACCTTCCTCTTGAGACAGGGGAATGCAGAGACCACCGTCATTCCGGCGGTTGTGAAGGCTAAGCTTGTTGTTGCGCCGGCGGCCTAAGGGCCGTGGCTGAGGGGCGGGGTTGGCATCGGATTCCGGTGCCAACCCCGCCCTTTTTTTGTTTACCATGGGATGCACTGAAAATACGGAAATGGGGGAGGGATGTTTTAGCCGCAGAGGGCGAGGAAAAGCTCCACCGCGCAGGCATTGTGTATGCGTGAGCGCGGCAAAACCATCTGCCGCGTTCCAGCCTGTGGTCGGTCTGTCCTTCGTCTCGGGCGAGGGGGTGAGCGCGGCGGTCGCACGAGAGGTGCGGTGCGACTCGCAGCCGTAGGAGTTGCTTTGTCCGCAGCCAGTGATAGCCGCCGAGGCAAGGCAGGCTAAGAAGACTTTGTTGTCGAGGCGTGAGAGGTGAGCGCAACCGTGGAAGCCGAGACCGAGCGGCAACTTCGCGCAAGCCCACGAGCGGGCGGTTTATGGTAAAATACCTCCATGCGTGGGACTCTTCAGAGAATTCTGACCTTTGCGGGGCGTGGGTGCGTCGCGGCGCTTGCGCTCGCCCTCGTCCTGCACGGCTCGACGAAGCGTCCGCCCGTGCGCCGTTCCGCCGCGCCCGCGTCCTCCCCCGCCCCCTCCGCCGTGCGCACCGCGCCGTCCGTCGCCCCCGTCCCGGGGATCCCCGACCCGCCCGAGGTCCCGCCGGGGATGTGCGCGGCGACGAACTGGTGGCGGCGCGGCGCGTTCTCCGGCTGGCGGCGCGTGGACTTCCCGGCGGGCTGGTCGTTCCCGTGGGGGACGAACCGCCTCCGATCCGCCGCGCTCCTCGCCTGCGGCGAGGTCCGCCCCCTCGGCGGGGACGGCCCCGTCGCCTCGGTCGGGGCGCCGCTCGGCCTCGTCCCGCTCGAGGGCGTGCTCTGGTACGGCCCGACGCCCTCGAACACCTACGCCTTCGCGTGGCGGAACGCCCTCGCGGGACGCGACCGGGCGCGTCCCGTGGACGCCCGCATCGAGCTGTTCCGCAACGGCGACGTCGCGGTG
Source organism: uncultured Kiritimatiellota bacterium (assembly GCA_934621385.1). Lineage (GTDB taxonomy): Bacteria > Verrucomicrobiota > Kiritimatiellia > RFP12 > UBA1067 > UBA1067. The sequence continues at coordinate 17,577 of CAKTUI010000041.1, forward strand.
TCGACGAACGGGGTGACGCGGCGGATCCCGCGCGAACTGCCGTTCGCGCACGACGGGTACGGGCAGGACGCGGAGTGGGTGCGGGCGAACTTCGCGAATGCGGAGGAGATCCTAAGCGTGGGCTATTCCAACTGGGTGGATGCACAGGTCGGCGTGGGCCTCACGAACGGGCTGTACCGGTTCGAGGCGGTCTTCCCCGAGGACCCGCCGGAGGCGACGCGGCTCGTCGTCGGGGACCTCTCGGTCTGCGTGACGAACGCGGGGACGTACGCGTTTCTTCTTGGGAAGGGGCGCGAGTACCGGTTCCGGACCGAGCCACCCGACGGGACGGTTCAGTATTCGTACATAGACGATCTCCTGTCGTCTTGTCGGGTTCTTCGTTCCTCCGCTGTATGGGGCGGCGATGGCGTTTGGAGCACTGGCGGCGGAGGTGTCCAATTTTCTTTGCCGACCATGTCGATGCTGGGGGCAATACGGTGGATGCCGACGATCAGAGGGTATCCTGATGTGGTTCATGTTGGCCCGGACGACTGCCCAATTTCATTTTCGGCCATTCTCTCGGATGTCGGACCTGGGGTTGCGGTGGATGACTTCCGTTGGACTGCGAGCGGTGCAATCACCCTGTCCTCATTGACGGGAAGGACCGTTGAACTGGGGGCTGCCGAGTGGCCCTCGCGGAATGCGGCGAGTATCGGTGTCTCAACGCGCATATCGGGAGTGGAGATGACATCGAAGATTTCTTTTTCCTATGGCACGAACGATCTGCCGCAGGTTGGTGTTGGGCTAAATGTCCCCTCTGCGCTCCTGCTGAGAGACGACTGGATTGAGTCCAGTCGTTCGGCAATTGGACGCGTCTCGTTTCATTCGGATGTCGAGACTGGAGGTGTCGTGCGGGTGTCGGTTGTTGACGGGCTTGATCGGGTTGATATTGGGAATTCCTGTCTGGGCGACCATCCGTTTGAGGGACGGAATGATTTTGCGATTGAATTCCCCATCGATGGGATTTCCGTCAGTTCGTCAGTGGGGGATGTTACGCTGCAGTGCGAGTATCTTGACGAAGATGGAACGGTCGTCTGTTCTGCATGGGGCAGCCTGACGGTTGTGTCTCCGCAGCGCATTTCCGTTGCCGGAGATGCCGTTCCAGATGTGGCCGTCCTGGTCGGTACGCCGATTGGACTGTCGGTCGTGGCGAGGCCGACAGATTCCGTCATCCCGGATACGATGTGGTATGACGCAAAACTGCGATCGAATCGGACGTACACGGATTGGAGGGCTTGGATGGAACGCGGCGGATCAATCACGCGGGTGATGGCGGAAGGCGGGATTTTCATTGTCAGGGCGAGAGCCGTCTTTCCCGGTCCGCAGTGGGCGGATGTCTATTACGCCTGGGCTGAGGATGAAGACCCGCGAATCGGACTGCACAGCAAGGGGGAGGCCAATCATATCGGCGTTGCGTCTACCTTGGGGCAGTTGGAACTGCGGGCGGCGGCGAGGGCCATGCTGGGCGATGTCACGTATGCCTTTCTCGCGGATCTTCCGGCGAGAAATGGTTTTTCGGGGTCGTGCCGACGCACGTGGAAGTGCAATGCCTTTGTCGCAGACATGGCCATTACGGCTGGTCTGACCGTTCCTGTGCAGCATCGCCTATCCCATCTGCTTTCCCCAGATGGCCTTTATCCGCCGCTTGCAAATGAATGGGCGAAGGGCAATGTCGCCATTTCGGGGTGGAAATATCTTGGCCGTGGCGTTTGGCCCGAGCCGGGTTATGTCGTGGGACATCCGGCATCGGTCGGGTCTGGGCACGTGGGCATCGTGGATTTCGACGGCGAGGGTGTCGCCGCCGGGCGTACGGAAGTCAATCGGAGATGCGACTGGTTCCTCGACGGCACGTCGGGATTCAGCGTCTATGTGGGAACAGGAGGGGGTTCGCATGATGAGTAGGATCGTTCTTTGTGCTTTGGCCATGGTGTCCGTTGCCGCCGAGGCGGCGGACGGCCGTATCCAGGAGGCCGTGGATGACGTGATTCGGAACAGTTCCCTGTCGAGCCGAAGGGTCGCGCAGTCCGTTCCCGGTTGGGGTTTGCCAACCGAACTGACGGGAGCACCCGCGTTCAGCAGCCTGGTTGGAGTCGTCCGCTCCCGGATCGGCGAGTGCACGCTGTCGCTTGTGGGCGAGATGACGAACGATGTCCGCCGGGAGGTCTTTCTCGCCGCGCTTGCGCAGTGCGGACAGGAGGTCTACAGGGACGCGGTCGTCAGGTGGTTTGGGGGTGCGGTTCCGTCCGGCATATCGCCCGTCCTGGTCGAGGAGTTCGTCTCGCCGTCGAGCACCTGCATGGAGGGGTATTTCATCCTGCATTACGGCGAGCCTGGCATCAGCAATGTCTGGGCGAACGTTCGGGCCCTTTACCTGCTGTCCGGCGATGCGGCCTCGGCTGCGGGGGTTGACGAGATTTTGAGCGGAAAGGCTAAGGCCCAACTTGAGGCGATGCGCAGTCTTGAGTGAGCCGCGACCCTCCCCTTGCGTTAAATCAGGGAACACGGGAATGGATGAGTGGATAGGGGACACGATATCGCTCGCCACTAACAACTCATCGCTTTCCATGCTTTATACCCAGTTCGTCAAATAGAACGGACACTCTTTGGTAGTTGGTGCTTTCATTGCGTTCGTCAAAAGCTGGACACTTTCCTGAAGGGTTGGGTTGGTTGGATGTGGTGTCGTCCCGCCCCGTCCGGCAGGCCCTGAATCCGCCTGATGCGGCGCAGCCTCTTCAGGATGCGGTGGTAGAGCTCGATGCCGTTGAT
>CAKTUI010000042.1 GCA_934621385.1 uncultured Kiritimatiellota bacterium
ACATCACAAAACGCACTTCAGCCTTTATCCATGCGGGTGCAACGCGTTTCCGCACTCAAAAAATGGGTAAACTCCAGGATCCCACGGTCGCGGCGCGGCAAAGTACAGGAGCGCGGCGAAACGTCTGTAGGACCTATTGCGATCCTGCTCATCAGACGAGTGAGTCCTACTCAGGAATGAGGGTCATTCCTCTTATGCAAAAGGGCAAGTCAAGTCATGAACAAGGGTCAACCATGGCACAACGAAGGGCGGAGGTGTACAGGACAAAGGGAAAGTACCATGCTACTTTTGATAAAGCACCATGCTGGTTTGTCCAAACCACCATGCTACTTTTCACAAACCAGCATGGTGGTTTCCGCTTGTCATAAGATTCCTGACCCTTCTTCATGAGATGCCCGACCCTTGTTCATGAGATGTCTTGCCCTTTTTTATGACAGGAAATTCCCCAAATCAAGGGCGGAATTGCCCGTCGTCATGGGATTGTTTAGCCCGCTTCTTAGGAATGCCGCGTCCTGTCCTTCGGGAGGGCGTGGCCCGCTGGCGGCTTCCATGGCTTGCGATTCCAGTCGACAGGAGCATCTCCCGCTCGTGTCGCCCACTCGATTTTCTCATTTCTGGCGGATACCCCGTTGACATCGGAGAGGCGTTTTTGGTATCATATGCGCCGTTCACCTTTATTGGCGAGATAGCTCAGTTGGTAGAGCGCAGGACTCATAAGCCTAAGGTCAAGGGTTCGATCCCCTTTCTCGCCACCATTCTTCACAAGCCCTCCCAATGAAGAACTGCACAGTATGAGAATCCTTTTTTGCTGCCACGGCAACATCTGCCGCTCACCCATGGCCGAATTCGTCATGAAGGAACTGGCCAGAAAAGCCGGGCGCACGGACCTTGTCATCGAATCCGCCGCCCTTCATACGGACGAAATTGGCAATGACATCCATTCAGGCACGCGTGCCGAGCTGCTGAAGCACGGCATTCCCTTTGCACCCCGTGCCGCCTGGTTGCTGACGGCCTCGAAGGCCAAGTCATATGACCTTCTCATTGGCATGGACGACTACAACATGGCGGACCTTCGGAGGCTGGTCGAGCCTGCCGAGCGCGGCAAAATTCATCGTCTCCTTGCGTACGCAGGGCTTGACCGCGCCATCGCCGATCCGTGGTACACGGGGGACTTTGACGCGACCTACCGCGACGTTCTCCTTGGTTGCACGGCTCTCCTCAAGGGAATCGCCGCGCCCGCCTGAGGACGGCCAGTCCCTCCTCTCGGGCGAGGCCCTGCGCAAACCCACGAGCAAGCGGTTTATGATAAAATACCCCCTATCTATGAATGGGGCGCTACAAAGGATCCTGACGGTCGCGGGACGCGGGTGCGTTGCGTCGCTTGCGCTTGCCCTCGTCCTGCACGGCTCCACGAAGCGTCCCGTCGTGCGCAAGTCCGCCGCACCAGACCCAACTGCGATGCGGACACTGACGGATGCGGACTTTGCGCGGGGTTTTGTGATGACGCGGATGGGACGCGGTGAGGCGTACGACTTCACGCCGCCCGCAAATGCCGTCATCTGTTCGGACTGGCAGGCGTTTGGCGCGGCGGAGGACTGGGTGTACCTCTCATTTACGAACTGGGTATTCCAGGTCGGCACGAACGCCACTAGCCGCCTGCGCGTCTGCTCTTCTGGACGGATTGAGCCGCTTGTTCCTACGGTGCCCGGTTCGGTTGCCGCAGACAGTTGGCTCGCTCCGCTTTCTGCCCGACTTGGCATCGTGCCGGAGGCGAACTGGCCGCTCCTCGGCGAGTGCGGAGGGCCGAGCCGGTTTTGGTATGCGTCGACCCCCCAGGGTTCGCAGATCCTCACCTGGCAGAACGCACTTCTTGACCGCCTTGCATTGAGGCCGGTCTCGTTTCAGGCGGAGCTGTTTTCGGATGGACGGTTCGCCTACCGCTACGACCTCTCTCACCTCACCGTGGAGAGCGTTTCCGCCACAGTCGGTGCCCACCTCGCTGGGGGTGAGTGGGCGACCAACGGCCTCCCCGTTGACATCACCTCGGTGACATTCCAGCCCCTGACGGAGGTGGATCGAGATGAGTCCGACCCGGACGGAGACGGGCTTTCCACGGTCGACGAGCTCTTCCGCTATGGCACTGACCCGCACAATCCCGACACCGACTGCGATGGGTTGTCGGATGCTGACGAACTGCTCGTCTATGGGACGGATCCGCTCAATCCGAACTCGCTGTGTCCAGGCCTCTGCGATGGATACGCGGTTCTCGTGGGGGGACTTGACCCGCTTGCTCCTGCACCCGGCTCGACGAATGCGGTGCTGGAACGCGTCTTCTACGCGGGAAGCCTTTCCGGTCCGTCCGAACCGCCGCGCCCGACGGAGTCGTGTGCAATCCTCCGTGTGCGTGCAGCCGGGTCAGGGACGGGGGATCTCATCGTTGGGGACCGCCCTGTGCCGCTCGTTACCGCCCGGGACGGGTACGCCACCCCGGAACTGCTCGTGCCCGTGGTGCGCGGGCAGACGGTCCCGCTCGCCCTGCGCGGCGGGGACGGCCTTCGCGTCGAACTTGACGCGGATGAGCTTCTCATCGGGGAGCGTCCCTCGACCCAGAATCGGCGGGGATGGCTTGCGTTTCCCCAGTTCCGTACGACAGAACCGTGCATCCACGACCTGTGCGGTGGTGGACGGATTGTTTCGCTCGTTCACGAGGGGAAGTTTCCTGGACTGTCCGCGACCTGGTCGGGGAATGAGTCAGATGTCATCGTCTCCAATCTGCCGCCGTCCGCCGCCGCAATTTATGGCCGGTTTCGTGCGGATGGTGAGCGCCCCCTTACCTGTACGATTGACCATGCCCATCGGCTCAACCGTATGGCTGTGACACGCCTTCAGTCCGCCCGATTCTGCCCGAGGGTTGCCGTGTGCCCATCTGGCTCATTGGATGACGGAGACCCTCCGGCGAGCCCCGTCTGTGCGTGTGGGACTGCGAGAGGATGCCAATGTGGCGGCTTCCCCGGGTGTGCCTGCCCGGTTCAGTCCTGCCCATGCCGTGACGGATTCGCTGGGGAAGATGTGGACGCGGCGGTTGAGTACACGAACCTCGTCCTTGGTGCGGTGGCCCCGGTTCCGAATGTCTTGCGCCTCCATGGGGCAAATACGCAGACCATGCGGATTGAGCCTCCGACCGTGCCGTCCCGCCCGTGCTGTCCCTGTCCAGAGCACGGCGGTGGAGGCTACGCGTCACTCGTTTCTCTCTCGGATCGCGTAGAGGTTCGCATGTCAGACGGTGTTTCGTCCGCCGTCGTGCATGAACCTGGAACGGCGGTCGTCGTTGGTGTCTCACCGAGTGCAGTGATGGGGGATGCATCCGTGCTGCTCGTGACGAACGGCACGGTCAGTATCCGCCGCGACTACACGGTTCTTGGTGTGGGGTTCGCTACACCGCCTGGCTACCCGGACTTGGGGCGACTCAACGATCGGCTGCCCTCGGTCGGCTATCCCTTTGCGGCCGCCTCGGGGCGGGGTGTCGGGCGGCTTCGTCTGCTGACGGACATCTTGCTGTCGAACGGCGTTATCCGCGTCGCGCTGGAGGGTGCTGGACGGGAGGCTTTCCGTATCTGGCTTCCGGCGTGGCGCGATGGAGACGAAGATCATCCGGCGGAAATCCTGCTCGACGGTGCGGCGGAGTCCGAGCGGTATTTTCATATCCGCGATTGGCGTCGAATTGTTTCGCGCTATGGGGCGGGTGTCCGTTCTCTTGAGATTGAGTTCGAATCTTCGTCCGAGGGAACCTGCACTCTTGCGCTTGAGTACGCCGCGTCGGATGGCGAAGGGCGGGTTGTCCGCGATGCGGCGCGGCAGCGGGTGACGGCGATTGGCCCGCTGCTTCTGCCGGACTACGACAGGGATGGGGCAATTGGCGCGGCGGACGAGGCTCTCCGTCTCGCTGGGCGGACATTCAGATACTGGGTGAACGAGGACTTCCACAAGGGTGATTATATTGGGCAGGTATCAGATCTCCGCTCAAATACAGACTTGGATTCTGGTGTCGCGAAGGTAAGGGGACGACTCGATCTTGTCAACCTTTTCCCTGTGCGCATTGGCTCGTCTCTAATCACTCCAATGGATGATGGTTTTGTCTCGTTGAAGATTCGGTCTAAATCCGCAAATCTTCGTTATTGCTTTGTGGATCTTAATCCAATTCATGCTGGTGACATCTATCGTCTTGAAACCTGTACGATGGAAGGCGGATGTCTCAACGAAGCCAATATGAGGGTGCTTCCATCGGAATGGACACCGCTTTCAGAATTGGGAGCATTAAAGCAATCGATTCTCGTATGTGAGGCCGTTGGCCCTATTTCACCAAAGGCCTCCATAGAAGTCTTGCTATCTATTGCTGGAACGGAAGTAGTGCACGAGAATTTGCCAAGCGTAATTACAAGTGTAAGGGAAATGTATCGTTTCTATAGTCTAAGGGGGGCGGAGTCTGAGAATGGTGAATTTACACTGCCAAGTCGACCTTGGGTGGATTCGTATGAAGATGAAATTGACGCAGACATCTTTTTTACGCATGGATTCAATGTTTCAGAGGATGAGGCACATATGTGGGGCGATGCTGTTTTTAAACGCCTTTGGTTGTCTGGTGTGCGTGCTCGCTTTCATATGCTGACTTGGAATGGAAATTATAATTGGACGGGGAACTGGGCCAATGGTCTCCACTATCAACAAGATGTTTATCAGGCGTTGAGGACTGGGAATGCGATGCGCCGTCTTCTTGAACGTGAACAACCTAATCAGCATCGGCGCATTCTGATGGCCCAGTCGCTAGGGAACATGGTTGCCTGTGAGGCATTGCGACAGGGACTTCATGTCGCTAAGTACTTTATGTTTAATGCTGCGCTTGCGTCGGAATGCCTGGATGGGTCGCTACAGAATGCGGATCCGCTTGTTAGGAAGAAGTACGTGCCATTTGAGTGGAGAGGCTATGATGCCTTGTCGTGGTCAGCAAACTGGCATCGGTGGTTTGCCACGAATTTGGACGATTCACGCTCAAGGCTTGGTTGGGTAGACCGCTATTCTAAGGCGCTTAATCATGCAGCCGAAGTTTATAACTACTATTCCACGGGTGATGAGGTTTTCCATGAGACGGCCAATCCGCCGTGGTTGCTTGAAGGCATGACGGACTCAACATCCAACTACGCTTGGCAGAAGCAAGAGACATTGAAGGGTGGCCGTGGTCTTGCTGGGACAGCGTATGGGGGGTGGGGATTCCATTTCTGGCGAATTGCTGGCTTTGATTATCATTATACATCTACGGAGGCCTTGGAAATGGTGACTGATGGGTCGATAACGAATAACCCCATTTTTAACCGTGGATATACGCCGACGTTGACGCAACGATTTAATCTGGCGGAAGAATTGTGTGCGCTGGCAAAGTATGTGCCGGCGGTCTCAAGCCCAGTAGGTGGTATGCCTGTTTTCACCTCGGATGAGCATGCCGCCGATTTGAATTCAAATCGTTTTCGTGCCGGATGGACGCTCGATTCTGCACGTGGAAACGGTTGGAAGCATTCGGATATGAAAGATATGGCCTATATTTATGTATGGCCATTGTATGATGAAATAGTCAAAGAGAAAGGCGGTTTGAAATGAGACGAATTTGGCTGTGTTGTATGGTGGCAGGCATGTTTGCAACACCCAGCATCGGTGCAGTCGTATCCCCCTTATTGGTCAAGGCCTATCGTGATGGGGCCGTTGCGAGAGTTCAGGGGTGCGTTGTCGATGAGAAGGGTATACCTCTGTCTAATGCATTTGTACGAGTCTTGTTCAGGTCTATTAATCAACGGAGGGATGATGCCGAGTTGTCCGTCTGGACGGATGGTGAGGGACTGTTTGAACTGGCACATCGAACCAACTGGAAAATCGAGTGCCATATTATGAAGGATGGATACTATGACAGCAACTATGAAATTTCATTTTATGACGCGGAAAGAGCCATCGTCAAAGATGGCCTATGGACCATCCCCGACGAAATGAATCGAAGAATTGTTCTTCGGAAAATCTTGTCTGAGAAGGCTTTGTTCGTCTTTCCAGAAGGCAAAAGGATGGGGACATGGAGGATTCCTCTAACAAATGAGTGGGTGGGATTTGATTTTGAGTACTTTGATTGGGTGAAGCCCTATGGAAAAGGGAAGTGGACGGACATGCTTCTGCGATTCTCGTCCGAAACGAGAGGACACATACGCGGAAGGTATCAAATGGAGGTTTCTTTCACAAACAACCCCTATGCCGGTGCCTACAGAGGCAGCGCGGATAAGATCTCTGACTTGAAGATTCCACATCGGGCGGACATGAGCAAGGACTATGTCAATTACTACTGCTTCCTGAGGGATACAATTGGCGATGTCCGAAAGGACACGTTTCCAGGACCGAATGATTATCTTGTGTTCCGGACTCGCACACAAACGGATGCGGAAGGCTTCTTGGCGTCGGCTCACTATGGTGTTATTTCTGGCACTTGGATTTCAAGTGAAACGGTAATGAGGATGGATGATGCCGCTTTCAATCCCGTTGAGAATGATGCCGACATTGAGGACGGTTATTATCTTCGATACCTATTGCGACGGTATGAGCAGCAACATCGTTAGCCTTTTGAGTGCGAGTGTCGATTTGGTGAACGACAGCCCGAGCAGGGGAAAAGTGGAACTCGGGGCAGCCTAAGAGAAACTTTGTTGTCTAAGCGTGAGAGGCATAGCGAGACTGCCGCCACACTTTGGGATGAACCACGGAATACACGGAGCGTAAGGGAAAGGCGAAGGGTGGTTTTTAGCCGCAAGGGACGCAAAGGTCGCAGAGAGCGGGGGAGAGAGGCCATGCCGCGCAGGCGTTCTGAAGGCGCGGCACTTTGAATGGCCTGCCGGACGGCAGGTCGGTAAGACCCGCGAACGCCACGATGCCGACGGGCAACGGCAGGCCGGCAAGACCATCTGCCGCGTTTTGGCCTGTGGTCGGCCTGTCCCTCCTCTCGGGCGAGGGGGTGAGCGCGAAGTGCACCGCACTAGCGTCCGTCTGCGACGGCGGACTTCGTCCGGCGGATATTCGAGTGAGGTCTTCCACGGGACGCCACCGTAGGCGTTGTCTTGTTTGCAACCAACGATAATCGCCGAGGCAGGGCAGCAACTGTAAATTCTGAAAAAAATTTGGCTGTTTGTCTAAGAGCGTGACATTGCATTCTCTGCGCGTCAGCGCAGGGAAGAGATGGGAAGGTGGGAGGGGGTGCGGGGAAGGAAGGGAAAACCGAACCCCTAAACGCGATTATGCCGACTTCCCCTTTCGTCCTGCAGGCGCATTCCCCTTCGTCGACTCGGGTTCGGGTGTCGGAACGAAGTCCGGGTCGCCGGCGATTCGGTTGAGCAACGAGAGGAGCTTTCGCATCGTCGGGACGATGGCCCACTTGTGGGGATGTCCCTCCGCGCGTTTCCTGCGGTAGTACGCCCCAAGTTTCGAATTCCACATGATCGCGGCCACGCTTGCCATGTACAGCGCGTTGCGGACGTCCCTTCGGCCGCCCCGGATCCTGCGCCGCCACTCCCTCGTGCCGCTTTGCCCTTCCTCCGGTGCAAGCCCGACGAGCCGATTGAGCTTGGAGTCCGGGAGTTTCCCGATCTCGGGGAGGCCCGCGAGAATGGAAATGGCCGTGACGTCGCCGACGCCGCCGACCGCAGTGAACCTCGCGAGCTTTCCGTTCAGGTCCTCGTTTCTGCGAACCGTTTCAATGCAGAGGTCTTCCGCCTTCCTGATGAGCCTGTCGAGATGGGAAATCCGCTCCCTGAGCATCTTCCTCATCTCCGCATCCGTCTCCGTTCCGAGCCTGCAGACAATGGCCGTCCGCGAATCGATCATCGTCTGGCGGAACTTCGCCTTCCGCCTCAGCTCGGCCGAGTCCACGTCCCGCTCGTCCAGGATCCGGACGCCGATCTTGTCCGCGAACCTTGAAATGAGCGCGGCGTCGATGGAGTCGTTCTTCGCGAGATTCCCCTCCGCTCTCGCGAACTGCCGGACGCGCAACGCGTCGGCGTACGCGACGCGGACGCCGAACTTGTGCATGAAGGCTATGAGCTCGAGTTCGTAGCCTCCCGTCGGCTCCACGCAGACGACGGCCTTCGCCTTCCTCGCCATGTCACGCAGTTTCCGGAACCCCCCGATGTCGTTGTCGACCTCGACCGCCGTCGGCCTGGCGCCTTCCTCCGTCGCCGGGACGTGGACGTCGAGCTTGGCCTTCGAGACGTCCACGCCAATGTGAACGTCACCCGCAATGTCTGATTTCATGCTATACTATCCTTGTCTGGAGGTTGAGTCGGGAAGCCTGTGAAAACGTCCCGAGACACCTGTACAACTGTTGAGCCTTTAGACGAAACGCGGCGGGGGCTGTGCTGCCCTGGAGGATGTTTTCCTGGGCCACAAGGAGCCTCACCGCCGCAGACCCGCCACGGAAGGCCTTCCCTGGCGGGTCGTTCTTTACCGGCGCTATGCCGGCTGAACAGTGGGATAGTCTACCAAAATCTGATTAGACAAGGCTAAGCGAAGCTGCTTGTCGACGCGTGAGAGGTGAGCGCAACCGTGGAAGCCGAGACCGAGCGGCAGCTTCGCGCAAGCCCCCGAGCAGGCGGTTTATGGTATAATATGTGCGACAGACAATGTAAGGAGTCCTGATGAAGATTGCTATAGCTTCAGACCATGGCGGAGTTGACCTCAAGTCCGCGCTTGTGCATGAACTTTCCGCGCTGGCCACGGTTTCGGACCTTGGCCCTGCCGAGAAGTCCAGTTGCGATTATCCCGATTACGCAGATGCCGTTGCCCTTGAGGTTTCGGCCGGAAAAGCCGACTTCGGCATTCTCATCTGCCGTTCGGGAATCGGGATGTCAATGTGTGCGAACCGTTTTCAGAATGTGCGCGCGGCACTTTGCGCGACGACCGAGTCCGCCGTGCTGACGCGTCAGCACAATGGGGCGAACGTGCTTTGCCTCGGGGCGGATGTCGTGAGCCCCGCGTACGCCGTTGAGATTGCCAAGGTCTTCTTGGCGACGCCCGTTGATGAGGATGCGCGCCATGCGCGGCGACGGTGGAAGCTGGAGCGTGCGGGCCGCCTGTCCGATGCCTCGGGTCTCCTGAAAGATGATCCGGAGGTCTTTGCGGCCATTCGAGCCCAGACCGAACAGGAGGACACCGAAATCAACCTGATTGCCTCCGAAAATACGTCGAGCCGTGCGTGCCGCGAGGCGGCCGGGTCGGTTCTGATGAACAAGTATGCCGAGGGCTATCCGGGGAAGCGGTGGTATTCGGGATGCCTGCCGGTCGATGCGGCGGAGGAGCTTGCCCGCAAGCGTGCATGTGAACTCTTTGGGGCGGAGTACGCGAACGTCCAGCCGCACTGCGGCTCTGCGGCGAACATGGCGGTGTATTTTGCGACGATCAAGCCTGGCGACACGATTATGTCGATGTCGCTTGACCAGGGTGGACATCTCTCCCATGGCTCGCCGGTCAATTTCTCGGGCAAGCTGTACCACATCGTGCCGTACACGGTCAACCGCGAGACGGAGCGGATTGACTACGATGAGCTTGAGCGTCAGGCACTGGAAGTCAAGCCGAAGATTCTCCTGACGGGAGCTTCGGCCTATCCGCGCAAGATTGACTTCCGCCGCGTCCGTGAGATTTGCGACAAGGTCGGGTGCCTGATGATGGTGGACATGGCGCACATTGCGGGCCTTGTGGCGGGCGGCCAGCACGAAAGCCCCGTCCCCTACGCCGACTTCGTGACGACGACGACGCACAAGACCCTGCGCGGGCCACGCGGCGGACTGATTCTCTGCAAGGCGAAGTACGCGAAGGCGATTGACTCGGCCGTCTTCCCCGGGATGCAGGGCGGACCGCTTGAGAACATCATCGCGGCGAAGGCGGTCTGCTTCCGTGAGGCGATGCAGCCGGAGTTCAAGCAGTACGCGGCGCAGATCGTCAAGAACTGCGCGGTTCTCTGCAAGACGATTGCTGACCGTGGCTACCGGATTGTCTCCGGTGGCACGGACAATCATCTCTTCCTCGTGGACGTCAAGGCCCATGGCATGACGGGCAAGGAGGCGGCCGCCGCGCTGGATGCGGCGGGCATCGTCGTCAACAAGAACACGATTCCGTATGATACGGAGTCCCCGTTCAAGACCTCGGGCATCCGGGTGGGAACGGCTTCCGTGACGACGCGTGGCATGAAGGAGCCTGCGATGATTAAGATCGGCACGTGGATTGCCGATGTCCTTGACAACATTGCCGACGAGGCCGTTCAGGCTCGCGTGAAGCGCGAGGCGAAGGAACTTGTCGCAGGATTCCCGGTTCCGTAATGGCTAAGGTTGCTGTTGTTGGCGTCGTCGGACGGACGAACGCCGGAAAGTCGACGCTGGTCAATCGGCTCGTCGGGGAGAAGGTCTCGATTGTCTCCCCGGTCGAGCAGACGACGCGCAATACGGTGCGCGGCATTGTCGCCGACCCGCGTGGTCAGCTCGTCCTGCTCGACACCCCCGGGCTCCACAAGGCGGTCGGTACGCTGGGTACGCTCCTGAACCGCATGGCGCGGCGGAGCGCGGCAGGCGTGGATATCCTGTGCGTGGTCTTTGATGCGGCTGAGGCCCCCCAGTTGGAGGACATTGGCTGGATGCAACGGGTGGCGAAGGAACGCCCCGAGAAGGTCGTCTTCGTTCTCAACAAGGCTGATATGAAGCCGTTCTACTCGACCATGTTCCATGACGCGTGGAACGAGGCCCTGTCGACGGTGCCGAAGGGCGAGGCCTCGGTGGCGGACGCCCAACCCGTTTGGGTTCAGTGCGTGGCGACGCAGGAGGATGGGGTGAGGGGCGTGATGGACGCGCTCTTCGACTTTGCGGAGGAGGGCGAACCGCTTTTCCCGGAGGATATCGTCACCGATTATCCGCGTAAGCTGACGATTGCGGACTCGATTCGTGAGAAGTACCTTGCGAAACTGCATCAGGAACTTCCTCATGAGCTTGGCGTGTGCGTCAAGGAGATTAAAGACGACTCGAACCGCTGGGACGTCAAGGCCGAGATTCTCGTGAACAAGGCCTCCCAGAAGCCGATTGTCATTGGCCGAGGGGCCGAGACGATTAAGTATGTGCGGCTCTGTGCGCAACGGGAACTGTCGGAAATCTTCGGGCGGAAGGTCGTGCTTGAGCTTTGGGTGAAGGTCGAGCCGAACTGGATGAAGAACAATCGCCTGTTGGCCGAGATGGGCTACATGGGGGATCTCGTGTGAGCATGAAGTCGTTCGTGGTCGCCTGTGCGCTCCTGCCGGTTCTGCTGACGGCGGAAACGAACGAACTTTCACTTGCACGACAGGCCCTTCGTGATGGGCTTTGGTCCGTGGCGCGCAATCATGCCGCACGGGTGGAGGGCGATTCGGCGAAACTGCTGACGCTTGAGACTTATGTGCGGGAGGGCAAGTGGGAAAGCCTTCTGAAGACGCTCGCCCAGTGGGGGAATCCCGATTCGGAGGGCTTCCGCTACTATCGCGCCGTCGGTCTTTTCAAGACGGGGAGTGCCGAGCTGGCCCTTCGTACGGTTGAGACGAAACCCTTTACGAACGAGCAGTACCGGGCCTCGTCCGTTCGTCTTCGTGCGCTGGTGGCGCAGTCCATGGGCAAGAACGGTCGTGCGCTCGACATCCTGCGCAGTGAGGGTGATGACGATCCCGAGACGCTGATGATGGTGGCCGAACTGCTGGAGAGGACGGACGGGACGGCCGCTGCCGAATCCGTGTGGCGGTCGGTCGTGTCGAAAACGAATCTGACGGAGGGGATGTTGGCGACGGCTGCGGCGCACCTTGGCGATATCCCGCTTCTCCGAAAGGCCTATTCAAATGCCACGTCGGTCGTTGTTCGGCGGTTTGCCGGGCTACGGCTTGGTCTTGGCTTGATTCGGGATGATGCGACCTTTGCCGAGGGTGCGAAGCTTGTGCGCTCGTTCGTCTCGGCTGCTCCCGATGCGCCCGGCGCACGAGAGGCCTTTGCCGAGTTCGCGAACCGGTTGCTTGAGCGCGGCGAACTGGAGGATGCAGTCCATGCGTATGGCGAACTCATTGAGTCGTGGCCGGAGGCTGCGAAGGATGCCGCCGTCCTTGAAGGGCGTGGATGGGCCTATCTTCGGCTGGGGCGGCTGAAGGAGGCGCAGTCCTCATTCCAACGGGCCTCCGAAGTGGCGGATGACGATGAGACGCGGGCGGAAGTCTTGGTGAAGATGGGCGACGTCCTCTCGGCGTTGGGAGATGAATCCGCCGCGATGGAAACTTATCGGGGTGTGATGGCGAAGTATCCGAAGACAAAGGCCGGTGGACTTGTCGCGAACATTGTCCGCATCCGGGAATTGGAGTCCTTGGGGCGCAAGCAGTATGCGGAGTTCCACTTTGCGGAAGCCCAGAAGACCTTTGAGGAAGTTGCCAAGAAGGATTCGGTGCGCAAGCCCTACATGGACTATTTTGCGGTGCTTTGCCTCTATGGACAGGGGCGGGACGATGAGGCGGAGCGGAAGGCCCGTGCGCTGATGGTCATGAGTGAGAATCCGTCCGTTCGAGCCGCGTCGACGCTGTGGCTGGCGAAACTCCAGTATAATCGGGAGCAGTGGAAGTCGTCGCAGGCGCTCTTTGCCGCATACGTTGAACAGCAGCCCGATTCGCCGAAGGCTGGCGAGGCGCTCGTCTGGTCGGCTCGTGCGGCATTCGCCGAGAATGACTACGCCCTTTCCGTCGCGACCGTTGCCCAGCTGCTGTCGAAATATCCAGAATCACCGAGGCGGGCGGCTGGATTGCTGGTTCAGGGGGAGGCTCTGATTGAGCTGGCGCGATTTGACGAGGCCGTCCTCGTGTTGGATCGTGTCTCGTCCATTCCCGGCGTTTCGGCTGGCGAACGGCTGAGGTCGCAGACGCTCCGGGCGGATGCGCTTTTTGCCATGGGGGCCGAC
Organism: uncultured Kiritimatiellota bacterium; assembly: GCA_934621385.1. Classification (GTDB taxonomy): domain Bacteria; phylum Verrucomicrobiota; class Kiritimatiellia; order RFP12; family UBA1067; genus UBA1067. Next base: position 13,012 of record CAKTUI010000042.1, read on the forward strand.
AACCCCAAGCGCTATCAGGAGGCGCTCGACGTCTATCGGACGGTTCTGATGGGTGAGGACTTGTCGCCTTCCATGCGTCTCTCGATTGCCTTTAAGGTCGGGCGCACGCTTGAGAAACTCCGTCGGCAGGACGAGGCGACGGATCAGTACTACACGCAGGTTGTGCTGGCTTATCGGGAAGGTCGGGCGCGGGGCGTTCACTATGATGACGAGGCGCGTGCGGCGTTTTCGCGTGCGGTCTTTCGGTTGGCGGATGAGATGGAGAGCCGCGGCGAGAGTTATCAGGCCGTCCGTGTGCTTGAGCTTCTTGTGGCAAGTGACGTGCCGGCGGCGAGCGAAGCGGCGCGGTGCATTGAGCGGATGAAAAAGAAAGGGAACTACCTATGACGCTTTCCGGCGGACCCATTTTCTGGATTCTGATTGTGATGGCGATTGCGGCGATTATCGTCTTCCTTGAGCGGTTCTTTGAATTGCGGCGGGCGCAGGTTGACTACGAAGATTTCGTCAAAGGCGTTATCAACGTGCTTGAACGCGGCAATGAGACGGAAGCCCTGGCGATTTGTGAGGATACGGCCGTGCCGGTTGCCAATGTCGTGGCGACGGCCATTCGGCATCGGCATGGATCAGCGCGTCTTCTTCGGGAGGCGGTCGATTCGCAAGGGCGTGCGGAGATTGGCCGCCTCGACCGCCGATTGGCCGCGCTTGCCATTATCGGGCAGACGGCTCCCGCCATTGGTCTTCTCGGAACGCTCATCGGCTTCATCCGTGCCGTTTTGCTCGTCAATTCGGGTGAACTGATTTCGCGGGCATCCCTGGTGGGTCTGTCTATGGAGGCCCTTGTGGCGGCCGTACTGGGGTTGGTCGTGTCGATTCCTGCGGCCATTATGTATGGCATCCTGCGCGTTCGGATGGATCGGCTTATTGTCGACCTTGAAGCTGCCGCGAGCCGAATCGTCGGCTATCTCTCCGTCCGTGAAGCCACGGTGAAGGAGTCTCAGAAATGAGCGCGAGTGGTTGGGGCTGGCGACGCGCATCGGATTCCGGGATGTGGAAGTACGGGCCTTCGTGGCTACGGCCGCTTGTCGTTTCCATCCCCTGGATTACCGTGGGCGTGGCCCTCTTGATGATGCAGCTCCTGAGCGGGACGCTGACGGCGGCCGAGGGCGTTCTCTTTGACTTGCCCGACTCGGGCCTGTCGGAGGGGGATGTGACCTCTCTCGTTGCGCTCGTTACGCCGATGAAGCAGGAGACGCTCGTCTTTTTCGACGATGCGCGTTATTCCCTCGATGACGGCGGGTCGTCGGCGGCATTCGCCGAGCAGCTGGCGGATCGTGCGGCGAAGTCGGATCGAAAGACGCTCCTGGTCTTGGCAGACCGTCGGACGACTTCCGCCGACCTGATGAAGATTGCCGCCTTGGCCCGCATGAATGGAATTCGTCGGATTCTCTTCGCCAACCGCCGCTCGGAGATCGTGTCCGAATGAGGCCGCGCTTCTATCGCCCGAGACGCCGTCTGCGAAGCGAGTTGCTCGCGCTGGTTGTCGTCGGCCTCGTTTCCCTGTTGCTGGCTCTGGCCGTCCCCATGGAGGCGATTGACTTCGTCCCTGCGGCCGATCCGAAGCCTCTGTCCGCCTCCAGTGCGTTCATCACCTTGACCGAGGCGGAGGAGGCGCGCGTCCTTTCGTCGGCCCGTGCGGCCTGGCGGGTGAATGCGAGGGACGTGAAGGACTTGCGCATTGAGATGTTCGCCGACTCGCCACCGGAACGGGCGGCTTCTGAAGTCCTCTCGTTTGAGGCGCGGCGTCCGTTTAAGGCGAAGGACAGGTCGAGCGTCCATGCGCCGTCGCTTGTTCCGGCAACGCTGGCGGCACCTGTTCCGCAGGTCCTGTCGGACGATGGGGAAGAGATGGCTCAGCCCGCGTTTTCGCGTGAGGATTTACTGCGCCTGAATTGAGGCGCGACAGAAAGGATAAAGGAAAATGATGACAGAAGAAGAGACGCTTCAGGCATTCAAGGATACGGGTGCCTTGCTTGAGGGACATTTTGAACTTCGTTCGAAGCTGCACTCAAACCGCTACTTCCAGTGCGCGAACGTGCTGCGCTATCCGCGAATTGCCGCGAAGCTGTGCGATGCGTTGGTTGAGAAGATGAAGGCCGAGTGCGACATTGGGCCGATTGACGGCGTCATCTCGCCGGCCGTCGGCGGCATTCTTGTGGGGCACGAGGTCGCCCGTGCGCTTGACACGAAGTGCGTGTTCGCCGAGAAAGTCCCGGGCGAGGGTGTGGATGCGAGCGGCAAGCCGAATACGGTTCTGGCCATGCGCCGCTTTACGCTGAAGCCCGGTGAGCGCTATGTGGTGGCGGAGGATGTCGTCACGAAGGGCGGGCGTGTGCAGGAGACGATTGACCTCGTCAAGAAGGCGGGATGTGAAGTCGCCGCCGTCGTCCTGCTCGTGGACCGCTCGTCCGGCAAGGTGAAGTTCGGTGACATTCCGATGTTCTCCCTTATGCAGATGACACCTGAGACCTGGACGGCCGAAGACTGCCCCATGTGCAAGGCTGGCGGGCATCCCGTTCATCCCGGTTCGTAAGGGGATGGCGAGCCTTCGCCCTCAGATGATGAGGGTGAAGGTGCTGCCGCTGCCGGGTTCGGAGTCGAGGGTAATTGAGCCGCCGTGCAGAAGGGCGATGTGCTTGACGATGGCGAGCCCAAGCCCCGTTCCACCGAGTTCGCGGCTTCGTCCCTTGTCCACGCGGTAGAAACGCTCGAAGATCCGCGCCTGGGCTTCCTTCGGAATGCCGATGCCGTGGTCGATGACGCGAATCTCGACTTTCCAGTCGGAATGTTGCTCGACCTCGACCTTGATGACGGGGGAGCCGCTGTAGCGCAGGGCGTTGTTGATGAGATTCGAGACGGCCTCCTCGATGAGACGCGCATCGCAGGGACGTTCAGCATCTGCGGGGGCGGAGACCTCCAGCTTGACGTCAGCCTTTTCGGCTATGGGCTTGGCAAGGTTGACGGCCGTGCGCACGATGTCCGCCACATTGCAGACGGTGAGTTCCGTGGGTGGCTTGCTCTCGGCCTGTTCGAGTTTTGCGAGCGAGAGGATGTCCTCGGCCAGGGCGTTGAGCCGTATGGACTGGTTCTTGAGGACCGAGAGCACTTCGCCGCGTTCGGCATCGTTTAGGTTGCTGGATGACGCGTCGGTCAGGATGTCGACGGCCCCAAGAATTCCCGTGATGGGGGTCTTAATTTCGTGGGTGACATTTGAGATGAAATCGCGGCGAAATGATTCAAGCTTGCGCATCTCGGCGAGAACGCGTTCGTTTGTGTCGCGTTCGGCCGCAAGCCGGGCGATTCGCGCTTCGTTTTGCCGCGCCAGAAGGATGAGGACGAGGACAATGCAAGCTCCCGAGCCGCCGGCGGCGATAAGCCCGTGGAGGGCGAACTCACGCGCTTCGGTGACCGCCTTGTAGGGTACGGAGATTCGTACGATGTAGTTGCCGACGCGCCGTGCGTGATAGAGCGTCGCCATGTGAAGGGTCTCCGACTCGCGCACGATTGTGCGGGCTTTGCCGTCGGCCTTGACGGATTCGAATTCGGCGCGGCCCGCGTGGGACGGCAGGTCGCTGCCGATCGTGTCATAGACGACCTTTCCGCTCATGTCGATCAGGCTGACGCGAACATCCTCGGCCAGGGTCTCGACGCTCTGGCGAAAGCGGTCCGTCAGGTGCCAGAGGATCGTGCAGCAGAAGGCGAGGCCAACGAGGGCCAGAAGAGGGGCAAGAATGGTTGTGAGGGTGTGCTTCATGGGTTCATCCGATACCCAACGCCGCGAATGGTCTCGATGTGGGCGGCCCATTCGCCGAGCTTGCGGCGCAAGCCGACCATTTGCGTGTCGACGGTTCGGTCGGTGACGGCCTTGTCTTCGCTTTGCGTCAGGTCAATGATTTGGGTGCGCGTGTAGACGCGCCCGGGGTGGAAGAGCAGGAGCCGAAGCAGGTTGAACTCCATCTTGGTCAGGTCGAGGGATTTTCCCTTGAAGGAGACGGCATGGGCCGATTCGTCGAAGGTGAGTCCATCGAGCGTGTTCAGCGTGTCGATGCAGGCCGCCGGGCGGCGTAGCACGGCCTTGATTCGCGCCAGAAGAACCGTCCGTGAGAAGGGTTTCGTCACATAGTCGTCCGCGCCCAGTTCAAGCCCACGGACAATATCCTCCTCCGAGGTCTTCGCCGTGAGCATGATGATGGGGGTTCGGGCGACGGACGGCGTTTCGCGGATGCGGCGGCAGACGGTCAACCCGTCAAGTCCCGGGAGCATCAGATCCAAGAGCACAAGCGCGGGCTTTTCGCGGAAGACGAGCTCAAGCCCCGTGTCGCCGCGATCGGCTTCGTGGACATTTGGATAGCCGGCCCCCTTGAGGGCAAACCTCAGGATGGTCCGAATGCCGGCATCGTCTTCAATGACTACTATCCTATCCATAACTCATCCAATTATACCATAATCTTGCGCGCAGGCGGCATCAGCCGATTTGGTTGGCGCGCGCGGCGATGTTGCCGAGGTGGCGGGCGATGTCGCGAATGGGGGCGAGAACGCCGATGAGAACAAGACCATCGGGCTTCTCGCCGGATTCGTTCGCCCGGAGGCTCGCGGCGGAAATCGCATTCGCCTCGCGAATCTGGTCGATGACGCCCTGTTCCTGGTCGTGGGCGAGGCGCATAGAGAGCGTGTCGCCTTTGAGCGCGGCCAACGTGGAACGCGAGAGGTGACGAATGGAGTGGAGGATGTCACGAAGGAGTTCGCGATCGGATGAGCCGATGTTTGCGCGGCCCTTGGCCGTGCGGTGGCTGAGGATAAGGGCCAAATCCGAAATTCGCTCCGCATCATTGACACAATGGACAATCTCGGGGAGGGCCTTTGCGGCGTGTTCGCTGAGCTTCTGCTGCGAGATGGAGACGAGATAGTCGCGAATGGCGAGCTGTTGCCGGTCGATTTCGTCCTCGGCCGTGCGAATGGACTCTTCCGAGACGGCGGCATCGCCAAGTCCGGACTTGACGGCGACATTCACGAGCGTGGTTGCACGGCGCGTCATATCCGAAAGGGCGCGAACAGCCGCTGAGACAGCAAGTTCGGGCGTGGAGAGAAGACGCGGCTCAAGCATCGAGGCCTTGACGCGGCGACGATCGGGAATCAGCTTGGTGCAGATTCGGGCGAGCAGGGGAATGAAGGCCGAAAGGACGATGACATTCGATACATTGAAAATCGTATGGGCCATGGCGACGAAGCGTCCCGGGTTCTCGCCGAGCAGTCCACGGCCTTCCGTGCACTTCTCGACGAGCTGGAAGAAGACGGGGGCGGCCATGCCATCCGAACTTGTCGTCACCAACGCAAAACTGAGCGTGACGAGGCAGGTGCCGATGAGGTTGAAGAGCGCGTGGGCAAGTGCCGTTCGGCGGGCATTCGCATTGGCCCCGATGGCGGCCAGCGCGGCAGTAATGGTTGTGCCGATGTTGTCGCCGAGGACGATGGGAACGGCCGTCCAGACGGAAATGACACCCGTCTCGGCGAGGGCGATCGTAATGCCAATGGTGGCGGAGGAACTCTGCACGAGCATCGTGCACAGCGTACCGACGGCAATCGCCCCCAGGACGGCAAGCGGCGGCAGGTAGCCGTTCGTCGGCGTACAGTCAAAGGTCGAGAAGAAGGAGATGAAGCGCGGCATACCCGAAAGAACCTTCAGTTCGGTTGTCATCAGGTTCATGCCATAGAAGAGGAGCCCGAAGCCGAGGACCGTGCGCCAGGCACCGCGTGAGACGACCTTTCGGGTGAACATCAGCCCGATGACACCGAGGGCGACGGCCGGAAGGGCGATGTCGCTCAACTTGAACGAGACGAGCTGACCGGTGATGGTCGTGCCGATGTTAGCGCCGAAGATGACGCCAATCGCCTGTTGGAGGGAGAGCAAACCCGCATTGACGAAGCCGACGGTCATGACGCTTGTTGCGGACGAACTTTGGATAAGCCCCGTCACAACCGTGCCGGCGAGAATCGCGAAGAAACGGTTTCGCGTCATGTAGCCCAGTACGGCTTTCATTTTCTCGCCGGCCGCCTCACGAAGGCCGTCGCTCATCAGCGTCATGCCATAGAGGAAGATTGCGAGTCCGCCAAGAACGGTCGAGATGATTTGAATGTTGGTGGACATCAGAGATTTCCTCCAATCCAGTTAATGGTGAAAAGTGCGATGATGAGGACGGCGGCAATGGCCAGTTGAATGAGAGTCGAGCGTCTCATGCTCCGTGTCCCAATCTTGCTGATTTCCTTCATAGTTGACCTACTTTCTTTCAGATGCTGGTATTATTTCATACGGGCGTTAGGAGACAATGAGAATCGTGTTAGGTTTTTGTTAGGGTTTGGACGCGTACTTTTCGTCCTTTGGGCGTTCCGCCGCGCATTCCCGGCGCAAACGGCCCTTTATAGAATAAGGTATAGGCGCGTGAGAGTGAAGAGATGGGGTGTATCCGTGATTTCCTTTTGGGTTGAGGTGTACGGGTATGGTTGCGGCGACCGATATGGGCACCATGTCTGAAGTCGCGGCGGAATGGAAAATCGTTACCACCATCGGATTTCGGTCCTTTTGGGGCAACGGACCCGTCTAATGGGCATTGGAGTACTTTCTAATGCCCATTAGAAATTCTTCCGATGGGCATCAAAATATCGTCCGACGGGCATCAGAATTCTGCCGCGAGGGGAATAACCACTGGAAACACAGAAAGCCGTGTCACGACGCACTGAATGGGGCGGTTTGAGGCGGCCGAGGCCCTGCGGGCGAACACGAAAGGCGCGAAAGTCCTTCGGGGATACGAAAGGACAGATGCGTGGGACCACTGCAGGAGCGTTCTGGGGACGCGGCACTTTGCATTTGACGGATGGTAACTTGCAAGGATGGTGGATCAGCAAGAATTCCCTAATTCTTCTTGGCAAGATGTGTGCACGATTTCTGGCACCATGGGCGTTTCCTTTCCGGCGGCGCGGACCACCCCCTGTCTAGTTCGATTCTGATAGACTATCCCCTGTTCCTGCTCAACAGGTGTTGGGATAGCCGATTCGCA
>CAKTUI010000043.1 GCA_934621385.1 uncultured Kiritimatiellota bacterium
GCGTATTTGGCAAACGGGCAACCCGTCAACTCAGGTCTTCTCAAAGTTGGGTGTCGTTTATTATGGCAAACTGCGCGGAAAACGCGAAGCGCCCGGCCCGGTTTACAAACCCGGCCTGAAATTGCTATACTGTGTGCCGTCTGCGGAAAAGCGTCCGTCGAAGTGGGCCGTGGGGCAACCTGTTGCCCGTGGGCTTTTCAGGCGGGCGATGGACAAAGCGAGAAAGTGAGGACGACGATGCAACGCGAAAGACTCAAGACCGGGACGGTGCGCGGCGGACGGCTTCTGATGCTGGCGACGGTCTTGGCCTGCAACGGACCCCTGCAGTCCGAGACGGTGGAGTACTGGGCTTCCGGCGTCGACAAAACGACCGGCTGGCACAACACCTTCCAGTTCAGGAACGGCTGTTGGGCGGGATGCGCGACGGACATGATTGCGTGGTGGCAGGACCGCATCGCGGAACGCCACGACCTATCGGGCGTACGGCTCTGGGAGCGCGAGGACCTCATTCGGGAGTTCGACACCAATTCCTTCTTCGGCGACGGCGGCGACTACGTGTGGCGCGCGATCGAATGGGTCATGACAAACACCTTCCAGACCGTCGCGTTGCCGCGCCCCGGCACCTACCAGTACCTTCTCCCCCTGGGCGACGAAAACCGAACGATCCTCTACGTCAGCCCCTGTTACGACTCGAAGGTCGGAAAGGTCGAGGCCGCCATCCTCGGCGGATTCACGAACCGCACGAGCATCGCCGCCATCAGCAGCCGGAACCACGCCTGGACGCTCTACGGCGTCGGCGTCGATTCCGAAACGGGGAAGATCTCTCACATCTATGCGACAGACCCGACTCCAGACGACATCAAGAATCCCGAGCCTAAGCTGCATCGCTTCAAGGCCGTCTATTCCCCCTACGGCGGCGGCTCGCTCTTCTTCGAGCGCGGCATCTACGACCCGGAGAACAACGCCTGGAACCAGCAACTCATCGAGCCGGAGGAGATCACGTTCCTGAGCGCCGACGACCGGCATCTCGTCGATGCGGCGGGCAACCCGTCCTTCCCGCACCTCGCGTCCGGGACGATCCCGGGGCCGGAACACGCCGAAATCGGAGACGTGACGGTGACCGCCACGGCCGTGGAGATCGTCACCCGCACCCGGAGGGAGAACGGCTTCGTATACGAACTGATTTCGTCCACGGAAGTCGGCGCACCCGCCGCGAACTGGCAGACGCTTGACGTTGCGCCTGAAACGACGGCGGACGGGCGGGTCTCCTTCCGCCATGTGCGCGACGCAGCCGAACCGGCGCGGTTCTATCGACTGCGCGTCGCCTCCCCCCTCCCCGCATCCGTCGATTAGACGGATGCCGACGGGGACGTGCGCCCTCGCCGGCAAGGCATTGGGCGTTGTTCAACCGTCCACTTCGGAAGCCGCGAAAAAAGGGTCGCGGCAAACTGCCGCGACCCCCTTCAACCGATTGCCGGGAAGGCTTACGCCTTCGCGTCGAGTTCGGCCATCGCCGCCTTGCGGCTCAGTTTCACGCGCCCGCGCTCTCCAGATGGGTGGCATCGACCTACGCCCCAAGCCCCTCGGCAAGAAACATCAACACCTTCAGAGTACACAGTATTTGACAAACCGAAAACGGCCCGCTCACCTATCGGGTACACGTTCTATTTGACAAACTGGGATGAGTCAGCAAAAGCGGAAAGGACGATGACAGGAAAGAAGGATGGAAGGAAGGTGCCAGGGCACCCTATTGTCCTGATGCCCGATTTCCAGCCAAAGTAAGCCCGACTTGTCATTTACCTTGTCCATTTCGGTAAAGGTAAATGCCTCCATGGGTCAGAAAGCCCCACAACTATAGGCATTTACTTTGTCCGCCAACCTTTTGCCATCGCCATTTTGCCGCGCCGTCAGAACGCCTACGCGGTATGGCTTTCCCCCGCCTTTCTGTGCTCCGCCGTTCCCAAGAAAGGTTCCATTTCGCCGTTTTGCCACTAAACACACGGAAACTGCCTTCGGCAGACACTGAAGGGCACGGAAGCTTTTCGACCTCCTCTCTGCGGCCTTTGCGTCCCTTGCAGCTAAAAACCACCCTCCCCTTTCTCGTGCAACCCGTGTTTAAAACCAACTAAGCGATAGAATGCCAATACTTTAGCGGATGAGCCTCGAAACCATAGAACCAAACACAGAAGCCAACATACCTCGTGCTCGCCAGCAACCATCAAAAACTGGATGGTCAGCAAAAGGAAATGAAATGTTCTGGTCTAATAGGTCCGACAGGAAGAAAGTTGAATATGGACATTGCTGCACGACAACACACAATATCACCTGGAACGGAGGTAGTAAGCCCATCAGCCTGAAAATAGGCTCAATTCATGGAAAATCGCTCAACGGGGAAATGGTGCGACTGACTGGGATCGAACCAGCAACCTTCGGCTTCGGAGGCCAACGCTCTATCCAATTGAGCTACAGTCGCATCTATTGGTCGGATATTATACCATATTTTTCGGCACGCTCGCTCATGATACGATCAAATTCATCATCATTCCCAAATTCCGAAAGTTCCTCCGGGCGATCGGGCTGAATCATCAGATAACGCAGGGCCGCTGTCGCCAACCGACGGAAAATCGGCCCCGCCGAATTGCCGCCCTGATGGAAACGCCGCCGTTCCTCAAAGTCAAGTGTCACCAAGACGACAAGGCGAGGTTCCGAAGCCGGCACGATGCCGCAGAAAGTTGCATAGAAGAGATGGTCCGAATAACGGCGGTTCACGACCTTCTGCGCTGTTCCCGTCTTGCCTGCGACGGAATAGCCGCGAATGGCCGCACGACGGGCCGTCCCCTTCGGCGAGGCAACGCCAACCATGACATCCCGCATCTTCTGCGCCGTTTCCACGGAAATCGGACGCCCCAACGCCTCTGGCTCAATGTGCTGTAGTTCCACGTCGTTGGCCGAAACGACCTTTTGGACGATGTAAGGCCGCATACGCAGTCCATCGTTCGCAATCGCCTGGTAGGCCGATGCCAGCTGGAGGGCCGTCACAGCGATGCCCTGTCCGATTGGCGCACGCGACCATTTCACCCGATCCCACTTCTCGTAGTGCGGCAGGATGCCGCTTTCCTCGCCTGGCAACTCAATGCCTGTACGCGAACCGAACCCAAAGGCCCTCATGTACGACCACAGGCGCTTCGGCCCGAGGTCTGACCCCAACTTGCCAATGACAATATTCGATGAATGGACAATCGCATCCCTGATGGTCATGCGTGGTTCCCACACATGACGTCCGTCACCCGGCAGGCGGTAGTAGCGGTCGTCATCACGGTTCGTGGAATAGGTCGAATCGGGGGTCACAAGTCCGGTATCAATCGCCGAAGCCGCCGTTATGACCTTCATGACGGATCCTGGTTCATAAGTGAAGTTGCAGACCCGATTGATTTTCGCCGCCTCGGGTGTCGAACCAAAGCGTACGGGATCGAAGTCGGGGCGGGATGCCAAGGCGAGAATCGCCCCCGTTCGGGAATCCATCACAAGGCACCACCCAGCCGCCGCGCCGAACTCTTTCATTCCGTCGGCGAGCGCCGTTTCTGCCTCATATTGGATGTTATGGTCAATCGTCAGGTAAACGTCCGCCCCAGGGACGGGAACGATGGACACCATGCGCTTATCGTACAGTTCGCGTCCAAGCGCATCCTTCATCCCCAGAATTCGTCCCGGAACACCCGTCAGAACCTTATTGTAGCGAAGTTCAATTCCTGCCGATCCAACATCCTGCGCATTCACTGAACCTATCACATGGGAAAGACTGCGACGATGCAAATACTGCCGCACTTGCCTGTTCTCAATCTTGACCCCCGAAACGAGCGAGGAATCCGAAAGAATCCGATAGGTCTCGGGTTCTGATGATGTCGCCAAGTACTGGTTGCGCCAACCCGAATGCTTTCCGCTACGGGCCATATCCAGTACCTTCTGGTAGTCAATCTTCAAGGTGTTGGCAATCGTCTTCACGATGGCCTCGGGTGGACGCCGCGGCTCACCCTTCCGCTTCACCACACGATTCGTCAGCGACACGGGATCAAGGCGATATTCCCAAACAGGAACGGACTTGGCAAGCGGACACTCCTTCCCGAAGGTGTCGTAAATTGTGCCGCGCCGCGCGGGAAGGCTCAAGTCTATCGTATAACTGATGTCATCGACATCCGGATTAACATGCGCACGAATCAGCTTCTGACTCGTGTAGATCCAAAACACACAAAGCAGACTAATCGGAAAGAAAAATCTGAAGTTCTCGCCGCGCATGAGCCAACTTTAGCGCCGGCCTTTTCGGTACTGGGCAGTCATGCGCGTCTTGGCCCGCTGAGTCGCGCTGGCGACGGAGAGCTGGCCCGGTATCGGTCGCCCGTCCGCCCCCATGTGAATGACCTGGTCGGGACGAGGCATCCGCATGGAAAGAAGATGCCGACGAAGCGTCCATTCAAGATTCTTCGTCGTCAGCATACCCTCCCACCGTGCGCTCTCACGCACGTATTCGTCATCCAATCGCTTCAGCTGACGCTCTTTTTCGCCAATCGACTTCAGCAGATGATCGCAACTCGATGAAGCCAGCAAGTTCACAATCACCATGACGAAAAGCATCATGATAACTGCCCCGACATACATCGAATGCGAGGCGATGACGGACATTTTCTTCGATCTTTTCCGATTCCTCTTCATTTCTTCACTCCTTTTCTACAACACGGAGTTTCGCACTCCTCGCCCGTGGATTCAAATCCAATTCCCGTTCACTGGCCACGACAGGTTTTTTCGTCACGGCGCGGACCTTGGGCAAGTCCCCCTGCCACGCCGCGCCACCTTGCTGCAGCGAAATGGTACGCCCGACATGATTTGAGAAGAACTGCTTGACCACCCGATCTGTCGTGCTTTCAAATGTGATGACGGCAAAGCGACCGCCGCCCTTCAACAGTTCCAAGCCGTCCGATAGAGCCCGACGCAATTCATCGACCTCAGCGTTCGTCTCCATACGAAGCGCCTGAAAGACACGCGTCGCCGGATGGTGTGCCCCCCGCCGACCAACAAGCCGCTCGATGAAGTCCGCCAATTCCATCGTCCGGCGGAACTGAACGCCCTGCTCACGCGCCCGTACGATTGCCCGCGCAATTCGCCGCGCCTGAGGCTCTTCGCCCCACAGGCGAAAGATTTCCGCAAGACGGTCTTCGCTCTCGCCATTCACCAAATCCGCCGCACTGATGCCGCCCGAACGATCCATCCGCATATCCAAGGGACCATCTCGAAGGAAACTAAACCCACGCGCCGCCTCATCCAGTTGCGGGCTCGACACGCCAAGGTCCAAGAGTATTCCTTCGACTTCAAACCACCCCTGCGCCCGTGCAATCTGACTGAGGTCACCATGGCAGCCACGCGCCACCGTCAGACCCTCCACATGTAGGGCCGCGACTTCGGCGATGGCCTGCTCGTCGCGGTCGATTCCCAAAACGACCCCGCCTCTCCGGATGATTTCACGGGAATGCCCAGCCCGCCCCAGCGTCCCGTCGATGTACCGTCCGCCCACCCTGACATTGAGCAGGTTGATCGTCTCATCCAGCAATACCGGAATGTGTGGCATATCTCAGAATCCTGCCGTCGTAAGCGCGGCTGCAAGGCCGGCCTGGTCAACAGTCTCCGCCGCGCCAAGCGCAGCCGGATCCCACAACTTGATCATCCGAACCGAACCCACCATTGCGACCGTCGTCGTCAAGTTCGCAAACCGAAGGAGCTTGTCGCAAACGCGGATTCGGCCCTGGACGTCAAGCATGAGTTGCTCAGAGTTCGCGCCGATGGTCTGAAGCGCCGCGTTCAGCGCCGGATCAAAAAGCGCCTTTTCGCGGAGTTTCTCAAGCCGTGCCTCCATCTCCGCCTTGGGGACGAGATTCAGGCAGGGCTTCTGGGCATCGGGCATCACATACACATAGTCGGGATTCCCCATCACCGCCCGCCATTCGCTCGGAATGGTGAAGCGCTTCTTGGGATCCAACGCATGGTCGACGCGCCCAACAAGCACGCCTGACATAGCGGTCGTCGACTCCGCGACACTCTGTTTGCCCACCTTTGACATCTTTTGACACTATTATACACAATCTGACACAAGAGCGCAATAGGGAATCACTTTCAGATTGAATCTCACCCAAAATGGCCCAATAACAGACGAATCCAGAGCGACAATAATTGCCGGACACCTCGAAACGGCGCACACCTTCCGTCCGTTTTTGGTATACTACCCCCATGCAGAAGCGAGTTTTCATCGCCTTGAAGATGGCGGGAATCGCCGGGCAGGACAAACTGCACGGCATCTTTCGCTATCTCGGCGGGAATCACGACTGGGACATTACGCTTATCCGAACGGCGGCGGAATTCACGCCCGAGCGCATCCGCTCCGCATTGAACGAGGACTACGACGGCTTCATCGTCTCCATTCCAAAGACCGAAACGACGGCCGCCCTGCTGGCCGAATCGACCATCCCAACCATCGTCATCGACATTCACGACCCGAAACTATCGGCGCGAAAGGAGAACATTGCCTTTATCCGCAATTCAGCGGATGAAATTGGCAAGGCGGCAGCGAGCCATCTGCTGTCCACCGGGCGATGCCGTTCCTATGCCTTCATCCATCACCCCCTTATCGTTGAATGGAGCGTCAGCCGCTTTCGGGCCTTTAGGGAAACGTTGAGTGACTACGGACTGTGGTGCCATGAACTGCAACGGCCAGAGGAAATCTCCCATCTGCGAAAGCCCATTGGCGTTTTTGCCGCGAACGACGACCGTGGGTACGACACCATCTCCTACTGCCGAAAGCACAATCTTCGAATTCCCGAGGATGTCCTCGTGCTCGGCATCAACAACGACACGCTCATCTGCGAGAATTGCGACCCTGAACTTTCGTCCATTCAGCCCGACTTTGACGAAGAGGGCTACATTGCGGCCAAGACACTGGACGACATAATGAACGCTCCGAATGTTGAGTGCACCCCAAGAACGCTCCTGATTGGCGTCAAGCAAATCGTCCGCCGCAGTTCCACCGCCCCCGTCTCCCACGCGGGGAAACTCGTCCAGAAAGCGCTTGCCTATATCCGCAAGAATGCACTATCGGGCATCAGCGTCGAGGATGTCGTCCGCCATCTCGGCTGCTCCAGACGTCTGGCCGACCTGCGCTTCCGCGAACTGCAGAACACGACCATCGGTGCCGCGATTTCCGAAATCCGGCTTGAGGAGGTTAAACGACTTCTCCTCTCCTCACAGGAGCCTCTCACGCAAATCGCCGCGTCCTGCGGATACCACAACGCCAATTACCTCAAGAACCTCTTCAAGCGGCGATTCGGAATGTCCATGTCGGCATGGCGTCGCCAAAATGCCGCGCACGACATTCGGCCGAGTGGGCTCAACCACTCATGAAAGCCTTGTCTTGAAATCCTCGTACCCGAACGAGCGAAGGGTTCGCAGACGACCGCCGCGTGTCTTCAGGACAATGGAAGGAAGCGGCATTCCATTGAACGTGTTGTTCTTGACCATCGAATAAATGGCCATATCCTCAAAAACCAGTCGGTCACCCGGCTTCAGCGGCGCATCAAACGCATAGTCTCCAATCACGTCCCCAGCGAGGCAGGTCGGTCCACCAAGCCGGTAGGCATACGGCTTTTCTCCCGGCAGCCCCGAGCCGACGATGCGCGGACGGTACGGCATTTCAATCACGTCCGGCATATGGCATTCGGCGCTCGTATCAAGGATTGCAAACGGATGCCCCCAATCATTGATTTCCAGGACGGTGGCGACAAGCGTCCCGGCATTGAGGGCCACGGCCTCGCCAGGCTCCAGGTAGACCTCAAGATTCGGCCAGCGGCGGCGGAAGTCCTTCAGCGTCCGAATGAGGAGGTCGACATCATACCCCTCTCGCGTCACATGATGCCCACCACCGAAATTGACCCAGCGAAGACATGGGAAGAACGCTGAAAACGAGGCTTCGAACTTCGCCAGCACACGAACGAAGACATCCGCCCCCTGCTCGCATAGCGCATGGAAGTGAAGCCCGTCAATCCGCCCAATAACATCATCGTCAATCGCCACACGCGGCGTTCCAAGTCGCGACTGTTCCGAACACGGATTGTAAATCGCGTGCTCAACCTCACTGTAGAGCGGATTGACGCGAAGTCCAGGCGAAACGCCAGCATGTCTTGCACGAGCGGCAAACCGCTTCACCTGAGTCGGCGAATTGAAGACGATATGGTCACATATCCGAATAACCTGACGAAAATCAGACTCAATGAAGGCCGGATTGTAGACATGATTCTCACGCCCTGGCATCGCCTCTGCCGCGAGACGCGCTTCAAACAGTCCGCTTGCCGTCGTTCCGTCCAAGTACTCCGCAATCAGCGGATAGGTCTTCCAAACGGAATAGGCCTTCTGAGCCAGCAGAATCTTGACACCCGCCGCCTTGCGTACATGCGCCAAAAGGCGGCAGTTTCGAACAAGCGCGGCCTCGTCAATCTGATAATAGGGGGTTTTCAATCTACTTTCACCGGATTGAAGTTCTCATTCCACGGCAAACCCTGCTTCGGGAGTTCCGCCATAAACGGATCGGGGTCGAACTCCTCGCACGTGTACACGCCGGGCTTCGTCCACTTTCCCTCAAGGAACATCTTCGCGCCAATCATCGCCGGGACACCCGTCGTATAGCTGATGGCCTGAGAACCAACTTCGCGATAGCAGGCCTGATGGTCGCAGACATTGTAGATGTAGTAGTCCACCGGCTTGCCGCCCTTGAGCCCGTGGAAAATGCACCCAATGTTCGTCTTGCCCTTCGTCCGTGGACCAAGCGATGCCGGGTCGGGCAAAAGGGCCTTTAGGAACTGAATCGGCACAATCTCCACACCATTGAACTTCACGGGATCAATGCGCGTCATGCCCACATTCTCCAGACACTTCAGATGCGTGAGGTAGCTCTGACCGAACGTCATGAAGAAGCGAATGCGTCGGATGCCCTTCAGGTTCTTGGCAAGCGACTCAATTTCCTCGTGATGCAGAAGATACATATCCTTTTGACCGACCTGGTCGAAGTCGTAGACGCGCTTAATCGCCATCGGCTCCGTCTCCACCCAATGCCCGTTCTCCCAGTAGCTACCCTTCGCGGCAACTTCGCGGATGTTGATTTCGGGATTGAAATTGGTCGCAAACGGATAGCCATGGTCGCCCCCGTTGCAGTCGAGGATATCCAGCGTCTCAATCGTGTCGAAATAGTGCTTCTGCGCATAGGCCGAGAAGACCTGCGTTACGCCGGGGTCGAATCCACAGCCGAGAATCGCCGTCAGGCCCGCCTTTTCGAACCGTTCCCGATAGGCCCACTGCCACGAATACTCGAAGTGCGCGGTATCCGGCGGCTCATAGTTCGCCGTATCGAGATAGGAAACACCCGCCGCGAGGCACGCGTCCATAATTGCCAAGTCCTGATAAGGAAGGGCAATATTCATCACGAGGTCGGGCTTGTAGTCACGGATGAGGGCCGTGAGGCGCGGCACGTCCATCGCATCGACCTGCGCCGTGGTAATTCGCGTCCGCGTCCCACGCGCCTCACAGGCCGACTTCAGTTCCTCACACCGCTTCTGCGTCCGCGAGGCAATCAGCAAGTCGGTGAAAACGCTGTCGTTCTTGCACATCTTCGCGGCGGCGACACCGGCAACACCACCCGCACCAATCAACATGACCTTAGACATCTCGTCATCCTTTCTTCTCGTGTTTACTTTACATTACGCCAAGCGCGCCAACAGGCACTCGCGCAACAGCTTGCAGGCCAGGGCGGTCGAACGCCCGCTCGCATCCAGCATGGGCGCGAGTTCCACCAAATCAAAGGCCACCACCTGAAAGCGGGCGAAAACATCCATCAGTGCCCGCCGCAGGGCCTCAAACGAAAGCCCCCCCGCTTCCGGCGTTCCCGTTCCTGGGAACTCCGATGGATCCAGCACGTCAAGGTCAACGGTCAGGTAGACGGGCGTCCCCTTCGGAAGCGTCACCGACGGCAGAGTATCCGCCGCGAACCGCTCCATCCGAACATGGCCCTCCGCGGCAAAAGCGAATTCCTCCCGCGTCCCGGAACGGATGCCGAATTGGAAGATTCGCCCGTCACCCAACGCATCATGGCAACGACGCAGAACGCAGGCATGGGAAAGCGGATTCCCAAGGTAGTCCGTGCGCAAGTCGGCGTGCGCGTCAAAATGCAGAATGTGCAATCCCGGATGGTGCCGAACGGCGGCGCGAACCGCACCCAGCGTGACCAAGTGCTCACCGCCGAGCATCACGGGAACCTTCCCCGCGTCAAAAATGCGTGAGGTCTCGGTCTCAATCAGATCCAACGCTGGCTCGGGCGCACCGAACGGCAACTCAAGGTCGCCCGCATCGCATACCGCAAGTCCCTCTAAGTCCCGATCCTGATAGGGCGAATAGGTCTCAATCCCATAGGACTCATTCCGAATCGCGGCGGAGCCGAACCGCGCACCCGGACGATAGGATGTCGTTGAATCGTAGGGCGCGCCGAACAGCACGGCCTGAGCCGCCGCGAACTCACTCGCGCAACCAATGAACTTCATCTGCCGTCCCTCCCTCCTATGCGTTGGCCGCCTTCTGCCCCAACAGTTCGCGCACGTAGTTCGGAAGCGCAAATCCGCCGCGATGCAAGTCGGTGTTGTAATAGCGCGTCGGAATCTTGAGCGTGTTCCACTCCCTCGCCCGCAGGTTCTTAAGCGGATGGTACTTCTTCGAGGCAAAGCCAAAGAGCCAGTGGCCCGACGGATACGACGGGATGTGCGCCTGGTAAATCATGGACAGGTCGAAAATCGTCGCAATATGCTTGTGCGCACTCTTCACCGACTGGGAATGCTCGGAGTAGAATGGTGACTCGTGCTGGTTGATGAGGATGCCGTCCTCCCGCAGGGCCTTCCAGCAATTGCCGTAGAACTCACGCGTAAACAGGCCTTCCGCCGGCCCGTAAGGATCGGCGCAGTCCACGATGATGAGATCGTACTCGTTCGCCTTGCCGCGCACGAAGCGAAGCCCCTCCTCAACATGGATGTGAACGCGGCGATCCCGAAAAGAGGCGGCGCAAAAGGTGAGATGCGCCATCGCCAGCGTGTAGAGATCCTTGTCCGGCTGGACGACGTCAATTCGGGTAATGGCGCGATACTTGACGAGTTCGCGGACGGTTCCGCCGTCCCCGGCACCAATGACGAGCACGTTGCGCACCTTCGGATGAACGGCCATCGGCACATGGGCCAACATCTCGTGGTAGATGAACTCATCCTTCTCGGTCAGGAAGAGTTCCCCATCAAGGACGAGCACGCGCCCGTATTCAGCCGTATCCAGAATGTCGATGCGCTCATTCTCGCTCTGCTGGGAGGCAATCTGCTTCAGCACCTTCATCGAAAAGCGCACGTCCTTCGTGTGCTGGTCGGTATACCAAAGTTCCATCTCTCTTACCTCACGACATTGATGCGGTTGATTCTCATATCGGCGGGACCCGTCATGAAGCATCCCTTCGACTTGGCGTAAAGAACATAGTCCAGGACCTCACGCGTAATCCGTTCACCCGGCGCAAGAATTGGAATTCCCGGCGGATAGCACATCACGAATTCCGCCGCGACATATCCCTCGGACTTCGCAATCGGAATGGAACGCTTCTGGGCATAGAACGCCGCCTGCGGCGACATCTCAACCTTCGGTTCGACATACTCGTGGTCGAAGAGTCCCGCCGGCGACTTCGCATGAAGCCGCTTGATTTCCGATAGGGCCGAGATGAGCCGCTCAATGTCGAGCGGACGGTCACCCGAGGAGAGAATGCAGAGGATGTTGCCAACGTCACCGAATTCAATCTGGATGCCGTAGTCGTCGCGCAGGAGGTCGTAGACCTCGATGCCAGCCAAGCCAATCTCACGCGTGTGAATCGAGAGTTTCGTCGTATCGAATGCACAGACAGAATCGCCGTTCACGAGTTCAGGCCCAAAGGCGTGGTAGCCGCCGAGATCGTTGATCTCCTCACGCGCATAGTCCGCCATCTGAATCGTCTTCTCGAACATCGCCCGTCCATTCTGATAGAGGTTGCGCCGGGCCAAGTCGAGTGAGGCAATCAGCAGGTAGGAAGCTGAAGTCGTCTGCGTGAGATTGATGACCTGCCGAATGTAGTCGGGGTCAACCGGACGACGCGTCAGCAGGACGGACGATTGCGTCAACGAACCACCCGTCTTGTGGATGGAGCACGCCGCCATATCGGCCCCAGCCGCCATCGCCGAGACGGGGAGCTTATCGGAAAAGTAGAAGTGCGTCCCATGTGCTTCGTCCACAAGAACGAGCATATTGTGCGCATGGGCGAGCGCAACGATTGAGCGCAAGTCCGAGCAGATGCCGTAGTAGGTCGGATTGTTGACAAAGACGGCCTTCGCATCGGGATTGGCCGAAATGGCCGCCTCGACATCGGCCAGGCGCATACCCAGCGGAATACCGAGATCCGGGTTGACCTGCGGATTGACGTAAACGGGAATCGCGCCATTGACGACGAGGGCATTGATGGCCGAGCGATGCACATTGCGCGGCAGGATAATCTTCTGCCCGGCCTGAATGGAGGCAAAAATCATCGTCTGCACGGCCGCCGTCGTACCGTTCACAATGAAGAAAGCGTTGTCGGCCCCAAATGCCTTCGCCGTCAGCGACTGCGCATCCTTGATGACCGAGACGGGATGAGCCAAGTTGTCGAGGGGTTTCATTGAATTGACGTCCAAGGACATCAACTTGGCACCGAAATATTCATTCAGTGCCGGATTCATGCGCCCGCCCTTATGGCCGGGCACGTCAAAATGCGCCAAACGGTTGACCCGCTGCTCTTCCAGAGCCTTGGCGACAGGCGTATCCAACTGATTGAGAGACTTCATCGTCATCCCATACCACTAAGAGAACCCTTGGCCGACGGATGGTCTCGGGGATCCTGCTCCCGATACCGCCGCTCCGTCGCCTGCTTCGGCTTTAGAATGCGCAAATTGTATCATAATGGACTTGCCCGGCGCAAGGGGGTAAATTGAGGAAAAATTGTAAAATCTAATGGGGCAGCAAAAGCGGAAGAAGCCAACCCAAGAGATGGGTCGAGCAGCGGGGTATAGGCTGGAACGCGGCAGATGGTCTTGCCGGCCTTCCGTCCGGAAGGCCATTCAAAGTGCCGCGCCTACGCCGTGCGAAGCCTGATATCAGGCCCACGAACGGGCGGGGCGAGGAGCGGGATGCCGCCGCCGAAGGGTCGGGCCAAGGGACGGCAAGGCCCCGGGAGCGAGGCTCGCCGCGCACTTCAGCCGCGTGGCGAATCCGACTTCTGCCCCTTTACGGCTTTTATTCCGTATCTCTGTGCGTTCTTTTTCATATACTCCAGAACGGCATCAGAAATCGTCTTCATGCCGGCAACGGTCGGATGTCCATTCTGTTTGTCACACGAATCGGGAATATTCACCACGGGGATTTTGTAGTGATTGCAAATCTCAACCGCCGAGGTCGCGATTGCGCTTCCCAGTCCGTTATTGAGCACAAAGAGAATTTTCGCTCTCGGATATTTCTTCTTGAGGACAACAAACATCTTCGCGCAGGCCGGGCGGAAGGACTTGAGATCATCGGGCTTCCAACCACCGTACTTGAATTGGCCAACCGGCGACTGAGCCCAGGCATCATTCGTACCACCACAGACAAGAATCACATCCGGTTTCCCAAGCGCTTCCGCACGGGTGACGAAGCACGAGTCTGTGGCATCCTGCCCGCCGTAGCCCGTCGTGCAGATCGTTGAACCCGAGTAGGAGTTGTTCACCTCAAGAGTGCCGTCCACGCCCTTGACGACCTGCATCCACCAGGTTTGATCGACGGACTCGACACCAGCCACCTTCTTGTCGGCATGATACCAAATGGCATTGGTCTCTGGTTTCACATAGCCCGTGAAGGTTGAATAACTATCACCGAGGATGGACACCTTCGGACCTGCCTCAACGAACAGGGCCGACAGCACGAGCGAACAAACGAGCGCAAACTTCTTCATCTTCACTATTCCTCTTTCGTATCAGTAAGACACAATTACCAAAGTTCACAAGGGCATTAGGTACCCGTATGATGATGCGGGATAGAGTAGCAAAAAAATGCCACCTCGGTCAAGGCAGGCCAGGTTATTTTCGCGCATAATAATCTATCGAAACGCGCACTCTTTCAATGTCGATGGAAGTCGACGATACACTATGAACAGCCCCGACGCTGGCCGAGAAGGAACAGAACCGCCGCGCCCGCGCTTTCAGAGCGCCTACGCGGCGTGGCTTCTCCCCGTCCTTCTGCGTTCCACCGCTCCCAAGCGGTTTTCCGTTCTTTCAGGTGTATTCCGTGATTGACAACCCACCCCACCGTTCGTGTCCCGAAGGGTTTTCGCGGCCTTTCGTGTTCGGCCGCAGGCCTCCACCCCTCCCGTGAATTTCTGTGTCCGCCGTTAGGCGGCTTCAGTGCATTCAGTGGTAGAAAAACCTCCCCTTTTCCGTGTACTCCGCGTATTCCGTCGTTCACGGACAATCAAAGGCCCCCTAACGGACGATGATGCGCAGGCAGCGCCGGATGCCGTCGACCGTGACGGACTCCCCCGCCGAACCCGCCCCGTTGCGCACGATGCGGACGAGATTCCAGTCCGCGGCGCTCCTGGCAATGGGCACGGAGAACTCCCGACAGGCCCTCCCGGGCGCGGCCTCGCCGAGTTCCACGACCGACCCGTCCGCACGGCGGGCGAACCACGCGCCGCAGTCGCAGCCGAACGCCGCGCCCTCCTCGGACGGCGAGAGTGCCCCGTCCCCGTCCGAATCGAACCCGACGGCGACCGTTACCGCGTTCGTCGGCCCGGCGGCGAGGTCGATGCGAACCCGCAGTTCCGCGAGATCCGCCGCCGATACGGCGAGCGGAACATTCGTCGAGGCCTCCGCATCCGCCCACTCCGACGCAGGCGGGGACGGGACCGCCCTCCCCGACGCAAGCCCGGCGGACAGGGTGAGCGCGGCCATCAGTGCCCACCGTCCGCACCTTGCCCCCGTTGACAGTTTCCTCATACTTTCCACTCCTTTCCCTTTCATTGCCAGTGAACCCCAAACCCGATGTCGGCGCACCTCAGTCCCAGAGACAGGCCTTCATCTCGTCGAGGTAGTCCCTGTAGGACGACCCGTCGAGAATCCTCCCGTAGTACGTCCGCCGCCCCGGGTCGACGCGCATGAGCTTGTGCACGATGTTCGTGACGAGCGGCTCGCGGTAGCGGATGCGCAGGATGTTGGTCAGCCGGGAGTTGTAGTTCAGCACGGTGTACCAGCGGATCTCGTCCGCCGTCACGCGCCCCCCGAGGGCGAGGTCGGCCAGCTCGTCCAGGCACGACAGGTAGAACCCCTCGCCGAACTGCCAGCCTGCGGCGAACACGAACAGACGCTCCATCTCATTCGTGGCAATCGTCCCGACGTTGGCGAAGACGTTCCGGTAGTCGTTTGACACGAGTGCCGCGAACCTCCTGTATTCGTCGTTCACTCCTACCCCGCTTTCCTCAACACCCCCGAGAGTACTTCTGCTTCCCCTGGGGCTTTTGACATATTCATCCAAGGCACGGCGAATCTCATCCGCCCCCTTCATGTCCGACACCCCCTGACCCCGACTCACGGATGCCAGGGAGAAGACGGCGAGTGCAATCCCGACAATATGCAGCGTTCTCATGCGACTATTCCTTTCTCCTGTATGTTGAAGATCCATCCAGCCAGTCCTCGTACTTGCGATTCACGATCTTCTTCCCCGCCGCGATGCCGACCCCGTCGAAGTCGACGATGCCCACGTGCCCCGACCCGAGCGAATTCGGATGGGCGATGACCCAGCCAAACGACGAATCCACTCAAAGCCCCCTCAAGTCCTCAATCTCCACGAGTGCCTGTGCCGACTCCCTGAGTCGATTGGTTACAGACACCCAGCGAGACACCAGATCGGAATCCAAATGGGGTGTCGCCAGCCAGTCCACGATGGTCTCCAATCTGTTTGAACTCCACTCATAGCCCGGAATCTCCCGGATAAGCAAGTCATCCAGTACGATGCCTGCTTCATGGTTCCCCGGACATACCCTGTAGGCCAGGTGAACGGCGTTGGTATAGGGGAGGTCGCATCCAAATCTCCGCCGATGCCGCCCGATTGCACCTGCGATGCCAAGACAGGCCTCAATCCTGTCCTGGCCCGTTGCCCATATCGCATTAGTGAGGAACGTTCCCATCGTCCGAAGAAAATCCTCTCCAAGCATAGCCCAGGCACTGTAAAGGGATATTGCATCCATGCGGAAGTCAGCCACCGGGTTGACGGCCCAGTTGCGCACGATGGGCAGGGCGTTGGTATGGTTCAAGTCCCGAAGTTCGCACAGGGCGATGCGCAACAAGTCGCGATCCTCGGCCCCAAGCCGGGAGAAATCGTTCGTCGACCAGCCCTGCAAGAAAGAGTAAAGGGAAGACTCCTTCGCCCGCCGTGACCACCCGGGGCAGGACGCACCATCCAGCAAACCGTTCCAATCCGTATAGCGCACGGGGTATTCCCTGCCCGCCTCGATTTCATGCTCCACGTCCATTGCCGCATACGATAGGATTGCAAGTGCAACCTCATTTGACTCCGAAGGTGTGTGCGAAGGCTCCCCATGCGCAAAGGCGCAGGCGATCGTCATACAGAAAAGCACAGATAATCTTCTCATTGCGAAAGTACCTCAAATCCCTTCAATCTCGTCCGCACAGCCAGGGGACGCGGCTCAGCGAATTCGCTGGAATGGCACTCAGCCTCCTGAATTGCGCCGCCGCCCTGTTGCGCTCGTAGTCCCTTGCGGAATGCCCCATCAGGTATCGGACCTGCTCCAGTCGCTCCACGCTGTTGGAGTAGTCGGGAATCAGTTTCGCAAGCTGCTCGTCCTGCCATGTCTGGGAGGTGGTCACCTGTCGCATCGAGAAGTGCAGGAACCTTGCGACACGGACCTTCGCCGCCTCCCTCGCGGAGGCGGGCAGCCGCCCCAGCACATCCAGCAATTCCATCGCAACGGGAGGTGCGGCCCTGTCGTAGAAATTCGTGTGGGCGCAGGAGCGGTAAAGTGACTCAAACACCTCGGACTCAAGGTTGGTATGCCTGAACATGGCGGGAAGGACGACCGACTCAAGGCCGTGCAGGTCGTCTCCGACAAGAGTGTGGAAGTAGTTCGTCACGTCCGGGTGGTTGATGTCCGCCAGCAACTCGACGGCCACGACCGTGGCCTTCCGTCTCTCCGGAACATCCCAGCCGGTGGACTGAAGCCCGTTCGAGGCGATGGAAACGAGTCCGCAAACGAGTTGATTGGTCGACCAACCGCCCTCCTCCAGAACGTCACGGAAGAGGGGAATCCCATCCCGATCCCAGCTGCGGCCCTCATCGGAGTCCGCCTCGTCATGGTCCGACTCGACAAAACGCTCACTCCTGCACAACAGGGTCTCCAGACGCTGGATTGACCAGCCCCCGGACGCATGGACCGAGAGGGACATAAGGCACAGCAATAAAATCATCGTCACTTTCATGGGTCTCCTTATTGCGTATGGGGTGGAAACACAATCATCGCGGAACGCCCGACGGCCGCATTCCCGGATTCCTCCTGGGACGGGTCTTTGCGATTCCGCAGCAACCCGCGCACAAATCCTTGTGGAATGTCAACATGGTTTCCGCTTCCAATGCCATACATCAACAACTGCGGAATCAAATCAAGCAGGCACTTGTCGGGCGAGTAAAAGCGACTTCCCGTCCCGTTGTTCCAATCAGAAGGCATCCATGCCTTCTGAAGCGGGCGAAGCTGTTCAGCACACCCATCATCGGAATAAATGTCCGTCAGCCCGCAAACATGGCCGATTTCATGCGCAAGAGTACGGCCTGGAGCCTGGCACCTAATAACAATTCCATCTGAATTGGCTCGCCCGATGGCTTTGGTGCTATATTCCACCATCTCCGTCCCGTTTCCAATGAAATACACTTCGACACCATCCGTTTTATGCGCGTAGTTGCGAATGTCCCTGCAAATTCCGCGCTTGGAAAGCCCAAACCGACTCCACTCATAATTGTCGATGACTTCAATGGGGGCCGAAGAGAAGCGAAGCCCCACCTGCCTGTAGACCTTATTGACCTCCGTGAGTTTGTCCAGATGTTGACATTCGGTTAACTCCGCACCCACGTCGCCGACAATCAGATAAGGGTAAACCCGCACATCTCGCATCCGCGTCACAAGAAGTTCAAACCTAGGGCATCTTCCAACGCCGCCGTCCACATCTACTTCAAGAATGATGACATCCCCTTCAATTCCTCCCGCAACAACAACGACATCCCGTCCCGTATTGCCATGGGGAAATGACGCAATCCCTTCAAGAACCCGCCAGGATATTCTCTCATCCGGAATATCCTTTGGAGCAACCCGAACCCTCATATAAGTGCTTTCACCGATGATTGCACAACATGGATTTACGATATACTCCTTCCCTTCAACCGTTACCGAATCGGATGTGATTGGCTCCGCCACACAATCAATTGAGGTAAAATTATGCACAAGATGCTGAGAGGTCATCTCGCTCTCCTCCCATGTAATCCCAATTTGGTTCGAGAGGTAGCCATACGACTCCGATTCGCATTCAAGGTAGAATGTGCACGAATGTTTCTTCGACCCCGAAATGGGGATTCGCTCCTCCAAGGCAACTTCACTGGTACGTCCCTCATCCTTCCAGAGGTGTCCATCCCGGATGAGTGGGCTGACCACCAATGTCCCATTGGTCGCGACATCAGAATGCATCGACACAATCACAGGAACAATGTCATCATCATTCGGATGTCTACCCGGGACCTCATAGTCTTTAGCACCCAACATTTCATCACCATCATCATTCACAAACACGGCATCAGGCGCATCAATGGACAAATACACCTGCGGGGGCTCGTTCGTGCCGTATGCCGTGCTGAGGTGGGACACGAGCGGACCGCCGGGGAGGTCGGCGCGGACGGACATCTCAAGGCTCCCCCAGCCCGGAATCCCCCCGCCCTCAACCCGCGTCGTGCGCGCATTCGGCGCGGTGAAGCGGACGGCCGGGTCCGAGGCCCACCAGCTGAACGGGGGCGTCCCGTCCCCGCAGTAGTCCGAGAGGACGGCCTCGAACGCGGCGGGGAACGGCCCCGGGCCGAGGTGCGCGAGGTCCGGCGAGCCGCGCAGCGTCGGCATCCAGAGGCAGCGTCCCGGCGACCCGGGCTGGGGGAGCGCGAGCAGCCGCCCCCCGCCGCCGACCGTCCACACCCCCGGCGACGCGGACGCGGCGTTCCGTGCGGCGCGGACGGGCGAACCCGCCCCCGCGTCGTCCCGCACGGCGTAGCGCACCGTCCCGTCGTGCGGCTCGGTCCAGAACCGGTACTCGCGCCCCTTCCCGAGGACGAACGCGTACGAACCCGCGTTCGTCACGCAGACCGAGAGGTCCCCGACGACGAGCCGCGTCGCCTCCGGCGGATCCTCGGGGAAGACCGCCTCGAACCGGTACAGCCCGTTCGCGAGGCCCGTCCCGACCCGCGCGTCCACCCAGTCGGAATAG
>CAKTUI010000044.1 GCA_934621385.1 uncultured Kiritimatiellota bacterium
CGCGCAAGGGGGAATCGCGAAAAATCCGGAGAAACTTCGCTATCTCGCCGAAACGGCGCGAATCGCGGCATTTCCGGACATCCGTCTCCGCCCATGGGGCGCGCCTTCCGCCGCGCCGCGCCCCAGATTCCACCCCCAAAAGCCCGAATCGCCCCCGCCGCGCCGCCCTCCGGGGACACGCGCCCCCAGCCGGGAGAAGCTGTTCCCCGGGGGAGGAGAAGCTGTTCTCCCGATCGGGAGAACAGCTTCTCCCGACGGCGGGGTGCGCAGGGGGGAAAGTCCAGGTTGCATCTCCTGCGGGACGCACCTGCAACCCCGACGGAGCGCAGGTGCGACTTCCCAGACTTCCACCTATCGCTTTTGCCGCGCCCGCACAACTGGCGCTGCGAAAAGAAAAGCGGCAAAAGCTATTCCGCCGACAACTGGCGGTAGCACTCGTACGCGGCAATTGAAACCGCATTCGCAAGGTTGATGGATCGCGCAAATTCCCCCGGCATGGGAATTCGGAAGAGCGAATCGACATATTCCTCGTAAAAGTTTCGCGGCAATCCCGAACTTTCGCTCCCGAAGACCAGCGTGTCACCTGGGCGAAAGGCGCATGCATAGAGCGACTTCCGCCCGTGCGTTGAGAGAAAATGCAGGCGGCTCGGATGTTCCGACTTCAAGTAGTCAGCCCATGTATCATGAACGGCAAGCTGAAGGTGCGGCCAATAGTCAAGCCCAGCCCGGGCAATGGACTGGTTGTCAAGGTGAAAGCCGAGCGGACGAATCAGGTTCAGCTTGACGCCAAGTCCCACGCAAAGTCGTCCGATAGCTCCCGTATTATGCGGAATCTCGGGATGGACGAGCACGATTGAAAACTCATTCATTCCAGTCTCCTTCACCCTCGGAAGATAAAGAAGACGGCCCCCAAGATGCAAGCCGCCGCCGCAAGGTAATTCCACGAGATGGCCTGCTTCATGACGAGAACGGAAAACGGCATGAAGACGAGAAGCGTGACCGCCTCCTGCGTAATCTTCAGCTGTTCAAGCGTCATCGTGCGCGCCCCAAGCCTGTTCGCTGGCACGGTCACACAGTACTCAAGCAATGCAATCAGCCACGAGACAAGGATAGCGACCCAAACAGGCGCACCTGCCAGACTCCGCAGATGCCCATACCAGGCGTAGAGCATCACAAGATTGGACACGCAGAGGAGACCAACCGTCCCCCAATTGAGATTTGACATATTCCTTCACCTTTCCATTCGCACACATTCAAGGAAGAATTGCCGAGGCATAGCGATCGTGCCCGGCGAAATCCTTCTCGATTCGGATTTCCGAGAAACCGTAGCCTTCCATCATCTGCCGCAACGCCTCGCCCTGGCCTTCGCCAATTTCGAAGAAAACGGCCCCCCTCGGTTTGAGGACATTGAGCGCATCCCCAAGATAACGCTCATAGAAATCAAGTCCGCTCGCCCCTCCATCAAGGGCCAGGCGCGGCTCGAAGTCCCTCACGCGGGGATCGAGCGTTTCGCAAACACGACTTTCAATGTACGGCGGATTCGAGACGAGGACATCCACCACGCCCGGCTCGTCAAAGTCGTCAAGGCCATCCATGCAGACGAACTTGACGCGCTTCTCAAGTCCGCACCGAACCGCATTTTCTGCCGCGAGTGCCAAGGCCTCCTCACTGATGTCCGAACCGAGGAAAACGGCATCCCGCTTGAACTCCTTGGCCAGGCTGAGAATGATGGCTCCCGTTCCCGTGCCGACGTCAATGACAAGGGGCGGCACCTCAAATGAGGTGGCGTTGAGATGCTGAAGCACGCGCGTGACGAGTTCTTCCGTCTCCGGGCGCGGGATCAGGGCGCGGCGGTCGCATTTCAGGGTCAGGGAACGGAAATCCCACTCGCCCAGCACGTACTGGAGCGGCTCACCCACCACCAGGCGGCGCATCCCCCTCCGCATAGCCTCCCGGAATCGGTCGGGAACATCCTTCTCGAACGAAGCCGACAAAAAGCCGCGCCCGCATCCCAAGAGCCGCGCCGCCAGCAATTCCGCCGCGACCTGGGAGTCTGGCACCTTCTTTTCGTTCAAGTAGGCATCCGCCCGTGAAATGATTTCACGCCAATTCATCTTCTTGCCATCCTTTCCTTCCGTTCAATCGTCGCCTTCAGTTCCTGACCGAGCTGGGTCTTCGGGTGGTCGATGTCCACAGGCAAGAACCACGGATACTCGCGCCGCAGATCGCGGTACTTCGCGTCATTTTCCCCATACCACTGCCACCCCACGAGAGCCACCAGTTCCGATGCCTCCTCCTGCGAGAGAATGAGCAACTTGTCAAATCCAATGAATCCCCGATACGATCGCTTCCTCTCGGCAATATACTGGCGATCAATTTCATAACGATCGTCCAAGACTCCATTCCTCTTCCGGTAGATGAAAATCTCCTCGTCCTGCGGCGAGGAATAGTCCACCACCATCATGCACCCCTCCCGCACCCGGTAGACGGAATTCGAGAAAAGCGTCTCAAGCCTGTACTTCCTGACGAAATCGGTCTCTGGCATTGACCAGAAGTCCGTACAGAATTGTTCGCGCAGCGGATCCATCAACCGAACCCGAGACCTTATGCGCGGCATCGGCCCATAGGTCCTGTCAAGGAGGCAGAGCACATAGTGCTCCTCCGGAAGGCTATATGTCTCCGGCTCGTAACAACGACCTCGATACCTGCGTTCATCTGGCCTTGCATACTTCCGGTAGACGAGGACTCCATTCATACCCCCAGTCGCAGCCTTGAAACGGGGATAGGCATCGCACTGGACGCGTGCACCTGCGACCTCCATCACCTTCAATTGGCCCAAGACTTCTTTCGACACGCCCACCCTGAGCGGTTCCTTGAGATAGGAATCGATAATCGATTTCCTCAGGACGACCAATCGCTCGTTTGTCCGCCGCGTCGCAACCTGCTCAAGGATGTTGGACCGCATGGCATCCGGCATTCGATCCCACCGATAGGAACCCCTTGGGTCTTTCTTCGCAAATGCTGTTAGTCCAATAAAAAAGACACAGCCGATCAGAATTCCTGTTCTCATTTCTCCTCCTTAGGCACTTTCTCTTTTTCCATCATCTTCTCAACCTCCTGCCGCGTCCTGTGAATAACATTTGTTTCCGGATTTTCCGCATTCTCGTATGTGCAGTGGTACATCCAGGCGGCATTGTAGCCGGCGTGAAGCTTTGCTTTCAGTTCGTGATAGTTGCGGTTAACGGATAGAACACGATCCGACAGCGACTCCTCCTCTTCTATTGCCTCCTGGATTATATTGTCTATTCGATTGGAAACATCACCTGCCGACTCACCCTCGTAAGAGTAGAAAGAAATCGACCCGCCATATTCGGTTCGTACCTTCTTACGAACCTTTTCCCGAACCTTTTCAGCCGAATAAATGTCGGGCTCACCCCCTTCCGCCCATGAGGTATCCTTCTGATACTGTCGCGCATGGAATTCCTCCTCCTTTTTGGTCTCCTCCGCGTATTGATCTGTGATGTTTTCCACACCTTTTACTTTGATGATTCGTTCAAACTCCGACATTCTCACTGTCGCTTTGTATCCACCTTGCATTGCAAAAACCTTGATTGTGTAACTGGGGGGAATCACAGCCAGTTCCGCCGCCGCATCCTCCCACCTCGGCATCCCGACGGTCTCTGTCTGCACATCCACCACCCCATCATGGGTCTCGCGAACCACGATTTCATAGGGAAATTGGTTGGTATAACAACATTGCGGTTTCTTAAGCCCGTACCAAAAGGTCTTAGGAACCTGAAAAACCAGCGGTGACTTCTTGATAAATTTCATCTCTGTTCCTATCTTGTTGATGGGTGTTCCATTGGCAACAGGCCTGGATGTGAACGACAGGAACACCAACTCAGGCCGTGAACATCCCTCGGCACGAACCGTCACCTCTGCCGGGTGATTGTCCACCAACGTGAGTCCCGTCTCCGACATAGTTCCATCAGAACAGAACATCATAAACCAGTAAAAAACTGCATCAAGGCAATATGTCGCCGAACGGGACTCTTTCACTTTCTCTTTCGTATCCTTGTTCGTCAGAGTCCAAGTAAGCTCAACCTCAATCGTATACGAATTCCCATAGTCTGCAGCACGCAATTTGAGTTGCGCCTTTTTCCCAAACGATTTAAAAGTTCCAGCATTCAGTTTTGGAGAAATATTCCAAGACTCGTCTGGGCCAGACATTTCCCACTCCTCCTTCGGTATCGGATCCTGAACGAGGACATAATTAAAGCCTGCCGCTGTCACATTTGTCGCCAAACGCGAGTACCCATCGGCACGCACACCCTGATCGCAAAAAATCGCTATTCGAGGTTCCTGCTGGAAGGGACTTTCCTCCTCGCCCCTTGCGAAGAATCCACAGAACATCACAACAAGACTCACGCACCAATATTTCATCACTTCATCACCCTTTCTTTTTGTTCGTACGCAATGAACTAAAATCACTTCATTATTCCTCCGCCCTTTCTCCGCGACAACGCTGAATCCGCTGCAATTCTCGGAAGAAACCTTTTCGCGGCTCTTCAATTAGCCTCGGGTTCATCACGTCCGGACTCTTCGTCCATGAGTCACTGTCGGGACTCTGATAATCCGCATCGACGACGGGGCGGTTCAGGACATTCGGACTGCGCCGATAAATCGTGCCGTCCCGATAGGCCGCGTCCCTGAACTGAAGGGCCGTCCACATCAAGAGCGTCATGTAGTCGAACTTCTGCCGATCTTCCCGTGTCCATTCCAAGAGACTCCAGCGATAGTTCTCCAAAACCGCCGCGTCAGCCGCTCGTGCCACCGCCTGACGATAATCGCGGCGAACCTGTCGTCGCCACTGGTCAAAATAGGCCGGGGTATAGGCCGTAAACTCCGGCAGAGCAAAGTCGCGTGTCTCGGGCGGTGAATAGACGACCCCACCGTAGTACATGTAGGTTGAGCTGCGCGGACAACTCTGCACCTCGCGTGGCTCGAAGAAAAGGTCGACGAAAACAGCTGACAGAATCGTTGAGAACGACCCATGGCGTCGAATGCGGAACTCCTTCGTGCCTGGGCCCTTGACTGCGAACAACTTGTAGACTCCATTCCGAAATCCGACGACACGCGACCGAACAAGTCTCCCCGTTCCATCATCCGTCTCCACCGTATAGTCCCGGCGGAAATTTTCGCCCTCATGCCCGTCTTTGTTGTTGAAATAAAACGAGACCCGATGCCAACCAGATGTCACCAAGGAAACCGAAATAATAATATCCGGTCCCTCCCATGAGGCTGGATACGACTCACTGTGATCATCCCACTCCGCCTGACGGCGATACCCAATCACCGGCACATAGAGCGAATTCCGATTCTCCGCATAGATCCAGTGGACCCACTGGCGAAGCACATCCCCCTCCCGATGATGCTCACCCATGCGACCTTTGATAACACTTCCCCAGTCTCTGCCGATGACAAGGCTATCCCACGGAGCGTACATTGCGCACAAATGAGCGGTGCGTCCGCCATACCGACCGCACCAGTCGCCTTTCGTCGCCCAGTCATCTGTCAGATAAAAAGCATTCACCCGCGCATCTTCCTTTTGAAGGCGAATGGGCTTCGCCCTTCGCTCAATGGGATTAGCCGGATGCTGAGGCCGCACCGCCTTTCGTCCCATGGGCTGCCCCCGAGGACGCGATTTCGTTTCGTGGAGTTCAACGACTCCACCACCATACGTCCCAGCGAGGACGATTCCCCGTGCGTCCACAGCAAGCGAAGTAATCCGATTGGTGAAGCCGCCAAATGTATACCTCCGCAACAGCCGCGCATTCTCATCGAGCACCACAACTCCCGATTCGCGCGTCCCGGCATAAAGGTTGCCCGTCTCATCCTCAAGCAACGCCGTCACATAATTCGGAACGGCGACACATGGGTTCCACTTACCCGAACTGCGACCGCCGAACCACAGCCCATTGGCGGTCCCCACCGCCAACCCACCATTTCGTAACCTGAGAATCGCATAGCATCGGCCGATTCTATCCACGCCGATCGGGTGGAAGGGTTCGCCCACCCGAGCGCGGCGCATAAGACCTTCGCTCTGGGTCGCGACGAAGAGGTCGCCCTTGCCGCAGTCAACAATCCCATTCGCCTCATTCTGCAGTAGCCCACACATACGGTCGTATGTTTCAATTGTGCCGCGCCGCAGACTCCAGTCAGCAATTCCTCCATCCGTCGCAATCAGCATACCTCCGCCCGTTGGTGACAGGGAAAACACTCGATTTCCCGGAAGCCCCTCGCGCAATCCATACGCCCGCCATGATTCGCCATCCCATGTGCAAACTCCACAGTCAAGCGTCCCCGCCCAGAGGAGACCACTTCCATCAACGGACAGCGCGAAAACATTCTCCCCAAATGCGGCAGAGAAATCCACATCTTTCCGCCAGACATTTTCGCCTGATTTTTTGCGATAAAGTCCTCCCTCCTCCGTACCCGCCCAAACGGTGCCACTTCCATCCACGGCAAGCGACCGGACGAAAAGAAGCCTGTCGGCGTGTCGGCACCCGAGCTGCCCATCGAAATTGGATGTTCGTTCTTCCAAGAGAGACCGCTCCTGACGCAATCCCTTGGAATCGCCCCCCGAGAACCCCACAAGGGACAGAATACCGCAGAGAAGAAGAAGACTCCCCTTTTTCATTTTTGCCGCGCCTTTTCCCTTGTCCATCGGAGAACGAAAGAACCGCCCGCCCGTGCACATGGCATGGGCAGGGCGGCATCCATCAGCAGAAGTGGCCGATGCCACCCCAGTGCCTCAGAACGGCATATCGTCAACTTCCCCCGCATCCGCCGGGAAGTCCGGCTCGGCAGGTGCCGGAACCGGCTCCGTCGACGTGCCATCCTCATTGAGCACGTCAAGTTTCAGTCCCGTGAGGTCGGTAAAGTACTTCACCTGCCCCTGCGGATTCGTCCACTCACGTCCGTCAATGGCAAAGCGAATCTTGACGCGCTGGCCCTCTTTGACCGTATCGAGGACACTGGCCGCATCCTTCTTGAAGGTGAACGCAATGTGATTGGGCCATTTCGTATCGGACCCGACGTCGTCCGTCAGCACA
Source organism: uncultured Kiritimatiellota bacterium (assembly GCA_934621385.1). GTDB lineage: Bacteria > Verrucomicrobiota > Kiritimatiellia > RFP12 > UBA1067 > UBA1067. Next base: position 7,116 of record CAKTUI010000044.1, read on the forward strand.
ATGTCGCGCTTGGAGAACCCGCTCGCGAATGTCTGCGTGGCAAGGACCTTCTCCACAACGCCCGTATACTCATAAATTGCCGCCATTTTATTTTCCTTTTCTAATCAGTCGTTTTGCACCTATTTCCTTTGAAGTGAGAATTATACCATTTTCCGCTCAAACGCGACGGCGAATGCGCCATCGTGACCCGACTCGAACGGGATGGACTCCCTCATCTCAACCTGCGTGAACTCAGGATGCCGCGAAAGAAATGCTGCGGCCTGCGACCCATTCTCCTCCGGCTCATTCGAGCAGGTTGAGTAAACGAGCCGTCCACCGGGCACGACCCGCGCCGCGCACCGGTCGAGAATCTCGGCCTGCAACTTGACGAGCGCGGCAAGTTTCTCCTCACTCCAGTTCCACCGAGCATCCGGCCGCCGCCTTAAGACACCCGTATTCGAGCAGGGTGCATCGACCAATATCTTGTCAAATGCCTCGCTCCCATTGAGCGAATCTATCACTTTCACCTTCTCCGCCAACTTGAGTCGCGCCAGGTTCTCGACCAGTTTGTCCCGACGGCGTGGATTCACCTCGCAGGCCGTCACCCGTGCGCCGCGCCAGGCCAACTGAACGGTCTTGCCTCCGGGTGCCGCGCAGGCATCGAGAATCGCCTCGCCCGGCTTTGCCGCGAGCAGGTCAATTGCAAGGCCCGTACCTGGATCCTGCACGATGAACGCACCCCCCTCGTACCCGGGCACCTCGTTCACCCGAAGGCCGTGCGCCAGCTTCTCAAAGCGATCGGGATAGGCAAGCCACGTCTCCGCCGGTTCATTGTGCCATTTGCAGAGCTTTTCCGTATTTTCCGCACCGAATCGCGCCGTCCAACGGCGCACTAAGACGGACGGGAAACTCTCCCGGACCTCAAGGGGAGACATAGCGATGAGTCGTTCGAACTCCTCACGCCGGCGAATCAGGTTCCGCAGCACACCGTTCACCACCTTGGCGACGCTCGGGTTCCCACACGATTTCGCCGCGCCGACCGTCTCGTTGACTGCCGCGAAGTCAGGCACATCGGGCATATAGAGAATTTGCGCCGCGCCAATGTACAGAAGCGATTCAAGCTCACCCTTCGGCCACTTCTTCACCAGTTCCCCCAAAACCTGACGGAGGGGACGAAGACGACGGATTGTCGTGTAGACGAGGTCCTGCACAAACGCCCGGTCGCCACCCGTCGGCAGAAGATTGGCGGGAAACTCCTTCGTTCGAATCCATGCACTCACCGCAAATGCAGCCATCTGACGCGAATTTGTCACAAACTTATCCTTCCTTATCGTTTATCGTGAGCCAATTGAAATGGCACAGAATCCGGCAATCATGACGAGCGTCCCCATGAACAGGCTGACCTTCGTCCAGCGTCCCGTACCCTTCCATTCGCCCAAGGCAATGCCAATCAGCGTCGAGAAGAGGACACTCGCCCCCATCACAACCGCGAACGAAATGTAGCGCATCTCACCCATCGCCGGTTCACCTATCTTCTGGCAAACGAACTGCATCGCCCAAATGACACCAGCCAACGCCGCGAGGCCCCACCCCGCATCAATCCGCCTGTAGTCCGAGAAGGAACGGTTCTTCGCATTCTGCCACAGGCACCACGCCGCGTTGACCACGAATCCGCCCCAAAGGACGACGACAAGGACGGGTAGTCCCGCCCAGGTCGCACTCGCACCAGCCGACTTCGCCGCAGCCTCCATGGACAGGCCGCCCTGAAGCCCGAAGTTCATCCCGGCGGACGCAATGCCACTGAAAACCGCGACAACCATTCCCTTCTTGAAGTTAAACTCTGCTACAGACTTCTTTTTCGCTTCTTCGCTCAGTTCCCCTTCCTTCAACTTGCCAGCGAGTCCGACGAGGACGATGCCGACAAGCGAGGCGACCACGCCACCAAGGACGACCAACGCCCCCGAATCCCTGACGAGATCTGCCGCGTGTCCCGTCACAATCGGCGGAATCAGCGTACCAGTCGCCGAGCAAAGCCCACACCCAACAGCGAGTCCAAGGCCAATTCCCAAATAGCGAATCATCAGCCCCCAGGTCAACCCGCCAACACCCCAAAGCGCACCAAACAGTGCACACCGCGCCAAAGTCGTTCCCTCCGTTGCACCAATCACCTGGAAGAGGTTTGGGCACGTGAAAAGGGCCAGAGCCAACGGAAAGGCAACCAATCCGAAGAGTCCGTAGACGAGCCAGTACGACTCATAGCGCCAGCCACGAATGCCGCGAAACGGAAGCGCAAAGACGGCCCCGGCGAGACCACCGGACGCAAATATCAACATACCGAGCAGTGATGAGTTCATTTTCTATCCCTTTCCCTTCTTACGATGAAAGCCTCTCGCAACCCGTTTCTGTAATCAGGATCAGGTCCTCGATGCGAACGCCAAGGTTGCCCTCCAGATAGATACCTGGCTCAATCGTGACAAGCATCCCCGGACGGAGGATCGTTGAATCGCCCTTGCGGGCAACGGGTGCCTCGTGTATTTCAATCCCGACGCCATGTCCAAGCGCATGGCCAAAGCAATTGCCAAAGCCACCCGCCGTGATAATCTTTCGTGCCACGGCATCCAGCTCACCGCAGGTCATCCCGGGCTTCGCCGCCTCAATGGCTGCCCGATTCGCTTTCTCCACGAGCGCATAGACCTTGCGGTAAAGGGCCGAGGGACGCTTCGGCACGAGATTCCGCGTCAAATCCGAGCAGTAGCCGTCAAGCTTGACGCCCATATCCACCAAAATCGGCTCGCGTCCATTCCAAACCGTCCCATCCGGCACATGATGGCATTCTGCCGCGTTCCGTCCGATGCAGACGATTGTCTCGAAGGCCTCCCCCTCACCCTGCTCAATCATCAGGTGCTGAATCCGTCGCGCCATGTCCAGCTCGGTCATCCCCTCTCGAAACGACGCGCTCGCCTCCCGCCAAATGGCACAGTCGAGCGCTTCCGCCGCACGGAGACGACGAATCTCGTCCGCCGTCTTGACGGCGCGAAGGGACAGGAGGTCGCCCGTCATATCCACGAATTCGGCGGACGGATGGGCGGCCTGCAGCTCGACGAAGCGGCTGTGCGGCATCGCAAATTCGCAGCCAACCCGCCGCGCCGAGAACGTAATCTTGCGGATGTCACCGACCGCAATCCAAGGAGCCGTCCGGTGAACCATCGGCACATAGCGGAAATCCGTGTAAAGCCTGAGCGACATCCGACCCCGCGCCAGCAGGCGCACGAGAAGCGCGGCATTGTCACACGAAATACCCGTCAAGGAGCAGATGTTCGCCTGCCCAAACACAAGGACGGCATCCAGGCTCTTCTGCCTTGCACAGTCCGCAAGTGCCTGCACGCGCTGCTCAAATGGATTCCTCTTCATCTTACGCCTTCCTAATCTTGCAAAAGTCCGCCCATGGACGGCAGATGAACCGACTCCCGCACATCCACGCGTTCCGAGCCAAAGATATACTTGGCGGCCAAGGGGTCGACCTCCACCGCATCATGCCGCGAAGAACTCGAATAGCCGGTGCCGATTCCGTTCAGTGCGCTCACCCCCGCCTCACGGCGCATGGTCCGCTGCTGATCGAGCGACTTCAGGATATAGGTCGAGAAGCCAAAAAGCGCCGCGAGCACAAGCGCGAGGGCGAACATCCCCAGCGCCAATTCAATCATCGCCTGCCCAGGCCGCATGGACGCGTCAATGCGCATGACTCGTTCCCCCGTGCCCACCCGGGCCACCCGTTCCACGCACACACGAACTGGCGTTCAGCCGAATCCAGTTGATGCCAACCTGACGAAAGACGGCATTTTCCCACATCTTGAGTTGCTGGCAGTAGAAACACCCGAGATGATGCGGCCCGTTCACAAGATAATCCGGCAAGTGCTTGCGCACATGATCCACCCATCCCGCATCCGCCGTCGCCAGATCCCGTCCGCCGACCGCATCCATCGGGACAAGGCGAACGGAAGTGAAGCAGGGGACAACGAAATTCTTGAAGGCCGTCACCAGAGACTCCCCCTCGTCCGTCTCAACCGTCCCGAACGGCTTGGCCGCTGCCGTCCAGGTGAAGGACGATTCGTCCTCATTCGAAACGGAGGGCGTATCGGTGATGCATCGGCAAATCGCCGCGCACCCACGCACGTTGTACTCGGGCTTCACCTCGCCGACCAGCGGGAATTCGTAGTCGTCGCCTGGCAGACGCAGGCCATTGAACCAGGTGGACCAGACGCTCTCGTCGTACAAAAACCATGTCTCATTGCGGTTGGTCAGGACAAGCGAACGCTGCAGTTCCTCCTCCGTGAGGGGCGATTCACCATACGCCTGCGAAAGCGCGGCAATCTGCGCCGTTGAGAAAAGATCGGTCAGAGCACCTTTCCAGGCCTTCACATGAAGCGAGAAGACTTCGCTGTTTTCCATGGACTGGTCCGAGCGGGACGGCAAGTCCCCCCAATCGTGGAAACTCTGGTAACTCGTCAGAACGCCCTCGGCGTTGAAATGGAACCAGCACCAGTTCTCGCCTGAAATCGCATAGTAGAAGTTGCGGTTGAGCAAGAGGTGTCCCCCCTGCGCATCGTGGAACTCACAGTTGTCCGGCCCGACGGCAAGTCCACCCGAAATCGCCGTCTCTATCCGCGTCGCATACTCGTTCCAGGCACCCGGCCAAGGCTCGGGATAAGGCTCGCCCTGTTCATTTGTTCCGCCGTTATAGACCGTGCGGATGGTCGCCACATGCTCCTTCAGCAGGCGGGCGAAGTCGTCCTGCGTCTCCATGCCATTCCGCTGGGCCGCCTCATTGGCCTTGCGCAGGCCCTCAATCGGGCCTAAGAGGGCAAGCCGGCGTTGTTCGGCGAGGATTTCCTCCGCCCGCGCCTCATACGCGCCCAACTTGCTCGGCTCATCGCACTGGGCCGCCGCCGCGATGTGCGCGAAATTCAGCCGCCCCAACTCGTTCAGGAGCCGCCCCTGCTCGCGTGCGGCAGCCAAAGCGGCTGCATCCCCCGCGTTCTGCACCCGGTTCTTTGAACGCACGGCGAGAAAGACGTCGACGTTCATCAGCGTCAGAACGCACAGGACGACAATCGTCATCACCAGATAAAGTGCAACCTGTCCCTTTCTCATCATCGCCCCTGATCATTCATATACAAGGGGAAGTGGGACTCGATTTCCGCCGCGCCTTCCATACGAATCGGGTCTTCATCCCCATCACCATAACTGAAAAAGCGCGGCACATCCAACTGGATGGACGCATCGACGGTTGCACCAACGCCTCCGCCAGACGAGACATCGACCTTCATCGCCTCCCACCGCTCATACTCAAGAACGCCGCGTGCCAACGCCTCGTTGTCGGTGCTCAGGTAAATCGGAACACGTGAGGCTTCGTTGAATGTCCCTTCCTCCGGCCAAACCATCTTCCCGGCGACGGGAATCATCGCCACACGCGCCGACTTCAGGCACATGAAGTCGTTGAAGCCAACGGACTTCGCCCGTGCGGCACGTGCAGCGGCATGATCCAGCAGAATCTTCGTCGTCAGCAGGTGCGACAACTGCAGGAGACCGAAAAGGATAACCGTCACGAAAACGACGGCGAGCATCGTCTCGACCATCGCCTGACCACGGCGCATGGCCTTATTCGCCGAGTTCCTTGATCGTGTCCTCGCTGATCGAATCCGCCGCGCTCTTGGCACTCGACCCCTCTTGCGACGACAGCGCTTCCGCCGCGCCGGCGGCCTTCTTGCCAATCGCACGGCTCAGGTAGGTGAACACGGCAATCAGCGAAATTGCAATCAAACCAACGATGATGATGTACTCAACCATCGTCTGACCTTTTCTCAGTGCCTTCATCATGACCTTGCTCCTTTACTTTTTCCTGTTTTACGGATAGTCCGCACGCACGAGTTCTTCGGTACGATCCGCAGACCTCTGCGCGGCGCGTACAAGATAGCCCATGATGCCGATGACAACCAGGAGAGCCGCCACGCACAGAATGTACTCAAGCGCCGCCTGCCCCCGCCTGCTATCACCGAACGGACTCATTATACCATATTACCTCTGCTTGTGGAAAGCGCGAATACCCAGCACAAGGAAAATCAAGTGCGGCAAAAACGCCGCGAAAACCGGCGGAAGCCAGCCCGAATCAGCCCCAATCATGCACCCAATCGTCAGCCCGTAGAACCCGAAGAACATGGCCAACGCACCGAGAATACCCTTGAACACCGACTGCCGCCCCGAGGCAATGCCTGCCGGAATCGCAAACAGCGTAATCACGAGACAGGCAAATGGCGAAAGGATCTTCGCCCACGTGTCATACCAGTACTGACGGCGCGTCTTTTCCGAGAGGTCCTTATGCGTCCGCAGATAGCGCAGACGATCCCGAATCGAATTGTAGGCCCACGGACGGTTCTGCATCTGAAAGTCGTCAGGCCGCTCGCGGAATTCCGAGAAAAGCCGAAAGGACAGGTCATCCAACTCCGGTGTCTCCGAAGCGACGTCCTCACCCCGGGCGTTGCAGTACTGAACCCGGGCATCCCGGAACCACCACTCGCCGTCCAAGTAATCCGCCTCGGGGGCGGTCACCATCATCAACCGCGCACCGCCATTCGGTCGGTCAATTGCCACGCGCACATCTCCAAGCCGCGTCGCCGACTCGTCCAGAAAACGCCCAATCGTCCATGTCCGCCACTCCTTGGCGTTCCGATAGATGATGTTTCCGAACTTCTCGCACTGCTGCAGGTCGAACTTCGAGGCTTTCAGCTGCTTCGCCCACTGCGCCCGCCGGGGCACGTAGCAGTCGTTCACCCACCAGACGAAAGCCCCCATCGCAAGCGCGACAAAAAGAATCGGGCTGACAATGGAGAAGAACCCGATGCCGTTCGCCCGCATGGCAATCAACTCGGAGTGCCGGCAGAAGTTCCACATCGTGTAGAGGGCCGCCAGCATCAGGGCCGCCGGCGCAAGCCACTCGAAATAAGGCGCCAAATAGGCGCAGAAATACTCCACCGCCGCCCCAAAGGGCAACTTCGCCTCCGCCAGCCGCGAAAACGATCCGAAAAGCTCAAAGAGGACGTAAATCGAGATGAAGCCGCAAAGGCAATAGCCGAGCGGTATCAGGTATTCACGAAGGACATATCGGGTCAGAATGCGCATGGATTCGTATTATATCACACTTCCAGTGCACCCGTGAGATCGCGAACCGACGCGAACTGATGCCGCGCACAGTAGTCGACGATGCCGTCCAGGACACGCCCCGCCGTGCCCGGATCCGAGAAGGTCGCCGTCCCGATGGCAACGGCCGTCGCCCCCGCAAGGAAGAACTCTATCGCATCCTTCGCCTCGTAGATGCCGCCCATGGCCAGAATCGGCAGTTTCGTCGCCCGATGCGCATCGTAGACGAGCTTCACGGCCGCCGGATGAACGCCGCGCCCGGAAAGCCCCCCGGTGACGTTCGCCAGCACGGGGCGGCGGCGCTCCACGTCAATCACCATCGCCGGTATCGTGTTAATCATCGAGAGCGCATTCGCCCCGCCGTCCTCACACGCACGGACATAGGGCCGGATGTCGGGGACATTCGGCGCAAGCTTGACGATCAGGGGTAGATCGGTCGCCGCCCGGACGGCGGAAACGAGCCTCCCAAGAACGCCCGGATCCTGTCCGAAGGTGTGCCCGCCTTCCTTGACGTTCGGACAGGAGACATTGCACTCAATCGCCCGTACGCTCGCCGCCCCCGGACGCTCCGAATGGGCGAAGGCGGTCAGCCGACGAGCGACTTCGGCGTATTCCTCCACCGAACCTCCCCAAATGTTCACAATCATCGGAACCGCGCCCGCATTCTCCTGGTACCACGAAGCCGTAATCTGCTCGAAGTGGTCGATGCCCGACCCCTGAAGACCGATGGCATTGACGAGGCCGCCCGGCACCTCGGCATGGCGCGGCATCGCGTTCCCCGGCCACGGCTCAAGGCGAATGCCCTTCACGGTAATCGCCCCAAGCTTCGCATAGTCGAGAGCCCCCACGTATTCCGTCCCGTAGCCAAAGGTTCCGCTCGCCGTGGCGACTGGAGTCGGCATCTCCAGTCCACCAAGGTTCACGCCCAAGTCAATGCCCCGTTCCACCATCGTTTCAATCCTTATTCAAGTCCCTCAATGAGGAACTGCAACTTATATTCGCCCGCACCGAGCATCACCTCGCCGTGCGGACGCACACCCCAGCTGTTGTCGCCGCCAACGCCCATCTGCGCCGCGTCGATGTTCACGGTGATCGCGTCCTCGACGGCGAGATCCCACTGGTGCTTCGCCTTTTCGAGCGACGCCTGCGAGTAGGGCCAGGCATTGAAGCCAAAGGGCTTGTTCAACGCCGTCACGCGAATCGTCTTTCCCGCCGCGTTCGCGAACGTGACCGACTCGCAGTCCGTGCGGTAGCCCTGCTCGCCCGGCTCGATGTAGTTGTCGGGGTTGAGCCGATTCTCCGGGTAGGCAATCGTGCCGCTCGCGTCGGCCAACCCGCTCACGAGCCCGACCTTCGCCGAATGCACGCCGAAATCCGCCGCGACCTTGCGGTCGGCGTAGTTCTCGAACGGCCCGCGCCCCTGCCAGGTGACGGACGTGAAGTCCTTCGGGATGGTGAAACTCACGCCCACGCGCGGAATCGGCGCGAGGTTCGTCGCCGCGACGTTCAGCGCGAAATCGACGAGCGTCCTGCCGTCCGCGAGTTTCGCGACCTTCAGGTTCGAGGTCACGCCCTCCGGCATCGTTTGCGTCTCGGTGGCCTTCTTCCAGACGGCGCAGACGTTCCCCATGTCCCAGCCGCGGTCGTTGTCCGTCGGCGCACGCCACAGGTTCGCCGAAACTTTCACGGCGGACGGAGCAACGCCTGCGGGGGCTTTCTTCGCCGCGAATGCGGGCGCGGGGGTCGGATCCAACTTGCCGCCGTAGACGGCCTTCACCTCGTACGCGCCCGGATGGTAGTTGCGGAGCGGGTCGATGATGCCGTTGCAGTTGAAGTTGTCGTCGTTCGGCCTGTCGCCGAAGTCGCCGCCGTAGGCGAGCCATTTGCCGCGCGCGTCACGCTTCCAGACCGCCTGGTCGACGAAGTCCCAGATGAATCCACCCTGGAAGGAGGGATACTTCTCGGCAAGTTTCCAGTAGTCGGCGAACGCCCCCGTCGAGTTGCCCATCGCGTGCGCGTATTCGCAGAGGATGTAGGGCTTCTTCGGCTTGTGGGCGACATAGTTCTCGGAGGCCTTCGGCGACCAGTACATCGGGCACTTGATGTCGCTGTGGTCGGTGTCCTGCGCATCCTCGTACTGGATGACGCGGGAGGAATCGAGGGCCTTCACCGCCTTGTACGAGTCGGACATCGCCGGCCCGTCGCCCGCCTCGTTGCCAAGCGACCAGAAGATGATGGACGGGTGGTTGCGGAAGGTCTTCACCATGTTCACGCCGCGGCTGACGATCGCGTCGTGGTAGAGCGGGTTGCGCGGCAGGGCGTCGCTGTTCGCGCCGTAGTAGTTCTTCACACCGTGCGCCTCGACGTTCGCCTCGGAACAGACGAGGATGCCGGCGCGGTCGCAGAGTTCGTACCAGGTCGGCACGTTCGGATAGTGGCTGGTGCGCGTCGCGTTGATGTTGAGGTCGCGGTAGATGGCGAGATCCTTCTTCAGCCCCTCCAGCGTCACCGTATAGCCCGTCTCGGGTTCCATCTCGTGCCGGTTCACGCCGCGAATCAGTACGCGCTTGCCGTTCAGGTAGAGAACGGCGTCCTTGATTTCAATCTTGCGGAAGCCGAACGCCACCGCCCGATAGTCCGTCTTCGGGAACCACCAGGTCTTCTCCTTGAACGGCACGACCTCGTAGTACATATTCGGCTGGCCGACGTCCCACAGTTTCGGGTTCGCGTAGGTCTTTTCCAGCAGGATCTCGCCGTTCTCGTCGCGCACGACGAGCCGCCCCGTCGAGTAGTCGTCCGACAGCGTCGCCTCCGCAATCAGGTCTTTCGGAGCCTCGGGCTGCTCGGAAACGAGCCACACGTCGCGGAAAATGCCCGACAGCCGCCAGAAGTCCTGGTCTTCGAGGAAGGATCCGTCGCTGTGCTTGAGCACCTCGACCTCAAGGGCGTTCTCCCCTTCCGCCAGGTAAGGCGTGAGGTCGAACTCCGCCGGCAGGCGACTATCCTCGGAATAGCCGACGCTCTTCCCGTTGAGCCGCACATACATGGCGGACGAGACACCACCGAAGTGAATGACCGTGCGACGGCCCTCCCAGTCCTTCGGCAGCGTGAACATGCGCGAGTAGAGCCCCACGGGATTGCGGAACTTCCAGCTCGTGTACTCCTTGGGCGGCGGCGTCATCGGGTCGCCGTTCTTGTAGCCCGCGAGCGGATAGACCTGATTCGAGTAGAGAGCCGGATCGTAGTCCCCCTGGAGCTGCCAGCAGCCGGGCACGTCAATCGTCCCCGTCTTCTCCCAGTCGGCCTCCGTGACATTGTGCTTCCACTTGAAATCCCACGTGCCGTTCAGCGACGTCAGCCATTTGGAGGCCGTGCGCGGCTTTTCGCCACGGGCGATCTCAAGGGCCAGTTCCCCACTTTCGCAGGGAACCGCAATTGCACGCGCCGGCAGGCGGTTGATTTCAAACACCGTCGGATCCCGCCAGGGAACCAGCGTCCGCTCGGCGTGAACCGCCGCGACCGCGGCGACCAGCGACAGGGCGATAAGGCTACGATTCATGTTCTCTCTCCTTTTACTTAGTTTTCCACATTACGCGTGCGCCAGCGCATCCACCACGCCGCGCCAGTAGCCGACGCACTCGGCGACGGGGACAACGTTGTCCTCGAAGTCCTTCTCGTACTCAAGCGAGCACACGTTCGAGTAGCCGACCTCCATCAGGGCACGGATGACGCGCACGTAGTCGATCTTGCCGCGCGGGAGCGGAATCGCCGCGCCGTTGCGCTTGCCGATTTCGAAGTTCTTGATGTGCATATCGAAGATGCGGTCCGCGTGTTGGCGAATCGTCTCCACGGGGTCAACGCCGCACCCGTATTCCCACCCGACGTCCATGCAGAAGCCGATGCGCGGGTCGAGGTCGTGGATGAGTTCCCAGCCGGACGCGACCGACGGGAACATCTCCGGCGAAGCCGGTCCGTGGTTGTGGATTGCGTAGCGGATGTCGAACTCCTTCACCAGTTTCTCGATGAAGAGAAGAAGCTTGCGCGACCCCTTCCGCTTGTCCCAGGAATCCTTCTCATCCGTCGGCTCATACGGAACGCCCACGACCGTCTTGACGCCGAAGCGCTTCGCGAACTCGAACGCCTTGCGCGCCTCCTCCTCGGTCTTCATGTAAATCGGCCCGATGGCATACGGCACGACATTGACCGCCGCGCACTTCTCCTTGAACGCCACCATCTCAGCATCCGTTGCCGTAAAAGGAAGGTGGAAGTCCTTGACGCACAGATAGTGGATGTCGACCTTCTTGAGGACGGCCAGCATATCATCCACCTTGTACCTCATCATCGTGTAGCCCGCCATGCCGAACTTGAAGGCGGGCTTCTTGCCGTCCGCCGCCTCGGGCACCGGTGCACTGACCGTCCGGCAACCGCCAACCACTGAAAGGGCACCGGCCGCTGCGACCGAGCCAAAGAAACCTCTGCGCGTCATCTCCATTGTCATATTCCTTGTTGAGTAGTCTATACGAAATTTCTCATATTATATCATAAATCACCCACTCGTGGGCTTGCGCAATTCGCTTGCGGAAATTGTCCCCACCCCCGCAGTTTGTCATAATAACGTGTACCCGTATTCAACTAATCAGGATTTTTCAGACACCCCGTTTGTCAAATGCTG
>CAKTUI010000045.1 GCA_934621385.1 uncultured Kiritimatiellota bacterium
GCCCTAGCCGTCCCCTCGGGCGCGACCTTTTTCATGGCCGTTCCCATCCCCTTTGCAAAAATCCGGGATAAGGGTGTAATCTAACTTTGAAACATTCCGGTCATATCTGTGATTTTAACTTGTTTATAACCCGAGCAATCGTTCTTGCTCGGACCAGTCGACGGTCGTGAGGGTGCGGAGTCGAGCCAGCGAGATGCCGTCGGGCTCACGCCCCTGCATAATGGCTCGGATGATTCTCGGCGAAAGAAATGCAAGTCGGAGCGTATAGCGGACATACTTGCGCTCGAGACCGACGGTCGCGGCGAGATCGTGGATTGAGGACACCTTCCCCTCGTCGAGCATCTTGAGCCACGCCATTGCCCGTGCGACAGCTTTGAAGATCGGACTGTCCGTTTGCATCTCGTCCGGCAGCTTCGGCGTGGCGATCTTCTGCCGCCCGCTGACATGGGAGAACTTAATGGGGACACGGATGACGAGGTTTCCGTCATCATCCTCTTCTGCACCCTTGAGCGGAACGTCCGCCGCGTTTACGCCCAATCCCATGAGGTCGAGCGAGATGTCAATGGCTGTCTCGAAAACGCGCACGTTGCGCACGAGGGCGCGAATCAGGGCGCGGCGACTGTACGGATCGAGTCCGGGAAAGAGTGTCCCCGTATGACCGAGCGCGGCAAGGATGCCGTGGAGGTCGAGTTCGGCCTTGGCGGCAGCGCGTTTTGACAGTTCAAGCGATGATGCGAGTGCTTTTTCAAGATGCTGTTCGAGGATGCCGACGAAATAGTCGTAGCTGACGGTGCGGACGGGACAGGACGAGACGGCTCGCTTGCGGTCGAAGTAGGCATACCGCTTGCGTCCCGGACGCTCCTCGCCCGTGCCGCGATTCACGTTCTTGTGAGAGCAATAGCGGTAGCCCATCGCCACGCGTGACTTCTGCAACACGCCGAACCTCATGGACATCTGGATCGCCGACAAGACGGTCGACCAGATCAGACAGGTCGCTTCGTCGGGAAACATCGTCGCGGGCTACGGAGCGAGGTTCCCGTGGAACGCAAACGCCGAATGCCGCTTCCACGGCACGGACGGAATCGTCCTCGGAAACGGGTCGGTCATTCAATGACAACGAGAAAGGACAGAAGATGAACACGAAGTACGGACGGCTGTCGAACGGCCGGTTTGAGTACGCGCCGAACGCGCTCGAGACTGCGGACGGCGTGAAGATGAACCCCGGCGAGGCGAGCTACCTCGCGGCGGGGTGGAAGAAGGTGGAGGACGTTCCGCCCGCCCCCGACGAGGGCTGTACGGTCGAGCCGTCCGGCTGGACGGAAACGGACACCACGCTTACGCGGGTGTACAAGCAGATCGCGATGCCCGCGCCCGACACGCCATCCGGAGACGGCGGTGGCGACAATCCCTCCGGCGGTCCCGGTGGCGAGGACACGCCCCCCGCGCCGCCGCCCGTCGGCAAGCGCATCTTCTCCAAGCTGAAGCTCGTCGCCGCCTTGAGGGCCGCCGACAAGTGGGTGCTGGTGAAGACGTGGCTGGAGGAGAAGGCGTACTACGACTACTACCTTGCCGTGCAGGATTTCGCCGAGGACAACGACCTCTTCATCGAGGGTCGGAATGCCATCCAGGGCTACCTCGGCGTGAGCGACGAGTACGTCGAGTCGATCCTGTCCAAGTGCGTCGCGGACTGAACGGAGGAAAAACACAATGCAAGGCAATTCCTACTTTGAAGTGCTGGCCCGCATTGCTGCTGCAATGGAGGCGCAGGGCGGATTCCGCGACGGGCTCAAGGGCCAGCGGTTCGACTTCGCGACCGATGACGGTGTTCGCGCAGCGACGGCGGCGGTTGCTCGGCTTCTCGGAGCGGAGGTGGTCAATGCGTAGAGCCGCCCTCATCGCCGCTCTTGCGGCATTCGGTGTCGTGTTCGCGGCATCGAGACCCGATGTGGTCGTGAAGCCGAACGCCATCTACGCACGGCGCGGTTCGCTTGGGGCGAACGACTACGTGGCGACGAACGTCGCGCCGTGCGTCTCGGCCTATGCGATCCGCGAAGTGCGCGACGGGCGACTGCACGACCGGGCGGTCAACATTGCGACCGTCGATGGGACGGAGGCGGAGTTTGCGCTCCCGTCCCGCCGCACGGTCGCAGGATTCGCGAGGGGGCTGATCGTGAGCGCGACGGCATCGACGAACGCCGTCGTCCGCTTCACCGGGGCCAACTCGCTCTACCGCAGCGACGGCGAGGACACGCTCTCGGTCGAGCCGGGGCTTAACGTGTTCTCGTTCATCGAAATTGGCGACGGGGACTACATCGTCGAGGTGAGACCCCTCGTCCCAATCAGGGAGGGCAACTGACATGGCAAGCCTGAAAGAGGTGAAACGCCTGTCCGAGCTGTGCGAGAAGTACGAGCTTGAGGGGCGCGAGGTTATCCACGGATTCTCGAACACGCAGCTCGGCTCGATGTACAACGGCATCGGGCCGGAGTGCTTCCCCGGATGGCTCCGCGCCGTCCTCGACTTCATCCATCCGTCCCTCGCCCCGGTCGCGTTCATCCACGACATCGAGTGGTCGCTCTCGGACGGGACGAGGGAATCGTTCACCGCCAGCAACGAGCGGTTCAGGAGGAACGGCGTGAAGATCGCCAAGGCGATGTACTCGTTCTGGAACCTCCGCCGCTACGTGGTCGAGGCGGATGCGGCGAAGTTCGCGAAGCTCTGCCAGAAGTTCGGCTGGGCGGCGTGGATGGCCCCGTTCGAGGAACGCGACCGCGACGCGCAGCGCATGAGCGCGGCGGTGATTCTCTCCAACGCGGCGAAGGAGGAGAAGGCGTGAAGCGATTGCTTTACGCGATTCTCCTGTGTGCGCTTTCGGGATGCGCCAGCCAGTGCATCACCGAGAGGCACTACTACGAGCCGACCGACAAGACCGCCCTCAAGCGCGAGGACGGCATGACGGTCGGTGCGCTCAAGACGGAGATCATCAAAACGGGATCGCCGGACTGGAGCGACTCCAAATCACCACTCAGTTTGATCAGCGTCGGCAAGTGACTGGCGCGATCTTGAAACACAAACAAGAAAGGAAGATCCACAATGGATACCCAGAAGAAGATGAAGGTGCGGCTCGTTGCCGCGTTGATCATGATGGTTGCGCTTGGGGCCGTGTTCGGCACGGGTTGCACCACGACCGTTGACCCGGAGAAGCGGGCCGCGATCCGTGCGGAGGTCGCGGACGTGATGCGCTTCGCCTACGAGGTCGGAGGCCGCGCCGCCTACAGCAACTACGTCGAGCGCATGATCGCCGACGGCAAGCTCACGCCCGAGCGGGCCGAACAGCTCCACGTGATCTCGCAGGAGGTGTTCGACCGCCTCGTCGACAAGCTCGACGGGACGAGCGGTACGCTCTCTACGGGCGAGGAGGTCGTTCTTCCTCCGCCCGCCGAGAAGAAGGACGGCGACTGTCCCGAGGGGAACTGCAACCCCAATGGCGGCGAGTGTACGGACGGCAACTGCACCGATGGCGATTGCGCCGATTGCACGGTGAAGTAGCCCAGGGCGGGCGCATCGATCTTGAAGGTCGGTGCGCCCGCTTTTTTTGTTTTCGAGGTCGGGGGGCGGCGAATCAAGTCCCTATCCCATCGTCCGACATTGTGCCATAGTCATAGTTGATAAATCCAGTAGAAAAACAATAATTTATTTTCAAATAGGCCGTTGCTATTAACGCAGAATTACGGCATCATGTGGTCAACAAAAGCGGGGGATGGGCCTCCGCGAACCAAAGAAAGGAAAAGCGAAAAATGAAGAAGATCATGGTGAAAACCAAGGCGCAGCTCGACGAGCTGGAAAAGGAATCGGCACTCACTTGGGAGGGCCTTACGACCGACGAAGAATCGCTCAAGCATCTCTTCGATTGGATCAAGGGCTACACGCCGATGAAGCAGGAGGTCGCCTACATCATCACGGGCGCGACGATGAACCTCGCCTACGGGCTCACGGGCGACAACGCCTACCAAGATGACCTCCACATCGTGAGCGTCAAACTTTCCGACATCGAAAACGTGGGCGCGATTGTGATTCCGCGCTTCCAAATCGGCGGACGCTGGTTTGACGATATCGTTTCCAATAACCGCCGCCGCGAAGAGGAGAAGATGGGCTGACGATCCACCGCCCGCCTCCGCGAGGGGGCGGGCAAACCTCAAACGAAAGGATAAGCAAATGGAAACGAACTGCAATGAAGGCAAGGCGAAGAGCGTCAGCAAGGAGCTGCACGAATTCTGCGACGGGGTTTTGCAAAGCACGGAGATGGCCACGGCGATGGACACCTTCGCGAACTGGAACGGCGACCTGCTCCTGGGCGATCTGCCTCCCGACGCGCCGACGGGCCAGCGCGAAAGCATCGAAGCGGTGAACAAGGTGATCGCCGACGGCAAGCCGATTTTCGACGCGCTCGTCGAGCAGCTTGAGGGAATCCAAGACGCATGACTTGACGGAAAGCGTCCGCCTTCGCGCCTCGGTTTCGGCCGAGGCGTTTTCCGTTCTTCCGCGCCCCCGTGGGGCGGTGAATCGAGGCCTCATCCCAGCGTCCGTATCATACCGTAATAGTTCAACGGATTGCAAGGGCTATAAGTGATAATTCCGCGTTGAAAAATAATGAAAATACATCAAAATACCCCGTTGCTATTACCCGCAGCTTACGGCATACTGTGTTTCAGAAAAAGCGGGGGGCAGGCCTCCGCGAGGCACAAAAAGAAAGGAAACGAAGATGACGGTAACGGAAGAGAAGATGAGCGCGATGACCTTCGGGTGCGAGCTCGAGTACGAGGGGATCAGCCAAGCCACGGCGGCGAAGGCGGTCGCCGAGGTCACAGGCGGGACGGCGCGGTACGAAGGATGCCACCTTTCCAACTGGGTGGTGACGATGCCCGACGGCCGCAAGTGGCAGGTGGTGAGCGACGGGAGCTTGAGCGGGACCTCCGCCGAGACGGTCACGCCGATCCTCAAGGTCGCGGACATCGAAACCCTGCAGGAGGTTCTTCGCGCTTGCCTCGTTGTAGGGGCGCGGGTTCTTCGCGCTTGCCGCCTTCGCGCTCTTCGCCTTGAGGGCGATCTGCAGGGCGAGGAGAATGTTGGCGCGAAGCTCGCCCGCGTGGAGGGTCGCCTCGAAGAACCTCATCTCGGCGGTTCCCTTCGCGCTGTAGCCCCAAAGGTTGTTGAGGTTGAGGGCGCGGTAGCGGTGCGGGTCGTAGTGGTAGGGGTCCGCGGTGTAGGTTCCGAACCAAGCCGCGTTGATCTTCTCCATCGTCGGGTTTGTCATGCGGCAAATCTTCTCGACGAAGGCGTGGTCGGTCTTCTGCGTGTACCGCTGAATCCGCGCCGCCTGCGTTCCCGCCGCCTTGAGGATCAGCTCCTCTTGCTTGTAGAAAATCCGCACGAGGTTCTTGACCTGCGCGGGCGTGAAGTCCTTGATGCCCACGTGGATGTGAAGCCCCGTGCGGTAGCTCACCCTCGCGCCCTTGCGCTTGAGGGCGCGGACTACGACCTTCGGGTTTTTCTCCTCCGCCTCGGGATGATCGGGGGCTACTACAAGAACCCGAGGATGCACCTGATGAAGCGGATGCCGGGGAGCGCGGCTTGGAAGGACGGACGGCACGACTGAAGCGGAAGCCCCGCCCCCCGCGAGGGGCGGGGCGACCCCCAAGGGAAAGGAGCGCAACGATGAACAGTTTTTACTTCGCCTACGGATCGAACATGAACCCCGACCGAATCCGCGAGAGGATTCCGCAGGCCCGCCTCGTCGGCAAGGCGACCATCGTGGGGTGGCGTCTGCGCGAACGGCTCTACGCCGACATCGAGCGGGCGCGGGGCGGGCGGGTGGAGGGAGTCCTCTACCTCGTCACCGACTCGGAGGTTCACCGCCTCGATGCCTACGAGGGCTACCCGTCCGTGTACGGATGCGTCCAGGTCAACGCATGGCTCGACGCGAAGCACAAGGTCTACGCCTTCACCTACGTGATGACCGAGGCGGCGAGGAAGGAGCGCGAGGGCAAGGAGTACCCGAGTGCCTACCGCCTCATCTGCTCGGCGGGAGCGCATTGGCACGGCGTGAAAAACGAGTTCCGCCGCAGGGACGATCCGCCGTTCGGCTACGGATCGAATGGCGGCTACGCATGGGTTCGACCGCCGACCCCGAAACGGTGAAGCGGGCGAAAAACCGATCATAGATTCGGCGCGAAGTCCAGCGGATTCCGCGCCGAAGATTTATGAAAACAGGCCGTTGCTATGCTGGCTTTATTACGGCATAATGTCGGACGATGGGATAGGGCCTCGGTTCGAGGCCCCCGTGGGGCAGCTTCAGAATCGCCTACTCGGCAATCGCCCACTCGGGCTGTAGGCACCACGCCTATGATACCGTAAACGGCGAATCATAGCAAGCGCGATAATTGATAATTCGCAGATAAAAATTATCAAAAATAACGAAAATACCCCGTTGCTATTACCCGCAGCTTACGGCATACTGTGACTCGAAAAGCGGGGGACAGGCCTCCGCAAGGCAAAACCGAAAAAGAAAGGAAACGAAGATGCAGATCAAGGTGGTCAAGGTCAAGGCGGGGCAGGCGAAGCTCCGCGAGGCGATCAAGGAGCAGCTCGCCCGCAAAGGAGCGCGGGCGGGGTCGCTGATCAACACGCTCAACGCCGACAACAAGGCGGCGATTTGGAGGCCCGCCGACCTCGACGCGGCGGCCCTCGAACTTCGGCACCTCGCATTCCAAATCCGCGCCCTGCAACAAGCCAAGGTCGCGACCGAGGAGGCGTAAACCGAAACGCCCCGCCCCCCGCGAGGGGGACGGGGCAAACCCGAACGAGAAAGGAAATGAGCGACGAGTTTTTCACGAAGAGGGCCTGCGACCGCTGCGGCAAGTCGCTGGCGGGCGGGCGGACGATGAGCTTCTTCAACACCGACACGATCTGCATGGAGTGCGCGGTGGCGGAGCGCAAGCGTCCCGACTACGGGGCGGCACACGCCGCCGAGGTTGCCGCCGTCAGGCGCGGCGACTGGAACTTCAAGGGAGTGGGGCCGTAAAGCACCGAGGGCGGGACGGGGCGTTCTTGCCCCGTCCGCCGCAAGCGGAAAGGAAAAACGGAAATGGTCAAGGTGATATTCAGCGCATCGGGATTCGGATGCACGACCTACGAGTATGCCGACGAGGTGTCGGCGCGGGCGGCGATGCGCTCGGACGCAAGGGAGGTCGCCGACGAACACGGCGGCAAGGCGACGGAGGCGGGCGACGAGATCGTCGTGGCACGTCCGAGCGGCGACGAAATCGCAAGATGGGAACTGCGGAAATAAATGAAAATACCCAGTTGCTATTGCACGGTGATTACGGCATCATTTGAGCCGGAAGCGGAGGACGGGCCTTCGCGGAAAGGAGATCGATGAGCGCAGACTGTTTTGACGGGCGCGAGTTCGCCTGCGCCAACCTCGCGGACGAGGTGGCGCGACTGTTCGCGAAATACCGCGACCACCACATATCGTTCCGATGGACGGACAGCAACTTCGTCGAACACATCGACCGCTACGAGTGCAGCGAGAATGTGCTGCGCACGATGTTCGACGCATACAAGGCGTTGCGGCGGGCGTATGTCCTTGCCTATCAGCTCGACCTCCGCCTTGGCGGGGACACGGGCGACGATTCGATGGTGAGGAACATCCGCCGTGATCTTGACGCGCTCGAGCGCGAAGCCCCGTCCTACGAGGAGTGGCGCGGCATTCCGAAATGCGACGAGGACGCTTGATTCCAACCGAAAATTATGGCATCATTTCACCAACCCTCAATGGAGGACAAGACAATGAACGAGAAGAGCATCATCAGAAAGACCCCGGAGTTCAAGGCACTCCGCGCCGAGGCGCGTGAGGCAATCGCCGCCTACGAGGACGGCGCGGACTTCGACTTCACGATCAGCCGACTCGCCGCCATCGGCGAGAAGATGACGATCCTGCTGGCGTAGTCGCACACGGCTTGGGGCGGGGGATAACCTGACCTCCGCTCTGCGGGCGGCTCGAGGTGTTTTGCGTTTGCGCCTACCTTTCTTTGGCGCGGGCGTTTTTCCACCGAGGGCCGCCCGCTCTTTTTGTCTCCGCGAACAGCCCCCTCGGCAAGTGAGTACCACGCCTATTATGCCGTAAGGCGGCAGTAATAGCAAGTGGTCATTTCGGGAAATCTCCGAGTGGATTCCGACGCGGGTTTACGGCATTATATGGGACATCGAAACAAAGATGGAGATGCCGATGAATGAGAGATTCAACCATGCCCGCAAGACGCGCAAGGACGCGCCCGCTGGCGTTCCGCGCCTTCGGGCGTTCGTCGATCCGTCCGCCCTGCACGGACGCACCACGGGGCGGCTGTGCGCGTCCCTGCGCGAGTCGGGGAGGGTCGCGCCATGAGGAATGTCCACGATCCGTCGAACTTCCTCTCGGCGCGGCAGAAGATCCAGCTCGTCTCCGCCGAGGTGCGCCGCCAGGCCGAGGATGCGGCGAAGCGGGCGCGGGACGACGAGGAGAAGCGCAAGGGTCGCCGCGACCGACTGCGCGAACTCTACCGGAAGCACATACCCGAAGAGGGACTCACCGTGGATTTCGACGAGGTTCGGAACCTCGTCGAGGGAATCGCCTCGACCACCTACGGAGCGTGGCGGCGGCTGGCGGAACTCGACCTCATCGCAATGGCCGACTCCGCCGAGCGCGAGGACTTCGACCAGCTCGAGTTTCTCGTCAACCGTGCGCTCTGCGAACTGAACGGCGTGAAGAACATCGTCACGCTGGCGAGACGGCTTGCGTAGCCGCGTTCGGAGTCCTGTCCGCGAAATGGTAGTTCTTTGCAGAGAATGTGTCCCCAGGTCTTTCACGCGGGCGGGACACCGCCCGCTCTGTTTGTCTCTGCAATGGATGACTTGGAATTATGATATACTGATTATCATGGATTTTGGAATCAAGACGGACAGGTCTTTCGGGTGTGTGCGAAGAAGCACACCTCGGTCTCTTTTGCAAATGGGGGTCAGGTATTCAAAACAACAAAACGCCTTGAAAACCGCTTTTACAGGGCTTTGCAGATGGGGTCGCCGCCCCATTGCAAAAGAGAGATCGAGGGGGACGCGACGGGGGGACGCGCTTCAAAAGCGCGAGACACGACCCTCTCACGCCCCCGTTGAGAGATGTAACAAGGAGCTGGAGAAAAGCGCGGAAGCCCTTGTGGCGGCGCGGTGGAGCGCATGGGGACTTGGAAACGCGAACGGCGCGGAGAGAACCGCGCCGCGAGATTTTGTATCGTCGAGTGGTCGGACTGGCGGGGATCGGACCCGCGACCCCAACATTAAAAGTGTCGTGCTCTACCAGCTGAGCTACAGTCCGAGGTCATTGGCCGCATAGTATATCAAATTTGACGCTTTAGCACAATGGCCGTTCGCGCCGGAAGATAGAGTCGAACCTGCTGGACGAGTTCGCCGCGATAAGGAACCAACACAGGCGCATAGACCCGATTCGGCTCAATCCGCCCCTGTCCACTGAATCGGGGCTCATCCGTGTCGAACAGATGCCGCCAGTCAGAAGCCGGCGGAACAAGGATTCCATAGTCCTCAAAAGACCGAACGGGATTGAAATTGAAGACAAACAGCAAGTTGCCACGGACAAAGGCCAGGACCTTATCGGCCTCGTTGGCGACAAGTTGCGTCGGCTTCGCCGCGCCAAATCCCGCGCCAAAGAAGGCCCGGGCTGCCGACAGTTCATGCAACATCACCTCGTCAAAATCGCCGAGTGCCTTGAACCTCAGTCCTTCGTCATCCCGAAGCGACCACTGCCGCCGCGCATGCGCATAACTCCATCCGTTCTCCTGACGAGGAAAATCAATCCACTCGGGATGCCCGAACTCATTGCCCATGAAATTCAGGTAGGCTCCGCCATTGAGTGCGCAGGTCGCCAGGCGAACCATCTTGTGCAGGGCAATCGCCCGCTCAATCGCCTGCCCGTGCTGGTCCGTGGCCATGCCCTCATAAATCGCCGCGTCCGCCAACTGGAAGAAGAAGGTCTTCCCGCCAACCAAGGCCTGATCGTGGGACTCCACATAACTGACGACACGCTCCTCGGCACGCCGATTCGTCAGTTCGTAGAAGATTCCCCCCATGGGCCAGTCCTCGTCCTTCACCTTTTCGGCCAAGTTAAACCAGAAATCGGGCACACCCATCGCCATGCGATAGTCGAACCCAATGCCGCAATCCGTCACCGGCGCGGCGCACCCAGGCATCCCCGACACGTCCTCGGCAATCGTTATCGCCCCGGGATGCGACTCGTGAATCACGCGATTCGCCATTTGGAGATAGGCCCAGGCATCGTCGTCCATCGAGCCGTCAAAATACATTCCGTAGTTCGTGAACGCCTCGCCCAGCCCATGATTCCAGAAGAGCATGGACGTCACGCCATCAAACCGGAAGCCGTCAAAATGGTACTCGTCAAGCCAAAAACGGCAATTCGACAGGAGGAAGTGCAGGACATTCGTCTTCCCGTAGTCGAAGCATCGGCTATCCCAGGCCGTATGCCAGCCCTTCGCCCCCGAGTGAAAGTACTGGTAGTCCGTCCCATCGAAGAGCGACAGACCGTCGCGCTCGTTCTTGACGGCATGGGAATGGACAAGGTCCATAATGACCCGCAGACCCATTCCATGCGCCGCATCAATCAGGGACTTCAATTCGTCCGGCGTGCCAAACCGCGAAGATGCCGCGTAAAACGAACTCACATGGTAACCGAAGCTCCCGTAGTACGGATGCTCCATAATGCCCATGAGCTGAACCGTATTGTATCCGGCCTTCTTGATTCGCGGCAGGACATTGTCCCGAAAGTCCGTATAGGTTCCCACGCGAGGTTCCTCGGTCGCCATGCCGACATGAGCCTCATAGATGAGAGGCGTAAAGCGTCCGCGAACGCCCTGTGGGGATTCGTTTTGCCAGCGGTACTTCCGCTTCGGTTCCCAGGCCCGTGCACAGAAGAGATCGGTCGTATGATCCTGCACGACATAGCGCGCATAGGCAGGGATGCGCTCGCCGTGCCCCCCTTCCCAGCGAATCTCAAGCCGATAATTGTCGCCGTGGCGAATCAGGTCGCCCTCGACACGGCATTCCCAGACATCTGAATGCTCCAGGCGGCGGCACTCGAACCGCGGGTCAATCTGCCAGCGCGAAAAGTCACCGACCAGCCACATCGATGTCGCATGCGGTGCCCATTCGCGGAAAACCCACCCCATTCTGCCGCGTACGCGGCGACGATGCAAACCGTAGTACTCGTGAGCCGAAGCCCAATCCGCGAGGGAGACCTTCCCACCCGTCAAGTCCAAGGCGCGGGCGAACGCATGGTTGGCCCGCCCACGAATCGCCGCCTCAAACGGCTTCAGGTAGGGGTCATCCAGCAAGTGCACCATCGGATACGCCTTCCCTCACAAGTGGACGATCGAGCATCTTCTCGTAAAGTTTGATGTACTCCTTGGCGCAGGCCTCATGGTTGAAGCGGCGCAACGACTCGCGCATAATCCGCGCAATCTCACGATCGCGGACATCAGCGGGCAGGGCATAGAACGCCATGGCCTGTTCCATTGCCCAGAAAAGCCCCTGAGAGTCGTAGGTGTCAAAGACGAATCCGTTGCCCGTCGAACGACCGACATCCAGCATCTCAACCGTATCGTGAAGCCCGCCCGTGTTGTGGACGACGGCCAGCGAACCGTAAATCGGCGCCTGCATCTGGGGCAGTCCGCACGGCTCGAAGAGCGACGGCATAAGCGTAAAATCGGACGCGGCAAAGCCAAGCTGCGAAAGCCGTGCGTCAAAATTGTGCACACCGAGGCGCTTCTGAAGCCCATGGAAGGAACGAATGTCCCAAAACGGCTGCTGGTACGGACCATTCGCAATAACGGCAATCTGCGCCCCGCGATCCGCATACTTCGAGAGGAAGCGGTAGGTAATGTCCGTCAGCAACTGCGGCCCCTTCTGTACTGGATCGAGCCGGCTCGGCCAGAAGAACAGCGGAACGTCCGGATTCTCCTCAAGGCCAAGCGCGTGCTGAAGTTCCACCTTGTTCTTGCGCTTCATTTCGCGGTGGTTCTCGGGCCCGTAGTGGAACGGAATCTTGTCGTCCGTAACCGGATTGTCAGTCGGATCCGGGGCATTCAGGATGCCCTCGGCGCAACCGGCGTAATACTTGTTGCGAATCTCATTCCGAATCGAATCCGGAATGAAGGAGTGCCAGCCGTTGACGATTTCCTTCAGGAAGGTCGGCGAGACGGTGTTGATGAAGTGCGCACCGAAAATGCCGGAGGCCTGAAGGTCAATCGGATTCGAGTTGCGCGACTCCTCGTAGTTGTAGGGAGGATAGCTGTAGTAGAGGTTCGACCAGAATTCCGCCGCGTCAATGCCGGCATCCTCAACTCGCGCCAGAGTCAACTTCTGCGTGTGAATGTTGTGGACGGTGAAAAGGCAGGGAATCCCCTCACGCCGCGCCGCCGCCGGAATCAGCCCCGTCATCCAGTCATTGCAGTGAATCAGGTCCGGTTGGACATAGGGAATGATGTTGTTGATCACCTCGCGCTGAAACGCAAGGGCAAGCTTGATGTTGCCCTCGCCCTGCGCATAGACGGTGTCGCGGTAGTAGAAGCACCGATCCTCAGCCAGATGAATGCGCTCATCCGGCAAGTGGCTCTTGTACTTGCGCAACTCCTCAGCCACGAGCTGAGCCGTCTCGACGTGGAACATCCGCCGATAGTGCGGCAACGCGACATGGACGTCAGCGCCGAGCAGGTGAAGAGCCGAGACGAGAGAGGCGGACACATCCGCCATGCCGCCAGCCTTGGCGGACATCTTGCCCGCCAGATTCCCCATGCCCTCCGGGAGATAGGTAATCTCCGGAGTGACAATCAGAATACGCGGATTACGACCCTTTGCTTTCTGACCCGACATGACGTCCTATCACTCCTTACATTGACTTGGTTAGGCGATTGTCGCGAGAACCTGTCCCTTCGTCACGGGCGTACCATGCGGCACGAGGAAGGTAATCTTGCCGGCCGCCGTCGCCTTGATCGGATTGAAGAGCTTCATAGCCTCGACGACACAGACGGCATCGCCCGACTTCACGGCCGCACCGTCAGCCGCCATCTGGGGCTTGCCAGGCGCATCGCTGCGGTAGAACGTACCGTTCAGCGGGGCCACGACAGGCGTTCCGTTCTGCGGAACGGCCGCCGCGCCAGCCGCCGGCTTCGCATCAGCCTTCGCAACGGCCGCAGGAGCGGCCGCCGCCTGCTTCGCAGCCTCGACATCGGCGGGAATCGGCTCACGCGTCTTCGGATCGGCATTGCGCCACTTGAAGTAGCCAAGCGCGACCTCGGGGAAGAGCGCGTACGAAAGGATGTCCTCCTCCGCACGAATCGTGTTCGGCGGCAGCTCCTCGGCAGCGGCGACAAGCCCCGGTTTCAGGAGATCCGCCGGACGGCAGGTAATCGGCTTCAGGGTGCCCATGAGTTTCTTGCGAAGCTTCGCCTCAATCGGCACGGGCGTGCGCCCATAATAACCAGCCGCATAACGCCGCGTCTCATCGGTGACCATCGAATAGCGCTTGCCCGAAAGGACGTTCAGCACGCTCTGCACGCCGACAATCTGCGAGGTCGGAGTCACCAGCGGCGGATATCCCATGTCTGCACGGGTCTTCGGCAGTTCCGCCAGAACCTCGGGCAGACGGTCGAGCGCATCCTGCTGCGCGAGCTGCGAACGCAGGTTCGAGATCATGCCGCCGGGAATCGCATGGACGAGAACGCCCGCATCCACCGGTTCGACCTTGGCGGACGAGGCGGGCTGACGCTTCTTCTTGAGATCCTTGAAGTAGGCGTTGATCTCGGCGAGCTTCGCCTGATCGAGTCCCGTGGAGTAGCCCTCGGATTCGAGAATCGCGACAATCGACTCGGTCGGCGGCTGGGAGGAGAACGAGCTCATCGTCGAGATGGCGCAGTCCACGCACCCGGCACCCGCCTCAACGGCCGCCATGTACATCGCCGCCGCCATACCGCTCGTCATGTGCGAGTGAATCTGAATCGGTATCTCGGGCAAGGCCTTCGTAATCGCTGCGACAAGCTCCCGCGCCGCGCCGGGCGTCAGAATGCCAGCCATGTCCTTGATGGCCAGCGAGTCAATGCCCATGTCGGCCTGCTCCTTCGCAAGCTTCACGTAAAGCTCGGTCGTGTGCACGGGCGACGTCGTGTAGCAAATCGTACCCTGCGCATGCCCGCCGTACTTCTTCACGCTGCGAATCGCCGTCTCAAGGTTGCGCGGATCGTTCAGCGCATCGAAGACGCGGAAAATGTCCATTCCGTTCTCGCAGGCCAGCGCGACAAAGCGTTCGACGATGTCGTCCGGATAGTGCTTGTAGCCGAGAATGTTCTGACCGCGCAACAGCATCTGAAGCGGCGTCTTCTTGCAGACCTTGCGAATCTGGCGCAGACGCTCCCAGGGGTTCTCGCGCAGGAAGCGCATGCAGACGTCAAAGGTCGCCCCGCCCCAGCATTCCAGGGAGTAGAAGCCCGCATTGTCCATCTTCTCGGCGATGCCGAGAATGTCATCCGTCCGCATACGCGTCGCCCACAGGGACTGGTGCGCATCGCGCAAGGTTGTATCCGTAATCCGAACCAAATGTTTGTCTGTTTTTTTCATATCGTCTCTACTTCCACTGTACGGGCGAACTACCACCCAAACGCCCATATTATACCATAAAACCGTCTGCTCGGGGGTTTGCGCGAAGCTGCCAACGAGAAACAGGCGGGCTTGTCGATTGCAGAAGTAAGTGGGCAGGGGCGACGGAGAAACCCGCCCGTTTAGTCCTGCAAACGCAAGCGCCCACTTTCTCCTGCAAATATGGCATCCTTTACGCCGGCACGGCAATTCCGCCATGCCGCAAGGCAAAGGAGGCCCACATGGCCATCAGAAAGGAAAGAAACAGGCGCCTCACCGACGACCTGCGGCTCGATCCGGAGGGCGCGCTCCGGGTGCGCAAGTCGTTCTCGCAGATCAAACGCGAGCCCGGCATCCCGCGCTCCACCGCCAGACGCGAAATCATGAACCACCGGGAGGAGTCGACCAGGACGTTCTACGGGCGAAGGTTCAGCCCCTGCACACACCGCGACGGCTGCGGGTCCCACGGGCTGTGCGGGAGGCCGGACTGCACGAGGAACTGCGCCAGCTGCGGCCTGCGCTGCCGCAGCGGCTCCTGCCCGGGGTTCGAGGGGGAGGCGTGCCCGCGCCTCGCGGCCGCGCCGTACGTCCGCAACGGATGCCCGGATGGGGGGAGGTGCCGCCTGCGCAAGTTCCACCACCTGCACAGGGTCGCGCACAAACGGTACCGAGACACGCCGGTGACGGCCAGACAGGGGATCTACGCAACCCGGGGGGAGCCCAGGGCCATCAACGAGGTGCCCGTGCCCGCCCTCAACAGGGGGCGGAGCGTCCACCACGCCATGGTCTCGTCGCCGGAGGACGGGTCGGTGCGCACCCGCGTGTTCTACACGCGCCCGCACAGGGCGACCGACAGGGCCCAGGCCGAGCGGAACCACGGGTACGTCAGGCGCGTCGTGCTCAAGGGCGAGAGCTTCGACTCACTGGCGCAAGAACACGTGAACACGATGATGTCGCACGTCAACAGCTACGTGCGGACGTTACTGGTGAAAGGCGTCGCGCCCTGCCGCACCCCATACGAGCGGTTCGCCTTCGAATGCGGCGGGCAAATCGCCGGGAGGCTCGGAATCGTCCCAGTCCCACTGGAGGAGGCGACCCTTCGCCCCGAACTTCTTGAAATGAACCGATCCCCGCCGGACAAAGTCCGCCCCAAGGCAATCGACGGGGGACGCCCGGTTAGTACCCCGGAGGGCGAATCCCGCGCATCCCCATGGAATCGCCATGTCCATTTTCCCATGCAAAAGTGCACCGAGTACGCCAATCTCCACCTCGAATCCCTGCAATTCCATGCAAATCCGTACCGCCAAATCCCATAAAATGCGGACTTTACCGGCCTACCGCCGCCCCTGCCCACTTACTTATGCAATCGACAAGAAGCTGCCGACGAGAAACAGGCGGGCTACAGGCACAACGCGGCAAATGGTTTTGCCGGCCTGCCGCTGCCCGTCGGCATTGTGGCGTTCGCGGGTTTTGCCTGCCTGCCGTCCGGCAGGCCCCGCCCATTCAGCCTGCCGCGCCCGCGCCCTTCAAATCTTTCAAGCCCCTCCCTCCCTGCGACCTTTGCGTCCCCTGCGGCTAAAACCGACCTCCCCCTTTCCGTGCGCTCCGCGTGTTCCGTGGTCCGGCCAACCACCCTTATCCCGGATTTTTGCAAAGGGGATGGGAACGGCCATGAAAAAGGTCGCGCCCGAGGGGACGGCTAGGGCC
>CAKTUI010000046.1 GCA_934621385.1 uncultured Kiritimatiellota bacterium
CTTGAGTGTCGCGTATTTGGCAAATCAGAAACCGCCTGCTTATCTATCGGGTGTCGTTTCTATTTGACAAACTGGGCACGTCGATTGAACCGGCGCGGAGCACCTTCAGGCTACCATCTGAGAAGACGCGCACGACGGTCGACGGCACACCGCCCGGGCTGACGCCGTCATCCACCACAACGTCCGCCGAGAGCCCCACATCCGCCAGTGCAGCCGGGGCATCCGTCGCCGGACGCTGACCGCTCAAGTTCGCACTCGTGACACGCAGAACACCTCCGCACCGACGGAGAAGCCGCCGCGTCCAGTCGTGGTCGGGAACGCGGAAACCTTCCGTCGCCGCCCCGTCCGTCCGTTCAACAACCAGCGTCAGGGCACCCGGCCAGTGCCGCTCGGCCAACGCGTGGGCCTCGCCCGTGAGCGGATAGCCAAACGCGCCGACCGCCGCGACATCCGCCGCGAGGAGCGCAATGGGCTTCTTCGCCTCGCGTCCCTTTATCGTGTAAAGCCGCTCGACGGCTGCGGGGAACCCCGGATGCGCCGCGAGACCGTAGACCGTGTCCGTCGGGATGACGGCCACGCCCCCTGCATTGAGAATGGCGGCCGCCTCATCCAGTCCCGCCTCATCACACGCAATGACGCGCATCACCGCATCTCCTCAAGAATCCGCACGGCGAGTTTTACGAGTTCCACGCACGGACGTTTGCGGTAATAGGCACTTGTCCGCGCCTCAGGCGCACCACCAGTCGTCGCACCCGTCCCCGCGAGAAGTTCGCGGCAGACAATCGATCCCGTTTCGGACTTGAACCGGGTGCCGAAGTCCTGGACGAACGGATAGACGACGGACTTGTCGCCGCCCTTGCGAAGCCCCAGCACAAGGGCCGCACCCGAGACCGCGCCGCACACCTCACGCTGACGGCCAACACCGCCACCCAGTCCGCAGGAAATCCGCTTCGCCAACTCGTGGTCAATACCGAACTCGTCCGCAAAGGCGCAGAACACCGCCTGCGAGCAGTTCAATCCCTCGCGGAAGAGTCTCTCCGCCTTCACCTCACGACTTTCTTCCATCGCAAAAGTCCTTTCAATCACACCTTCCGAAACCGTCCACGCGAAAGTGCCGCGCCCACGAGCAGGCAGCACACGCCGGGGACCAGGAAAAGCTGGTAACGTTCACCAAGACGCGCCGCTTCCTCACTCTGCTCCTCGGCGGCAACCTGACGCAAAAAGCGCTGGTAAATTGAACCGAGCGTCGTCTCGGCGGTCCCCGCCGTCGCCAGCGGAACGTAATGCCCGCCTGACGCGTTGGCGATAGCCCTGAGCGCCGACTCCTCAAGCTTCACCCGGACGGGCTGTCCCTTGAACATCTGAACGCCGCGCCGACCGTCTTCGGCGGGAATCGTCGCCCCTTCTCGCGGGTCGCCAATGCCGACGGTGAAAATCGGAATGCCGCGCTTCTTCGCCCCCTCGGCGGAGACAAGAGCCTCGCCCCGCAGGTCACCGCCATCCGAGATGATGATAATCGCATTGTGGTCGTCCGCCGCCGGATCCAACGCGGCAAGCGATGCCCGAATGGCACTGCCAAGATCCGTCTCGCCTCGCGGCGCACTCTCGGGCGTCAGGCGTTCAAGGGCACTGCGCAGATAGCCGCGATCCGTCGTGAGCGGGCAAATCTGAACGCCCGTCCGCCGAAAGGCCACGAGTGCACAACGGTCGCCCCCAAGCGAATCAATCAAGTCGGCGACATCTGCCTTCGTGCGCTCAAGGCGATTCGGCCGCACGTCTTCCGCCAGCATCGACCGCGACACGTCAATGGCAACGACGACATTTCGGCTCCGCGTCACCGACTTCTCAAGCGAACGCCCCCACTGCGGACGGGAGGCCGCAAACAGGCAAAGGAAGAGTCCAAGAAGGATGGCGGCGGACTGCACGGACGAGCCGGCCGGGCGGGGAATCTGCCGCGTGAGGCGACGCAGGGCCTTCTCGCGCCGCGCCCGAAGGAACGACCACCACAGCCCCGCCAATGGGACAAGGGCCACCAGAACAAGCCAACCCGGATAGGCAAACCTAATCATCCGTCACCCTTTCCTCAATGATCGTGCTGGCCCTCCCCATGCCAAGGGATGAATGCCGGGACCGTGTCAATTCCGGCGGCAATGCGCTGACGGACCGCCTCGTAGACAAGAATCGTCGCGGCGGCGGAGACATTCAGCGAATCCGCAAGGCCCAACATCGGAATGCGGACGCGGAGTTCCGCGCCATCCATCCACTTCGCCGTCAGGCCATACTGCTCGGCGCCCAGCGCAATCGCGACATTCCCAGTCAGATCCACTTCGAAGTGGAGTTTCTCGGCATGGGGCGTTGCCGCGAGAATCTTGAACTGCCGCGCTTTCAGAAAGGCCAGAGCCTCCTCGGAAGTCGCCTCGACAATGGGCACCGAGAACATCGTACCCGTCGACGCACGCACGACATTCGGATTGTGAATGTCAGTCGTGCGGTCACAGACGATAACCGCCGCGACTTTCGCCGCATCCGCCGAGCGGAGAATCGTTCCAAGGTTGCCCGGCTTCTCAATTGCCTCCGTGACAATGACCAGCGCATTCTCGGGCAACTTCAGGTCCGCCAGCTTGATGGAAACGTGCGGGCCGACCATCAGCAGGCCGTCCGGACGCTCCTTGTAGGCAATCTTCTCGAAGCAAACCCGCGAACAGGTGTAGATCTCAGCACCCAACTTCGCACATTCCGCCACAATCGTCGGCTCATTCTCGTTCTTGAGATAGAAGTCGGGACAGTGGAAGAGCGCACGTGGGCGGTATCCACAGTCAAGGGCGCGGCGGCATTCGCGATAGCCCTCAACAATCATCTCGCCCGACTCCTCCCGCGTTGAGCAGGAACGGAGTTTGACGACATACTTCAGTTTCGGGTTGCTGGGGCTGCTCAGTTCCATTAGCGGTACTCGATTTTCGCCTGCTTACGGAGGTCCTCGACGAAGGCATCCATCGCCCGGCCACGAGCCTCATGGCGAAGCAGATCCTTAATCTGGTCATGGACATCGACAAGCGTCTGCGCACCGCCCGCCTTTTCATCCGCCTTGTAGATGATGTGATAGCCGAACTGCGTCTGGACAACATCCGAGACTTCGCCCTTCTTCAGACTGAACGCGGCCTTGTCGAACTCGGGAACCATCATGCCCGGGCCAAACCAACCGAGCGAACCACCCTCGCGTCCCGACGGGCAGTCGGAATTCTTCTTCGCCTCCTCCGCGAAATCCCCACCCGCCAGAATGCGCTCACGAATGGCGCGAATCTTCTCGAACGCGGCACTTTTCGCCTCGGGAATGTCGTCCTTGTCGGACTTGACGAGAATGTGCTGGCAAAGGACTTTCGGCGGCGTGACGTACTCGGCCTTGTGCGCCTCGTAGAACGCGGCGACCTCGTCCTCCGTCGGATCCGGCACATGGGCGCACGCCTGATTGACGAGCATATTCACCCGCGCCCCCTTCTCAAGTTCCTTGCGGAACTCGGTCTCCGTCACGTGTTGTGCGGCGAGCGCCTTCTTGTAGTTCTCTTCGCCGCCGACCTGCGTGACGACCTTCTGCACTTCGGCATCAATGTCAGAGGCCGAAACCGGCAACTCAAGCTGGGCCGCACGATCCAGGAGCAACTTGGCCCCGATGGCCTGTTCAAGGGCGCGTTCCTCAAGCTTGGGCAGGTTCTTCTTCACCTCATCGGGGGTCATGCCGTGCCCCATGTAGAAGCGGACAAGCCGATCCAACTCGAATCCGACCGCCTCGCCCGAAATCTCCTGTCCGTTCACAATCGCCTTCTTCATCTTCAATCTCCTTCTTATCGATTATTCGACACGCCCGATTGGCTCTCAGTCAACGAGCAATTCATGCTTCACGCCGGACAGCGAGTCCGAAGCCAGCCACCAGTCGTAGAGGCCGTTCTCCAGCAGACGAGTGGAGCCGAGGTGGTAGGCCAGGGCATCCTTCTTCATCGAAATGGACACGGCCTTCGTCTCACCCGGCTTGAGGTTGACGCGGGCGAAGCCCTTGAGTTCGCGCACGGGGCGGGTCGCCTGAGCCTCCTGCTGGTGCAGGTAGAGCTGGACCGTCTCAAGTCCCTCGACGCTTCCCGTATTCGTCACGTCAACCGTAAAGCGATAACCGTCCGCCGTCTTCTCCACACGCTCGTTTGCATACGCATAGGTCGTGTAGGAAAGGCCGAAGCCAAACGGGAAGAGCGGCGACCATTCCGAGTCGATGTAGCGCGTCACCCACGGCAATCCCGGCACGTGAGGCCGCCCGGTGCTCGTACGATTGTAGTAAATCGGGCACTGCCCCGTCGTGCGGGGGAAGTCCACCGTCAGGCGGGCGGAGGGATTGAACGCCCCCGTCAGGATGTCGGCAACCGCCCAGCCGCCGCAGCTGCCGGGGTTCCACGCCTCGACGAGCGCGTCGGCAAGTCCCGTCAGTTCGGGAATCGCCATCGGACGACCGTTGAAGAGAACGGCCACCAGCGGCTTGCCCGCCGCCTTGACCGTCTCGGCCGCAACCAACTGCTCCCCCGTCAGCCCAAGGTAGGTCTTTGACGTGTTCTCGCCATTCATGTAGTAGTACTCACCGAAGGCCGCCACGACGACATCGGCATCCTTGACCGCCGTCTGAATCGCCGCACGGTCGCAACGGCCCGTCAGCGTGTAGCACGACGAATAGGAGACATCCACTCCATCAGCCTTGAGTCCCTCAAGGAGGGAGGCGTTACGCACATTCTCGAAATACCAGGACCATGTGCCGCGCATCTCGTTCGCATTCGCCGCGATGTCGCCAATCAGCGCGACCTTCACCCCTTTCTTAAGAGGAAGGACATTCTTCTCATTCTTCAGAAGAACAATGGTCTTGCGCGCAATGTCACGTGCATCGACGAGGAAACGCTCGCTGTCGACACCCACACGATTCGCAGCCTCGTCGATGAACGGATTCTTGAAGAGACCCATCCGATACTTCATGCGCAGGATGTTCGCAACACGCGTATTCATCATCTCCTGCGAAACGCGCCCAGTCTCAACAGCCTTCTTCAGGCCGCGCTCATAGGCACCGCGCATCATTTCCTGGTCCATACCGGCGTTAACGGCCATGGCCGCCGTGCGCTCATCCGAACTCGACAGACCGTGCCCAATCTTCGAGCACTCGTCAACCGCCCCCCAGTCCGAAATCGTCGTGCCGGTGAACCCAAACTCGTGGCGCAAGATATCCGTCAGGAGGAACTTGTTCATCGAGCAGGGAATGCCATTGAACGAGTGGAAGGCCGGCATCACCGACAGTGCACCCGCGTCAACGCCAGCCTTGAACGGCGGCAGGTAGATGTCGCGCAGCGTACCCTCGGCCATCTCGACCTCGTTGTAATCGCGACCGCCCGAGGCGGCACCATAGCCGACGAAGTGCTTGAGACAGGCCGCAACGAACGTGCCGCCGGCAACGGGGGCGGACTGGATGCCCTTCACCATTGCCGCGCTGTAGAGCGAGGCGACGAGCGGATCCTGTCCGGCCGATTCCGCAATGCGTCCCCAACGGGCATCACGCGGAATATCCACCATCGGCGTAAAGGTCCAGTTGCAACCCTTGAGCGGTGTCTCGCGGGCAATGACCTCACCCACGCGATACCACGCCGCCTCATCCCAGGAAGCCGAAAGCCCGAGGGGAATCGGGAACTGCGTCAGACACCCGTGAATCATGTCGTTGCCGACCGTCAGCGGAATGCCAAGGCGCGATTCCGTCGCGGCTTTCTGCAACGCGTTGTAGTTCGGGATGCCGGCGGCACCGAGAATTGAGCCGATTTCGCCGCGCTTCACGCGGGCGAGGAAGTCCGCGTCAACCGGACGGTCGCTACTGTCCTGCGCGAGAGCACCCGTGCTGAGCTTGGCACTCGTCTGAATCATCTGCCCGATTTTCTCGTCCAGCGTCATCCGCGAGATGAGATTGCCGATAAACGCATCCTCCGCCGTCTGCTCAGCGGCGAAAAGGGACGAAGCCGCCACCAACGCGGTAAAACCAAGTACGAGTCGCTTCATTAGAAGAGTTCCTTTACTGCACCATCAATTCCATCAATGTCAACAATCTTCGTCTGCGCAATCGGCAGGCGTTCGAGATTCCGGAAACTCGGCGGTGGATCGGTGAGAAGATCCTCGCCAAACGCACAGCGGCAGGTTTCGGGGAACTTGTAGGGCGTCGCCGTTGCCGCGATGACAACAGGAACGCCGTCCTTCGGGTAGCCGAGCTTGCGGGCGACGCACGTCGCGACCGCCGTATGCGGATCCAGCAAGTAGCCGCAGGCCTCGCGCATCCGACGCATTTCGGCCTCCGTCTCCTCCGGCGTGGCAACGCCACCCGAGAAGTCGGCCAGAAGTTTCGCCTTCGCGGCGGCGGACAACTCGTAGCAGCCCTTCGTCGCGAGGTCGTTCATCAGCCGCGCCGTCTCGGCGCACGCCGCCGCCTCGTCCCCTTCCAGTCCGCCGTTGATCAGCCACAGGAGACGCTCGACATTCGAGCTCTTGCGGATGTCCATGGAGGGCGAATTGGTGACGGTGAACGTCTCGCCTGGATCGTAGACGCCCGTCTGAACAAAGCGGGCGAGCACGTCATTCACATTCGAGGCGCACACGAAATGACGAATCGGCGCACCGAGGAGCTTGGCATAGTAGGCCGCGAGAATGTTACCGAAGTTGCCGCTCGGAACCACCACGTCAAACGCACGACCCAGCCGCGCCGCCGAAAGGATGTAATAGGCGACCTGTGGAATCAGACGACCCGTATTGATTGAGTTCGCGCTGGAGAGCGTAATGCCGTGCTCGGCCGCCTGGGCATTCATCGCCGCATCGGCGAAGATGCGCTTCACCGCCGCCTGGGCGTCGTCAAAGTTGCCGCGAATGGCCACCGCGTGGACATTCGCCTCGCTCGGCGTCGTCATCTGAAGGCGCTGGATGCGCGATGTGCCCGTCGCCGGATAGAAGACCTCTATTTCCGTACCCTCGACACCGGCGAACCCCTGCATCGCGGCAGAACCCGTGTCGCCGCTCGTGGCCGTCAGCACCAGGACGCGCCGCCCGCCCGCCGCGTGCTTCATCAGAACAGGCAGCATCGAAAGCGCGACATCCTTGAACGCCCCCGTCCGACCGTGGAAGAGTTCAAGGATATGGAGGCCGTCCTTCTCGACCAGCGGAATCGGATCCTCCGAGGGAAAACGCGAGAGCAAGCGGTCAATCGCCGCCTGCCGAACCGCCTGCGGCAAATCGTCAAACAGCTTGCCCAGCACATAGGACTCACTCGCCGCAAGCGTCGTCAGTCCCGAAATGTCACCCGGCTGAACCCCGGTCATCCGCGGCACGTAAAGTCCGCCATCCGGCGCAAGACCCTGAAAAACGCTCTCGGCACTCGTCGCCTCGAACCCCTTGCGCGTTGATACATATGTCATTTGCTCGCCTCCATCACCTCGGTCTCAGTCAAGGTCGTGTACCCGGCTTCAGCCAACGCGGCCTCCGCCTTCTTGTTGTCATCGAAACGAAATACCAGAACGGCCTTCTCGCCCTTGTGGAAGGCGAACGCATAACTGTACGTAATGTTCACGCCCGCCGCGTCAAGGACCGTCATCACACCCGCCATTCCGCCCGGACGATCTGGTACGCAAACGGCCACCACCTTGCTGACATTGACCACGTGCCCGCAATCGGTCAGCACGTCCCGCGCCAGTTCGTGGTCGTCCACAATCATGCGCACAATGCCAAAATCGCTCGTATCCGCAAGACTGAGCGTCGCAATGTTGACATTGACGTTCGCAAGGTCGCGGCAAATCTGCGAAAGCTGCCCCGGCCGATTCTCAAGGAAGATGGATATCTGTCGGATTTGCATGGCCCATTTCTCCTTATTGTTAGTTGAACAGGAACTCGACGACGTCGCCGTCCTTCATCTCGTATTCCTTGCCTTCTGGACGCAATGCGCCAGCCGCACGCGCACCGGCAACACCATTGTGCGCAATGTAGTCCTCATAAGCGATGACCTCGGCACGGATGAAGCCCTTCTCAAAGTCGGTGTGAATCACGCCCGCGCACTTCGGGGCCTTCCAGCCGCGATGGAACGTCCAAGCCCGCACCTCCTTCGGTCCGGCCGTGAAGTAGCTCGCAAGCCCAAGCGTATGGTAGGCGAGCTTAATCGTCCGATCGAGCGAACTCTCGGTCAGATCGTAGCTCTGCAGGAACTCGGCCGCCTCCTCAGGCGTCAGTCCCGCCAGGTCAGCCTCCATCTGCGCACAGATGACGACCAGCTCACAGCCCTGCTTCGCCGCATAGTCCTTCAGCGCGGCGACATGGGGATTGCCCTCGCCCGTCACATTGTCATCCGCCACATTCGCACAGTAGATGACCTTCTTGTCGGTGAGGAAGTGAAGTTCACGCAGAACCGGCAGAATCGCATCGTCCTCCTTGCGCGGAAACGAGCGCA
The DNA here is from genome assembly GCA_934621385.1 of uncultured Kiritimatiellota bacterium. Taxonomy (GTDB): domain Bacteria; phylum Verrucomicrobiota; class Kiritimatiellia; order RFP12; family UBA1067; genus UBA1067. Next base: position 8,489 of record CAKTUI010000046.1, read on the forward strand.
CGGGATTGCCCTCCTCAAGGTGCTTCAGAAGTGCCGCGCAGGCCTCCGCCTCGGGGCGCATCGCCGGCTTCGCCTGCGCCTCCTTCTTGATGCGATCGTACCGCTTCTGCAACTGCTCCATATCAGCCAAGATGAGTTCCGTCTCAATCACCTCGGCATCTCCCACGGGATCAATCGGCGCGGACTTGTTGCCGCCCTCCTGCACATGGATGATGTCGTCATTCTCAAAACAGCGCACAACATGCAGAATCGCGTCACATTCACGAATGTTCGCAAGGAACTTGTTCCCGAGGCCCTCACCCTTCGACGCGCCCTTCACGAGTCCGGCGATGTCGGTAAAGTCGACCGTCGCCCGGATAATCTGCTGGGGCGAGACGATCTTTGCCAAATTCTCAAGCCGGGCGTCATTCACCTCAACGACCGCCGTATTCGGCTCAATCGTGCAAAACGGATAGTTTTCGGCTGCCGCCTGCTGTTTTTTCGTCAGTGCATTGAAAAGCGTCGACTTACCAACGTTTGGAAGACCGACAATACCGACTGCAAGACTCATCTCTATTTTCCTTCTATATCCTTATTTCCTCATATTATAGCATATTCCCCTCGACCCAATCGGGCCGTACTTGACGAGGGGATGCGCCCGGCTTTTCAGCCACGTGTCGAACCCGGACGATTTAACCGAAAACTAACACGCCCCTCATTCTGCGCTGACAGCAAAATCGCATACTGTGTACCGTCAAGAGAGAAATAGGAAAGAGAAAAGAAAAGTAAACAAAGGAAGAACAAGAAATGAAAACAAGAAAACGATACATCATCCCCCTCATCGTATGCGCCGCGTTCGCAACCAACGCCAACTCGAACACCAACCTCGCCTTCAAGGCCGGGGTTGACCTGCGCCTGCGGTATGACGGCACGGACAACCTGCCGACCTCCTCTCGCGGCGAATCGGAAGGCTCTGACTACGCTCGTGTTCGGATTCGTCCCTGGATGCTCGCCCAGTACGAGGACTTCGGCCTCTACCTGCGCATCGCCGATGAGTTCCGCTACTACCATCGTCCGGCCGCCAGCTCCTCCAAGCAGCGTTGGCCGGACGTGCTGTTCATTGACAACCTCCACTTCACGGCGCGGAACCTCTGGGATGTGCTCGACCTGCGCGTCGGCCGTCAGGACATGGCCTTCGGCGCAAAGCGGATTATTTCGGACGGCACGGGCGGCGACGGTTCTCGCTCCGCCTACTTCGACGCGATTCGCCTGACCTGGCACGCGGACGAGAAGCGCAGCCTCGATGCCTTCGCACTCTACCAGAGCAAGAAGGACTGGATGCCAACGATCGGCAAGGAGCACGCGAACGGAAAAGATCCCCAGGTCTACGACACCACGGGCTACTGGCAGGACGAGTTCGGTGCCGGCCTCTACTGGCAGGATCGGACGAGCGAGGACTTCGGCTATGACGCCTACTATGTGGCGAAGGCCGAGTTCCGCAACAGGAACTCCAAATACCGCCGCGAAGGCGGGCGGGCCGACACGCACACGATGGGCCTGCGCCTCCTGCCCCGCCTCAGCGACACGGTGAGCGGCGAAATCGAACTCGCCGGTCAGGTCGGCTCGCACAACCTTCTCGCGGGCCAGGCCTACGGCGGCCTCACGTATGCGCCCAAACTCACCGGCAAGCCGAAGGTTACCGGCGCGTGCTGGATTCTTTCGGGCGACTCCGACGGCGAGCGCGGCGAACACGCCTGGCACGCCGTCTTCAACCGCGAGACGGGACTCGGCGAATCCATCGCCCCCATGTACACCAAGTACAACTACACGAACCTCGTCTATCCGCACATCGCGTTCGCCTGCTCCATCGGCGACTTCTCGTCGGCCAAGTTCCAGATCGGCCCGATGTTCACCGCCGTCAAGGAGGACGATGCTGGCTCCTTCCGCGGCACTTACGCTCAGATTCGCTACGAAATCAAGCCCGACAAGCTCTTCGGTATCGACCTTCTGCGCGGCGGAAAGATCGCCTGCCAGGGCGAATACTTCGGCAAGGGTGACTATTTCGGCAACGACTCCGACAATCCCGCCCTCTTCGGGCGCGTCGAGGTCGCCTGGAACTTCTAACGGAATCCTCACACATACAACATTAGATCCTGACAAACAAACCCCATACTATGGGGCATAACAACAAGACAAAAGAGAAAGAGAAGAAAAATGAAGAAGAACATCAAGTCAACACTCGTTGCGATTGGAAGCGCCGCGCTCTCCGTTGCGACCCTCGCGGCAGATCGGATTGAACTCAACGGCGCAGGCGGCAGCTTCCCCGCACCCCTCTACCAGAAGTGGTGCTACGCCTACACGCAGTCCGAACAGGGCGCGAAGGTCAACTACCAGTCCGTCGGCTCGTCGGCGGGCATCAGCCAGATCAAGTCTGGCACAATCGACTTCGCCGGAACGGATGCGCCCCTTTCGGCGGAAGACTGCGCAACGGCCGGCCTCGTCCAGTTCCATATGGTTTCGGGTGCCGTCGTCCCCGCCGTCAACCTGCCCGGCGTGGCGAACGGTGCCCTAGTTCTTGACGGTGAGACGCTTGCCGACATCTATCTCGGCAAGATTACGCGCTGGAACGACGCCCGTCTTGCCAAGCTGAACCCGACGCTCACCCTGCCCGACCTGAAGATTACGGTCGTACACCGTGGCGACGGCTCCGGCACGACACACATCTTCACGACCTACCTTTCGTCCGTTTCGACCGAATGGAAGGCCCGCTACGGCGCGGCGACGCAGCTGAAGTGGCCGTGCGGCATCGCCGGACAGAAGAACCCCGGCGTCTGCAACAATGTCCGCCGAATCAAGGGCGCGATCGGCTACACCGAGTATACGTTCGCACTTGAGTCCAGGCTGTCCGTCGCCCGCCTTGCCGTCAACGGCCGCACGACGGAGCCGTCCGCCGACGAATGGCCCATCCTCGGCAAGACCTACATCCTGACGCGCAAGGACGCGTCCGCCGAGAAGAAGGCCGCGCTTCAGGCCTACTTCGACTGGTGCTTCGCCCACGGCGGCGAAACGGCCCGTCAGCTGCACTACATCCCCGTTGCGAAGTAAGCAAATCCACGGTTAAAGACGTGAAGATTTCAACGGATACGGTATTCAGGTCCCTCTGCCTTGCGGGCGTTTCCGCAGGGCTTTTGACCTCCATCGTCCTCTTCGGCGAACTCGGTTTCGCCTCGGCGGACATCTGGAAGGCGGAGGGCCTGAAGTTCCTCTTTACCTCCGACTGGGATCCCGCGGCGGGCACGTTCGGGGCGGCCGGGGCCATCGTCGGCACATTGGCGACGACGGCCCTCGCCCTCCTGCTCGCCGTGCCGCTCGCCTTCGCCGCCGCGCTCTTCGTCAATGATGCGCCCCCGTGGGCCAAGGGACCCCTCGCACACGCGCTTGACCTGCTTGCGGCGATTCCCAGCGTCATCTACGGGATGTGGGGACTCTTCGTCCTCTGCCCTCACCTTCAGGAATTGCTCGCCGCCTGCGGATTCGAGACGACCGGCTTCGGACTCCTCGCTTCGGCACTCGTGCTCACCCTGATGGTTCTCCCTTACATTTCGGCCGTCATGCGCGATGTGCTGGCCCAGGCTCCCGTGGCCCTCGCCGAGTCGGCGCTCGGTGTCGGTTGCACACGCTGGGAGGCCGTCTGGCACGTCATCGTCCGCGCCCAGCGGCGCGGCCTCATCGGCGGCATTCTCATCGGACTCGGCCGCGCCCTCGGCGAAACCATGGCCGTGCTCTTCGTCTGCGGCGGCGTGAATGCCATCCCGACGGGACTCTTCGACGGGTGCACCACCATCGCCGCGACCCTCGCCAACGACTTTGCCGAGGCGGACGGCCTGCATCGCAGTGCCCTCTTCGGACTCGGCGCCATCCTGCTCGTCCTCGAACTCATCATCCAGGTCGTCACCCAGCGGCTCATTCGGGAAAGGAAATAGGTCTTATCATGCAACTACGACCCCCGACATTTCGCAAGGCGACGGATGCGCTCATGCGCGTCTTCGCCGCGTTCGCCACGCTCCTCGCCCTCGTGCTGATGGCGTGGATCCTGTGGACCATTGTCCGCGAAGGGGCACCCGCCCTCTCGCTTGACCTGCTGACCCACGCCTCCAAGCCCTACGGCGAAGTGGCGGGCGGCATCGCGAACGCCCTTCTCGGCACACTGCTCATCACGGGCGGCGCGGCAGTTCTCGCCATCCCTCCGGCCCTCGCCGCCGGCATCTGGCTCGCCGAATTCGGGCGGACGGGACGCTTCGCTTCCGCCGCACGCTTCACCGTGAACGTGATGATGGGCATTCCCAGCGTCATCGTCGGTCTCTTCGTCTACGGCCTGCTCGTCGCCACGACCGGCCACTTCTCCGGCTTCGCCGGTTCCGTGGCCCTCGCCATCCTGATGTTCCCAGTCGTCGTTCGGACGACCGAGGACCAGCTGACGGGCGTTCCCGACACCTTGCGCGAATCGGGGCTCGCCCTCGGCGCGACGCGCACCCGCACCACGCTGGGCATCATCTGCCGCGCCGCACGAAGCGGCATGCTGACAGGCATCCTTCTCGCCGTCGCCCGCGTCTCGGGCGAAACGGCCCCGCTGCTCTTCACCGCCCTCTTCGCCGACACCTGGCCCACGAACTACTTCACCGGCCCGACACCCTCCGCACCCGTCCTCATCACCAACTACACGATGGACTCCCCCTTCGAGGAGATGCACCGCATCGGCTGGAGCGCGGCACTTGTCGTCGCCAGCGCCATCCTGCTGCTGAACGTCGGCATCCGTGCGCTGGTCCTGCGCACACGCAAGGGCAACAAAACCTAATCAACTGAAGGATATTTCAATGGAAAAGCAAATCTACGAGACACCACCACCGCCCAAGAAGTTCAAGATCATCACCCGTGGACTGAACTTCTTCTACGGCGACCACCAGGCACTCTTCGACAACGACCTCGCCATCGAGGCCAATCGAATTACCGCCGTCATCGGCCCGTCGGGCTGCGGCAAGTCCACGCACCTGCGCATCTACAACCGCATCTACGAACTCCATCGCGGACAACGCGCCGAGGGAGAGGTCATTCTCGACGGAAAGAACATCCTCGACCCGGATGTCGACCTGCTCGCCCTGCGCCGCCGCGTCGGCATGATCTTCCAGAAGCCAACGCCCTTCCCCATGAGCGTCTTCGACAACGTCGCCTATCCCCTGCGCCTTCACTTCAAGATGAGCCGCAGCGAAATCCGTACCCGTGTGGAGGAGGCCCTGCAGGGCGCGGCACTTTGGGACGAGGTCAAGGACAAGCTCAACGCCCCCGGAACCGCCCTCTCGGGCGGACAGCAGCAACGGCTCTGCATCGCCCGCGCCATCGCCGCCGAACCGGAAGTCCTCCTCATGGACGAGCCGACGAGCGCCATCGACCCCGTCGGCACGCTCAAGATTGAGGAACTCATGGACCACCTCCGTCGGCGCTTCACCATCGTCATCGTCACCCACAACATGCAGCAGGCCTCGCGCATTTCGGATACGACCGCCTTCTTCTACAAGGGGCGCATCGTCGAGGTCGGCCCGACAAAGGAAATCTTCACCAATCCACGCAACAAGCAAACGGAGGACTATGTCTCCGGGAGGTTCGGCTAATATGACAATGAAAGTCCACTTTGAAAAGGCCCTCGCGGCACTTGAACAGCTGATTGAGGAAAACGCCATCCGCAGCGAGACGGCCGTCAAGTCCGCCGTCCGCGCCATGGAACAGGACGATCCGGCGCTCGCCGAGACGGTCGTTCTCGGCGACACGGCGATTGACCTCGCCGAAAATGTCATCGAGGAACGCTGCCTCGACATTCTTGCACTCTACCAGCCCGTGGCGACGGACCTGCGGCGCGTCATCACCATCCTCAAGGCGAATGGCGAAATTGAGCGGGCGGGCGATCTCGCCGTCAACATCGCCGACCGCGTCGGCGATTCGCGGCACTTCAAGGTCCGCGAACGGTGGGACTTCGCCGCCATGGGCCGCCTCGCCACGCAGATGTTCTCCAGCGCCCTCCGTTCGCTCGCCAAGGGGGATACTGCGTCCGCCCGCGACATCATCGCGGCGGATGACGAGCTGGACTCCATCCATCGGCAGAGCTATGCCCGCGCCACGGCCGGCATCCTCGCAACACCGTCCGAAGCCGGCTACTACCTCAACGCACTCACCGTTTCGCGCTGCCTTGAACGCCTTGGCGACATCGCCACGAACATCGCCGAGGACGTCATCTACCTCGAAACGGCCGAAATCGTGCGCCACGAGCCGCCGCCGCGGAAGTAGCGGATCTTCGTCCGACAACGCCCATGAATGGCGCGGCGGGGCTCTTTTTGCCGCGCACGGGGCGGTTATGGGATTATGCGCAAATTTTATTTTCCGCGCATTCCGTGTGTTTCGCGGCCATTTTCGCAAACATTCCGCCGCGCTGCCCGTTCCCACCGTTGACAGGCGAGAGGGGGATTCTGTATACTGCCGGGCGTTGACCCTGATAGGTTCTTTTGAGAGGGGGGTCGACGCCTGAGGACTCTGCGGGTTTTTAGATTGGCCCCACCGCGAGAGTCGCCGCCTCCCGTGAGGGGTTGGCAAGGGTTCCGAGGGGTTGTGTCCGGTGCGGGCATCCGCCGCGCCGTTATATTCACCGACGGGCT
>CAKTUI010000047.1 GCA_934621385.1 uncultured Kiritimatiellota bacterium
ACAGTATTTGGCAAACGGGCTATGCCAAGATCTGAGCCCTTCTTTGGTTGGGTGCACACTATTATGGCAAACTGCGGACAAACTGCGGCCACGCGCAAGCGGTTGACGGGTGACCCCGTCTTTTGGTAAAATAACTCCACTTTGGAAGTTTGTTTATGGGAAGCGATGAAATTGGCGTGACGCATCTGGCGTCTGGCGGTTCTTCCGCTAAATGTCTGATTGAATCAATTCTCCCCTCTCATGTACAAGAAATAAAATGAAGAAATCCTGTCTGCCCATCATGTTGCTGTTCGCCCTCATCATTCGCCTTTCGACTTTGCTCGCTTCGGCGGCGACCGAGGCATACGCCAAGCCGGACATCCCCTATGTGGATGGTGCGGAATCGTTTGCCAATCCGGCCACGGGTTCGGCAGGCGGCGGATGGACGACATTCAAGCCGGAGGGCTTGCCGAACTGGCACGGCGGAGAAGGCTTCCACTCGTCGCTTTGGGAACTGAGCCGCTTCTCGGGTGGCCGTGAGCAGAACGGGAAGCGTCCGCCCGACGCACGCGTCGGCGGCAAGGACATTCCCCTGACGGCCGAGATGACGGCGGATGTGCGTCGTTTTCTGACAGAGACGCGGCAGAAGGGCGGAACTCTCATCGTCCGCCTCGGCTACACGTGGAGCGAGTATCCGGGGTGCGAGCCGTCGGACTTCAACATCTTGCTTGGCCACGTGGCGACGCTGTCGAAGATTCTTGCCGACTTTGACGACGTGGTCGTCGCCGTTGAGGCGGGCATTGCCGGCCCATGGGGCGAGATGCATTCCTCGGAATACTGCGGGGCGGAGTACATGAACCGCATCCTGAAGACCTACATTGACAATCTCGGTCCGCGCATTCCGGTGCTGGTTCGCGCCCCGAACTACTACAACAAGCTTGCGGGCACGAAGACGGAGGAACTTCTCGGGAAGATTCCGTTCAAGGATTCCTATCTCAAGCGACTTGGGATGTACAACGACGGTTATCTTGGCACGTGGTGGGACTATGGCACCTGGGCCGGTGACTTCATCCGCGAGCGCGGCGTGACGCTTCTCGCGGCAAATCCGAATGCGCCCTATGGCGGCGAAATGGCCTACATCGGCCGCGACTGGCTTGAGAAGAACATGAAAGTCTTCCAGCCCGACCAGTGGAATATCGTCAAGGAATGGTACGAGACGCATCTCACCTACTTGCGCAATCTTGGCGAGCGCGGCCATACGCTTGCGGACTTCCTGACGAACGACCTGACCTTTCGGACGAACGTCTACGCCTGGGCGAAGATGCCCAACCTCGCGGAATACGACGGGACAAACATGAACAAGTTCGTCCGCGACCACATGGGCTACCGATTCGTCGTGCGGAGTGCGCGGCTCCCCATTGCGCTCAGCCGTGCGGGCCTCAAGCCGTCGGCCAAGAAGTCCAAGTCCGCCGCGGGCCCGCTGGTTGCCCTGAAACTTGAGAACACGGGCTTTGGACAACCGCTCCTGCCGCTTCGGGCCGAAATCCTCTGGGTTCGCGAAGCGGCGAATGTCCAGCGGAAGACGACGGCTCTCGGAACACTTCTGCCCCAGACGCTGGCCGAACGGACGAGTGCCTATCCGACGACGGCCGATCTCGTGATCCCCGGCGGAAGCTCCAAGCTCGTCGGATTCCCGCTCACGGGCTGGCCGACGGAGGCGGGTGACTACATGGTCTACGTGCGCGTGTCGATGCCCTGTGCAGATGAGGTGACGACCGGCGAAATGCCGCGCCGCGCCGTGCGCTTTGCCAATGCGGGCATGTGGGAGCCTGCCTTGCGGGCCAATCGTCTCGGAAAGATTACAATCAAGTGAGGTCAGGTATGAAGCGACTTGCATTCTTCTGTGGAATCATCGGACTTGCGCTGGGGCTTTCGGCGGCCTCGGTCAGCGATCGCGGCGACCAGTTCACCGATGAGGAGAACATTTCCATCGACCTCGGCGGCAAGTCGCGAGCCGTCAAGACCTGGAAGCAGAACAAGTGGAATGGACAGGCCCTCGCGGTGCAGAACGGGACGCTCGTCTTCACCGAGAGCGTTGCCGTGCACGGCGGAAAGATTGACATCGGTCCAAAGGCGGAACTGCGTTTTGCTCGCGGGTGCTACATCGGGTCGGGGCTTGGTGATGCTGGTACGCGGGTCTTCACGCTTTCGCCGGGTGCCCGGCTGGTGATGGAAGGCAACGAGTGGGGGCACGACCATACGCGGGTCGTCGTTCCCGCTCAGGCGGAATGGTCGGCCGACATCTCGAAGCTCTACCTGAGTGGCGGCATGAAAGATAACCTCTGGGACATTTCCGGGCGGGCCGTTCTGCTGCGCGGCATCAATGTCGCCGATGCCAAGTGGGGACATCGGCTAACCGTCCGCGTCCGTCCCGGTGCCGAACTCTACCTTGGTGGCCCCGTTGCAATCAATGGCAAGAAATGCCAGGTCGAGGTCATTCTTGAAGGCGGCACGGTGACGCTCTTCTGGGATGCGAAGCTTGAGCCGGGACTCGTGAAAGTAGCCCCGGGGGCGAAGGTCGAGATTAAAGTCGCCAAGGGCATCACCTTTGATGAGTCCACCCTTGAGAAGGGGAAGGATGCCGTCGTGAAGATTCGCCGCGATGCACCCATTGGCATCAAGCTGCCGGCCCGCTACACGTTTGACGTGAAGTACGATCGCACGGGACGGAGCTACTGGATTTCGGCCGACAACTTCAAGGAGAGCGTGGCCGACTTCCGCGTACGCTATCCGAATCCCGACAGGGAGTCGTCCGTCAAGTACGAGAAGGCCAAGGTCGGGGATACGATCTTCCGTCGGCGCTTCCCCGAGGGGAAGGGACCGTGGGTTGTGACGGCGGCGGTGCGGGACGTGCATGGCGACATCTGCAGCACGAACATCACGGTTCGCCGTCCCGAAGGTGTGGTGAAGCCGCCCGCGCCGAACGACCTCGTGCTGGTCGGCCAGACGGGATATGGGGATGCGCTTGACTTGGCGGAGGATGTGTTCGAGCAGGATCTCTGCAACCTCTACGTCGGTTGGAAGACCATCTGGAAGACGCTGCCGGACGCATGGCCGCAGGAAAAACGCGAGCGCTGGGCGAAGATTGCAAAGGATCGAAAGATGTGGTCCATGAGCATTTATGCGCCGCCGAGTCCCGATCTCAACGCGAAACTCGCCGACACCTACGAGAACCGCTACCTTGGCAACAACGCGGGCGAGTATGCGAGTTTCATGTACCAGGGGCGGTCGAACTGCGGCATTCCGATGAACGTCGACCTTCAGACGGCCAAGGACAAGTTCGTGAACCGCTTCATCGCGAATGCGGGCTTCGGATGGATGGCGCGTTTTCCGTGGATGTTCTCAACGTGCGGCGCGGCACTGGCCTGCTACGAGTTGGCCGGTGGCATCGACTTCATCTGCAACGAGCAGTGGGCCATCGGCGCACAGAACATTGCCCACACATCTGCCGAGGCGCGTGGTGCGGCGCGCAAGTGGCGTCCCGAGTACTGGTGCGCCTGGAATGCGCACGAGTGGCAGACATGCGCGATTCCCTATCGCACGAAGCAGAAGTACGATTCCTGTCTCGTCGGCTTTCTTCAGGAATACATCTTCGGCACGTCCATCATCGTGCTGGAGTCCGGTGCTCAGGGCAAACAGGCCTGGAAGTACACGTCCGACACGCCCGGACAGCCCGCCGATGAACGCCGCGAGGAGGGGTATGACGGATTTGTGGCCAAGAACTACCGAGACATCACCAAGAAGTTCTACGACTGGGTGAAGGCTAATCCTCGCGATGAGGGGACACCCGAAACGCGCATCGCCATGGCCCTCGGCAATCTCGACGGCTACCTCGGCCAGTATGGCGGCTTCACCGTCTGGAGCCAGCACGACAACGCCGAGACAAATGCCGCGCTTTGGAAATATGGTGCGCCCGAAGGGTCCCAGGCGATGATGGAGGACCTGTTCTTCCCCCGTCCTCCCGAACTGATGGCACCGTTCAGGAACACGTGGATTGGCGGCACGCCCTATGGGCAGGTGGATGTCATGCAGGTGGACGACGAGTCGACTGTCGCGGACTTGCGCCGCTACGACCTGCTGGCCTTCGGCGGATGGAATACGATGACGCCCCACGTGAAGGATGTCCTTGAACGGTATGTACGGGGGGGCGGAACGCTTGTGCTGTCGCGTCCTGAGCTGACGACCCGCATCGACCGCGATTTCAAGAACTACACGGACAAGGACCTGCTCGCGCCGTTCGACTTCCTGCCGCCGGAGGGCAAACCCGGTGAGTATGTTGAAAAGAAGTTCGGGAAGGGCCGCTACTTCCTCTTTACTGCGCGTACGTTCCCGTCCGAGGACAAGGTTGCGCGTGAAGCCTACACGGGGCTGGTCGATCGGTTGGCCCGCGCCGTTGAGCAGACGGTGCGGATTGCCGGCGTTTCGTCCGACACGGACTCGCCAAAGGCCATTGTCTACGGTGTCTACCCGAACAAGGTTTACTTTCTGAACGCGGACACCGTCAAGGCCCGTACCTTCACCTACGAAATGAAGGGAAAGAAGACGACGCTGACGCTTCAGCCGTGTGAAATCCGCGTCATTTCGCGCTGATTTGGTCATCGGATTGAAAAAGCCCTACCGTTTTGTGGTATAATTTGTCGCGACGCGGATGCCGTGGGCACAGGAGGAAAGGTGCCTGCGGCATTGGCGCGTGACAAAACGAAAACGACTGAAAATCATGAAATTCAAGCAAGCACTCATTTGGACGGCTGCGCTTATCCTGGGCGCAGTCCTCGGTTGCCTCAACAATGGGGCACTTAACGCCTTTATGGACTTTGTCGCCTCGGCCTATACGAGGTGCTTCCAGTTCGTGGCCGTTCCAACGGTTGCGCTGGCGATTCTGACGGCACTGGCCTCGCTTGGCGAAGGCAAGAAAATGGGCCGCATCTTTGCAAAGACATTGACATTTACCGTCCTGACATCCTTCATCGCCGCGCTCGTCGGGCTGGGGCTTTATCTGCTTATCCAGCCGGGCCAGCTCTCGGCAGACGTCCTTTCGTCCGTCTCCGATTCGGCGAAGGGGACGATTTCTCGAATGGCTGAGATGCCGGATACAGTTTACGGGCACATTCTCAACGCGATTCCGAACAACCTGATTAATCCATTCCTGTCGGGGAACGTGCTCTCCATTGTGCTCATTTCGGCGGGGCTTGGTATTACGATTGCCATTTTGGGTAAGACGAACGAGAACGTGCGGGCGTTGCACCGCGTCCTTTGCGGCCTCCAAGAAGTCTTTTTCGGACTGATTAAAGGTCTTATTTGGGCGTTGCCCGTCGGCATCGTGGCGTTCGCGGCACAGTTGGCCTCCCAGATGTCGGCCGGCGTGGTCGTCGGTTCGATCGGCAAGTATGTGCTCATTGTCCTCGGCGGCAATCTCATCCAGTTCTTCGTCGTTCTTCCGCTCATCTGCTACTTGCGCGGCGTCAACGGCTACCGCGTCATGCGGGCGATGTCGCCCGCTCTGCTGATGGCACTCTTCACGAAGAGTTCGGCGGCGACTCTGCCCGTGACCATTGCAACGGCCGAGAAGAACATGAAGGCAAAGCCATGGGTTGCGCGGTTCATCCTGCCGCTCTGCTGCACAATTAACATGAACGGTTGCGCGGCATTCATCCTTGTCACCTCTCTTTTCGTGATGCAGAACTCGCCCGAGTGCGGCATTGCCCTGACGCTGCCGACCATGTTGGTCTGGTGCGTTGTAGCCGTCATCTGCGCCATCGGCAACGCCGGTGTGCCGATGGGGTGCTACTTCCTGACGCTTTCGCTGATGGCGGGCGTTGGTGGAAACCTCATGATACTCGGCGTGATTCTTCCGATTTATACGATTATCGATATGATTGAGACGGCGGAAAATGTCTGGTCGGACTGCTGCATCTGTGCGATGGTCGACAAGTCAACGCCTGAAAAATAAGAGAAAAATACGCAATTTTGAGGCCCGCCCCCTTGTCGGTTTGGGGCTAAATGTGATAAAATAATAGGAGTTTCAAATCGCCAAAGGGCGAAGAAAGTGAATAACGATCATGAAAATCAAGTTCGGTGATACCGTTGAAAATATTGTAACGCGCAAGGAGTTCCCTCTGAAGAAGGCTCAGAAGGTGCTTAAGAACCGTACGGTTGCGGTTCTCGGTTATGGCATTCAGGGCCCGGCGCAGGCTCTCAATATGCGTGACAACGGGATCAACGTGATCGTTGGCCAGCGTAAGGGCAAGGGCAAGAACTCCAGCTGGGGCCGTGCAATCAAGGACGGCTGGGTTCCCGGTGAGACGCTGTTCTCGATCGAAGAGGCCGCTGAGAAGGGCGATATCATCATGATGCTCACGTCCGATGGCTCGGTCGGTGAGGTGTGGAAGAAGATTGAGAAGTACATGACCCCCGGCAAGGCCCTCTATTTCAGCCATGGCTTCGCCTATGTCTACCAGAAGCTGACCGGCGTGAAGCCCAGCAAGGACGTGGATGTGATCATGGTCGCCCCGAAGGGTTCAGGCACGAACGTGCGCCGCAACTTCCTGAACGGTGCGGGCATCAACTCCTCCTACGCGGTCGCGCAGGATGCGACGGGCAAGGCGAACGAGCTCACGCTCGCGATTGGCATCGCCGTCGGTTCGGGCTACCTCTTCCCGACCACGTTTGAGAAGGAAGTGACGAGCGACCTCGTCGGCGAGCGCGGCATCCTGATGGGTGCTCTCTGCGGCGTGATGGAAGCTCAGTACTACACCCTCCGTGCGAACGGCCATACGCCGTCCGAGGCGTTCAACGAGACGTGCGAGGAACTCACGCAGTCGCTGGCCCGTCTGGTGGACGAGAATGGCATGGACTGGATGTATTCAAACTGCTCGCAGACGGCCCAGCACGGTGCGCTCAAGTGGCGTCCGATGTTCCGCAAGGCGACGGAGCCGGTCTTCAAGAAGCTCTATGCGTCCGTCAAGCAGATGAAGGAAGCGAAGGAAGTCATTCGCGATACCGGCCGTGCGGACTACAAGGAATTCATGGCGAAGAAGCTTCAGGATATGCACGACTCGGAGATGTGGAAGGCCGGTGAGGCCGTCCGTGCGCTCCGTCCGCACGAGCCCGTCCATGCGGGTGCGGCGACGGCTGCCGGCGTCCAGGGGCGCAAGATCACGAAGTAACCTTCGCGGAAATCGACTGGTTTTCAATACATAAGGAGAAACACATGGTCTATTCGACTGAGGTACAGCATCAGTGCCCGCTTATGAAGGGGTGCAATCATGGCCCCGCGCCGATTCCCGAAGAGGGTAAGTGGGTGCAGGCGAAGGAAATCAAGGACATCAGCGGCTACACGCATGGCGTGGGCTGGTGCGCTCCCCAGCAGGGTGCTTGCAAGCTCTCGCTGAACGTGAAGAACGGCGTGATCGAGGAAGCCCTCGTTGAGACGATCGGCTGCTCGGGCATGACGCACTCCGCCGCGATGGCCTCCGAGATTCTCGTCGGCAAGACGATTCTCGAAGCCCTGAATACCGACCTCGTCTGCGATGCCATCAACACGGCGATGCGCGAGCTCTTCCTCCAGATCGTCTACGGTCGCACCCAGAGCGCCTTCTCCGAGGGCGGTCTCGTGATTGGTGCCGGCCTTGAGGATCTCGGCAAGGGTCTCCGCTCGATGGTCGGTACGATGTACGCGACGAAGGCGAAAGGTCCGCGTTATCTTGAGATGACCGAGGGCTATTGCACGCGCATGGCGCTCGACGAGAACAACGAAGTCATCGGCTACGAGTTCGTCTCGTTCGGCAAGATGACCGACTTCATCAAGAAGGGCCTCTCCCCGAATGAGGCGTGGGAAAAGGCGAAGGGGCATTACGGTCGCTTCGACGGTGCCGCCAAGTACATTGACCCGCGCAAGGACTAAAGGAGAATCTGACAATGGCACAGTTTGAAGGTTACGAACGTCGCGAGGCCAAGATCCTCGCCACCCTCAAGGAATACGGCATCTCGTCCATCGACGAGTGTAAGGAAATCTGCGACAAGGCGGGCATCGACCCCTACAAGATTGTCGAAGAGACCCAGCCGATTTGCTTCGAGAACGCCAAGTGGGCCTACACGGTCGGCGCGGCGATTGCCATCAAGAAGGGTTGCAAGAAGGCGAAGGATGCCGCTGCCGCAATCGGCATTGGCCTCCAGTCATTCTGCGTTCCGGGTTCGGTCGCCGAGAACCGCAAGGTCGGTCTCGGTCACGGCAACCTTGGCGCGATGCTCCTCGACGATGCGACGGAATGCTTCTGCTTCCTCGCGGGGCACGAGAGCTTCGCCGCGGCGGAAGGTGCAATCAAGATTGCGCTGAACGCGAACAAGGTCCGCGGCACGAACCTCCGCGTCATTCTGAATGGTCTCGGCAAGGACGCCGCCTACATCATCAGCCGCATCAACGGCTTCACCTATGTGAAGACCGAGTTTGACAATGCGCTTGAGCAGGTGAAGATCGTCTCCGAGAAGGCGTTCTCTGACGGTCCGCGTGCGGCGGTTCGGTGCTACGGTGCCGATAATGTGCCGGAAGGCGTTGAGATCATGAAACTTGAGAATGTCGGCGTGTCCATCACGGGCAACTCGACGAATCCGACGCGCTTCCAGCATCCGGTCGCAGGCACCTACAAGAAGTGGTGCGTTGAGAATGGCAAGAAGTACTTCTCCGTCGCTTCGGGCGGTGGTACTGGCCGTACGCTTCACCCCGACAACATGGCGGCGGGTCCTTCCTCCTACGGCATGACCGACACCATGGGCCGTATGCACTCCGATGCCCAGTTCGCGGGCAGCTCGTCCGTCCCGGCGCACGTCGAGATGATGGGCCTGATCGGTATGGGCAACAACCCGATGGTCGGCGCGACCGTCGCCGTTGCCGTCGCCGTTGAGGAGAGCTTCAAGAAGTAAGCGCCGTCAAGGCGTGCGGATTTTTTCCGCATGACTCTTGATACGAAAGGCCGGGCAATTTGCCCGGCCTTTGTTTTATCGTGCGTTCGTTTCGGGGGGCAACCTTCCCCAAAGGCCTTTGCGGAAGAATGAAATTTGAGCGCGGCAGATTCGGGAGTGTCTGACAAATATGGTATAATATGCGGACAAGAGGTAGAAACGCATTATGATGGACAAGCATTACGACGCAAAGGCCGCAGAGGCCAAGTGGTATCCGATTTGGGAAAAGAGCGGCTGTTTTCATGACGAGCCGGGTTCTGGCGAGCCGTATTCGGTCGTTATCCCGCCCCCGAATGTCACGGGCATCCTTCACATGGGGCACGCGCTCAACCAGACGATTCAGGATATTCTCGTGCGCTGGCATCGGATGCAGGGCCGCAATGTTCTTTGGCTTCCTGGTACGGATCATGCAGGCATCGCCACGCAGAATGTAGTCGAGAAGGCCCTGCGCAAGGAAGGCAAGCGTCGCCAGGATCTTGGGCGCGAGGCGTTCGTCAAGCGTGTCTGGGAGTGGAAGAAGCAGTACGGGGGCACGATTGTCCACCAGCAACGCATGCTGGGGAACTCGACCGACTGGCAGCGTGAACGCTTTACTTTTGACGAGGGCTGCTCAAAGGCCGTGGCAAAAGTCTTCACCCAGTTGTTCGACGAAGGGCTCATCTACAAGGGGAACTACATTGTCAACTGGTGTCCGCGCTGTGGTACGGCCCTGGCGAACGACGAGGTCGAACACGAGCCGAATCATGGCCATTTCTGGTATTTGCGCTATCCCGTCGTCGGTTCGGCCAAGGGCGTGAAGGGCGAGCCGTATGTGGACTACGTGATGATCGCGACAACGCGTCCCGAGACCTTGCCGGGCGATACTGCCGTCGCGGTGAATCCGAAGGACGAACGCTATGCGCATCTCGTCGGGAAGAATGTCATCCTTCCGCTGACGGGGCGCGAGATTCCCGTGATCTCCGACGACTATGTGGATCGGGAGTTCGGCACGGGCATCGTCAAGATTACGCCGGCGCACGATCCGAATGACTTCCTTGTCGGCAAGCGTCACAATCTTGAGCAGATCAACATCATGAATGGCGATGGCACGATGAACGAACTTGCCGGCGCTCGCTATGCGGGCATGGATCGCTTCAAGTGCCGCGAGGCGATTGTCGCCGACTTGGATGCCGATGGCTACCTCGATCACATCGAGGATATCGACAACCAGGTCGGGCACTGCTATCGTTGCCATGAGACGGTCGAGTCTCGCCTTTCAAAGCAGTGGTTCGTGAAGATGAAACCATTGGCCGAACCTGCGATTGAGGCGGTGAAGAACGGTTCCGTCCGCTTTGTCCCGGATCGGTGGTCGAAGATCTACTTCAACTGGATGGAGAACATTCAGGACTGGTGCATTTCGCGTCAGTTGTGGTGGGGACATCGCATCCCCGCCTACTACCTGCCGTCCGCCGAAGGTGAGGAGCCGAAGCTCGTCGTGGCCCCGACGCCCGAGGAGGCTCTGGCGAAGGCGCGGCAAATTCCGGGCTGCGAATCGCTTGAGCTGAAGGACCTGAAGCAGGACGAGGATGTGCTGGACACGTGGTTCAGTTCGTGGCTCTGGCCGTTCTCCACGCTTGGCTGGCCCGAGAAGACGAAGGAACTCGACTACTACTATCCGACGACAGACCTGGTGACGGCACAGGACATCATCTTCTTCTGGGTCGCGCGCATGATGATGGCCGGCATTCACTTCATGGGCAAGCCTCCGTTCAAGAACATCGTCATCCACGGCATCGTGCGCGATGCGCAGGGACGCAAGATGTCGAAGTCGCTCGGCAATTCGCTCGATCCGCTCGAACTCATCGACATGTATTCGGCAGATGCCCTGCGTTTCTCAATCGCCCTCATCACCTCGCTCGACTGCGACACGAAGGTGAACAAGGAAAAGTTCGAAATCGGGCGCAACTTCTGCACGAAGATCTGGAACGCGGCGCGCTTCCTTGAGATGAACCTCAGTGCGCTTGGCGCGGTTCCGTCGATTGACGCGCTCAAGGCGAATGACCTGACCGCCGACGAGAAGCACATCCTCTGGGCGACGGATCTTGCCTGCCGTCGACTGGGTGAGATTCTCGCCCAGTACCGTATTCAGGATGGTGCGCTGGCCGTTTACGACTACTTCTGGACGCAGATTTGCGACTGGTATGTTGAGTATGCGAAGGACGCGCCCAATAAGGCCGTTGCGTTCGCCATTCTCAAGGACGTCTTCTACAAGGCCCTTCGCTTGTTGCACCCGTATATGCCGTTTGTGACGGAGGAGGTTGCACACCAGCTCGGCTACCTGAAGGAGGGCGAGTCGATTATGCGTGCCGCGTTCCCGACCGGCTATACGGAATCGGAAAAGACGGCCTGGGGGCTTTCCGCCGCGACCTACGACTTCGTGAACGAGAAGCGCGAGGCGATTACGGCCCTTCGCGCCCTGCGGGCCGAATACAAGGTTCCGCCGTCCACATTCGTTCGCGTGACAATCGCAACGAACGACGAGAAGGCGAGAGGTGAGGCCGAGACGCTGAAGAAGGCGATGCGGGCCGAATCCGTCGAATTCGTTCCGGCCGGCAGCGACCTGCCGATGCCGTCGAAGCTGACGGCCTTTGGTACGGTTTATCTTTCGCTGGAGGGGCTTGTCGACCGTGCGGCGGAATCAAAGCGCATTGCAGGTGAACAGGCAAAGCTCGCCGGGTTCATCAAGTCATCCGAGGCGAAGCTCGCCAATCAGAACTTCGTGGCTCACGCGCCCGAGGCCGTGGTCGCCGAGGCGCGGCGGAAGTTGGAGGAAAACAAGGAGAAGGTGCGCCAGCTTGAAAAACTGGCCAAGCTCTTCGCCTGAGTGCCGCGAGGCGGCCGTTGATGGCGCAACAGAAAGAGGGGGGCTGGACCAAATGGTCGTGCACCCCTCTTTCTGTTCTCACGGGAGGATAACTTCGCTTCGTCGCCTCGGTTTGTCGCGGTAATCGCGCATGGTCATGCCGAACCTCTTCTTGAAAACAAACTTCGCGTGATTCTCGGACTTGAAGCCGCATTGGATCGTCGCCTCCCGAATGGGCGTGTCGCGTCGAATCAGAAGGGCGGCCAGATTCCGCAGACGGGTCTTCAGAATTTCCTCGTGGACGGATTTGGCCGAGGTCTTCGAGAAGTGCAGATTCAGTAGGCGCTTCGAAATCTTGAGCGCAGCGGCAACATCCGCAACTGAAAGGTCCTCCGCATAATGCTCGGCGATGAATTCCTTGGCACGAACAATCGTATAGTTGAGTCCTGTCGGGTCAAGGGTCGATTCGCGTTCGGCGATGCCCTTGATGCCGTAGGGGAAGCACCGTCCGAGGACGGACGACTCGCGGCCCCAGATGAGGCGCGAGAGAACCTTTCCGGCAAGATAGCCACCGGCGTTGTAGTCGGGGGCGACACTGGAGAGACGGGGCTCGGCGGCGCGGCAGAACATTTCATCGTTATCGCAGCCGAGAATGCGGACCTGCCCAGGTACAACAAGACCGAGGTTCGTGCAGACCTGAAGGACTTGCCAGGCGAACGCGTCAGAAATAGTGAAGATGGCACAGGGTTTCGGCAGTTTACTCAAAAACGCCGCCAGGGCAGAACGGTTGATCGTCCATGTCTCGCCGGACGAAGGAACGTTTTCTCCGTAGAAGAACGGGGCGGACTTCCCCGCCTGCGTGAGGGCATTCCAATAGGCGCGGACGCGTTCGTCGGCCGAAGCCGAGAGTCCCGGATGCAGTCCGACCGCGGCGAATGCAGAGCAGCCCTTGGCGATAAAATGCGATGCTGCCGCCCGTCCAATTGCCTCGTCATCGGTCCGAATGCACGGGATGTCCCCGTACGACTGGTGGACATTCTCGGTAAAGAGAACGGTTGGGCAGGTCGGCAGAGACTTCCTCTTGGCAAGTTCGGCATAAAAGCGTTCGGACATGATGACGCCGTGGGGAGCGAAGGATGTCATCTGTTTCACGGTTCGTGCCGAGGGAACATCCGCAAGAACAAGGACATCCCAGTAGGCGATTGTCATCGAATAGCGCAGGATACCGGCGATATGGCCACGGTTTGACGCGCCCGTTGCAGGGGAGAAAATCAGCACACGCTTGCGCGGTTGGTCGCGCAAGTCGCTTGGCAAGGAGAAGGGGCGTTCGTTCATGCCGGGAATTGTAGCAGAAATGTTGCATTATGTGCAAGTGGTAGAATGATTTTGCGAGAAATGGATAATCGGGCGAACGCTTCAAAGAATTTGCCGATTCGTACGCCATGCGGACCGAAAATATGGTATAATGTGCGGCGTTGATTTGAAGCATTCTCTCCCCCGGGGACCTGCCCTTGCTTTTATGAGCTTTTTGCAAGGGCGGTCCCCTTTTTCGTTCCGCATCGACCCTTGGAGCTGATTAGATCTTTGCCGCGATCCTTCGTTGATGAAGCTTGTACAAGTCTGGACTGCCAGCATTGGATTTCAGACAATTGGGGGGGAACAGTCCCGTCTTATGGGCATTGGAGTACCTTGTAATGCCCATATACACAGAAAACACGGAATGGCGAAGGGTGAAACCGCTTAAAAGCGGCGGAGCGCAGAAGGACTGTGGAATGCCACACCGCCAGGCGTTATCAAGACATATCGCGGCAACAAAAGGATGAGAAATCCCAATGGTTGCGTATTGAGATGAGATGCCCACAGGGGAGACGAGTCCTGCCGACGGGAACGGGTTGGCAGGAGCAGGGGAGGGCACTGGGTTGCGCAACCCAAGGGGTTTGACTTGCGCAACCTAACGGGTCGAGGATGCGCAAGTCATCGGGAAAGCACTAAGGTGCTTTCATCAAAGGACTAAGGTGTTTTGATCAAAGCACCTTAGTGGTTTGTGCAAAGGACTAAGGTGCTTTCCCGTCGCGATGCCTGTCTCCGCCCGTGGCGACGGGCATCTCCACCTTCTATAATCGTCAAAAACCCCGTTTGTGATGGGCATTTCCACGCCGATTCATGCTGACGCGAGGGTGCGCAGCCGCTTTCGCTTTTGCCGACCATTCGGCTTTGCAATTTTCCGTGGTTCAAACCGCCGCGTTATTCCATGACGCTCCCGATTGTGGTAGAATATCGGCATCCATGAGCGGGATGGTTCAGAGTGCGGTGACGGCGGCGGGGCGCGGGTGCGTCGCGGCGCTTGCGCTCGCCCTCGTCCTGCACGGCTCGACGAA
>CAKTUI010000048.1 GCA_934621385.1 uncultured Kiritimatiellota bacterium
CCCCCCCCCCCCCCCCCCCCCCCCCGGGTTCGCGCCCCTTTGCCTTTTCCTCAACACTATGGTATAATGCGCGGTGTGAAAAGAGGTTCGAAAAAACTGAAGTATCATCGGATTCTGCTTAAGCTCTCCGGTGAGGTGCTTGGCAACAAGTCCACGGGCGAGTGCATCGACCCGAAGAATCTGGCCTTTATGGCCGAGCGCGTCAAGAAAATTCATGCGCTTGGCGTTGAGGTTGGCATCGTTTTGGGCGGCGGCAACATCTTTCGTGGTCTGACGGGTGCCGGCAAGGGTGTTGACCGCGTGGTTGGCGATTCGATGGGTATGCTGGCGACAATCATCAACGGCCTGGCCATGATGAATGCGCTTGAGTCGATTGACGTTCCGACGCGCCTGATGACGGCCATCGAAATGCCCAAGCTCGCCGAACCCTTCATTCAGCGTCGCGCCCTGCGGCACTTTGAGAAGGGGCGCGTGTGCATTTTCGCTGGCGGCACGGGCAACCCCTACTTTTCGACCGATACGGCCGCCGCGCTCAAGGCAAGCGAGATTGGCGCGGATGCCTTGCTGAAGGCGACGAAAGTCGACGGAATCTACACGGCGGATCCGAAGAAGGATCCGAAGGCGAAGAAGTATGGCCAGCTCAAGTACGAGACGGCACTTGAGAAACGGCTGAAAGTGATGGATTCGGCGGCATTCTCGCTGTGCATGGACAACGGTATCCCCATCATCGTCTTCGACTTCTTTGACAAGGATGCGCTGGAGCGTGTTGTGCGCGGCGATGCCGTTGGTACGCTTGTCTGCGACAAGTGAGCGCGGCGATGCGGTGATTTTGACGAACGATAACCTAATACGAGAAAAGAAGAGAATATGGAAACGGTAAGTGAAGTCCTTAATGATGCCCAGGCCAAGATTCAGAAGAGCTTTGATGCGCTGAAGCAGCAGTTCGCTGGCTTGCGCACGGGCAAGGCGAGTCCGGCGATGGTTGACCAGATCAAGGTCGATTACTACGGATGCCCGACGCCGATTAAGAACCTGGGTACAATTTCGACGCCCGAACCTCGCCAGATTAAGATTACGCCGTTCGATCCGACGGTTCTCGATGGGATGAACAAGGCGATTCTCGCGGCCAACATTGGCGTCACGCCGCAGACGGACGGCAAGGTCCTGCGCATTACGGTTCCCGAGCTCAATGAGGAGCGTCGCAAGGAGATCGTCAAGGTTGCCAAGACGCAGGCCGAGGCCCAGAAGGTCGCCATGCGCAATGTGCGCCGCGATGCGAACGATGCGGTGAAGAAGCTTGAGAAGGACAAGAAGATCTCCGAGGATGACATGAAGCAGGGCCTTGAGAAGATCCAGAAGGCGACGGACGACGGCATCGCGAAGATTGACGCGGAGCTGAAGGTCAAGGAATCTGAGGTCATGGCCGTCTGACGGTTGGCGGTCTCATCAAATCAACAGGTCAAAACTCTAACGGAAGAAGGCGAACGATGGCAGACGAGAATCCGATAAGCCCGATTACTGCGGCGGAACCGCCGAAGGTGAATCCGCTGGCGACGCCGGCATCGGCGCATACGTCGACACTGAAACTGAAGCCGGTGATTCGCAAGCCGACGGTTGGCGGCGTTCCGCAGCCGGGACTGAAGCCCGGGCTGAAGTTGCCGCCGAAGCCTGGCGCAACGCTGACCGGGCTGAAGCCGGGCGTTCGTTTGCCGCCCAAGCCGGGGATTGCGACGGCGGGGTTGAAGTTGCCCACGCAGGCCGCCCTGAAGCCGGGCATTCGCCTGCCGCCGAAGCCTGGAGTCGCAACGGCGGGGTTGAAGTTGCCGACGCAGCCGGGACTGAACCCCGTTGCGCATCCAGTTGCCGCTCAGCCGACTACTGCAACGCCGACGGTCGCGCCGGCTGCGGAGGTCAAGCCTGTCGCGGTTATGACACCTGTTGAGGCCGAGAAACCGGCACCTGCCGCTGAACCCAAGGCAACGATGCCGCCGTCCGGGGTCAAGCCCGTGGTTGCGACGGCGGGGCTGAAGTTGCCCACGCAACCTGGCCTGAAGCCCGTGATTCGTCCTGTCGCCGCCCAGCCAACTCCCCAGCCTGCGGCGCCAGCTGCACCGAAGGCCGCCGAGGCCCCGAAGCCGATGGAAGCGCTCAAGGCGATGACCCAGAACCTGAAGAGCATCACGGCTCCGATTCCCCAGGCGGCCATCCTTCACAAGACCGGCATCATTGCGGATCCGGGGCTTTCGGATGCCCAGAAGCAGGCGGCGAAGTCGAAGACGGCGCGCATTTCGCTTTCGGATGCGATGGGTGTCGCTCCCGTTTCCAACGATGCACCGATGAAGACGATTCGCATCAAGCGGCCCGTTGGCCTTTCTGGTGCGACGAGCGAGACGGCACTGAAGCCTGCCGAGGCCCCAGTGGAGGCCGAGAAGCCCGCTTCTGCCGCCGTCAAGCCAGGTCCGAGCATCACCCAGCGCAAGACGCTGAAGATTTCGCGCTCGGGGGGCGTCGTTCGTCCGGCCGGACGTTTCGGTGCGAAGCCGGCTGCCGTGCCTGCGGCGACTCCGGCTGCAGCTGCCCCGGTGGAGGACATTGCCGATATTCCCGACATTCCACCCATGCCGACCGCACCTGCGGCGGCCAGTAGCGAGGCGGCTGTTTCGGGTGCGTTGGCGGTCATCAGCCTGATCGTTCAGGTTGCGGCATGTGTCGCCATGGGTGCGCTCGCGTACTTCCTCTATGCGGATACGGCGATTTCGTCGCTCTGATGGCGGCATGACGCGCTTACGTGCACTTGCCTACGCAACGGTTCTCGAGATTCTCGGAGAACCGTTTGTTTTGTTGTTGACGCTTTCGTCGCTTGCACTTGCCGTGTTGGCTCCGGCATTCCACTACCACCAGTTTGGCGAAGCGTCGCGGATGGCGCGGGATGCGGGGATTTCGGCCCTGATTCTCGGCGGCAGCGTCTTGGCCGTCTTTGCGCCAATCCGAACCTATCGGCGTGAAATCGAGTCCGGGACGGTGTTGACGGCATTGGCCTTGCCCGTGTCGCGGACGCTCTTCTTCCTGGCCAAGTTTCTCGGACTCTTCGTGGCCTATGTCGTCTTCGTGACGACGGTTGGGTGCGTCTCGCTGACGATCGTGAATGGGGCGGAAATCGGTGGGGTGATTGCCGCCGCACGAGGAGATGTTGCCCGACTCTGGGGTCCTTCGCTTGCCTGTGCGGTTTCGGTGCTTGTTGTGCCACTTGCCGGTGCCGCGGCACTCAATCGGTTTGCGCGTTTCAGATTCACCCTGTCTGCGAATCTGATGGCGCTCGTGCTGGCATGTGCGGGCCTTGCCTATCGTTTCAATGCCGCGCTGGCGTACCGCTATCTGCCGGTGGCCCTGCTCGCCGCCCTGCCCGCCCTTGTCCTCATGGCGGCGGCGGCCGCCTTTTCCGTCCGCTTACGGGGGAATGCCGCTTCGACTGCGGCTGTCCTGGCTGGCGCGGCGTTTCTGCCGGCACTGGGCAACTACTGCCTTTCGGATGCCCTCACGGATGGCGGGGCGGTTGGTGGTGCCTACATTCTGCAGGCCCTTGCGGCGATTGCCCCGGCCGTGGCTGGCTTGCTTCTTTTGGGGATGGCTCTTTTCAAGGAACGGGATGTCTCATGAGCGAAGAGAACGTGATTGAACTGGCGAAGGTGACGCGCATCTTTCGGGACTTCTGGTTGAGACCGACCGTGAAGGCGGTCGATGGGCTTGACCTCACCGTGCGGCGCGGCGAGACATTCGGTCTGCTTGGACCGAATGGAAGCGGCAAGTCGACGACCATTAAGATGATCCTTGGGTTGCTGACACCTTCCAGCGGAAGCGTCCGTCTGTTCGGCCTGCCGCCGCGTTCCATTGCCGCACGGGCGAAACTCGGCTACTTGCCGGAACTCAGTTACCTGCATCCCTTTCTGACGGCCCGCGAGACGCTCGGCTATTACGCGGGTCTTTGCGGTCTGCCGCGGTCGGTCGCCCGGGCGCGGACCGACGAGCTGCTGCGGATGGTCAAACTGACGGATGTCGCCAACCGTCCCGTCGGTGGCTACTCAAAGGGCATGGCGCGTCGCGTCGCTCTCGCCGCCGCCTTGATTGGAAAGCCCGAGTTGCTGATTCTCGACGAGCCGACTTCTGGATTGGACCCCGTCTCGACGCGTGAAGTGAAACTGCTGATCAAGGCCCTCGCCGAAAACGGCATGACCATTCTGATGACGTCGCACCTGCTGGCGGATGCCGAGGATGTCTGCGATCGTGTGATGATTCTCAATCACGGGAAGTCGGTCGCCGAGGGGCGTGTTGCCGAGTTGGGTGAATCGCTGGAAGATTTCTTCCTTGCCAAGGTTGGAGAAGCGGATGAGTTCGTTCTGGCGGATTTTCTGGCTTGAGTTCCTCGGCCTCGTTCGGACGAAGACGCTGGGTCTCCTGATGTTCGGCTCCATCGTCTGGATGGTCGTTGCGCCGTTCATCCTTGTGGGGGATGGAACGGAGGCCGGTGCGCGGCAGATGTGCATTCGGTATGCGCTGGGCGGGGTCGTCACCCTGCTGTCGGTTTCGCTTCTCGCGTCCGCAACCGGTTCAATCGCCCGTGAACGGGCATCCCGCCGCCTTCAACTGACGATGGTTCGCCCCGTACGCTTTGTGACGATTGCCCTCGGGAAGATTGCCGCGCTTTCAGCGGCGGGAGCCTTGGTGCTCGCGCTCGCTGTGGGGATTGAGGCGGAGCGACAGGATCTGACGCGTCTGTGCCGCCATGTGGTTGCGCCCGTTCTGCCAAGCCCTCGGGCGGAGGCCGAGGCCATGTATGAGGTCTACATGAACGACCCCGAGACACCGGAAGAGGTGAAGAAGACGAAGAAGTCCATTATCCTTCGCTTGCTGACGCAGCGGGCCGTCGACCACTACCAGACGATTCCGACGAATGAAGTTGCTCGTTGGACGATGTCCCCGGCTCCTTCGGATATGTCGGGGCTTGCCGTGCGTCTTCGTTTCACGAACGCCTTTGACTTGCGGGAGGATGTGCGCGGCACACTGACCTTTGCCGACATTTCCGGGAGCGTGAGCAATATCACGCGGGCCGTTGTTGAGATTCCGCTGTCGTTCCCCGCCGTGCAGACGAACCGTGCAGATGAGCTTACGTTTGAAAATGCCGGCACGGCGGCGCTGATGCTGCGTCCGCGTAAGGACATCCAGCTCCTTGTGCCGGCGGACGGCTTTGGCTGGAATCTGTTGCGGGCCTACATTGAATTGACGGGACTGCTTGTTCTCGTGATTTCGCTTGGCGTTTTTCTGGGGGCGGGTCTTGGTCGTGCGCCGGCACTTTTTACGGCGGTGGTCATCCTTATCCTAAGCGAAATCAGCCCCAGCGTCGTCGAACAGTACCCAGATGAATTGGAGACGAATAGGGCGGATCGCATAGGACTTGCCTTGACGCGCTTTGCGGCGGAGGCGACGCATCCGCTCAGCACGCTTGTTCCTCTTTCAAAGCTGGCCGAGGGCGAGTGTGTGGAGCCGCGGGAAGTCGCACGGGTCAGCACGGTGAACATGATTCTGATGCCGTTTCTGTTCGCCGTTCTTTCGGCACTCGTTCTGCCGCGCAAGGAAGGCGGTGCGGACTGAAAGGGGGCATCCGTCGGCTGATTCGGGATTGGGCCGTTCGCCCGTGCGAATCTCCATCGCCGATTTTGCTATAATATCGGAAGAAGACGAAGGAGTATACATGTCGGATAAGATTAGTTTTGAACCGCCGCGTGGTATGCGGGATTTTTATCCCGAGGACATGGTTTGGCGCAACAAGGTGTTTGATGCATTCCGTGCGGCCGGCGAGGCGGCCGGTTTTGAGCCGTACGATGCGTGCGTGGTCGAGAGCTATGAGTTGCTGGCCCGTAAGGCCGGTGAGGAAGTCGGCGAGCAGATCTACCACTTCCTCGACAAGTCCGAGCGTCATCTCGCCCTCCGCGCCGAGATGACACCGACGCTGGCGCGAATGGTCGCCCAGCGTCAGCATGAGCTCGCCTTTCCTCTGAAGTGGACGACGATTGCGCAATGCTTTCGCTATGAGCGCATGACGAAAGGCCGCAAGCGCGAGCACTACCAGTGGAATGTCGATATCATCGGTGAGAAGTCCGTTCTGGCCGAGGTCGAGGTCATTGGCGCGGCCTGCGATGCCCTGCGCCGCATGGGGTTGACATCTGCCGATTTCAAGGTGCATGTCTCGTCCCGCAAGTTCCTGGGCGAACTGCTTGAGAAGAGCGGCATTGCCGCCGAGAAGCATGCGCAGGTCTTCCTTGCGCTTGACAAGCGCGGCAAGATGCCAGATGAGGAGATTGCCGCCATGTTGCGCGAGGGCGGTCTTTCGGAGGCGGAAGTGGCGGCGACGTTCGCCATTATGGACACGAAGTCCTACGAGAACTGCCCAGAACTGAAGGAACTTTTCCGGCTGGCGCAGATTGCGGGCTTTGCCGATTGCCTTGAATTTGACATCTCGGTCATCCGGGGGCTCAGTTACTACACGGGCATCGTGTTCGAATGCTTTGACACGAAGGGCGAGTTCCGTGCCATCTTCGGCGGCGGGCGTTATGACAATTTGCTGACGACGATTGGCGGCGATCCCGCGACGGCCGTTGGACTTGGGTTTGGTGACGTGGTCGTGACGGAACTCCTGAAGGCGCGGCTTGGGACGGACGCGGCGAAGGCGAAGAAGGGCATTGCCGTCGGGTTCATGTTCCCCGAACAGCGTGATGCGGCCGTGAAACTCGCGGCGAAATTGCGCGGCGAGGGCGCGTGTGTCAATCTTTCGCTTCGCAATCAGAAACCGAAGAAGTTCTTCTCGCACGCCGATTCATGCGGCTCGGCAAAGGCCGTCTTTCTGGGGCCGGATGATGTGGCGAAGGGTGTGGCCCGCCTGAAGGACATGACGACACGCGAGGAGACGGAGGTATGCCTCTGAGACCCGAAATCGCAGAACTGTACTCCCGCCATGCAAAAGTGCATAGCGGGCTTGACATCGGTTTTGCGGATGGAGGGCTTTCGTCGACCCTTCGGGAGACGTGTGGCGGAACGTGGATGACCGTTGAGACGACGGCGGACGATGTTCGTCGTGTGCGCACGGTTTTGCCTGCCGATAGCGTCCTCAGAATGGGCGCGGCCGCCGAACTCCCCTTCGAGGATGCGCAGTTTGAGGTTGTCGTTCTAAACGGAAGACTCATCTCGGCGGAACTTGTGCGCGAGATTCACCGCGTTCTCAAGCCGGCTGGCGATCTCTTCTTCACTGTCCTTGAGGATTCGACGGGAAAGAATGGCTATAGTGCGCCGTTGCTCTACAGGCTGTTCTTGCGCAATGGCTTCGATGTGACGGCGTTGCGCCGTCCGCCCTGGTGGCATTTCGGTCGCCGTGGGCGAACCTTGACGGTCTGTGCACGGAGAAAGGCCTGGCGGAAATGAGGGGACTTCTGCTTGCCGTCCTTTTGCTTTCCGCGTTCTCGGAACTTCTCGCCGGAAGTGCTGATGCGCTGGAACGCCTGCTCAATCTGCGCACGGCGCAGAGTCCACGTGCCTATGCCGAGGCGGTTGAGACGGTGCGACGCGAAGCCGAGGCGGGTGGTGTTCTTCAGCAGTACGTCCTTGCCCTCGTCTCTCAAGATGCACAGGCCCCACAGTCAGCGCACCTGAGCGAGAAAACGCGTCAGCAGTATTTGGATCGGAATCGGCCGCGCATCCGCAAATTGGCGGAGACGAAGGACAACGCCCTTGCCTGGTATCTGCTGTCGATGGAAAAGAACGACCTCGAACTGTTGCGCCGAGCGGTCGCTGGCGGCAATGTGCAGGCCCTGAATGCATGGGGTACGCTGACCTTCGCGAAGGCGATGAATGACCCGACCCTGCGGATGGATACGAACGCGTTTGCCAAGACGATGCGTGAGGGCTTCCGCTGCTTTCGCCGTGCGGCGGCAAAATCCGACGCGAACGGACTGTGCAATCTCGGAACCTGCTACCTGCAGGGGTTGGGATGCGAGCGGAACGCCGCGCTGGCGCTCGGGGCCTTTCGTGCGGCGGCGGAAGCCGGGCACACGGAGGCGATGAACAATGTTGGCGGGCTCTATCGGGATGGCGTTGGGACGGTGAAGAGCCCGGCGAAGGCTGCACGGTGGTTTGCGAAGAGTGCCGAGATGGGTAATTCCTACGGACAGCTGAACCTTGCACTTGCGTTGTTGCGCGGCGACGGTGAGTCGAGGAATGAGTCGCGTGCGGTGGAACTCCTGAAGGCATCGGCCGCCCAGGGGAACTCGGAGGCGATGGAGTGTCTCGCCGCCTGCTTTGAGCAGGGAGCGGGCGTGACGAAGAGTTCGGCGGAGGCCCTTGTCTGGCGAATGAAGGCGCGTGCGGCGCGAGGAGACGAAAATGCTGCGCGATGGCTTGAAACGAGGTGATTTATGAGAATTCTGATGATTGGCGATGTGGTTGGTTCTCCCGGGCGGACGATTTTGGCGCGTGAACTGCCAAACCTCAAGGCGAAGTACGGCGTTCATGCGACCATCGTGAACGCCGAGAACTGTATGCACGGGTCGGGGCTGACGGCCGAGTATGCCAAACTTATCTTTGATGCGGGGGCGGATGCGATTACGCTCGGTGACCACACATGGGGCCAGCGCGACTTTGCCGCACAGATTGATTCGTTGGATCGTGTCGTGCGTCCAGTCAACTACGCGCCCGAATGTCCTGGAAAGGGCTGGTGCCTCGTGACGATGCCGACCTTCCGTTTCATCGTGGCGAATGTCCAAGGACGAGTCTTCATGCAGCCGGTGGACTGCCCGTTCAAGGGATTGGACCGGGCCTTGGCGGAGATGCCGAAGGATGTGCCCGTTTTTGTCGATTTCCACGCTGAGGCGACGAGCGAGAAGGTGACGTTCGCCCATTATTTCGACGGGAGGGTCACCGCCGTCGTCGGGACGCATACGCATGTTCAGACTTCGGATGCACGGATTCTTCCGAAAGGGACGGCGTTCATCACCGATTTGGGCATGACCGGCCCCTACATCAGTTCGATCGGACGGGATCTCCAGCCTGTGACGCGGAAGTTCCTGACGGGGATGCCGGGACGGTTTGAGGTTGCGGACGGTCCTTGCGTGATTGAGGGCGCCGTCATTGAGTTCGACCCGAAGACGAAGGTTGCCCAGGATATCTTCCCCGTGCGAATTCGTGAATAATCCGACCCCCACGGCGGTCAATTTTTGGTATACTTTCCTGCGTCGTCTGGGCGATGGTCAGTTGGCTCAAAGAAAAGGATGCGAAAATGAATATCAGTCAGAAAGTGAACTCATTCGCGGCAGTTCTCGCCGTTTCGGCTTGTGTCGCCGGTTGCTCGCAGGGTGAACAGGACGAAGGCGTCGATTTGACGGCCCAGGCGCTGGCCGCCGCCGAGGCGAGCGGGTATCAGGCTCCGAAAGAGGGCGCGGACGGTGGTGCTCTCCACATTTACACCTGGTGCGACTACATCGCCCCCAGCGTCCTGACAAGTTTCGAACGGGCGCTTGGCGTGAAGGTCGTCGTGGACACGTTTGACTCCAACGAGGCCATGTATGCGAAGCTCAAGGCGGGCGGCACCGGCTACGACATCATCATGCCGAGTTCGTACCAGATTGAGTCCATGGCTCGCGAGGGAATGATTGACGAACTGGACCACACGAAACTGCCGAATGTGCGGAAGAACTTCGACCCCTCGTTTGCGCGGCAGATTCTCGATCCGACCTTCAAGTACAATGTGCCGTATGCCGTGACCTATACGGGCTTTGCCTACGCGAAGGACCGCATCCCGGAGGGGGTCGATGTGAATACCTGGGCGATTCTTGGCAATTCGGCCCTGCGGGGACGGATTTCCCTGCTGGACGACATCCGCGAGGTGATTGGCGGGGCCTTGATGTATCTTGGCTATTCCATCAACTCGACGAATCCGCGTGAAATCGACGCGGCGGTCGAGCAGGTGCTCAAGTGGCGGGCGAACATCCGCAAGTTCGACAGCGAGAGCTACAAGACGGAAGTCCCCGGTGGCGCAACCTATCTGGGGCATGGATACTCGACGGATACGACGCAGGTCATCGTGGGGGATGACGAGGCGGGTGCACCGGCGCGTGACGACATCGGCTTCGCACTCCCGAAGGAAGGCTTCACGATTGCCTTTGACGAGATGGTCGTCGCTTCGGATGCCAAGCGCAAGGATCTCGCATACGCGTTCATCAATTACATTTATGATGGCGAGGTCGCGGCGGCTAACATGGACTACATTTGCGGACCGAATCCTGTCAAGCCCGGTATCGAGCTGCTCGATCCCGACTATCGCAAGCTTATCATTCTGACGGACGAACAGCTTGAGAAGGGCCAGGTTCTCGGCGGCTTTGCCGACAAACCGGAGGTTCTTGAACTTTACAACAAGGCGTGGGATCGAATCAAGGCGACGGAAGCCCGGTGATGAGCGGTTGGAAGTTGGATGTGGTATAATATGGGCATGAAAATTCTCGGCGAGAAAATATTCGCGAAAGGTGCGGACGGCAAGCCGTTGAGCCGCATCGGCACGATGTTCCTCAAGACCCCGGGCCTCGTCACCCACCGGGGAGTCCACGCCATGCAGCGCATGATGTGGCTTGACGAACTCAATACGGAGCGGGCGGCGGCTGGGTTGCCGCACATGACCCCTCTTGAGGAAGAAGAGGAACTCGCGCTTTCGGTTGACCTGATCTTTACCGATGATTCGGTCCTGATTCGTCCCGACCCCGATCGCATGGATCTTGCGCTTCGGGCGGATGAGGAGCTTCAGAAGATGGTGTCCAAGCGCCAGATTCGTTATCTGAACACGAGTTCGGCGAAGGTCCGCTCGGCACTTTGCGGGCGGGGCGAGAACTGGCGTATGACGCGCCACCCGATTTCGCAGGACGATATGGCGGAACTGATTGAACACTCAAAGGTTCCGATCTGCGAGCGGCCCATCTACTACTACAACCGGGCGACGGGTACGCGGTTCATCACGGCCAGTGGATACGGCGAAATCTCAAAACTCGACAACGCCGCGTTCCGTCGGCAGGTCAAGGAGATCGTTGATGGAATGAACAAGCGCAACCGCTTGGGACAGCCGGAGGTCGATCTCTTTCCCTCGACGACGCCAATTGACATTCGTCAGGCCATGAAGCGTCTGCCGGTCGCGACCCTGTCGGATGAGGAGTTGCGCAAGGCGTTTGACGGCGTGGAACTCGACTGGCGAATGTCGCTTCCGGCGGAGTTGCGTGACGAGACGGTGAAGAACTTCGAGTGGCGCAATGCCATGTGCCATACGATTACGCGTCAGCCGAACGAGACGGCGGCGGAAGAGCAGGAGCTGATCAATGGCATCGCGCCTGAGTTCTATCGTCAGATTGAGTGGTTGCCCGGTGCGCGGATTGACCGTGGCGAAGTCATCTTTGACACCATTTACGATGAAGCGGCGCGGACGCAGGACCCTGACCTTCTGGCGCTTTGCGACATCCGCGTCAAGTCGTTGATTTTCAATCTCACGCGTCTTTTCGGGTCGCTTGACTTCATCAACGTGGGGCGCATCGCCCATTCGTTGGCGCGGCATCCCGTCGAGGGCAATCGTCGGGGAAGCGTGTACATCGTCCAGTACCGCGAAACGGGAGGGACGACGCCGAAGGTGATGATGATTCGCTTCCAGAAATGGGGCGTGGCGGAGCGGCTTGACGAGGGCAAGGACCTTTTGCAGGCCATGCTTGAGTCGGACGAGTATTCTGACTACATCCTTGACCGTCGCCTGATGTGCCGCCAGTTGGGCATGAACCTTCCCATGCGGATTGGCTACGGGCATTTCACTGAAAAGTATCGAGGTCGGAACCAGTACAATGGCGTGGCCGTGCGGACGGCCTATTTCGTTCGGCCCTATGTGCTGGGGGATGCTTCCGACAAGATTCTTCCGGCCAAGTTCAGGAATCCTGCGTTTGCCCTGAAGTTCGCAAAACTGATTGGCGAGGCCGCTGCTGTTGACCTCATCGTCGGGCGTTGCTCTTCGGTGACGCACGAGATTCTCTTCGACCGCAATTACGAGGTCGTTCAGATGGGTGCGGACGGTCTGCCGGAGTCGGTGGCGGTGACCGATCACGCCGGGAGCTTTACGAACTACGCGCAGGAACTTGAGGAATATGTCTCGGCCTATGCGGAAGTCGTTCGTCGGCGGAAGGCGTTCGTCACCGATTATGCCGCGTTCCGAGATGCGTATGTCGAGGCCTTTGCGGCGCGTGTCGCCTCGATTCAGCAGGCCTATCGCGATCGGAAACCGGCCTTTGACGGGCTTTTCAAGGATCGGCCGTTTGATACGAACGGGTCGGGTGCCTACCGCTGGTCGCGTGCGCTTGCACGACTTGACCGGGCGGATGCCGATCGGCTCAAGCAGATTCTTCGCGAGGCAATCGGGTGCTGAAGTATACGCTCAGTCGACTTTGGCAGGTCGTGCCGACGACGTTGGGAGTTCTGCTCCTGACGTTCCTGCTCTTCAATGTCGTCGGCGGCTCGCCGGCGGAGGTCATTCTCGGCAAGAACGCCACGAAGGAGTCCATCGCCGCCTTCAATCACAAGTGGGGGTACGACAAGCCGCTCGTCTGGTCGACCGATAGTCAGTTCGTGAACTTCGTCGGCAGTCTCATGAAGGGCGACCTTGGTTATTCGATTGAGATGAATGAGCCGGTGAAGGATGTGCTGAAGCGGGGCGTTGGGCCGACGCTTTCCCTGACGGTGCCGATTCTCGTCGGCGGAACGGTTGTCGCCCTCATGCTGGCGATGCTTTCCGCCGCGTATCGGGGGCGGACCGTTGATCGGGCGATTCTTCTGGGGTCGACAATCCTCATGAGCGTCAACTATGTCGTGTGGGTCTTGGCGGGACAGTTCCTGCTGTCGTTCAAAGCGGGTCTTTTCCCGACCTGGGGATATGGTGGCGTGTCGTACCTGTTGCTGCCGGTCATCATCGGTATCGTCTCCTCGTTGGGAACGGACGTCCGCTTCTTCCGGACGGCGATCCTCGACGAAGTCTATCGTCCGTATGTTCTGACGGCACGGTCGAAAGGGCTCTCGAAAACGGCGATTATGGTTCGTCACGTCCTTCCGAATGCGCTCATCCCGATTGTCACCTACGTGTCCCTGTCGATTCCATGGCTGTTCACCGGGTCGTTGCTGTTGGAGAGTTTCTTTGGAATCCCCGGGCTTGGCAGCGTGTCGATCAATGCGATACACTCGGCGGATATGGCGGTCGTTCGGGCGGTGGTCGTGCTTGGTGCGCTGATTTACCAGTTCGTCAACTTGGCGACCGACCTTCTTTACGCGGCGCTTGATCCCCGCGTTCGCTTCTCATGAGCGAGAAGCACCCTTATCCCGGATTTTTGCAAAGGGGATGGGAACGGCCATGAAAAAGGTCGCGCCCGAGGGGACGGCTAGGG
>CAKTUI010000049.1 GCA_934621385.1 uncultured Kiritimatiellota bacterium
TCAGAGTACACAGTATTTGACAAACCGAAAAGTCCCCGCCTATCTACTGGGTACACATTCTATTTGACAAACTGGGACGCCGTACGCGAACCGACCCCAGCCGTCGGGGTAGCCGAGCGGGTCGGCGGTCTGCCACTTGGCGAGGTCGAGGTCGGCGCGGTAGTTGCGGAAATTGGCGTTGGCTTTCATGTCCACATTATATCAAAACCGACCGCCTCTGAGAGAATGCAGAATCCCCCGCCCTTCGATGGTGCCCCGACGGGTCCAAATTTCTGCCGCGTGGCACGCGCGAAATCCGAAACTTTGCGGACCGGATCAACTCAATCCTCAGGGAGTCCCTCTCCGAAGAAATGCGCATGCCTGCGATTCACGTCCTGACAAGAAGAATGAGGGAGTTCTTGCCATCCCGCCCTTGTCAAGACAGCGAATGCCAGACGGTGCTGGCCGCCCTCTCGTCACTTTCCATTCTTAAGCCTATAGACTCGAATTCGTTTCCGCACGTTCAAGCTCGGCAATGAAGGATGCAATAAGGTTGTCGACCTCGTCTGATGACTCAATCCCCTTGACCCAACGATTCGGAATCGCGTCAAAACCGTAATACGCACCAGCAATTTGACCGAAAATAGCACCGATGGAATCACTGTCTCCGCCAAGATTGACCGCCGCGACAAGTCCGTCCTCGAAGGTCGTTGTCGTATTGAAAGCCCACAAGGCCGCCGCAAATGATTCCACGCACCAACCCGAATTCGGCACATCTGCGCGGACAGTCTCCCTACCGAGGCCTCGTGTCGTACGCCGTCCGGCGAGATACTCGTCCAACACGGCAGCGAATTCATCACAGACACCACGCACCGTCTTTGAGGCATGCGTCAGATCACTCACCTCATGAATGGCCTCCGGACGATTGAGGGCACAAGCGATGAGATAGCTCGGTGCAAGACGCATAATCGAACCATTGCCCTGCGACGATTCGCTTCCGTTCACCAGCGAACCGGCCTCAATCCAAGCAACCGAACGTCGAGTCGCCCGCCCCACGTCGAACGCATGATCCGTACTCGAAAGATACCCTTCCTTCAACCATTTCACAAAGGTATTCCCGATATCAGCAAGATCATAGCCATTCTTGCGGACGAAAGAATCCATCACGCACATGGCCATTGAGCCGTCATCCGTCCAATAGCCAGCAGGCAGATGGAAACCAGGACACGGGACCATCTCCGTAATCCACGGATGCGCGTCCTTTCCACTGAACTGAATGGGGCTTCCGAGCGCATCGCCAACAATGAGTCCCCACAGCATACCTTTTACCTTATCTCTTTCCATTTTTAGCATCTCCTTGCGCTGTACGACTTCGTCCGTTGCACCTTCGCCCAAGACCTTCTCGGCATAAAAGGTGTTCACGGGATCCTCGATTCCATGAATGTGCCTCTTCACGGTTTCATGTGCCGCGATCTTTTCCTTGGCCTCGGCATCGAGTGCCTTGGCGTATTCCTTGAGTCCCCTTCGGCGATACTTGTCGGGAAGCCGTCCAACAAGTGCGCGGAAATGGCATTTTGCCGCCGCCGCCCAAAGTTCATTCGAATCGACACTCCCGAGAATTTCCCGCAGATTCGTCTGATGCGGATGGTGAGCAAGCGAGAGATAGCCGCTACTCGGATCGTTCACATCGCATCGATCCCAGAACCAGCCCTTCTTCTTGCCACAGGCGCGGTAATTGAAACTCGCACCGTTATCAACGAACCATAGGTTGCCGTCCGCATCAACTTTCACGGTGTCCCATGTGAACGTGTCGATGCCCGCAATCAATGCCTGCACCGGGTACGCAGCGACAACCTGAGCGCGAATCTTTGCACGAAGTGCCGCGCCCGCGCCTCTCCACACCTGCATAATCGGCAGCAGTTTGTCGTCGTAAACCGCGAGACGAATCGTCTGCGGACCAAGACCGTAACTGAAATCGACCGCGTATTCACGGGAAAGCGGAACATTGAGCCGCGCCGCACGAAGGAGATTGTCCGCCGCATACTCGTTATGGACATGCCTGTCGCTCGAATAATCCGACCAACTGCCGCACTTCGCGATGAAATGGTGTCCGCCGATTGTCCCGACACGCGGGTGCGTGCAACCGCGCTCTGTCGTCACGAAGCCCTTCAACATCTCCGCCGTCAACACCGCAGGAAAACCAGGTTCCCGCAACGCCGCCACCTTTGACCGCACACATGCCAGCGTTTTTCCAATCGCCTCCGCACCCTTACATTCCGCAATTCGGGAAAAGAGCGGCTCGCCTCGCTTGAGGCAGTCCTTGGCCGAGACATCGCCGACCATACAGAAATCGATCGCATTGCAAAGGCAGTCCGCAATTTTCACAACGAGACATTCCGGATTCGCTCCTTCACCAATGTCGCGAATATACGCATCCTTTGTAAGCGTCCTGCTCGGATCAAATGTCAGATGCCGAATGCCGCCCAGAATACGTTTCGACTCCGGGAAACCCGCCGCGACAATATCATCGAGGGTACCCCTCGTCTTTTCCAAAAGGTCATGTCCCCAGGC
Source organism: uncultured Kiritimatiellota bacterium (assembly GCA_934621385.1). GTDB lineage: Bacteria > Verrucomicrobiota > Kiritimatiellia > RFP12 > UBA1067 > UBA1067. The sequence goes on from CAKTUI010000049.1 coordinate 2,551, forward strand.
AATCGCCAACGAAACGGCGTCATTGTCGTCATCCGCCGAGTAGCCCCAGCTATTGAGCATCTCAACGACATTCGCCGGATGCGTGATTACGGTGCATTTGTGTATTTGCGCGGACGGGTGTCGCGGCTGTGCATTTTCTTCGCGAGCACCGCCATTCGCTTCACCATCGCCCTCGACGACCACATCTCACTCGTCCCGAGTTGCGTCGCAGGAACCGCCGCCTTCGCGCCATTGAACTCCCTGTCAAATGACGCGAAGTTGGAGTTATTCGAATTGTGGTCTTCAATAACCGCAAACCGCACAACCTTGAACTTGTTCGCAAACTCAGCCTCGCGCAAGACAGCGTGGAAAATCTCCGCCATGTGCCCGGGCGGATTGCAAAACGCACCGCACCCCCATACCCCAAGAACGATGGCATCATGCCCGTTCAGAAGCCCGATGCGCAACATCGTGCGAATTTTCTCCGCCGTTGCCGTGGCCGCCCAGTCGACAAGTCGTCCGTTGGCATCAAGGTCTGGATGATTAATCGCCGCAACCGAAACGACGGCACACTCGAACGGCTTCTTAACCAGTTTGTCACCATCATGCGCCCCCATGCGGAAGAACGTCACGCGCCCCGAATAGATGCCGCCCGTATTCCTGTCCATCGGATAGCGTCCATTTCCCAACGGCAGGCCAAGCAATCCCGCGTGATACTCATCATACTGGTAGAGCGACACGCAAAGGTTGCTCCGACGAAAGAGCGACTCTTCCTGCGCACGCGCCCCATTCAGTACACCCCCGCCAGGCGTATGGCGATTGGCCATATTGAGCATAATCGGATGATACCCCTTCTCAACAAGCTCTCGCGTCACCTCAACGCAATCGGCTTTCACCACGTCAACAACCGTCCGCTCCCGGGCCGGAAATGAATTCACCATCGGCGGTTTGACGTAAAATCTACTGGCAGTCAGCACATCCTCCATCGATGGAAGATTGGCACGACCCATCGTCGTCATATATCCACCGGCGCGGCAGATTGCCAACGTCTCCTGGAAAATCTGACGGTTCCGTTCCCTATTCATATTTATCTCCTTTTCTATTGGTCATATTCGCCATGTGATATTTGTTGACAACGCGCCACAGGGTTGTTCATGAAATATTAGCCGCGTTTTCTGTAAAGCTTCGCGGCCGCATGACCGCGCCCTTCAAGATCCTCGAACTCACCGTCGCACACCACGAGGAGAGGATCTTTTGTTGCCGTCAGTTGGCGGCGAAAGTTCGGTATGTTGTTGGGTTCGATTGAATTCCGCGTCAGGTACTGATAAACCCCAATGTAGTCGGATAGCGTGAACTTCTCTGGAAGGAAGAAAAACACAAGCCGCTTGAGGTCAAACGAAATCATACGCAGAAACGCCTGAGCAATGATGGCCGCATGGTCAAATGCAAGTGGATTCTCACACACCGAGGTGATTGTTCCGCCGCCGAACTCCTCTGCGCGATATGAACCAGTTAGCGTAAACGCCAACCGTTCACCGTCATAGAACGGCAGACTGAAACGACCATTGCCCATCATTGGCAACTCGACGCGCAGCCACTTCGCCTCCGCCGCATCGTCCCCACCCTTTACCTGACAACCCTCGCCACGCCTGTGAACAGAAACGAACGCATTGGAAATAATCCACGCACGCATATCGCGATTTGGATCCGAAAAGACACCGATTGGAATAAGGGCATTTGCCTCAAGAGCCGTCTCTTCCCTGAGCTCACGGCGCGCGCCCGCCTCCACGGACTCCGTCGGACGAATGAAACCGCCCGGCAAAGCCCAGCATCCTTCATACGGCCACTGTCCGCGCTTGATCAGAAGAACCTCCAATGAAAACCTCGGATTCTCACGCCACTGATCATCACGAAGTTCACCTCGGGCAGGGCGCATTGCAACAATATCCGCCGTAACACTCGGTTTCGGATACTTACCGAGCGTCTTGCGATATGCCGCGATTTTAATCTTGTCGTCCTCTGTCAAAGCCTTCATTGTCAGTCACTCACTATCATATTGCCATTTCAACCAAACGAGGCGAATTATATCATATTGCGAATTTGACTACAAGTGGCTTGATTCACTTTTTCACTCTTCCTTCTTCTACGCGGCGCAACGTTGCCATCTTGCGCGGGCGGTCGGCCCGCAGGGTATACTTTGCGCCCGGGGCGCGGAGGGGAACTTGCTTTCGGCGTTCTTCGCCGGGCAGTTGCACGGAATAGTACCAAAGGCCGTGATTGACGAAGACCGACCCTGTTTGCCTGAATTTCATGTTGCACACACACTTTCCGCCCGTGAGGGCAACCCGGCGGAGTGTTGTAAAGTGTTGTAAATCACCCTACAGTCTTCATTCCGGGCGGGCATCCGCGAAGACCAGAAAACGCGGAAACCCCTGTATTTGCACACAAATCGGAATGGTGGAGATAAGGGGATTCGAACCCCTGACCTTCTCAATGCCATAAAGGTTTTCTAATCACCTTTTTATTGGGTTTTACGAGGAAATGACACCTCCGAGTCCACTCTTGTGTCCACTTTGACCTGGACTTTGACCCGTTGGCATTGCACGGTGTTGCACCATCGCACACCGTCAAATGCAAAAGGGAATCAAATGGGACTCATCATCAAGAGAAGCAGTGGAAGCACGGGTTATCGCCCCTGCTGGTACATTAGATACACGGACGAGACAGGGAATCGTGTTGAAAAACCAATCGGCATTCCAATCGACGGCAAGCCCCCAAAAAGCCTTCGCCTCAAAGAACAAGGTGATGCAGCCTTTGAACGAAGCCGGTTCCACGCCGAAGAATATCTAAAGAACTTCCTCAAGGAGCTTAAGCTCAAGGGATCGGTCCAGGAACTCACCCGAGTCCTCATTGAAGCAAAGACAGGACGAAAACTGGTCTATGTCCGCATTGACGAGCTATTCGCCAAATGGTCAGCCCTTCCTCGTTGTAGGGCTCGCTCGCAAAAACGAATTGAAATGGCGAGGGCGGCATTTACGAAATTCGCCAAATACCTTCGCGAAAGCAAGATACCAAATGCCAAATCCGCCCAATACCTCTATGAAGTTACTCCGGAAATGGCCGAGGGGTTCATCGCCCCAATTCGCGCAACTTGCACGGTGTCTACCACCAAGGACTACCTCTCGCTTCTGAATGGAACTTTCGCATCACTACTACCTGCCGGCACCCAAAGTCCATTCAAGGACATTCGCTATCACGAACTAAAAGCCGACAACGGCAATATCCATAGGGATCCGCTCACAAACGACCAACTTCAAGCCCTCTATGCAACCGCAAAGTCATCGCAAGACGCATTTCTCTACCCGATAACCGTTTGTGCAGCCGAAACAGGGATGCGAATCGGCGACGTCTGCATGCTCAAATGGACATCTGTCCATCTTAAAGAGGGCTACATCAACACTTGCACCCGCAAAACCTGCACAAATGTCTCAATTCCCATCTTCCCTCTACTACGGACAATCCTGGAGACTGCCGAAACTGCCGCTGAGGATGACACCTATGTCTTTCCGGAAGCCGCACAGATGTATCGCAACAACTATAGCGGGATCATCTCCCGCGGCAAGAATCTCTTCGCCAACGCCCTTTTCCATGACATCAAGGCAGAAGTCGATACACCTACCGACGTCATAGAGGGTGAAAACGTTCCCCCATTGACAACCGAGAAACTACTCAAGGAAATCGACAAGGACAACCGATTCATCCCGTCAAAGAAAGAGCGAGCCAAGATTATTCTTGTCCGCTACAAGAGCGGGGAATCCTACTCGATCATTGCCAAGGCTCTTGGAATCAGGAAGGCAATCGTAAGCCAATACCTTGCAGACATCGAGGAACTGACCGGGGAGAAAATCCGTCCCGGGATCCGCGTAAGCCCAATCAAGAAAAGACTCGCGCAAACTCGCAAGCGTCACACCCAATGCGTACGAGCCACCTCAATCTATGGATGGCATTCGCTGCGTGCCAATTTCTGCGTACAGGCCATCTTTCGGCACATCCCGGAGAAAATCATCTGCGACATCGTCGGACACAGCACCTTTGAAACCACGAAGAACTATCTCAACCCGACTTGGGAAGTCTTCCGAGATGCCTGGAATCACGGTCTCACATCTGCTGGCTCCATCCCCAGACTCCCCAATGTACAAACTGCCGCCTCAGTGATGAGTCCAGAAATGGCAAAACAGATACTGGCGACCACTCTCACTCCCGAGCAGCTTGCCGCGTTCAAAGTCCTTGGAATGGAAGTTCGAGAACCGAAGCCAGTGCTTGCCGTCTAAACTCCAAGGATGGGGGCCTTCAAGCCCTCATCTCCATTTTCTCTTTATATTGCTGCCGACGAACAGCATTCCGTGCCTCACGACGAGCAAGGACCTCTGCAGACGGACACCGGACTCCCAATGACAATTCGTAGAGTTCTTGCTCACGCAGCATCACATTCCCCATTGGACTGCACGGAGTGAGCAAACCATCTTTGATGGCCCGATAGAGCTTTGAGTAACTCCAGCCAATATACTTACACGCCTCTCCCATCGTGAAGAGCTTCGTCCGCTCATTACCCATTTCTTCGGGCTGGTCGCGTCCTTCGAGAATTGCGTCAACCCTCGCCAATACCTCTGGTGATGCCGCCAGTATCGCCGCCATCCGTGCCTGAAAGTCCATCTGGAACTCCTTTGTGGTTGTTTGTGACAACCAATGCCAAATGGGCAAGGGAAATTGTGCGGCGCAATCTTGTACTATCGGTCAAGTATCCCAAGATAGGACCACCAGGCGTTGTTCCTTTCGAAACTCCAGAACACGGACTGGCAGATGCAGGGCAAGAGCAAAGGCTTGAGCAAGCTCCACCTCGACACCCGGACCGATGGAAGCCGCCTCATCAAACCGAATCGAAAGCTGTGTCCCTTGCCGAATGCCCACATCCTTTACGCCGTACATCTCCTTCAAGGACTCGTAGAAACGTCCACCTCGAACCGAATGAATGGTTGTGAGCAACGGATCTTCCGATTGCTCGGTTGCCAGCAATTCATTCATCTTGCGTACCCAGAAATCCGCTTGAGCGTGATTGGCAGAATCCGCAAGTTTTCCCGCCATATATTGGAGGGCGAGATGGTCGCAAGAACCAGGATCTCCAGCAAGCCCCAAAAGAAGCGATTTAAGAAGGCTTTGGCGGATTGCCTTGTCGTCTATCACCTCAATGTCCGAGAGCGTCTGACGAGCTTCTGGCGCGTCGTAGCGGCGCGCCATCTCCAACAACTCCGGATGAGCTTTGCGATAGTCGTCTATTTTGGCGAGTTCCGTCTCACGATTGTTGTTGATGTCTATCGGCGGCAGGTCTATTGTTTCAAATTCAGCATTCATTCATCCTCCTTCATGAAAATGCCCTTAACCGTTATACTCGATCTGGATGAAGCACGTATTCAGAATGATATATAAAACTTCTAGATTGCTCAATTGCAGAAATGCCGGGATGGAATACGCCGACCTTATAAGCCGAGAACAGGATGCTTTGAGCCTTGAACCAAATAGGCTCTTTAGCAGGACGCCCCTCAACATCAACCCACCGAACCATCGTCCTTTCACCGGGCAATAACGCAGCATAGTCAGGGAGGTGTTGAGAACGGAACAACTCCCATGCATCATCTTCAGACATCAAAGGTATTTCTCCCCCTATCAATGAATATGCTTTTCCCCCTTTCTCAAAAAATGAAGCCAATGTAGCAACAAGCCGAATATCGCAACACCGTGCAACAAGCTGTTTACCATCTTCCGTCCGAAGCAAGAGTCCGACAGAGCCGACCATATACGCATCCATTATGGGCGAGGAAAAGTGATGTCTGCATAATTCAAACTCGCCTTTCTCCGTCAAAACTCGAAAATCAAGACCATTCTCAGTCGAACCCACGTGAACTAGTTTTGAGACTTCACATAGATCTATGTAGGCGAGTCGAGATTCATACTCCCACACGAAGGGTGCGCGAAAATACATATCCCAGTTGAACTCTTGATGCCCCATCATTGTCTTATGATGCAACAGCAAAAACTTGGCCACATTCCGCTCCTGTTCAGAAACCTTCGCTTCCATTATGCCACAAGGCCAATGCTCGAACCACTCGCTCTGCTCATACGCGGTAATTTCATCTGCCAAACGTTCCTCACCCTCTTTTGTAAAAGCCCATGGACGTAAGCCCTTTTGGCTCATTTGAGTAAAATGCATTTCTTGTAACGTATAGCGATCAATCGAACAAAGTTGCTCCTGATCAACCGCTCTGAATTCACGAAGATAGCACAGCGTTATATTAGTACTCGTTTCAATGCCTTCACTCATATCACATCCTCTAATTTCAAAAAATCTCTTTAAGTTCCTTTTCAAGACTATGTTACTTATCGGGAGGAAACTTCTTCCCCTGCTCTATCCTAATACTCTTCCAAATATGCCCAAGACCAAGTTTGCTCGGTCCAGAAGTCATACTCAAGATATACCTCTAACACTCATCATCCATCGTATGATAGATGTCGTAGAGCTGCTTCTCAAGTTCCAACGGAATGTTCGAATCATCCATCGCCGACAAGACGCCTCTTGTGATGGCGAAATTCACCCTATAATACTCCTTCGCACCTTCGGGAGCATTGTTATAGACGTCTTTCCAATAGCCCGTGACACTCTTGACAACTTCGTCTTTCATCTGCTCAATCGTCATGATTACAAACCTCCATCTAAACTCTTACTTTGCGAGTTTTCTTGCCTTTTCAAGAAGGTGCTTCTTCTCAAGAGGGTTTGTAGCAGTGTCAGCGAGGTACTTATAGTCCTCGTAGGTCATCAACGGCTCACACTCCTTATTCCAATACGCCTCCCACTTCTTCTCGACTTCACCAGTCTCATCTTCATCAAGCGAGGCGAAGAAACTCAACTCAAGGGACCTCTTCGCTCCAGCGGGTGCATCGGTATAGATTTTACGCCAAAACTCGTTCTTCAAGAACTCGTCAAGGGCTGCCTGTAACTCTTCCTTGTGTGCTTTCATTCATTCACTTCCTTCGGAGTCTTGAACTTAGCGGTGATGTGAACTCTACGGGATTTCGGCTTCGGGCCTGTAAAGTACGCCATTCCTAGGACGTCATCGGCGCAGGGAAAGAACTTCGCCGTGATGTCCCACGCAAGGGATCCTACGACCTGTTCCACAAGCGGAGCTCCCGATTCACGACACCAATCACGGCGACTGGCAAGGAAGGCGTAAAAACTCCGTGAGAAGTTATCCCAATGTGCAATCGTTCGTTCGCTCGTCCAATACATTTCATCAGATCGGTCCGCGTACGGACACTCCTCCTCGCCGTGGTAATATCGAAAGACGGGCTTTACATCTGGTAGCTCGTCAAAGAATCGCTCCCACGGAAGATTGGAGAAGTCATAGACTTTAGGATTCGACTTCTCAAGCTCGCGTCCTTTCGCCTCCATCGCGGCCATAAGGATTCTCACGTTTTCAGGGCATTCGGCATCACGAATCGACTCGGGACACGAATCTTCGCCCAACCTTTCTCTCCCCGCCCGTTCAACCTCGTCCAGATTGACGGTCTCCGGGTTCAGCAACCACGCCTCCAATTCCCAGAATCCAGCCGCATAAGTATCTTTCTCAAACGGATTGCCAGACGTGGGATCACAAGGATTTCCGGTCTGCGTGTAATAGCGATCAAACGAGACGCTCCGATTCTCAATATAGAATACGGGACGCGGCATATTCTCATAGAAAACGGCTGTCATACGCATTGGCGGCAAGTGACCGCCCGTAGCGCGGCGGTCATCGCACTTGACCATAGACGCATTCACCACCTTGCTCTCGTCATTAGGACCAATATGAGCAATCCGATGTGAAACCGCGTGAATGTGTCCGCAGACTACTACCCTCGGCTTCGTCCTCCAAATGGCGTCGGCGAGAACATCAGAACCAAGCCGAGCTGACTTACGAACCCCATTATCGAGTTTCTCAACTCCAAGGTCTATCTCCGAATCTGTCTTCGAGGGTGTGCTATGGCAAAGGAGGATGTCAAGCCCTTGGGGAATTGCTGCGAATTTCTGCTTCAAACCTTCGGGCGAGAACTCAAAGACACCATCTCCTTCAAGGCCTTCCTTCAAGAGGTGATTCTTTGTCTGAGCCCACGGCGTACCATAGATCTTAATGCCGTTGACGACCTTCATCTCATCGATGAGGCACGTGACATTACTCGGCCATTGAATCTTCTCAATCGGCTTCTCAAGGACGAACTTATCACGATTGCCAGGGGTGAGGACAATCTCGCCGTAAAAGCCCTCACACCAAGGAAAGAACTCCTTTTCAAGCCATTCGAGCTTGGAAGAACTCTTACCCCACTTCCTTACACCGTGTTCGTCATACACGCCATCCGGGCAGATGTCGCCGGCGAACAAGATCATATCGGCCCCTTGGCAATCCACGGTATCAGGGCTAAAGGCATGCAAGTCTGCCATTGCAACGATGTTCACCACACGCGGCTTATTGTTCATATTCCAATGCTCCTTTCAACCAATCCGTTCGCCCAGATGGACGGCAATCATATTCGGTTCAAAACCTTCTGGCACGTCAAACGGATTACATTCCTCGCCATAGTCATTCGCAAGCTGGACGTCGGTGACGGTCCAGCGCATCTTCTTCGGCGGCTGCCCCGGATGCCCATAACCGCGTTGGAGGCGAACGGACTTGATTCCAATCGTTCGCTTGAGGTTGTACTCGGTCAGATCCCGAAACTCGACTGTTTTCTCGCCGGCCTCGATGTCATCGTATGGCTCTCCCTGCATGACGAAATACCCGTCCTCGACCTTGGACTTGAGTTTCCCGTTCTTGATACCTTCCAAAAGGTCGGCAACGCCCTCGTCCTCGGTGTCATTTGCCTCACTCCGTTCCGCCTCGGTCGCGGCGTAATCTTCTTCCATTGCCGCGCGAACTTCCTTCGGGCACGACGGCAGCGTGACAACCCATTCGAAATAGCCACTACGTTCATCGCTCATCGTCAGACACTGATCCTCTTCTTCACCGCCGATGCTCTCGAAATAGGGAACGATCCGTTCCTCCATTGTGGCCTCGGACACGCCGTTCGCCGGAAATAACATTGCCACGGTCCAGTGCTCACGGCCAAGGTAATCCTCTACCGAAACATCATGCTCGCCGATGCCAAGCGGCGCGAAGAACGGCAACATTGCCGCCTTGAAGTCGGCCATTTCGTTCTCGGTCATTCGGCCATACTTGGCCAAGGCTTCGTCAAGAATCTCACCCATGCTTCGCCTCCTTCTTTTTCGCAGCTTCCTCAAATGCCTTCGTTAGCGGATTCGCATCTGGTGTCGGCAGAATCCGCTCAACCTTGTCATACGGCAACGGAATCCATGGTTCGTCCGTCCGTTCCATCATCACCTTCACATGCGGCGCCGTCCACTCGTCGCAGATGTCCGCATGCTGACGGAAGACTCCTTCCGGCACTTTCCAGTTTCGTTTTGGATTTTTCTCCAAGCAGCGGTAGCGAAGTCCCTTGCCGCCAATCTCGTTCAACCACTGCAGAACGGCGGACTTCCGGTATCTATTCTCTTCCCATGTCGCCCGTGATTTGTTGTCGTCCAAAGCCATCATCTTGGCATACGCGTCCGCACTCGTCTTCCAATACCATTCCTCAAACCGCCGCACCCATTCGTCTATCGCCGGAGCATACAACTCAAGGTATTCAATGGACCAAAGCGGAACCTCAACGGCGACCAAATCCCGAGCCTTCTCTGCCTCCATAAGTTCCGCTTCCGCCTTGGACACCTCCTCGTCCACATTTCCAAAATAAAGCCACAAGTCGTATTGCAGAACCAGGTAGGTCAAAAGATCGCCCCAGAATTTGCCAAAGGCATCATAGACAACGTGCTTGGGGGCAGCCCAACCATTCTCATAATGGTCCGCTTCGATTCCGTAGGCGAGCTCATGTGTCCAGAAATAGAACAAATACCGGTCCGTCTTCGTCGCATCGGCAGGCAGAACGGAATCCAAGACCTCAAGATCATTTGGATGGAGGTCCATCACACCGTTTCTCTCAAAGCTTCTCTCGACCTGCTTTACAATGTCCCCAATCTCCGTAGCACTCCACCGCTTCTCCTCGTTCCAGAACATCTCCATACTCGTCAGCTTGCGCCGCAACTCTCGCGGGGCATAGCACCGCCGTGCCCGCCAACACAAGGCGGTAAAAGGATTCCCGTCTTCACCGCGGTACCACTGGCATGGAAATTTGTCGTGAATCTCGGCCATGTGCTTTCTATCTAATCTCAAATTCGATTTCGCGACCTGATGAATCCACGGCATAGAAAAAGGGTCACGATTCTTCTCCCTCCGTGTTCCCATCTGAGGCTGTAGGAATGGCCTTGCCGGAAACCCGAAAAGATAGGAATCGTGACCCAAAGGGTACACGACTTCCCGCTTCTCGTTTGGCCCGGCTTTGAAACTTCCTACATTTCAGATGGACCGCAACGACTCGCTGAGTCGGACTATCAGGATTTCTCCCCCGATAGATGCACGCATTATATCATAATTTCGCCTCAATCCGCCAGCGTCAATGCAAAATGCCGATTGCAGGAGTAAACGCAAGTCCCTGAAGCGGTTACTCTTGCAAAAGGAAGATTCTCCCTGGTATTGATCA
>CAKTUI010000050.1 GCA_934621385.1 uncultured Kiritimatiellota bacterium
AGTATTTGGCAAACGGGCTATGCCAAGATCTGAGCCCTTCTTTGGTTGGGTGCACACTATTATGGCAAACTGCGCCCTTCGCCTGCCGTCAGCGGACACGGAGGAAGAAGCCGCCGCCCAGTCCGTCCGTCAGGTAGCCATTCTCGTCAAGGGCAAAGACGGGTGTCTTCGTTGCCACGCCGTCTGCGTACCGAATCGCCGCGATCTGCTCCGCCGTCAGGCTGTTCGCGTCCGTCCCAAACCGCAACGCCTTGCGCTCCAGCCGGCTCTTCAGCGTCAGCGTCGCCGTCGAATTCCATGCCGTGCCCGACGAATCGCCGAAAACAAGCTTCACGCCCGGGCGGACATCGAATGCCCCGTTGCCATACAGGCGAAGAGCCTTGAACGACGCCTTCTTACCCGAAAAGCGAATCGTTCCAGAATTCTGCCCCTGCTCCCACGCACGGCAGAAGGCCAGCGTTCCGCCGTTCACTTGCGTCTCATCTCCGCCGAACTCAAGCGTACCGATTCCCGTCTTGTAGAGAAAATAGTTCGCGGTCGCTGGATCCGACTTGTCAACAACATCCGTCGCAACGACCAAGTCAGATGTCTCGTTCCCAGTCGTGTCACGCACGGAAATGTCATAAAACGCACTCGAGGTCGTCCCGTTATTCAACCAAAGAGCGGCGCATTCGATTCGGCTCGGCTCAACACCATAGGCATTAATGCCACACGAATAGTTGCTTCTCACCGGCAGCCAGTCCGTACGTTCGCCCACAAGGCGAGCACCATCCCCCAAGAGAAGGGAGTGGAATCGATTCATTTCAGCATCCGAAAGGTTCGCATAGCCATTCACCAACTCACCGCCAGCCACATCAAAATCAATCTGATTCGTTGAAAGCGAATGGGGTGAGACCGTCCGCAAGATGCCACCTCGGTCGACCTTAACCCCACCAAAGTTGGCATTGAACGCGAGACCGTCCCCACTCGTCGTCAAATCCATAACAAGGCACCCACCCGACGACACATACTTGCGGAGCGGCATTCCCTTCCCATTGTTGCGGAGATAGGCCGTTCCCGCAATGCCAATCCACCCCAGCCGGACATCGTCCCGACCATTAAAGGTAAATTCGACCTCCCGATTCGGAAGAACCCGCACCATACCCTGCACATCGTACTGCGCCCCAAATGCCGATGTCGCCTCATCAAAGTAGATTTGATTCGGAATAACAACCTTTTCCGGCGCATCAAAGTCAATCCACGAGCCAACGGCAAGTTGCAATTTTCGGCTGAAGACATTCTCCGAACCAAGACTACCAGCAAAGCGTACGGTCGTCCCCGTTCCCGCACGCAAGGTGTCGTCATCCGTCGTCAAGTCGACATTCGCGGCAAAGACGACTTCCGGTGCGACAAGAGCCAGGTCAACGCCTACAAGTGCAGCCCGGTACATACTCTTCTCACTTTTCATTTTGGCTATATCCGTATAATACTTGGGTACATCCTGCGTCGCAATTGGCTTTCCAAGGGCAACGAGTCCGAACAAGCCATCAGATTCCAAGCGGTCACACGACTCAACATAGCCGCGAATGTCGTCCCCGACCTGTTCCAACACAAGTTTTACCGTGACATTCTTGCCGTCACGATATTTCTGCGAGAGATAGTGATATCCCTGGAAGAGGGCGGTCAGACAAGTGCCGTCATTCTCCACGCTGTAAACGCCGCGATCCGCGCCATTCCCGGGATAGAGATAGTCGGCATTCTCATTCTGCCACCAGAAGGTCGTCAGGGCACCCGACACCGCCTTCACGTCCGAAAGCTTCCGATTCCTAAAGACCGTCACGGCATTTGCCGCGCCAAACGGAAAGCCCGTCCCCCCTGCCAACTCGTCCGAAACGACAACACCCGCCGCCCGCTCGACCGTCAGGTTCCCCGCGCCCTTCACATCGTTCTCAAAGACGAGATGCCCGACCGAAGTTTCAATCACCGCATCGGCCGCGAATGTCAGGGCCGCCCCCGTGAACGTTACCGTTGCATCCGGCGCGGCATCCATCCCGACGACCATGCCGCCAGCCGTAATCCCGTCGACGACCTCAACCGTTGCCGGCGCCGGAAACGCCGCGACCGCCCCGTCCTTCCAGGCGACGGACGCACCGGACGCATCCCTCCACGTCAGCGAAGAGGAATCCCAGATACCCCCCCCCTGGTATGTCAGCGTCTCACCGTAGGCCGCAAGGCCGACGGACAGGACACAAACCGCCGCGCACAGCAACTTCTGCATAGGACTTTCACTGCCTTTCCGCCGATTTATTCGGCTGATGGTCGGTATTGTATCAATTATCGCGTCCGACTGCAAGCCCCCTCCCACTCATCTCCATCGCACGGAAGCGGCGCGGCAGATTGAAAGCTTCTTCTCGTTGCCTTTGGACATTGACAGGTGTCCTAATGTGTCCTAATAGGCTTTGACAGGGGCCGTTTGGTGTTGCATTTGCAAGACGGCAATCTTGCGTTTTATCGTCACATTCCGCGCAGTTATGCGCAATTGAAATGGTCGGACCGACGAGATTTGAACTCGTGACCTTTTGCACCCCAAGCAAACGCGCTACCAGGCTGCGCTACGGTCCGACGGAAAACCAGATTAGTTATTGGTAGCGGGAGCTGGATTTGAACCAACGACCTTCAGGTTATGAGCCTGACGAGCTACCAGGCTGCTCCATCCCGCAATCTGGTGTTTTCGAAGAATGGCGCGCCTGACAGGAGTCGAACCTACAACCCTCAGATTCGTAGTCTGATGCTCTATCCAGTTGAGCTACAGGCGCATAACCCGAAAACGCCGCATAGTATAGCATTTCCCGGAACAGCGTGCAAGGGGGACAAGTGAAAAACTGCTGAAATGTAGACTTTCGTCCAATCAAAGGCATTTTCCGAGCATCTACGAGAGCGGACGGGCAGGTGCGCCCCTGCACGCGAAGTGCCGCGCCCGACCCCTACCCCCCGCTCAAATCGGCATCTTGCGCCGGGCACCGGGAACATCCTTCACGAAACGCGGCAACGCGAGTCCGCCGATGGATTCCGCACACCGACGCTCAATCTCACGCGCCTTTTCATCCGAAACGCGAAAGTGGTCGATGCCCGCAATCGGATCGCAGGTGAAGACATAGTAGGGCCGAATCCGTGCCGCCGTCAGTGCCCTCAACAGCCGCAGCATTTCCGCCGCCGAATCGTTGACCCCCCTCAAAAGGACCGTCTGGCAACTGACGGGGATTCCGGACTCAACGAGCCTTGCCGCCGCCTGGCGAGCTTCCTCCGTCACCTCGTCCGCACAGTTGAACTGGGTGTTCACCCAGACTTTTCCAGACCGACCAAGTGCCCGTGCAAGCGTCTTCGTCACCCGAGAGGGATTCGTGCAGACCGCCCGCGTGCACACGCGCACGACTTCAACCTGCGGCAAGGCGGCGAACGCCTCGACAAATTCCATGACCTTTGCATCGGGCAGCGTCAGAATGTCCCCGCCCGACAGGAGCACATCCCGAACCTTTGGATGCGCCTTCACATACGCCACGCAACGACGCAAGTCCGCCGCCGTCTCAACGACCGCCGTCCGCCCGAAGAGCCCCTGCCGCGTACAGTGCCGACAATTCATGAAGCACCGATCCGTCGTCATGATTAGAACGCGGTCGGGAAAACGCTGCTTCAGCCCCTTGACCTTTGACGCATGGGTGAGTTCCCCGAACGGATCCGCCGAATAGTTCGTCTGCCCATCCGCAGCGGAAGTCTTCTTCGGGGACTTCGAATCATAAACCTGCCGCGCAAACCGCAACGATTTCTCCGCCAGCCTCCGCGCATACGGGCAGGCGTACTCAGGGAACTCAGTCTTCATTGAAAAGGGTCCTTGGAATAAAACAGAAGGCCAGCGCATGGTCGTTCATCGTGCGGAACGTCACCGGCAAGTCCCTTCCCTTCAGGTTGCGGAAGGCATCTTCCCACGCGCCCGTCAGGCGAACGGTCAGAACGCTTGCATCCGCCTGATAGCCCGAAACGATCAGTTCCTTCGGACTGTAGCGGATTCCCGTGCCGAGGGCCTTCGAAACGGCCTCCTTTGCGCACCAGAAGCGGATGATGGACTGGGACGGGTTCACCGCCTGGGCGGCGAGTTCCAGTTCTTCCGGCGTGAACACGCCCGCCGTGAATTCGCCCGAGAGATCGCGTGACACCGATTCCACATCCACGCCAATGCGGGCGTTCGAAGCCGCCAGGGCGATGACGAACTGCGCCGTATGCGCAATGGCAATGTCGAGTTTCAGCTGCAGGTAGTCGTTCCAGGCACCGATGGCGTAGGGCTTGCCGGCATCGTCCGCAAAAATCTCCACGTCCGCGTCGCTCCACCGAGCCTGATGGATGTCCTTCAGGTAGCGGCGAACCGCTTCCTTTGCCGCGATGCGCCCGAAGAGCCACTCCGTCCGCCGCGCCGCCGACCCCGGCATTGCCTTGAACTGTCCGCGTTCCTTCTCGCCCAGCACGATGCACGAGAACGTCCGCAACCAGATTTCGTCGTCTCGCTCAAAGTCCGCATAGGGGACATCCGTCACATAGGCGGCGGCGACATCGGCCGGTGGATTGCCCAGCGTCTCGGCCGACAGCGGCTTCGTCACGAAACTCGTCGCCGGCTGCATGATGAGTTCATGGTACTCGGGCCGAATGTACTTGACGATTTCCTCCCATCCGGCAATCGTCATCAGAACGCCGCCCTTGCCGTCCGAAACCGTAATGTCGCACAGGTGGCTCTTCGGTGTCACGCCCGTCAGCCGCAGGTAGCACTTGACCCTCGCTCCTTCATTCGGCAGCGGCGCATGCAATTCAAGCCGCCGCATCCGAAAGGCGAATGAGAAACGGTCGCGGTTGCGCCACAGGGCGAAGGCGCTGACGACCGCCTCCAGAAGAAGCGGATTGACAAGCCAAATCGGGAATCGGGTGAAGACGACGTTCCCGGCAAGCGGCGGAACCTCCACCTCATAGTCCAGTCCCGATTCACTCCATGTTTCGACAAAACTGATTCCACGCAGGCGACGGCCATAGCAGATTCGCGAGGGGTAGATGTCGCGCCCCGACCAGTGCACCGAACGCGGACGCGTATGCGGCATGCTCCGCACAGGCATCGGCTCCAGTTTCTTGGACATGACAAATGTCGCCTCCATAATCGGCCACGTGTAGGCGCTGTCCGGCTTGTCGTCCCGAAGCTGAACCTTGACAGCCGCCAGTTCGGGATTCCCCGAGGCCACGCGCTCAGCCCGCATGAAAAGGGTCAGTTCCCCATTCTCAAACGACACCATCCGCCGGTTCACCAGTTCCTCAATGGCAAAGAGCTCACGATTCGGGACAATCATCGAAGCGACCTCGGCCATCACTTCTGCGGCAACCGGAATCGGCAGGAGAACCAATCCCTTCAGATTCGGGTAGGCATACGAAAGCTGACTGTTGCCCAAGGCGAAGTCGCCAATAAACGGCGCGTCGGAAAGGCGGAACGTCTTGCGCAACTCCAGGGAAACGCCTGGCGTGGAGTCGATGATATCCGCGTCGGAGACGAGCGGATTCATGGCCCCCGAATCGAACTGCCGCCCCCGGCGTTCGCGCGCGGCAACGGCGGCCGCACGTGCTACCGCACGTCCGCCGCGCCCCCGCGCCTCGGTCGGAGCCGTCATCCCATGCAGGGGCGTTCCATCCGACAGGAGGGTCATCCGGGGGAAGGCACGCGACAGCCGCATCTCCGTCTCGCGCCGCTCACCCGGGACAAAGGCGGAATCGAAGTCGACCTTCCGCGCCCCCCGCTGCAGGCACTCCGTCGAAATGTCGAACTCAGCCCCAAGGGCCGCCAGTTGCGCCAGGGCGTGCTGAACCTGCGGAATGCCGCGCCGGTGAATGGAGTTCAGCGAAATCGAGGCGTGGTCCTCACCGCGAAGCGCATCGTCCACCGCGCTCGCCATCAGACCTCTCGGCCCCACCTCAAGGAAGACCCGGTAGCCGTCCTCATACATGCGGCGCACCGTATCCCCGAACCGCACGGGCTTCGTCCACCGGCTGGCGACATCCTCACGCGCCTTGCGCAGCCGCGTCGGCAGCAGTTCCGCCGTCGCACACGAATAGACGTCGCAAATCGGTTCCTGCCGAATCCACGCGTCGGCAAACTTCCGAATCGCCGGGACGAGCTTCTCGCACAACGGCGTATTGAACGGACGATTCAGCGCCAGCGTCATCGCCCGAATGCCCGCCGCCGCGAAAGCCTTCATCGCCGTCTCCTCGAACTCCTTCGCAATGGCATACGTCTTCTGACGCGGCGAAAAGTCGAGGGCCAGCGTCACCATGCCATCGGGGAAGGACGACAGAATCTCATCCGACTCACCCTCGCGGCGCAGAAGGAGCGTCACCATGGCGGTTTCGGGCAGACCCGCATGGTCAACCGCCTTGTCGACAATCTTGTAGATGTCCCGTATCATGCGGATGCGCTCCGGGCGCGTGGGATTCGCCCCGGCGGCACCCGAACGGATTGTCGCCGCGAGGTCGCCGCCGCCAAAGCCAACGACGCCATTCGGAACAATGCCCATGCGCCTCATGAGCCGCGTCAGGGCACCACACGCCGCATAGGTCGCAACCAACGCCTGCGCATAGGCTCCCGAACTGAAGACATCCGCATCGTGGCGATAGTGCGGGGCCGGCGGAAAGATGAAACTGGACGGCGTGAATGCGCTGCCGTCCTGGGCGAGCGCCTCCTCAAGCTCATCGAACGCTCCCCGGCACTCCGGGTAGGCGATGGCAATATCGCGCAGCATATCCGGATAGAACGACATGGCCCCCGGATACATGAAGGCGAGCTTCCCGCCGTCCTCCCGTCCAAGAAGGTGCTCGCGGAAGTAATAGGTTCCACTCTTGTCCCGAAGGCGACGAACGGGCCCCGACTCCAACCGCGCACGCGCAGAGGACAGCCGGGCACGCAAGTCGACAACCGTCTCGGAAACGATGGCAATGGCAGCCGGGCCTTTCATGAGCGAGCAGGTGTAGGCGACATCCGCCAATGGGACGTCCGGCACCCGATCCAAGAATCCGACGACCCGCCCCATTTCCGCAACGAGGGCAGCCTCGTCCGCTGCTCGCAGAATGACAAGTTCAGTCATTGACGAACCTCCGGCTCCTCTTCAAGAATGATGGCCGCCGCCCGCCCCCCAGCGGACGCTGGGCCAATCGGATCGTGCGGATCAAAGTTCGCCCCCAGCACAACCGCCCGACGCGGATTGGCACTGTCGCCCGTAATCCAGGGACGAGCCTCGTCCAGCAGATAGGCACTGGACGACAGGTTAGACAGAGCCTCCGCCGCGTACCCAACCTCCACCTGCGGCGGCAGAACGCGATGATAGAGCGCAAGCGCCGCCTTGACGACTCCCGCCGTCATCGACGCACGGAGCGTATGCCCAATGTTCCCTTTCACGGACCCAATGCCGACAAGCGGGCCGCCGGGATGATGCTCGCCCCAAAGCTTCTGAATTGCGGCAATCTCACGGGCTTCCGCCACGCCAATGCCCGAACCATCCGCCTCGACCAGACCAATCGTCCGCGCCGGGACGGCGGCACGCTCCATCGCCCGGGAGAGAATGGTCGAGGAGTCGTCATCCGGATTGTGTCCAATGGCAATCGTCCGAATCAGCGCATAGATGCGGTCGTGGTCGCGCAGGGCGTCCTCGCGGCGCTTAAGAACAAAGAATGCACCGCCCTCACCCGGAATCGTCCCGTCCTGGTCGCGAGCAAAAGGCCGAAGTTCAGTCCGCGTTGAGAAATCGACCTCGCCCGACAGCCCCTCAAGGTACGCTCGACTGAGTGGCGGCGTCAGCGCCCCCGCCAACGCAACATCCGCATGGTGCTCCTGCAGGTCAGCCACGGCATCCATCAGAATCGCCGCGCCAGTCAGCATCCCCGCATCCATGATTGTCGCCGCACCCGTAAACGAGCACTCGCGGGCAATCCACGAAACGAACCGATAGCCCGACCCCAAAAGGAAAGATGCCGCGTCCGGCACGGGCAACGAATCAACCAACTTGCCCTTCACTGCGTCCATCGCCTCTTCCCGCGCCTGCGGGAAGAATCGGCGGATGATGTCGAGCGTCTGGTCGAGAAACGCCGTGTGCTGCAACCAGTTCACCGTCGAGGCATTGAACGGCGGCGCATAGCCGAAGCGCACGGAACCGCGAATCGGCTCCCGCGAATGCGGGCGCACGGAGGCATCCGCCAACGCATCAAAGGCCAACTGCGTCGCGAAATAGAGATCCTGGTTCTCGCCGGCATTCACCTGCCGCGGAAAGTTCTGCATCGATGGGACGCACGAGTACAAATCACCCAACTGCCCCAGTCGCGTCGGATACGGCCGATTGAAGACATTGTGCTGGCCGAAGGGGATTTCGACATCCTGCCCGGGCACGGTCAACATACTCCGCCGCCGCATGACGACATCCCAAAGGGCCTCGGGTGTCGGGCACCCGGCAAAACGGCAACTCATGCCGACTATGGCAATTGCATTTTCCATCAACTGCCGTTAGTATATCATAATTTGCGATTCGCCGTCTTCTCTATGGGAGAAAGGGGCCGCGCCGCCGGATGAAAATGCGGTGGAAAAAATTGCCGCGGACGGTTTATGCACGGATGCCTCGCGGCACATTAAATTGAAATCGCATTCTGCCGCGCCTTCGGAAACGACACCCGCTCCAACGAGGCGGTGCGCGGCAGAACCGCCGCGTCGCGCCCCTCCTCACGGCATCTCCCCCACGCCGACTCGGGCGCACGCATGCGCCCCAACTGCCGCACGAGACCAATAAATGGCAAGAAATTCACACAAGACAACCGAAAATAGAAGTTTTCAAGAGGAGAAAGACCGTCCTGGATACCTGATAGCGACTCAAGTCCCACGAGTAATTTGCAAATTGATGCGCATCGCTGAACTTGATGATGCGCATCTCTGAACCCCGAAGATGCGCATGATTCCGCCCCATTTCCCCATCCTCCGATACACGAAAAGCCGACGACACCACCTTCTCCACCCCTCCGCTCTTCCTTTCGCATTCTACCATCGGGCGCGGCAAATGTCAAGCCCTTTCAACTTGTCTCCAAAGTGTTTTTCCTATTTGACGAACTGGGCTGAAGCGACTCGCGCCGAGCCTTCACGGACTCGATAATCCGCTTCAACCGCTTCAGCTCGCTCTCACGAGGTCCGCGCCGCTCGTAGTCCCCATCCGCCATCAGTGCCCCCGATTCAAGAGATAAGTAAGCCCAACGGCAAAACGCTCGAACATGACGCACCCGAAGAGAATGGGATGGCGAACAACCTTTCGCCACTTGCCGCTTTCGACAAAGACCCCGACAAAACGGTACAACGGGGAGAACTGACGCCTCACGGACGGATGCCCCGCCCACTTCTTCCTGTAGACGGACATCCCAGCCGAATAGTACGTCTTTTTCTCCAGCATTCGCCGAAGCGTCAATTGGCGTTCGCTGTGAATGAGAGGACGGCCAAGGACGGCGCAACGGATGCCCAAGTCGAGGACGCGAATGTCGAGTTCCCAGTCCTCCCCTCCCGGCGGAATGGACTCATCGTAGCCGCCCGTCCGCTCAAGGATATCCCGGCGGAACAGGCGCAGGGCATCGATGCAGGTGCCGTCGTAGAAACTGCGCTCAAAATTGCGCACCTTCACGCGAAAACCCGCCCCTTGCCGCACCTCAGGTATCCACCAGGCGGCAACCGTCGAATCCGCCGACGAAATCCGCGTCATGATTTCCGCCAGCGTCTCGGTCGGCAGAATCATGTCCGCATCAAGAATCAGAACCCACGGTCCCCTCGCCCTTCGCCAACCGAAGTTCCGCTGGGCGCACCGTTCCGGCCCGCACGAACAGACGCTCGCCCCACAGGCGGTTGCCAGTGCCACCGTCTCGTCCGTCGAACCGTTGTCGACGACAATGACCTCAATCGCCCCGGAAGCAATCCCCTCCCCGAAAGAACGAACGCAGGCGGCGATATTCGCCGCCTCGTTCCGTGTTGGAATCACCACCGAGAGACGGGGTGTCGTCACACGCTCCACTCCTCCGTTTTGGCCGTCTGGTCGACCGGCTTGGAGTAGACGTCCTTCTCATCCGGCGGCGGCGTCTTCGGCTCAAGCGCATGCTCAAATGTCGGCAACTTGCGCTGGGGGCAGTCTTCCTTCACATAGGCGGGCGCACCCGAGCCGGTCGTCGCATTGGCATTGACGACACCACCCGTCAGCGCCGCGGCCGCCGCGCGCTCCTCGTCCGTCACCGCCTCACGCGCATCCACCGCAGCGCGAGCGGCCGAATCCACCTGACCGAGCTTCGAGCCACGCTCCGGCAGTTCCTTCAGCAGCGGATCGTCATCCTGGATCATCGTGCACTTCAGCGACTCCTTGATGTATTCCTCAATCTCGGGAATCGCAAAGGACTCGTCTTCGTCGGCAAAGCTGATGGCAATTCCCGTGTTGCCCGCACGGCCCGTACGGCCAATGCGATGCACGTAATCCTCCGCCTCGTAGGGGAAATCGAAGTTGATGACGTACTCGATGTCGTCGACATGAATGCCGCGCCCGGCGACATCCGTCGCCACGACAATCTTGACCTCACCGTCACGGAATGCATCAAGAACCTGCAGACGCTTGTTCTGATTCACGTCCCCCGACAGCATCTCGACCCGAATGCCGCGAATCTTGAGCGACTCGTAAACGTCCTCGGTCGTCGACTTGCGGTTGCAGAAGACAATTGTCCGCGCATCCGGATGCAGGGCGATGTGGTTGTAAAGCACCTTGAACTTGTCGGCCGAACGCACGATGTAGACGACCTGGCGAACCGTATCGGTGGCATTCGTCTCGCTGGCGACCTCCGCCTTGTACGGTTCGTCCATCCACTGCATGGCAAGGTTCATCACCGTGTCATTCAGCGTCGCCGAATACAGCATCGTCGCCCGCTTGTCCTTCGGGGGAAGGCGCATCATGATGCGACGCACGTCGGGGATGAAGCCCATGTCCAGCATCCGGTCGGCCTCGTCAATGACCAGCGTATCGACGTGCGAAAGGTCAATCACGCGGGACTTGATGAAGTCAAGGAGCCGTCCCGGGGTCGCCACGAGCAGATCCACAGGAGCATCCAAGACCTCCCGCTTCTGCCGATCGTAGTCCATACCCCCATAAATGGCCAGGCTCCGCAAATTGCAGTACTTGCCAATCGCATCCGCATCCTTGCAGATCTGGATGACGAGCTCACGCGTCGGCGCAAGGACGAGTGCACGGGGCGTACCACCCGTCTTCGCACGGCTCTCCGGTGTCCGCAGGTAACGCGTCAGGATGGCCACGAGAAACGCGGCGGTCTTTCCGGAACCCGTCTGAGCCTTACCGGCAATGTTCTTTCCAGCAAGAGCCTGCTCAAGCGAAAGTGCCTGAATCTCGGTGCAATACTTGAACCCAAGGTCGGCAATGCCGTGCATAACCTCCGACGGCAGGTCGAAGTCATGGAACCGACGCTTGCCTTCCATCGGCTCGACCACAAAGGTCTCAGGATTCCAGGCGGCGTGCGCGGCGCGACGTGCTGCGAGTTCCGCCTCCGAGATTTCACCACCCGGGCGCATCTGGCCCGCCGCCGTATTCACCGGCGCGGGTCCGTTGCGACGCGGACGACGATTGCCGCGATTGTCCCGACGGTCGCCGCGTCCACCCTGCTGACCGCCCGTACGCGGCGGCTGATCCCGATGGGACTGCCCCTTCGTCTGCTGGCCGTTTCCATTCTGGGGACGGGCCGAGCTACCGTTGTTTCGGCCACCGCCATTGCGCGATCGGCCATCTTGTCCGCGACCCTTGCGCGGCTGCCCCTGACGGGACTGCTTCGAGCGATCCTTGTTATTGCCCCCGCGGCCCTTGTTGCCGCCACGCCCGGCACCATTCTTCTGCGACTTCCCGCCCGTCAGTGCCGTCACAATCTTCTTGAGAAAACCAAATGCCATGTCAAACCAAAATTGAGACGTGATAAACGCGGCGCAGACCGAAATTCCACTTGCGCCGATAAAAAGAAAGCAACGGCGGCGAATCTGCCGCCGTTGCCCGTACCGCGATTAACGCTTCGAGAACTGGAAGCGCTTGCGAGCACCCGGCTGACCGGGTTTCTTACGTTCCTTCATGCGGCTGTCACGCGTCATGCAGCCAGCCTTCTTCAAGGCCGCACGGGTCGTTTCATCCGCCGCGACGAGCGCACGGGCCAAGCCGTGGCGAATCGCACCGGCCTGACCGGAGATGCCGCCGCCCTTGGCGAACACAACCACGTCAACCTTCGACATATCGTAGCCGCTGATGGCAACGGGCTGCTTGAGATAGTCGCGCAGGGCCTCGGACTGGATGTAGTCCTCAAGAGCCACGCGGTTCACCGTCCAAACACCCTTGCCTTCGACGAGATTCACACGGGCGGTCGCCGTTTTACGACGCCCGGTTCCGGCGGAAATTGCCTTCTTCGTAGCCATTTCTCAAATCCTCCTTAGAGCTTGATTTCAACCGGCTTCTGCGCGGCGTGGGTATGTTCGGCACCGGCGAAGACTTTGAGACGGGTCATCATCTTGCGCGCAATGTTGTTCTTCGGGAGCATGCCCCAGACGGCCTCCTTGATCATGCGGTCGGGATGCGACGCACGCATGGTGGCGGCCGAGAAACGCTTCAGGCCATTCCGATAGCCGCTGTAGCGCTGATATTCCTTCTGCTCCTCCTTCTTGCCCGTGAGCTTCACCGACGCGGCATTCGTCACAATCACGAACGCACCGGCATCAACCGACGGATCAAAGGTCGGGAGATCCTTCGCACGGAGTTTGTTGGCAACGACGACGGCGAGGCGGCCAAGCGGCTGATCCTTCGCGTCGATGAGGAACCACGCGCGGTTGTCGCCCGGGTTCGGAGCACGATAGCTCTTCTGCATCTTCTTCTTTTCCTTACTTTCTTTCGGATTTGTGCCCTTTATCCGGGGTTTTGTCCGCTCTTCTCGCGTGGCACACGCCACAACGGGGGAAACCGGTTCGTCCCCGATTTCACTGTTTCGGGGTATGATACCATAATCCGTCCCCCGATG
>CAKTUI010000051.1 GCA_934621385.1 uncultured Kiritimatiellota bacterium
CAGTATTTGGCAAACGGGCTATGCCAAGATCTGAGCCCTTCTTTGGTTGGGTGCACACTATTATGGCAAACTGCGCCATTTCTCTTCTCGCCATTTGACGGTTTGACGAAGGGCGAAGAATATGATACGATTTGGGCATGATGAAAAAGGTCATTGCTCTTGCGCTCTTCTCGTGCCTCCATTCTTTCTCACTTGTCGGTGACGGTGTGCCGCGCTTACTTGAGGATGCGGACAAACTGGCCATTGATGGAAATAAGGCGGAGGCCTATGTTGCCTACACGAATCTTCTCGTTTCGCCGGAGGTCGACATTGTTCGTGGACAGGTCCTTCAGAAGAGTCTCATCTGCCTGATTGACTTGAATCGTACGGCAGAAACGGACGCTCTGATTGAGTCCCACTGGACTGCGCAGACGAACTTTGCCGCACGACTTTCCTGCATCGCCGCGCATGCGAAGCTACCTCGCTTTGGGGCAATGGAGAAGGGGGCTTTTAGGCGGGGGCAGGTTGGGAGGATGGATTCGTCGGAGCGTGACCGTGTCGTCGAATTTCGGATGTTGTTCGAACTTATGCCAGAAGCCTCTGCTCAGGATGAGGAAACGCGGGCAAAGTTCTGGCGGTACATGGCCTCCGTCTTGCTTTCAAACGGGCGTAACGGATTTTCATCCAGTCGATTGCTGGAGTTGACGGACATTGCGGTACTGCCGGATTATGAGGAAAAGGGGGTGCCTTGGTACCGGCCCTTCGAAAAGAGGAGAGGTGGTTGGGCACCTGTCAATGACGCGGGAGAGCCGATTTATCACGCGCTTCCCGAGTCGTGGGAGTCGGCAAAAACGGATGGCGAGCGATGGCGGTACGCCGTTGATCAACTCCCGACAAACGAATCGAAAGAAAAGCGTGCATCCTTTGCGGAGCGTCAGTTCGGCTTGCATCGGTTGCATCAGGAGGGGCCGCGCGATTCGCTGATTGCCGAACTCCGCACACTGACGGATGATGAGACGCTGACATGCCTTCAGAACGGCATTCATCGGCTGAAACTCCCTGACGACTACAATTACCTCAAGATTTGGCGAACCCTGAAGGATTGGTTTGCCGTTGGTGATGAATATGTCTGCCGCTATCAATTCGAAAAGGCCGTTGCAACTTATTCAAATGAGGTCTATTCTTGCAAGGGCCGAATTCGGGACTTGATTAGCCCTGATGTAGCGATAGATGCTTCAGGCGCCTGTCCGATTGCCGGACGAGATGTGACATTCGGTTTGAAACATCGCAATGCGCACAAGGCGACATTTTCGCTCTGTCGCATTGATCGAGATCGGATTCTTGAGCGGGTGAAGCAGAATGTGAAAGATCTAAAGCCACATGAGAACTGGTTGGATTATGAGTGGTCTTCCGAGCGGCTTATGAATTATAATTCAAAAAACGATTTCCCTCCCGAATTCCTGATGGGAACGACAAACACGTGGTCGATTCCGCTTGTGCCCAAGCCGGGTTATCAGGAGTCGCGTGAGACCGTAAAGGTTCCGTTCGACCTTGAATCGGGCGACTATCTCTTGATTGCGGAGACGGAGGAGGGCAAGCGAAGGAACACGATTCTTCGTGTGGGTGGACTGGTCGCCGTGCAAATCGCATCGTCCACTGGTGAATCGGATAAGGCGAAGGTTACGAAATTTCGTGTGGTTGATGCGAAAACAGGCGAACCGCTTGCGGGCGTTAGGGCCGAACGGTTTTCGTGGAGGCAGGTATGGAAGGCAAAGACGAATGATGTTTTTGAAGCAACAGCGGTGAGCGATGTTGATGGAATCCTCGCCTTGAATGAGCCAGAGGTGGTAGGAAATTGGTTTGATGGTGGTTTTATCAAAATGACAGCAACCAACGGTCTCTCGTGCCTCATCGAAAGGCCATCGCTTTTTTGGTGCAATGACAACGATGGCGGAAGGTATTCACCCAATGTGTTTGTCATGACGGATCGCCCCGTCTATCATCCGGGTGATACGGTTCACTTTAAGATTTGGCATTGGAGGACCACGCCTGATGAAGGAGGTGGATTTATGCTTCTTCCCGTTTTTAATTTGGATGTGAAGGCACTCGCACCTGGTCGGGATGAGGCCATCCTGCCTCAACGAGTGGTTTCGGATATCGCTGGTGGAATGTCAGGATTTCTGAAAATCCCGGATACGGCGACATTGGGTGAGTATCGCCTCACGGTCAGCTCGGCATATGGGGAGGGGCATTTCCGCGTCGAGGAGTACCGCAAGCCCGAATTTGAGGTCTGCATCGACACGCCAACAAATTCGCCGATTTTGGGCGATGTCGTTCGTGTGCCCGTGCGCGCAAGGTACTATTTCGGCGAGCCCGTGCGGAAGGGGAAGGCCAGGATTCGTGTGGTGCGCCAGTCGCGGGCCGATGACTGGGTTCGTCCCCTGCCTTGGTACTGGCTCTACGGCAAGGGGATGCCGTCACCTGCGAAACGTGAAACGCTTTTCACGCGAACCATGGCCCTTGATGAGAACGGTGTCGCGTGGGTGACGATTGACACATCTTTGGTGAAGCGATTTTATGGAATGGACGACGCTGAGTACACGATTGAGGCGGAAGTGACTGACGAGTCGCGGCGAATGGTGTCGGGTTCAGGTTCCTTGCTGGTGCGGGTCAAGCCATTTCGCGTCCATGTCTGGTCCGACGGCTCCCGGTATCAGGTAGGGGACATCGTTCGGGGGCGCGTCGACTTGGAAGGACTTGAGAAGGCGGATGTCTCGCGGCAGATGTGGCGGCTGGTCTCTCTTGCCGGTGGGACGACGAATGTCGTCGATTCGACCTTTACCGTCTCCGCGGCGGGACAGTACCAACTTGTCTGCGAGGTGACGGATCGACGGGGACGCGTTGAAACGGGGTCGTGCATCGTGACGGTTCTCGGTGCGGGCGATGACGGGCGGAACTACCGCTTCAATCCACTCGAACTCGCGACCGATCGGAAGTTCTATGCCCCGGGGGAGACGGCCCAGATCTTCATTTCGACGGATCGTCCCGACTCGACGGTGTTCGTGCGCATTCGGCGGGGCGGGGAGCGCATCCTCAAGGTTCGCGGCAAGTGCGCCACTGTGCCGGTGCTCGTGTTGGAGGACGATTACCCCGAGTTCTTCGTTGAGGCCTGGACGGTGGCGGAGGGACGGTTCTACCACGAGTCGATTACGGTCAAAGTTCCGCCAGTGAAGAAGGTTGGACGGGCCGAGGTCGAGATCTTGGGCGGCAAGGATGGGGCATTTGCACCTGGTGACATTGTGGACGCAATTGTGCGTACATACGATTCCGACGGCATCCCCTGTGCCGTCTCAGGCGTGATGAGCGTCTACGATAAGTCGCTGGATGCGATTGCGGGCGGAAGCAATGTCCCGGATCTCAAGCGGGCCTTGTGGGGTTGGCGACCTAATGTTGGCTCTCGCGTGGAACTTAAGGCAAGAAGTCTCGGGTCGATTTATAATTTAGGAAGGTCGCCGATTGGGTTTGGACTTTGGAGTGAAAAGAGTTATTTCGGATACAGGTTTTTGCGTTATTCACCATCGGATTCAATTGTCTATTTCACGAGCAATGGTCAGGTGCGTGTGGAAAAGTTCTTTCCGTCCTATTGGGACGTTGCCATGCGATTGGGGGGCTTTAATTGTGGCGTGTCGATGAAGCGTAGCGGTCGTGCGCCGTCGGTCGGTGATGCTGCGATGGTGATGAAGGCACGCGCAAGCGCGGACACCATTTCCGCCGAAGCAGATTCGGGCGTTGCCCTTCGGCAGGACTTTGCCGACACCGCCTACTGGAACGCCTGGCTTGAGGACTCGGGAACGCAAGGTGTCTATCGCGTCCAGTTCAAGTTGCCGGAGGATTTGACGAGTTGGAATGTGAAGGTCTGGACATTGGGTGAAGGCGGACGCGTGGCCGAAGCGAAGACGGAAATCGTCACGCGGAAGGAACTTGTGCTGCGTCTGCAGGCGCCGCGCTTCCTGACGGAAGGGGACGAAGCCGTCCTCTCGGCGAATGTCCACAACAACGGAACCACCATGCGGAGGGTGTCCGTGAGGCTTCAGCTGGAGGGCGCGGCGATTGCGAATGAACTTTCGCCGCAGGAGATTCTGCTGGAACCTGGACAGGAACGGCGCGTGGACTGGCGAATCGCCGCGAAACAGCCTGGCGAACTCAAGATAACGATGTCCGCTTCGGATGCGGACGGTGCCGTTAGCGATGGCGTTGTCCGGACGATTTCCGTTGTGCCGCACGTGATGGAAAAGACGGTGAGTTATTCGCGTGTCATTGGGGCGAATGCGCGAACAAATGCGCCTGCCGTGGGCGTGTACGAGGGTGCCGATGGCCTGGATCTCTATCGCCGGTTGGGCTATCCTATCCCCGCCGGGGTCGCTGAAGCCGACCTCTCTGCCGTCGTGGAAGTCTCGGATACGCTGTCGGATGCCATCGTGCGGGCGATTCCGTACCTACGCTACTACGAATACGAGTGTACCGAGCAGACGATGAACCGTTTTGTCCCCGCCGTTGTTGCACGAAAGGCGCTCGGCGAACAGGTCATCGGTCTTGCGCAGGGTGACATTGACGCGTTCATTCGCGGCGGACTTGCAAAACTGGAGGGAATGCAGCTTTCTTCGGGTGCCTGGGGCTGGTTCAGCGGCAACTTCGAACAACCGAGTGTCCATACGACGGCAACGGTCCTTCGGGGTCTGCTCATTGCGCGGCAGAAGGATGTCGACGTGCCCGATTCGATGATTCAGTCCGGCATCCGCTGGCTTGGTGAGCGGATACAGAAAATTGTGGAACGGTGGCGGACGGAGAAATTTGCGCGTCCCTTTGCGGACGATGTCTTCGCCGCCTACGTGTTGCAACTGGCCGGGGCGGATGCGTCCGCCTATGCGAAAGAAATCGAGACCGTCCTGACGGCGGCGGACGAGAAGCGCCTGAACCTGCCATTCTACTCGCAGGCTCAACTGGGGCTTGCCTTTGACCTGCGCGGCGAATGGGAACGCCGCGACCGGATTGTCCGGAACTTGAAGCAGTTCCTCTGCTCGGACGACGAGAATCAGACCTGCTACTTCAATTTGGGGAATAACAACTACTGGTGGTTTTGGTATGGTTCGGAGCTGGAGGCGCAGTCCACCGCGCTGATGCTGCTCGTGCGGGCGGAACCACAGGGCATCGTCACGCGTGGGCTTGCCCGTTACATCCATAACAATCGCCCCAATCGCAACTACTGGTATTCAACGCGGGACACGGGTCTCGCCATCGAGGCACTTTCGGACTACTGCGCGGCAGTTGAGAATGCGGCGGCGGAGCGTCCGCTCTATGTCAACGCCTACCTCACCTATCCGAGCACGGAGGAACCGATGACGCGTGCCGGACTTGAAGTCCGTGTCAACCGCACGGTGACGCGCAATGGGCGGGAACTCGCCGATGGAGACGAGGTGAAAAGCGGCGACCTTCTGGATGTCCGTCTCGACATTGATTCGAAGAACGACTACGAGTACATTGTCATCGAGGACCGCAAGGGGGCAGGATTGGAGCCAATCGGGACGCGTAGCGGCTACCAATGGTTCCGCGACGGTGGTTACGCCTATGTGGAGTATCGTGAGAAGCATGTCGCCATCTTCCTGCGGGTGCTTAGTCGCGGGGCGAAGTCGTTGACTTATCGTGTCCGTGCCGAGACACCGGGACTCTACCATGTCCTGCCGACCACGATTCGTGCGATGTATGCGCCGCGTCTGAAGGGAAATTCGGACGAGTTGCGGCTCGGTGTCGTGGACGAGTGAAGCGGCCGACTTCGTTCGCTCGTCGCGGCGGTTTGAACCGCTGAATGCACGAAAAGCCGCCTTTGTGGGCACTCCAGAGGGCGCGAGCGCGGCGGAAATGCCGTTCGTGCGGAACGGCGAGGGAAGTCACCGTGAAGAAAGAGTTTTTTCTTCTCGGTGACGCGGCCTTTTCTCCGTGGAGACAGCGGGCTGTCGCCACGGAGAGGACGGGCGGACTTGCTGAAGGGGAAGGGCGCGCTTCGGCATAAGGAAGGACAAGCACTAAGGTGCTTTGTCCAAACCACTAAGGTGCTTTCATCAAAGTACCTTACTGCTTTGAGCAAAGCACCTTAGTGCTTGCCCGTTGTGTTGGGGGACGCGGCCCTTTCTGTCGCGGGCGACGGCCCGTGGTTTCCGTGGCGACCGCCCGCTGTCATCGAGGAGAAAAGGCGGTGTCTTCACGGAGGCAAAATGCTGTCTTCCGCAAGAGAAAATGCGCTTTTCCTGAAGAAATCGTCGGTTGTCGTGGAAGCGAACCACGAGAAGAGCGGAATGGAGGCGGCAGATACTGAAATTCACGGAAGGGGCTTGCGGCCGAACACGAAAGAGCGCGAAACGAAAGGCGGGGGCCGTAGGCGTTGTGTAGGCGTGGGTGTGGCAGTTTGAATGGCCTGCCGGACGGCAGGCCGGCAAAACCTTCTGCCGCGTGGTGCCTGTGTGCGGTCTGTCCCTCCTCTCGGGCGAGTGGGTGAGTGCGGCGGTCGCACGAGAGGTGCGGTGCGGCTCGCAGCCGTAGGAGTGGTCTCCGTCCGCAACCAGTGATAACCGCCGAGGCAGGGCAGGCTCAGCGAAGCTGCTTGTCGAAGCGCGAAAGGCGTAGCGAGACCGCCGCCGCATCCGGGTCGGGCGAGCCGCCGCGCAAGCCCCCGAGCAAGCGGTCCTATTGCCGCCGACGGCGGAATGTAGTATACTTCTCTCCATTCGCCAAGGGCGACAAAGGAAAGGAACGGATATGAAGATTGCGATTTTGGGTGCGGCCGGACGCATGGGCCGCAAGTTGTGCGACCTCGCGGCGCAGGGAAACGAACTGGAGGTCGTCTCGAAGGTCGACATTGCCGAGGGCTACGACCACGCGTGGCGTTCGGATGTCGAGGGCGTTGTTGACTTCTCGTACCATACGGCCGTACCGGGGGCCATCCGCAAGGCGGCCGAGGCGGGCATTCCCTACGTAATCGGCACGACCGGGCTGACGGCCGACGAGCAGAAGGTCGTCGACGAGGCGGCGACGCGCATTCCCGTCGTGCAGTCCGGGAACTATTCGTTGGGTGTCAACCTGTTGATGGAACTCGTCCGCAAGGCGGCCACCGTGCTGGGTCCTGAATATGACATCGAAGTCGTCGAGATGCACCACCGCCACAAGAAGGACGCGCCCTCCGGCACGGCGCTCATGTTGGCGAAGTCCGCCGCCGAAGGGCGTGGCGTCGACTTCGGGCGCGAAGCCGTCTACGGCCGGCATGGCGACATTGGCGAGCGTCCCGTCGGACAGATTGCCATCCACGCCCTGCGCGGCGGTTCGGTCGTCGGCGACCACACGGTGATGTTCGCCGGTGAGGTCGAGCGCGTCGAGATTACCCACCGTGCGCAGGATCGCCTGGCGTTCGCCGCCGGTGCCCTGAAGTCCATCGCCTGGGCGAAGGGACGCAAGCCGGGCCTTTACACCATGCGCGACGTGCTCGGCTTCTGACGGCATCGTCCTGCCATGTTTGAGGCGCGTGGCTATCTGCTGGACATCAGTCGGGATCGCGTCCCGACGATGCGGACTCTTCGCGAGATTATTGACATTCTCGCCCGGTGCCGCTACAACCAGTTGCAGCTCTACACCGAGCACACCTTCGCCTATTCGGCGCATCGGACGGTCTGGGAAGAGGCCGACCCGCTGACGGCGGCGGAAGTCCGCAAACTCGACGCCTACGCCCAGATGCAGGGCATCGAGCTTGTCGCGAACCAGAACACGTTCGGGCACATGGAGCGTTGGCTCGTGCACCCGGAGTACAATGCGCTGGCGAAGTTCCCGAAGGGCGGGGCCGTCACGCCGTGGGGGACGGTGAAGAAGTTTCCCACGACGCTTGACCCGACGAATCCGAAGTCGCTGGAACTCGTTGACGGACTCCTGGAGGAACTCTTGCCCAACTTCACGTCGCCGCTGGTCAACGTCGGATGCGACGAGACGTTTGAGATTTCGGATCCGCAAGAGTATCTCGGCTTTCTCCTGAAGGTCTGCGACTGCGTCCGCAGGCGCGGCAAGCGGCCCATGTTCTGGGGCGATATCGTGCTGCGCCACCCCGAACTCGTTCCTCGCCTGCCGAAGGACATGATTGTCCTTGACTGGGGCTACGAGGGTAACCATCCGTTCGCGGCGGAATGCGCGGCATTTGCCCGGGCGGGACTCGACTTCTATGTCTGCCCGGGGACGTCATCCTGGCGTTCACTCGGCGGGCGCGTGGAGAACATGCGCGAAAACCTTGAGGCGGCCGAGCGTGCGGGGCGCGTCAATGGGGCGAAGGGCTATCTTGTGACGGACTGGGGCGACGAGGGACATTGGCAGCCGCTGGCCGCCTCGCTGCCGGGCATCATCCTCGGCGGTGCGTTTGCCGTCTCGGGTGCGAAGGCGGCAAAGATGGACCTTGAGCGCGAACTGGACGCAGTGATGGACGCGCCCCTCGGGGGCATCCTCCTGCGGCTCGGCACGCTCTACCTGCGCGGCGGGGCCATTCGGGCGAATTGCTCGGAACTTTTCAACATCCTCATCAACGGACACGGCTATTCGCGGCATCCGGGCCTGACGCAACCGGTGCTCGATGACATCAGTGGGGTCGCCCACGGCTGTCGGATTGCCGCCGAACGCTGGGCCGAGCGCAATGACTGGGCGAAGGAAATCGTCTACATGGCCGACCTGATTGACTGCGCATGCCATCGTCGTGACGAGGGACGGCTCCGCGCCCTGCGCGATGAGCATGGGCGCATCTGGCGGCTTCGCTCGCGGGAGGGCGGGCGAATCGATTCGCTGACCAAACTCCCGCGTTTCTGATGCGAGGCGGTTCGTGGCCTGCCGGACGGCCGGCCGGCAAAACGGCGCAGGGACGGAAACCGCATCTCACCCTCGGGAGTGAGCCACGAGGGTACGGAAAAGGGAGGGCGGTTTTAGCCGTAGGGGACGCAGAGGTCGCAGGGAGGGAGGGGCATGAAAGATTTGAAGGGCGCGGGCGCGATCCAGGTGAATTACATGCTCGACCAGGTTCTCGCGCAGTGGGCGAACCCGTGGGCGGCGGGCGTGATCGGGTATGCCGAGCGGTTGATGGACTTGCCGCTCGGCGTGGTCGGCGTTGCGTTCGGCACGGTTCTTCTGCCGACTTTTTCCGGATTCTTCGCCCGAAACGACGAAGATGGCGCACGGAAGGCGCTCGTCTCCTCCGTCAATTCCCTCCTGTTCGTCATGATTCCGGCGGCGGTGGGGCTGTGCATCCTCGCGCCCGACACGACGCGCGTCATTTACGAGGGGGGCGATTTCGACGCGATGGCGACGGTTCGCGTCTCCCGCGCGCTCGCGGTCTACGCGCTCGGACTCGGCTTTTTCGGCTTCCAGAAGACGATGGTGCCGTGGTTTCAGGCCCAAAACGACATGAAAACGCCGCTTCGGGTGTCGGTTTGCACGGTTTGCCTGAACGCCGCGCTGAACGTCCTGGCCGTTTTCGGCCTGCCGGTTGAATGGCGGCACGTGGGCCTCGCGGTCTCGACCGTCCTCTGCGCGGCGGTCGGGTGCGCGTTGCTGGTTGTCTTCGCACGGCGGCGGAACGGGGCGCTCGGCCTGGCGGAAGAACTCCCGACGGTCGGCAAGATGGCGCTGGCCACGCTTGTCATGGGCGCGGCGGTCTGGTTGGTGCGCCCGCTCGTCGGCGGATGGAACGCCGTTCTTTCGCTGGGCGTTCTGGTCGCCGTGGGCGGTGGCGCGTATGCGCTCGCGTCCGTCGTCCTGCATCGCGGGCGTTTGCGCGTCCTTTTGAGCCGTTGTTCGCGTCCGAAGAAAGGTTTTGCCGCATGAACGCCCAGCAGGTGATGATGGATTCGCGCCTTCTCCACGTGCGTGAGTTGCGCACGGAAGTCGCCCGTCTCAAGGAGGAAAACCACCGCCTCAAGACGGAGAACGAATCGCTGATGCGCCACTTCGACCTCGCCCTCCTCGCGGCGGAAGACTTGCGCAATCTGCCGGAGGACGGACGCTTCGTCATCGTGGACGGCTGGAACCTCGTCCTTGGAGCCGAACGAAAGGCCTCGAATCCGAACGGGCTGATTGCCCGCATGAAAGCCCATCTGGCGGCGCATCCGTCGGACTTCGTGTGGATTGTCTTCGACGGGCCGCACGAGAATGCTCGGGTCGAAGGACGGCTGCGCGTCTCCTATACGGGCGGGACGGGTCTTCACCGTGCCGACCGCTTCATCTGCGATTTCCTGCGCATGGCCCGTTTCCGCGGCGAGCTTTCCAGAATCGACGTGCAGACGAACGACCGGGACTTCGCCCGCGAAGCCGCCCGGCTCCTGCGCCCGACGTGACGCCTTTTCCCGTTCGCGGCGGAAGGGGGAGAGTTCCTGATGCCATATGTGTACAACGGGGCGACGGAGGAATTCAGACGGGGTGGTTGGTCGGGGGCGGAATCCACTCCAAAACCCCCGGGTGTTTGGGGTAAAGACCATAGGTCTTTTGGACAACTACCTTGGGTGTTTGGAATCCTCGGAAGGGAACGGGTTGTCCGCGTCGCCGGTTTATGATTGAAAAATGAGTTTTTCATCACTTTTCACCAGTTTTCGGCATTTCGCGCCCCTTGCGTTTCCTTCACCACGAAATGCCAGGCGCAGCGCGGCTTCGCTCGCCTGTTCCGTGTCGTGGGGGCGGGCGGCTGGGACAGTTGGGAGAACTCAGGCAGCTGGAACGGGGCGGGAGCGAAGGGGCGGCTCGCTTGTTCATTGTTTTAGACGAACACCCTTATCCCGGATTTTTGCAAAGGGGATGGGAACGGCCATGAAAAAGGTCGCGCCCGAGGGGACGGCTAGGGC
>CAKTUI010000052.1 GCA_934621385.1 uncultured Kiritimatiellota bacterium
GCTAAGGGTGTCGGGTTGCGCAAGCTAAGGGTGTCGGGTTGCGCAAGCTAAGGGTGTCGGGTTGCGCAAGCTAAGGGTGTCGGGTTGCGCAAGCTAAGGGCGAGGCCTGCCGGACGGCAGGCTGGCAAGACCATCTGCCGCGTTTCAGCCTGTGAGAGGCCTTTCCTTCGTCTCGGGCGAGGGGGCGAGCGCGGCGGTCGCACGAGAGGTGCGGTACGGCTCGCAGCCGTAGGAGAGGTCTTCGTCCGCAGCCAGTGATAATCGCCGAGGCATGGCAGGCTAAGAGAAACTTTGTTGCCGATGCGTGAAAGGCGTTGCGAGACCGCCGCCGCATCCGGGTCGGGCGAGCCGACGCGCAAGCCCCCGAGCGGGCGGTTTGGTTTGCATTCCTGAACGGCGTTCTGATATAATATGCGGCGAATTTTGGTGTTCGTGGGTTTCATCGGCGTTGGGTGGCCTGCGGACGAATTGCCGCGCCTTGGTGGCGCGGTGATTGAATGAACTGAAAGGAACAAGAGGAATGATTAATCGTCGTGAGTTTCTGCTCTCATCGGGTGCTTTTGCGTTTCCGTTCATCACGGGATGCGCCAACTTCGGGTATCGTGCGAACGAGAAGGTCAATGTGGCCGTGATTGGCATCGGTGCGCGTGGTGCCGAGGACGTGGAGTCCCTGGAGGCGACAGGAATCGCCAATTTCGTCGCCTTTGCCGATACGGAGATTCGCGGCGAGTGGACGGCATCCGTCCGCAAGGCCTATCCGAATGTGCCGTGCTTTGATGACTTCCGCAAGATGTTCGACAAGATGGGCGACCAGATTGACGCGGTGCTCGTCGCCACGCCCGACCATTCCCATTTCGCGGCCTGTATGGCGGCGATGCAGTGCGGCAAGAGCGTCTACACCGAAAAGCCCATGGGCAACACCTTCCGTGAGATTCAGGTGATGATTGACATGGCGGTGAAGAATCCGAAGCTCGTTACCCAGATGGGCAACCAGGGTCACTCGCTGGCCAACTACTACCAGTCGAAGGAGATGGCGAAGCGCGGCCTCTTTGACGGTGCGGTGAAGGTTGTCGCCCACATGAACAATGGCCGTCGCTGGCACAAGTGGAATGGTTCGGTTCGCGAGATGTTCCCGGCGGGCGAGGCTGCGCCGGACTACGTGAACTGGGATGCCTGGCTTGCCCAGCGTCCGAACCGTCCCTATAACATCAACTACATTCACGGTGATTGGCGGAGCTTCTACGAGTATGGCAACGGTGCCCTCGGCGACTGGGGTGCGCATACCTTTGATACGGCTCACGAGTTCCTTCAGCTGGGCCTTCCGGAGTCCGTCGGACTCATCAACATTTCGGGTTGGACGCCAGTCGTTTTCCCGATGTCGTCCGCACTGTCCTTCAAGTTCCCGGCTCGTTCGGCGGCGTTGCCGGCGTGCGAACTCCAGTGGTGGGAGGGCGTTGGCAATCTGCCGACGCTTCCGAAGGGCTTCCGCTTTGACATGAAGAGCGAGACACCGTTCATCGGTGGTGTCGTGGATGCGAA
Organism: uncultured Kiritimatiellota bacterium; assembly: GCA_934621385.1. Taxonomy (GTDB): domain Bacteria; phylum Verrucomicrobiota; class Kiritimatiellia; order RFP12; family UBA1067; genus UBA1067. The sequence goes on from CAKTUI010000052.1 coordinate 1,540, forward strand.
GAAGACGAAACTGAACCCGGGCCGCGAGATTTACCTGTCGAACGGCAAGGTCTATCAGGGCACGTCGCACGGTGCGCAGCTGTACGCCTGCGATGGGGACAAGTTGCCGTCGTTTGCCGAGGAGTACGGTGACGGCTACGAGACGGTGACGCACACGAAGAACTTCCTCCGTGCGGTGAGGGGCGAGGTGAAGACGACATCGCCGTTTGAGATTGCGGGTGTGCTTTCGCAGGTCATGACCATTGGTTGCATTGCGCAGAAGCTTCAGGCGAAGAGCCTGTCCTTTGATCGTACGACCAAGCGCTTCACGGCTGGCGAGGGCAAGGATGCCGCGAACGCTCTTCTGGACGGTCCCGCGCCGCGCAAGGAGTGGGAGCAGTACTACAAGGTCTGAGGTCTGATTCAAGAAGGAGAACGGTATGATGAAACTGTTGACGGGTGCACTGGTTGTGGCGAGCCTGACGGGTTGCGTCTGCGCGCCGCCGAACACGCTGAGTGATTCGGAGAAGCGCGACGGATGGGAACTCCTCTGGGACGGACAGACGACGGATGGCTGGGTTGGCGTCAAGGACGGTTGCAAGACCTTCCCGAAGGCGAGCTGGGTCATTACGAACGGCGTGCTGACGGTCTATCCCGTGAAGGGGACCGAGGCGAAGCCGTGGACGAAGGCCCCGACGGCGGAGGTCTGGGCCCAGGCGGGCGGCGATATCGTGACGACGCGGAAGTTCAAGGACTTTGCGTTCAAGGTCGACTTCCGTTTGACTCCGGCCGCCAATTCGGGCATCAAGTACTTCTATGACGAGAACCAGAACAATGGGACGACGCTTGAGTACCAGATGCTGGACAAGGGGCACGCGGACTGGAACAAGGGACGCGATGGGAATCGCCGCGTGGCTTCGCTTTACGACCTGCTGCCGGCGAATGCCGATACCTACCTCAAGCCCGTCGGCGAATGGAATACGGCGATGGTCGTCTCGAAAGGAACGCATGTCGAGCACTGGCTCAACGGCACGAAAGTGCTTGAGTACGAGCGCGGCGGAAAGGCGTTCATGGACGCGTTCAAGCAGTCGAAGTATGCCGATGACGGGAGCTTCTTCAACCAGAACGGCCAGTGGGGCCTGGCACCGGTTGGACGCATTCTCCTGCAGGATCATACCGACTCGACCGTGTCCTTCCGCAACATCAAGGTCAAGGTTCTCTAACGGGGTTCGGGACGCCCCGTGTGGAAATCTTCCACGCGGGGCTGTGGCCCCCTTGCGTTTGGCGACAGAATAGGGTATAATACCCGCTCAATTTCGAAAGGCAAAGAAGAAAAATGAAGAAAGACATTCATCCGGCTTACGGCGAAGCGACCATTACGTGCGCGTGCGGCAACGTCATCAAGACCCGCTCCACGAAGAAGGAGATGACGGTGAACACCTGCTCGGCGTGCCACCCGTACTTCACTGGTCAGAAGACGATGGTCGACACTGAGGGCCGCGTCGATTCCTTCAAGAAGCGCTACGCGAAGTTCGCGAAGTAAAAGTCCGCTTGGCGGTTCTGCCGCCAGTCGGGGGCCAGCCCTTGATCGACGCAAGTCAAATCAGAGGCGTATTGGGTCGTCTGGAGAGCGTGGAACGCGCTTTGGGCGACCCAGTCGTTTTGTCGGATGCGAAACGCTACCGCGAGGCGCTTCGCGAGCATACTTTTCTGAAGAAGCTTGAGAGTGCCTTTTCCGCCTACGAGAAGGCCCTGTCGGACATTGAGGGAAATGAGTCGCTTTTGGACGATCCCGATTTTCGGGCTGAGGCCGAGGCTGAAATCGCCGCGCTGAAGGGTGAGTTGCCCGCACTTGAGCATCGTGTGCTCGCGGCACTTTTGCCGCCAGATCCCCTTGAGGCGCGTCCTGCCGTGATGGAAATCCGAGCGGGAACAGGGGGCGACGAGGCGGCACTTTTTGCGGGCGATCTTTTCCGCATGTACTCGCGCTACTGTGAAGCGCACGGCTGGAAGGTCTCCGTCATGCACGCGAACGAGACGACGCTTGACGGTTATAAGGAAATCGTCTTTACGGTCGTTGGCGAGGGTGCCTACGGGCGATTCCGCTTCGAGTCGGGCGGGCACCGCGTTCAGCGCGTTCCCGTGACGGAAATGCAGGGGCGAATCCATACGTCAGCTGCGACGGTTGTCGTCTTCCCCGAGGCGGATGAGGAGGACGAACTTGAAATCCCTGAGAAGGACATTCGAATCGACCTTTTCTGTGCGGGTGGCGCGGGCGGTCAGCACGTCAACAAGACCGAGAGTGCCGTCCGAATGACCCACCTGCCGACGGGGCTGGTGGCGGTTTGCCAGGATGAGCGCAGCCAGCAGCGGAACCGGGAGAAGTGCTTTGCGACGCTGAAGGCCCGCATTCTCGACTTCCGTCGACGGGAGGAGGAGGCGAAACTGGGGGCGAGCCGACTGACCCTTCGCGGCAGTGGCGACCGTTCTGAGCGGATTCGCACCTACAATTTCCCCCAGAATCGCGTCACCGACCACCGCATTGACCTGACGCTTTATTCACTTGACCGTATTATCGAGGGTGAACTGGACGGATTGTTGGATGCCCTTGCCAGGAATGACCTGGACGAGCGCATCCGCTTGGCCCTTGAGAGGAGATGAGAATGATGCTTGCCGCGATTGACCACTGGGAGTTCTGGGAGCTCTTCACGTGCCGTTGGTTCTGGTGTGGGATGGGCGGATGGATTTTGGCTTCGCTCATCAAGATGGCCATTGCCGCCTGGAAGACGCATGAGTTCGACTTCGTTTATCTCGTGTCGACTGGCGGTATGCCGTCCAGCCATTCGGCCACCGTCGCGGGGCTTGCTTTCGGGATCGGCTACACGGAGGGTTTTGGAACGCCGCTGACGACATTTGCAGCCGCTTTTGCCGTGATTACAATGTTTGACGCGGCGACCGTCCGTCGGGCGGCCGGTGAGCACGCGAAGGTGCTCAATGCGATTATACGCGATGTCAAGGAGCTTAAGTTCAAGCCCGTGGCCCGCCTGAAGGAACTCCTTGGCCATACGCGTACCGAGGTGTTCTGGGGCATGGTGACGGGGATCGCCTGGTCGACGGTCCTCTCCGTCCTCTGGCCGTAGGCGGGGCGCACAGCCTTTCATTTCGGATGCCTTTCCTCCAATCGCTATTTCGGTAGCGATTATTTTATTGATTATTTTAATATCGCTACTTGACTACCGATAAGAAAAAGCGGTATACTATCCACCCGAAGCCCGGGAAAGGCTTTCGGGCCTCGGAATTATCAAGAAAGAAAGAAAAACGATGGAAAGCGCAAATAAACCCGCCGTAGCAGAAGATGCCGGCTTGGTGGAACTTGAGGAAACGCTTGCGCAGGTGAGAGCTGCGCAGAAGAAGTTCGCGACCTACACGCAGGAGCAGGTTGACGTGATTTTCAAGGCGGCCGCCCTCGCGGCGAACCGCGCCCGCATCCCGCTCGCGAAGCTGGCCGTCGAAGAGACGGGCATGGGCATTGTCGAAGACAAGGTCATTAAGAACCACTTCGCGTCCGAGTACATCTACAACACCTATAAGCACACGAAGACGTGCGGCGTGATTGAGCGCGACGAGGCGATGGGGATTGAGAAGCTCGCCGAGCCGATTGGCGTGATTGGCGCGGTGATTCCGACAACGAACCCGACCTCGACGGCGATTTTCAAGTCGTTGCTCGCCCTCAAGACGCGCAACGGCATCATGATTAGCCCCCACCCGCGTGCGAAGAACTGCACGATCGCCGCGGCGAAGGTCGTTCTGGACGCGGCCGTCAAGGCGGGTGCGCCCGAAGGCATCATCGCGTGGGTTGAGCAGCCGTCGTTGCCGAAGACGAACCTCCTGATGAAGGATGCGGACATCATTCTCGCGACGGGTGGTCCCGGCATGGTGAAGGCGGCCTACAGCTCGGGCACGCCGGCCGTTGGCGTCGGTGCGGGCAACGCGGCGGCGATTATCGATCCGTCGGCGGACATCATCAATGCCGTCAACTCGATCATCCACTCGAAGACCTTCGACAATGGCATGATCTGCGCGACCGAGCAGACGGTCATCGCCGACCAGAAGATTTACGATCAGGTCAAGGAAGAGTTCACGAAGCGCGGCTGCTACTTCATGAACGACAAGGAGAAGGACCTCATCCGCAAGACGATGCTCATCAACGGTGCGCTCAATGCGAAGATCGTCGGTCAGCGTCCTGTCACGATTGCGAAGATGGCCGGTTTCGAGGTCCCCGAGGATACGAAGGTGCTCATCGGCGAGGCGACTTCGACCGATACGAGCGAGGCCTTCGGCCACGAGAAGCTCACGACCATTCTCGGTATGTACAAGTCGAAGGATTTCGACGATGCCCTGAACATCGCCGAGGCACTTCTCGTCAACAATGGCGGCCTTGGGCACACGTCCGTCCTCTGGATTGACGACCTCAAGGAGCGTGCGAAGCTCGACAAGTTCGCGGACCGCATGAAAGCGTGCCGTCTCATCGTCAATTCGCCGTCGTCCCTGGGTGGCATCGGCGACATCTACAACTTCGCGCTTCGTCCGTCGCTGACGCTTGGTTGCGGCAGCTGGGGCGGGAACTCCGTCTCGGAGAACGTCGGCGTCAAACATCTCATCAACATCAAGACTATGGCCATTCGCAGGGAAAACATGCTGTGGTTCCGCGCACCTGAGAAGGTGTACCAGAAGAAGGGGTGCCTCGCGGTTGCGCTCCGTGAACTCAGTGAGGTGATGGGCAAGAAGAAGGCCTTTATCGTGACCGACTCCTTCCTCTATGCGAACGGCTACACGAAGCCGGTTGAGAAGTCGCTTGAGGCTCAGGGCATCATGTTCACGACGTTCTCGAACGTTGCCCCTGATCCGACGCTTGCCTGCGCGAAGGAAGGTGCGAAGCTGATGGCCAGCTTCAAGCCGGATGTCATCATCGCCATCGGTGGCGGTAGCGCGATGGACGCGGCGAAGATCATGTGGGTTCTCTACGAGCACCCGGACGTGGACTTCCAGGATATGGCCATGCGCTTCATGGATATCCGCAAGCGCGTCTACACGTTCCCGAAGATGGGCGAGAAGGCCTACTACATCGCCGTCCCGACTTCGGCCGGTACGGGTTCCGAAGTGACGCCGTTCGCCGTTATTACGGACGAGAAGACAGGCGTCAAGTATCCGCTCGCCGACTACGAGCTGATGCCGAAGATGGCCATTGTGGATGCCGATATGCAGATGAGCGCGCCGCCCGGACTGACGAGTGCCTCGGGCATTGACGCGGTCTCCCACGCGCTTGAGGCGTACGCCTCGATGATGGCGACGGACTATACAGACGGACTGGCCATTCGCTCGCTGCAGACGACCTTCAAGTATCTGCCGCAGTGCTACGACTCGGCCGTGTCGAAGGTTCCGAATCCGAAGGCCCGCGAGAAGATGGCGAATTCGGCGACGATGGCTGGTATGGCCTTCGCGAACGCCTTCCTCGGCGTGATGCACTCGATGGCCCACAAGCTGGGCGCCTTCCACCACATTCCGCACGGTATCGCCAATGCGCTGATGATGGAAGAGGTCCTTCGCTTCAACGCCGATCCGACGCCGCGCAAGATGGGCACGTTCCCGCAGTATGACCATCCGCACACGATGGAGCGTTATGCGGAAATTGCGGACGAGCTCGATTTGGGTGGCAAGACGGTTGAGGATAAGTTCGAGAACCTCATCAAGGCCATCCGCGCACTCCAGAAGCGCATTGGCATCAAGCCGACGATTCGCGACTACGTCCCGGATGAGAAGGACTTCCTGGATCGCCTCAACGCGATGACCGAGCAGGCCTTCGATGATCAGTGCACGGGCGCGAATCCGCGCTACCCGCTGATGAAGGAAATCAAGCAGATGTACCTGAACGCTTACTACGGTAAGCACGAAAACGTCTGATAATCAAACGAAAGGAGTTCACGATGGGTAGGAAACCTAAGGCCGCCAAGGCCGAGAAAGTCGTCAAGACTGTCGAGAAGGCTCCTGTGAAGGGCGCTGGCCGCAAGGCCAACGTCCTCATGGAGCGCACGGACAAGGTCGTGACCCGTGACAAGGACACGGTGCTCAAGATCTTCGGGCCGAACTACAAGGTCAGTGCCATCCTGAACGAGGCGATGAACGAGGCGCGTGCCGCCGAGACGGGGCTGCCGGTTGCGAAGGTCCTTGAAGTTTGCAAGCTTCGCGACCACTGGTGCATCCGCCGCGAGTTCATCGAGGGCAAGACCCTCGCCGAGGTGATGGATGAGGATCGCAAGAACCTGACGAAGTATCTGAAGGAATTCGTCGCGATTCAGTGCGAGATTTTCTCCAAGACCTCCGGGCGCATGGGCAACCTCGCCGATAAGCTGGACAAGCAGATTTCGTCGTCTCCCCTCCCGAAAGAGAACCGCTACGACCTCCACATGAAGCTTCAGAGCCTGTCGCGTGGAAAGTCGCTCTGCCATGGCGACTTCAATCCGTCGAACGTGATTATCACGCCGTCGGGCGATTGGCGCGTCATTGACTGGAGCCATGTGCGGTTGGGCGATCCGCTGGCGGACGTTGCCCGCACCTATCTGCTCTTCTGGCTCTCGGGCCACATTGCGGCAGCGGAGAAGTATATGACGCTTGCCTGCGAGGCGTTGAAGGCGCGCGTGTCGGATGTCCAGAAATGGCTGCCGATTGTCGCCGCTGCCGAGTCCTCCAAGGAGCAGAATCCGAAGAACCACGAGCTTCTTCTGCACTGGGCGAGCGTCGTCGACTACGAATAAGCGGAACGAATCCTCTCAACGAGAGTCCACAAAGTGCCGCGCATTACCGATGCGCGGCACTTTTCTTTTCAGGCGTTCAGAATGCGCGGCGAGGCTCTTTTTGCCGCGCACGGGGCGGGTGTGGGACCGTGCGCAAATTTTATTTTCCGCGCATTCCGTGTGTTTCGCGGCCATTTTCGTGAACATTCCGCCGCGCCGCCCGTTCCCACCGTTGACAGGCGAGAGGGGGATTCGGTATACCGTCGGGCGTTGACCCTGATAGGTTCTTTTGAGAGGGGGGGGCGACGCCTGAGGACTCTGCGGCTTTTTAGATTGGCCCCACCGCGAGAGTCGCCGCCTCCTGTGAGGGGTTGGCAAGGGTTCCGAGGGGTTGTGTCCGGTGCGGGCATCCGCCGCGCCGTTATATTCACCGACGGGCTGGCTTGCAGTCGGTTTAGCCGTATGGCAATTGGAACATTAAAACCAAAGGAGGTTTAGATTATGAATAGTAACGAAGCAACGAAGGCTGAAATGGCCTACAGGGTTATGGCACGCAAGGATCCGCAGACGGGGAACCCCATCTACTGCCCGGTTGTCGTGAACGGCCGGAAGGTGTCGGTGGAACAGCTGCTGGAGGAGGTGGCCAGCAACGGCCATGGCATCGGCAAGGCCTCGGCGCTCAAGGGGGCCTACTTCGCGATGATGTCCGTCGTCAGGGATCATCTCATGGCCGGTGACACCGTGGTCCTGGACGAGTTCGCCCGCATCCACTGCACGATCCGCGGCACGGTCGATCCGTCCGGGCTTCTCACGGAGGGGAGGAACGAGGTCCACACGGCCATCCATCCCCTGAAGGCATTCCAGTTCAAGCTCGACAACTTCACCTGGAGGTACGCCTCCGCGACGGAGGGGAGTGTCCGCATGACCTCCATCACCGCCTGTGGAGTCGGCGCCACCATTGGAAGCATCCAAAGGGGGAAGGACATCCGAATCGTCGGCCGGAACCTGGACAAGCTGGCGAGCGTAACCCTCACGTGGACGTCGGAGGAGGGGGAGGGTTCGGTGATGGTGTCGCCAAGCGAGACTGAGCCACTGACCCTGCGCCTCTCCTGGCCGACGGCCCTGGCGGAGGTTGCAGATGGTACTGTTGTGACGTTCACGGCCACCGCCGGCGAGGGCGCGTCCCTCCAGGTGGTCAGCCGCACGGCGACGCTGGCGGGGGCGTAATATACCCCGCGGCGGAAGGAACAGCCGCAGGACCGACCGGGACTCCCTCCCGGCCGGTCCTTTTTTTGTGCACCGGCGCGGCAAAATGATGCGCATCACCGCCTCCAATTGATGCGCATCAAATTCTGAAACGATGCGGATCGTTTTTTCGGGAGATGCGCATGACTCGACGAAACGATGCGCATCACTCTTTTTTGCGATGCGCATCATTTTTTCCGGAGATGCGCATGACTTGGAGAAATGATGCGCATCATTTGCTTTTGCGATGCGCATCGTTTGAAAAATTGATGCGCATCAATTGGAGGCGGTGATGCGCATGACTTGCCGCGTGGCGGGGAAAAGTGCCGCGCCGCCCACCTTTCCGGACACGATTCTTTCCGTTGTTGCCGCTCCATCTGACCTTATAATTTTCATTTTCTTTACCCTGGACCAGCGAAGTTGTGGTATAATACTTCTATCCATGAGTGGGGCGGTCCAGAGTGCGGTGACGGTCGCGGGGCGCGGGTGCGTCGCGGCGCTTGCGCTCGCCCTCGTCCTGCACGGCTCGACGAAGCGCCCGCCTCTCCGGCGGTCCGCCGCGCCCGCGCCCCCCGGGGTGACGGACGCGGACCTTGCGCGGGGCTACCGGCTCGTCTCGGTCGCGACGAACGCCGCGCTCCCCTACGGCCGCC
>CAKTUI010000053.1 GCA_934621385.1 uncultured Kiritimatiellota bacterium
TTATTTTCCCTTGGTTTTATCGGCCCCGGTGAATATCTGGGATAATTTATCCCGGATTTTCCGGGATAAGGGTGTCCCGATAGGTGGGTGTGCACAATGCATGAAAGTATGGTATAATTTCCTATCATGATAAGTGTAATACTCGCAATCGTAGTTGGCCTTTCTGGATTTGCCACGGCGCACTATGCCGTTGGGGCTGGTATTGGGTGGAGCGTCTTTTTGGCAATTATTGGTTTTGCCGCATTTCAGGCAATCTTTGGCTACTTGATCCGAAAGCGCATTACGCGTGACATGGAGAAAGTTCAGTCCATTTTGATGGCAGGACAGAAGCAAATACAGGCTAAGACGCAGCGTTGGCAAATGCGGCCGCCGAGTTCCATTCAGGAAGCCCAGCGCGAGATTTTTGCCGACACGAAGGTTTTTGTCCGGGAGGCCCTGAAGCAGACTGAGGAGTTGGCAAAATACCGCCTTTGGGTTCCGATGATTCGCCGTCAAATGGCGACGGCTCAGTTGCAGTTGAGTTGGATGATTAAGGACTTCAAGACGGTGGATAAGCTCTTTCCAAAGGCCATCCTTCTTGATCCTACTCTCGTTGCCATGAAAATGGCACGAATGTATATGCTGAATGAGGAGACGGATGCAATAGGCAAGGTCTACAGGAAGGCGGTTCGCCGCTTGCGCTATAATCAGAATGTCCTTTTGGCGGCAACTTGGAGTTGGATTCTCATTCAGCGAAATGATTCTGACGGCGCTTTCAAGGCCCTGACTGAGGCTTTGCGCAAGAGCGACAACGAAACGCTCAAGCGCAATCACGAGGTTTTGATGAACAACCGAGTTGCGCATTTCAACAATTCGGGTTTGGGAGATGTTTGGTATTCTCTCCTTCTTGAAGAACCAAAGGTCAAGATGCAGCGTCCACACGGTTTTTACCGGTAAGTGAGGGGCATTAGATGAAGGTTCGTAAAGCGGTTGTATTGGCGGCTGGCCTTGGGACGCGGCTTCGTCCGTTGACTTGTGTTGCCCCCAAGCCTTTGCTTCCCATTTGGGGTGTGCCCATGCTGGAACGCCTTGTTGACGCGTTGTGTTCGTGGGGGGTCGATGATATCGTTGTCAACTGTCATTATCTTCACGAGCAGATTGAGTCGTGGGTTGCTGCGAAGCGGGGGGCAGGATTACGGATAGCTACGGCATACGAACCAGAGATTCTTGGCACGGGCGGTGTATTGAACCCATTGCGTGACTGGATTGGCACAGATTCATTTTATCTCGTCAATGGGGATATTGTCGTTGAGGGATTTAATGGTTTTGAGCCCTCGGTGGAGGGTTCGGTCGAGACTGTTGGAACATGCCTGATGACGGAAGCGGGGCCTCGAACGATTGAGGCAGATCCGAATGGGTATGTCACATGCTGGAAAAGTCCTGACGCGGGGTTCCCCGGTACATTTACCTATTGCGGGCTTGCCCTCCTAAAGCCTGAAATCTTGAAGTATGTGGAGCCGACTGGTTTCTCGACCATCGTCCAGGCCTATGAACGAGCCATGATGGATGGAAAATTCATGCGGGGGGTGACATCGCCTGAGTTGCTTTGGACAGATGCCGGGACGATTCCAAGTTATTTGGAGTTGAATCGTGATGGTGAAGACAATGCCTTTGCGGATTTGCCGCAGTTGCGCGCCGTTGATGCGAAAGAAGTAGAGTTTCTTGGCGCACGAGGAAGTGATCGCTGTTTCTTCCGTGCGGATGGTAACCTGGTTGTCATTTACGATGATGCGAAGCGGGCAGAGAATGCGCGTTATGCGGGACATGCGATGTGGCTGAAGAGCAAGGGTGTTCATGTCCCGAGCGTTCTGAAAGATTTCCCAGACATCAAGACGACCGTCTATTCATGGGCTGGCTGTGAACATCGGATGTCTCTTGAAGAATATGTGAAGGTCGTCGAGGGATTGGCTGTGTTCAATGGGCTTGATTCGAAGGGGCTTGAACTTGAGTCGGCGTTTGGGCCTGACCTTTGGGCGTGGGAGCGGAATCTCTTTATAGAACACTGTCTTGGTTCCCGATATAGAATGGAATGCCCCAAGGGTGTATTGGAGGAGCTTGGCAATGTGGCCTCCTTGCTGGAGCACGAGCCGAAGGCTCTGGTTCACCGCGATTTCCAGTCATCGAACATCCTTTGGAAGAATGGAGACTATACATTTATTGATTTTCAGGGGATGCGCCTTGGGCCTGCGGCCTATGACTTGGCATCCCTTCTGTACGATCCCTATGCGGAGAAACTGACCGAAGGGGAGCGGCGGGCGTTGACGAAACTGTACGGCAAGTGCAGCGGTCGGCCTGAGATTGAGAAGATTCTTCCATTTGCCGCTGTCCAGCGGCTGATTCAGTGCTTGGGTGCATATGGTCGGCTTGCTTCCGTTGGGCATCCCCAATTCGGAAAGTATGTTTTGCCTGCACTCGAGAATTTGCTGACGGCGGCAGACGAAGCGGACCTTGAGTCCCTTGGAGCACTTGCAGAAGACCTCATTGCTCGTGAATCCCACACACACGCTCAGGGTACGGATCATTGTCATTGCCACGAGGAAGGCGGTTCGTGCTCCTGCGGTCATCACCATGAGCACCACGAAGGCTGTACGTGCCACCATCGCCAATGAACGCCATTCGACAGTTCGTGAGAAAAGTCAAAAAGACCGGGAAGCGCTATCCCGGTCTCGTGCGAACTGTCTCGATGGGGCGGGAACGGACTTTTCATGCGTGGACGCTTGGGGAAGATACGTTTATTTTTGAGGATGGAATTGTTTCTCATCTGAACGAGCGCCCGAGCATCTTGATTGTCGATCGGCGGGAACTGAACCATCGGGATAGCGGGCGCGTGATGACGATGTCGACGGGCAATCATTCGGTTGCCGCGTTTCCGCTGTTGGATGGGCGTTTTTGGAGACTTTCACGGTTGCCGTCCGCGAAGCGTGGCGAGGTGCTAATGACGCGCATCCTCTGTGCGAATGTGGTTGATGGGCGAACGATTGAGACGTCCCAGCGGGATATTCCGTCGAAGATTCTCTTTGGACTTGACGGGTGGCTTTTGGAGACGGTTGGTTTTGCGCTGAACGATGTCATTATGGGCGATCGAAATGTGCTGACACTTGAGCACTACCGTCAACTTGGGCAGGAGTGGCGCGTCAAGCCGCTCGCTTGGACGGAGGCGGAGATGAAAGTCGCCTTGGCGGCTTCGAAGAAGCGGATTTCATCAGGACTTGTTTATTATCATTCCACGCGGGGCGTACATTTTCTCTCTCTATCTGAGTTCAAGCGTTTTGCCACATTGGCGCAGACGGATTTGGAGTCGTTCATCCGAGGCTTGAGGGAGCTCGTCACCGTCTATGAAGGCAACCGCTGTTCGTTTACACGACTGGTGAAGTATCGCGGGCATCACGAGATTGAATTGTTCGGTCTTCGGCGCGGCGTTTCGCTCGAACGGGTCATACCTGAACTTGAGCGTCTGATGGAGGCGATTACCCTTGGACGCATTGGTCAGCTGGGTATCATTCAGAAGGCGAACGAAATTGCCGCGCTTTACGAGAGCCAGTTGTCGCGTCCCGAATTGGCGGACGAGACCTCGTCTGTCTTCATCGAAACGATTTACATGTGTGTGACGGGCGAAGTCTATTCCGTTGTCGGAGAAGGCATGACACCGGCGTTTGACGATCGCCGTACGGCTCTTCCAGGTGCAACGTATGTCGATGGTCGACCGATTCTGCATCCGGGTGCCGATTCACGCAGTGAGGTGCTGCTTTCCAACTTGCGGGGACTGATGTCGAAGGATGAAGTCGTCGAATACGCGAATGTCTACGAGTTGCGCGAGGATGAAGGTGTCCCGATCGGGGAGGGGCGGACGCGTGAGGTTGTTTACAAGACGAATCGTCGCCCATTGACGGTGAGCTTGATTGAGAAGCGGTTGGCGCACGCGGCGAAAGGGTATGGAAGTTATATGTTGGCGCGGATTGGAGCGTTGAGGTCGCTTGGTGTGCGGCTGAGTGCCTACTACCGACTCTTGCGTCGTCGTTCGCATACGGGGAAGCGGCCTGTCGACTTCTACATTCGCGCACGGTGCGAAGGCGAGCCGATGGAGGCAATACCCGAAAACTACTTCAGGAGCATCGACGATTCATCAGTCGAGGAGAAGGAGGTCGTTCTTGCGCTTGCCGCGCTCATGGGTGATGCGGCGGCGCAAAATATGGCCATGAAGAAGTACGATCCAGCGTTGGCTTCGCCCCTTTACGGTGTCGGCAAGGAGATTTACGAGTTTGAGTACGACATCCTGCGCCAGCGAATTGTGCCGAAGAGTGTGGCGACCTGTTCGATTCGCGGCAGTTTTGGTTGGCCCTGTCTGGATTTCACGGACGAGAACTTGCGGAAGATGGCGAATTTCTACCTGACGAACTATGCGCATACGCTGAAGATTTACCAGAAGCGGCACAATGTGACGATGGCTGAAGTTGCCGAGCGGTTCATGGGGGGCTTTGAGTTCAGGACGCGTGCGCTCGCTTGGCAGTTGAGTGTGATGCGCGATGAATTTGAGTCGTTCCAGCCGGACTTGCCCGCGCATTACGGGTTCGGACGCAAGTGGAAATTCCTCATGTGGTCGCTTGAGCGGCAGGAACGCCGGCTACCGACGATTCGGAAGATGTTTTTCAATAAAGTGGAGCTCATCGAAAATGAAGACGTATGGAATCATCCCCAGTAGGTTCGGTTCGAGCCGATTTCCAGGAAAACCCCTCGCGATGTTGGCTGGCAAGCCTCTCGTCGCTTGGGTGGTGGAGGCCGTCAAGCGGGCGAAATCATTGGATGAAGTGCTCGTGGCAACGGATGACGAACGGATTGTCAAGGCGGTTGAGGCGTATGGCGGACGCGCGGTGATGACACCTTCCGATTTGCCGAGTGGAACCGATCGCATTGCCTGTGCAGCGGGCGATTTTGCCGATGATGACATTCTCGTGAACATCCAGGGGGACGAGCCGCTCATTGATCCACGGTTGATTGACGAGCTTGCGATGAAGTTGAAACTGGATTCGAAGTGGTCAATGGCGACGGCGGTTACGCCTATTCGAAAGGTTTCGGACTTCGCGGCAAAGACCGTTGTCAAGGTCGTGCTGGATCGGGAAGGGGGTGCTTTGTACTTCTCCCGTTCGCCCATTCCTTGCGATCGCGATCACGAACCCGATTTGTCCAGCGGACTGTATGTGCGTCATCTGGGTATCTACGCCTATCGCGGCGCTTTCTTGCGTAAGTATGTTGCGGAGCCGCCGTGCGCACTTGAGAAGACGGAGAAACTGGAGCAATTGCGTGCCCTGTGGATGGGCGCGAAGATTGCCGTCGTCAGGACGGAGGATGAGGGCGTTGGAGTCGACACTCCGGAGGATGCCGAACGTGTGGAAGGAATACTCGCAAATCGCGCGTCGTGAACGCCGCGCCATTTTCCGCCGCGCTCTAATCAACTCCCTGCCCGTTCTGATGGGCTACATCACGATGGGGTTCGCGGCGGGCGTTCTGATGGCCGTGAAAGGGAATGTCCCATGCGCACCTCTGTGGTCGGGATTGTGCGGAGCGGCTTGCGTTTCGGGGACGCTGAGCTTTGCCATTGTCCCCGCAATGGCAAACTCCGTTTCCCTCCTTCAGGTTGCCCTCCTAACGCTGGGCATCAATTTCCGCTACGCGTTTTATGGCTTTTCCCTCTTGAAGCGGTGGCATGGAATCCCCTTCTTCCAGAAGTGGTTCCTCATCCACTCGCTGTCGGACGAGATTTATGCGTTGGATGTTGCCTGCAAGATTGCGAATCCAATCAAGAATCGTTATTATTGCCTGTGGAACGGTCTCCTCAATACGGGGTATTGGATCGTTGGTACGACGGCGGGGGCCATTGCCGGGGGTGCGCTGCCGATTCCGTCCCGAGGCATTGAATTTGCAATGGTTGCGCTCTTCCTGGTTATCTTTACGGATCAGATGAAAGGTTTGCTCAAACATGCTTGACCGCTGCCTTTATCTCGTGGCTGTTCTTGTCGTCGCGTGGGCTGTGACGTTTGCGCTGCGCGCCCTGCCGTTTCTCCTTTTTGCGGGCCACGATCGGACGCTTCCTCCTTGGGTGGAACGGCTCGGCAACATTGTCTCGCCCGTGATTATTGCGGGGCTGATTTTCTATTCCTATTCGGGCCTTGAGTGGCGAACGGCCTGGCCCTACTTGGCGGGGCTTCTGACGGTCGGGCTGCAGATTTGGAAGCGGAATCCGCTTGTGAGCATCCTTGCGGGAACGGTCGCCTATATGTGCCTCCTGAATTGTGGTTGCGTGACGGAGCGTGCGCTTGAACTCGATCCGTCCCATCCAGCCGTTCGCGTGGCGGTTTCGGGTGTCTATTTTGGCGAAAAGCGTGTGGAGCCTTCTCAGGTCGTCGAAATCCTGCAGGAAAACCAGGTGCCGTTTGACCGGACGATTCACATTCTCATTGAACCGAAAGCCCTGTACAACCTCTCGGATGCACGGCTGTTGATGGCGACGCTCGCCAAGGCCGGCTATACGCGTCCTGTCCTTGTGACAAAACGGCATGGGGAGGCGGTGACGATTGAAAAGCCGGAAGAACCCCAGACGGACGAAAAGAACGGGAGGTCGGCTCGTCCGGCTTCGCGGAATGGAATGTCCTCTGGTAAGCGCGTCATCCGCTACAAGAAGGCCAACGAATGAGCCTGCGCATTGCCATCGTCGGCTATGGGTTTATGGGGCGGACGCATTATGGCGCTTGGAAAAAGTGCCCGGGCGCAAAGGTTGTCGCCGTGTGCGACGCGAATCTTTCCCAACTGACGACGACGGTGGTGGGCAACCTGAAGGGCGCGGCGGATAATTCGCGACTCCCGGCTTCCATTCGTGTCTGGCGCGATTTTGATGCCATGCTTGCGTCCGGCGGTTTTGATGCCGTGGACATCACATTGCCGACGGCACTTCATGCGGAAAGCGCGGTGAAGGCCCTTCGTGCTGGCTTTCATGTCCTCTGCGAGAAGCCGATGGCCCTAACGGTGCGCGACTGCAATCGGATGCTCGTGGAAGCGCGGCGGACGCGGCGAACGCTTTTGGTCGCCCAGTGCGTCCGATTCTTCCCGGAGTATGCCTACCTGCGGCGGCTTGTCCAGGAGAATCGCTACGGAAAGGTCATTGCTGCGGATTTCACACGCTTCATGTCCGCTCCCAAATGGTCGCCGAGCGGAGGTGGGTGGCTGTTGGATGAGACGAAGTCGGGCGGACTCTACGTTGATGCGCACATCCATGATGCGGATTACATTCTCTCCGTTTTCGGTGCGCCGCGATGCGTCCGCTCGCGTGCCCACCGCTCGGTTCATGGGTATGTGGACCATTTGACGACGGACTATGTCTATGACGACGGGAAGATTGTGACGGCCGATTGCTCGTTCGCGGCGGCAAATGCGCTTGTCTGGGATGCCGCCGTGCGCGTTTTCTTTGAGCGGGCGACGGTTTTCATCGGCCCGGCCTATCGGCATCCTCTGACGATTTACCCGAATGAGGGTCATCCGTTTTCGCCGAAACTCTCTCAGAGGACGGGTTATGAGGAGGAGGTTCGCTACTTCAGGCATTTGGTGGAGGGAACGCTCCGTGCTGAAGAGAGGATTCTGACGGCTGAGGCCGCCCGCGATTCGTTGGCGCTTGTGTTGCGGGAGCGCACCTGTGTGGCGCGGCAGATCTGAACGAGCACGGAAAGTCTCTACTCCTTTTAAGATGGCGAGACGAATGTGCCGCGCCCGCGCCCGCGTCGGGCGTTCGGGACGGTCGCGGCGAGTCTCCACGGCGGGAAAATGTTGTCTTCCCAAAGAGAATGCGCTTTTCTCCCAAAGAAGACGGGACTTTCTCCCACAGGGGACGGGCTGTTCCTTGGAGGAAGAAGGGTGCTTGCCCGTTCTCTTTGGCATCTCGGCCCTTCCTCCTTGGCATCCCTGCCCCTTGCCTTTGGGAGTCCAGCCCCCTTTCTTCCAAAGAAAAGAGACCTTTCTTTGGGAGACCGCACGTCTTTTTTTGGGAAGACGGGACTCTCCCATTGGGGGAAGAAGCCCTCTTCACGGCTTGTGCCGCGTAGGCGTTGTGTAGGCGTGTGCGCGGCACTTTGGGCGGCCTGCCGGACGGCAGGTCGGCAAGACCACCTGCCGCGTTCCGGTCTGTGGTCGGCCTGTCCCTCCTCTCGGGCGAGGGGGTGAGCGCGAAGTGCCGCGAGTGAGGTCTTCCACGGGGCGCCACCGTAAGAGTTGTTTTGTCTGTAACCAGTGATAATCGCCGAGGCAAGGCAGGCTAAGAAGACTTGGTTGTCGAGGCGTGAGAGGTGAGCGCAACCGTGGAAGCCGAGACCGAGCGGCAACTTCGCGCAAGCCCACGAGCGGGCGGTTTATGGTAAAATACTTCCATGCGTGGGACTGTCCAGAGGATTCTGACCTTTGCGGGGCGTGGGTGCGTCGCGGCGCTTGCGCTCGCCCTCGTCCTGCACGGCTCGACGAAGCGGCCGCCCCTCCGGCAGTCCGCCGCGCCCACATCCTCCCCCGCCCCCTTCGCCGTGCGCACCGCGCCGTCCGTCGCCCCCGTCCCGGGGAGCCCCGACCCGCCCGAGGCCCCGCCGGGGATGTGCGCGGCGACGAACTGGTGGCGGCGCGGCGCGTTCTCCGGCTGGCGGCGCGTGGACTTCCCGG
>CAKTUI010000054.1 GCA_934621385.1 uncultured Kiritimatiellota bacterium
TCCTTTCTAAGGAGACAGCCCCCTCGGGGGCGATGGTGAAACTCCACGACAGGCATTGCCGTTCTCTCAAGAGTCGACACAAGAGCGGAGAGCGCATACTACGGTATGCGCTCTTTTCTTTTTCTCGCGATAGTCACCTGACTCGCTTGATACTGCATTTTGCCACGCCAGACGGCTACGCGGCAATTCTGCGCCCTGCGTATGGACAGTGGGCGTCCACTGGGATCGCGACTGGGTTTGGCGCGGCAGATTCGCGCTTTCTGAGGTCGTGTGACCGTCCCTTTGCGGGTTTGGATAGGATGCAGAAATCGCGGCAGATTTCGTGAAATCCATGCCATTTGGATTGGTTTCGCGGCATTCTTGGAACGGCATCCTGCCGCAGATAGAAGATTTATTCAAAATTTTCACGAGACCCCATTGACGAGCGGCGCATCGTTTTGGTATACTATCCAACCAATCACACAGGCCAGGTTAGCACAGTTGGTAGTGCGGCTCATTCGTAATGAGCAGGTCGGGGGTTCGAATCCCTTACCTGGCTCCAGCTACTCAGATGGCGGGAGTAGATCAATTGGTTAGATCATCAGATTGTGATTCTGAGGGTTGCGGGTTCGAGTCCCGTCTCCTGCCCCAAGTGAAGTAAGTAAGGAAGCAGACCGTGACTGTCGTTCAATCTCTTATCGATTTGCAGGAAGTTGACGGGCGTATTCGTGAACTTGAGCACGAATTGAAGGATCTCCCCCGCCGTAAGGCTCAGGAAATGGCGCGCCTGGAAGGTGTCAGCATGAATCTCACGGCTGCCAAGGCGAATCAGGAGTCCGCCAACAACCGAGTGAAGGGCTATGAGGAGGATGCGAAGGCCCTCCGTGAGAAGATTCAGCAGTTGAAGACTGCGCAGGCGGGGCTTAAGACGAACAAGGAGTACCAGCAGTACTCGGTGCAGATTGACCTCGTGACGCATGACCTTGAGACGACCGAGAACAGTCAGGTTGCTGCGATGGACGATTTGCCGTCGGCAGAGGATCGCATCAAGAAGGCGCAGGAGAAGTATGATGCCGAGAAGAGCGGCGTGGATGTGCTCTGTGCCGAGATTGACGAGCGGATCGCGGCGGTTGAGGCGGAGCTGAAGGAGGCGCAGGCTGAGCGTGCCGAGAAGGCGAAGCTTGTTACGAACCCGAAGTTCATGCTCTACTACGAGCGTCTGCGCACGAAGCGGTGGCCGGTTGTCGTGCCCCTCACGCACGAGGGTGTGTGCGACGGGTGCCATCTCGTCCAGCCGCCGAGCGTCTCGCAGCTCGTCGACCACAATGCGGATCTCGTTGCCTGCACGATGTGCGGCCGAATCCTTTACCGCGACTGATTGATTTCCCCTGAGGTGACGTGCGGAGGAACTGGTCGCTGCCGCAAGGCAGAGGAAAGTCCGGACTCCACAGGGCGGAGGATCCGTCTGCAATGGACGGAGGGTGCGGAGAAATTCCGCACGACGGAAAGCGCCACAGAAAACAGGTAGCCCTTGCGGGTGATAGTGAAAAGGCGGGGTAAGAGCCCACCGGCGCACCCGAAGCGATGCGCGTCAAGGCAAGCCCTCCTCGGAGCAAGATCAAATAGGGAATCGACGGGCGGCCCGTCCGGCTGGCTTCGGCCATGAGATTCCGGGTTGATTGCTCAGATGAATGACCGGTTGACACACAGAATCCGGCTTATCCGCCGCACGTCACTTCAGGGGGCTTTTCTGCAATCAAATTCACCCCCTTGCGCATTTCGGCACAAATTTGGTAAAATATAGGCTTCCACGCCCAAAGACGGGGTGGACGCGGCAGAAAACCGCGATCGTAAACAAACTGAAAAGTTAGTGCAGAATGGCAATTCGTAAACCTACGCCTCCTACCGAGCGTTCGGCCGCCATGGCCGAGATGCTGACCGCAGCGGGGCAGGAAGCAAAGTTCAAGAACGGGAGCCTCATTGAGGGCACCGTCAGCGCCGTCAAGGACGACGAAGTTTTCATTGACATTGGTTACAAGTCCGAGGGCGTGGTTTCCCTTGAGGAGTTCGGCGAGAACGCCGAGGTGAAGCCGGGTGACAAGGTCACCGTGATGCTTGTTCAGCTTGAGAACGACAAGACGGGCATGGTTGAGCTTTCCAAGCGCCGTGCCGACGAGAAGATTCGCTGGGAGAAGATCCTCGCTCGCTATGTCGAGGGTTCGGTCGTTACCGGTACAATCAAGTCCGCCGTCCGCGGTGGTCTGCTCGTCCAGATCGACGATGTCGAGGCGTTCCTGCCTGGTTCCCAGGTCGAGGTCACGCCGGTCAAGGAACTTGAGCCTTATGTCGGTCAGACGTTCGACTTCAAGGTCATTAAGATTTCGAACGAGCGCCGTAACCTCATCGTCTCGCGCCGCGAACTCATCGAGGGTGCGCTTGCCGAGAAGAAGGCCGAGCTGCTCGCTTCGCTCCAGAAGGGCGAGATTCGCAAGGGCCGCGTGAAGAACATCACCGATTTCGGCGCGTTCGTCGACTTGGATGGCCTCGATGGTCTTCTCCACATCACCGACATGAGCTGGGGTCGCATCAAGCACCCGAGCGAGTTGCTCAAGGTCGGTCAGGAGCTGGATGTCATGGTCCTTGATGTGGACCGCGAGCGCGAGCGCGTGTCGCTTGGTCTGAAGCAGACGATGCCCAATCCGTGGGATGCGATCCAGGATCAGTTCCCGGTCGGTTCGCGCGTCGAAGGCAAGGTCGTCAACCTCGCCCCGTACGGTGCGTTCGTCGAGATTGCCCCCGGCATCGAGGGTCTCGTCCACATCTCCGAGTTCAGCTGGACGAAGCGCGTTGCTCGTGCGAGCGATATGCTCTCTGTTGGTGACACCGTTCAGGTCGTCGTCCTCTCGGTCGACGTTGAGAACCAGAAGATTGCGCTCGGCATCCGCCAGACCCAGGCCAACCCGTGGGACACGGTTCAGGAGCGCTTCCCGGTCGGCTCGAAGGTCAAGGGCAAGGTTCGCAACTTCACGGCGTACGGTGCGTTCGTCGAGCTCGAAGAGGGCATCGATGGCATGATTCACGTCTCGGACATGAGCTGGACGCGCAAGATCAACCATCCGTCGGAGTGCCTGCAGAAGGGCGAGGAGGTCGAGGCGGTCGTTCTCGATGTCAACGCGAAGGAGCAGCGCATCTCGCTGGGTCTCAAGCAGGCTCAGACCGATCCTTGGGCGGAGATTGCGACGAAGTATCCCGTTGGCATGGTCGTCAAGGGCAAGGTTTCCAAGATTGCCTCGTTCGGTGCGTTTATCGAGCTTGAGGACGGTGTGGACGGCCTTGTGCACATCTCGCAGATCAGCGACCAGCGCGTTGAGAAGGTCAAGGATGCGCTTGAGGTCGGTCAGGAAGTCGAAGCCCGTGTGGTCAAGGTTGACCGTGGCGAGCGTCGCATCGGCCTGTCGATCCGTGCGATGTCGATGACCGAGGACGAAGTCAAGGCCCTTGAGGCCGAGGCTGCGGGCGAGCCTGTTGCGCCTGTTTCGGCGAAGAGCGCCGGCAGCGAGAACCTCGGTGGACTTTCCGCCGCGTTCGACAATGCCTTCGCGAACGTCGAGTGGCAGCCCGGCAATTGAGAACAATCAAGCGAAAGGAACTGAAAATGTCCAGAGTTTGTGATATTTGCGGTAAGGGTCCTTCGGTCGGCAATGTTGTCGTCCGCAAGGGTTCGCCTAAGTACAAGGGCGGCATCGGTCTCCACACGACGGGGATTACGAAGCGCCGCTTCCTTCCGAACCTGCAGTCCATCCGTGCGACGGATGGCAAGGGCAACGTGAAGCGCATGTGCGTCTGCACGCGTTGCATCAAGAACGGCAAGGTCACGAAGGCCTAAGGCAATTCAACAGTAATTAACAACTAAACTAAGGAGTAAACCAAAATGGCAATCAAAGTTGGTATCAATGGATTCGGCCGTATCGGGCGGATGGTCTTCCGCGCGGCGGTTGAGAACTTCGCGAACGACATCGAAGTGGTCGGCATCAACGACCTCCTCGATCCGGATTATCTCGCCTACATGCTCAAGTTCGACTCCGTGCACGGGACGTTCAACCACGACATCAAGGTCGAGGGTTCGACCATGATCGTTGATGGCAAGAAGATCCGCCTCACGGCTGAGAAGGATCCGACCCAGCTCAAGTGGAACGAAGTCGGTGCCGAGATCGTCGTTGAGTCGACCGGTCTCTTCCTCACGGACGAGAAGGCTCGTCAGCACATCACGGCTGGTGCCAAGAAGGTCATCATGAGCGCGCCTTCGAAGGATGCGACCCCGATGTTCGTCTATGGCGTGAACCACACGACCTACGCTGGTCAGGACATCATCTCGAACGCGTCCTGCACGACGAACTGCCTCGCCCCGATCTCGAAGGTCCTCAATGACACCTTCGGCATCAAGCGCGGTCTCATGACCACGATTCACGCGGCGACGGCGACCCAGAAGACCGTCGATGGCCCGTCCAAGAAGGACTGGCGCGGTGGCCGTGGCATCCTTGAGAACATGATTCCGTCCTCGACGGGTGCGGCGAAGGCCGTCGGCAAGGTTCTCCCGGCCCTCAACGGCAAGCTCACGGGTATGTCCGTGCGCGTCCCGACCTCCGACGTCTCGTTCGTCGACCTGACGGCCGAGCTTGAGAAGCCGGCGACCTACGAGGAAATCTGCGCGGCGATGAAGGCTGCCAGCGAGAAGTGCGTGTGCGAGGGTGGTCTCGCGGGCGTCCTCGGCTACACCGACGAGGCCGTCGTTTCGACCGACTTCCGCAACTGCCCGAAGACCTCGATCTTCGACGTCAAGGCTGGCATCCAGCTTGACCCGACCTTCGTCAAGGTCTGCGCGTGGTACGACAACGAGTGGGGCTACTCGAACAAGGTTCTTGAGATGGCCCGCGTCATTGCGAAGTAAACGCATCTGCGCTTGACGCAGAAATTGGGACTCCGTCGGCTCTGTCGGCGGAGTCCTTCATTTTATGCTATAATACGCACATCATGAACATTGTTATTTTGCTGGGTGCCCCGGGTTCGGGGAAGGGTACGATCGCGGGCAAACTTGCCAGCGAACATTCGGAACTGAAGCATGTCTCGTCGGGCGACCTGCTGCGTGGGGCCGTTGCGAAGGGGACAGAGGCCGGCAAGGCGGCGAAGGGCTTCATGGAGGCCGGCAAGCTCGTCCCGGATGAGCTGATTGCCACGATGATTAAGGATGTCATTGCCGAGACGACGGGTGATGTGACGATGCTGTTGGACGGCTTCCCGCGCAACGTGGCCCAGGCCGAGATTCTTGAGAAGACGGGCGCGGCGGTTCGCAGTGCCGTTCTTGTGGATGTTCCCGACTCGATTATCCAGGATCGCATTGCGGGTCGCCGCACGTGCCCGAAGTGCAAGGCCGGTTATCATGTCAAGTCGCTTCCGCCGAAGGTTGAGGGTATTTGCGACAAGTGCGGTGCCGCGCTCGTCATCCGCAAGGACGACAACCCTGAGACGGTGGCCGACCGTCTGGTCGTCTATCATCGTGAGACCGAGCCGCTGATTGCCTTTTACAAGGCGAAAGGGCTTCTCCGCACGATTGACGGTAATCAGGACCTTTCGAAGACTTCCGCGGCGTTTCTCGCGGTGATGTGACCGATGAAGGTAGACATCAAGTCAAAGGCCGAAATCGACCAGATGCGCGAGGCGTGCCGGATGAGCGCGGAAATCCGCGACATCTGTGCGGGCGCTGTTGCGCCGGGGGTGACGACGGGCGAGATTGACGACCTCGTCGTCGCCTACTGCAAGAAGCACAATGTTCGGGCAAGTTTCTACAACTACGGGGGCTTTCCCGGGCATCTTTGCGTCTCGCTGAACGACGAGATTATCCATGGCATTCCGAGTCACGACCGCGTCATTATGCCGGGCGATCTCGTGAAGACGGATGTCGGCATCTTCACCCACGGTTTCAATGGCGACACATCTCGGACGGTTGCCCTCGGGGTGACGGATCCCGAGGTGCTGCGCCTTGTGGAGGTGACGAAGCGGTGCCTTCGCGCCGGAATCGAGGCGGCGGGCCCGGGCGTTCATCTTGGTGATGTCGGCTATGCGATTCAGCGCGTGGCGGAAGAGGCGGGCTTTGGCGTGGTGCGTGACTGGATTGGGCACGGCGTGGGCCGTACCGTCCACGAAGATCCCGAAGTGCCGAACTACGGGAAGCCGGGGACGAAGCTTGTGCTCCGTCCGGGTATGACGATTGCCATTGAGCCGATGATCACGATGACCAAGCAGGGCGAGCGGACGGAGGTCCTTGAGAACGACTGGACGGTCGTCACGCGTGATCGTTGCCTCTCGGCGCACTTTGAGCATACCGTTGCCATTACGGACGATGGGTGCGAGATCTTGACTTTACCGGCGGACTATCCCTGAAGTTCCAAGGCCCGAAGGCGCTGAGGTCGAATGGCGGCTGATTGCCTTGGGATGGATGGTCCGTTCGGTTTTTTGAATGGAAGCAGGCTCCAACCGATGAAGATTCACTTCTATGCGAATACGGGCAAGCCGCAGGCGCAGGCGGCGCGGGTTGCATTGGCATCCCGTGCCGTTGGGTTGGGGCTTCAGATTGCCGAGGATGAGCCAGGCGATGTCGTTGTGGCGCTCGGGGGGGACGGAACGCTCCTGAAGGCGGTGCACGAGTACCCGCAGACTCCAGTCCTCGGACTAAACCTCGGTGGCCTTGGTTACCTGTCGAGCGTCGAGGAGCGGGACTTTCCCCATGCGCTCGAAATGCTGGCGCGCGGCAGATTCCATGTCTCCGAGCGGACGATGATGACCGTCCGCAAGCGGGGCGAGGAATCCGTCTCGCGAACGGCCCTGAATGATGTTGTCATCGTTCGGGAGATGTCGGGCCACGCGGCAGTCCTCGACTTGACGGTGGATGGGCGCATGGCGGCGCGCTACATGGCCGACGGACTTGTCCTTGCAACACCGACGGGTTCGACTGCCTATTCGCTTGCCGCCGGTGGGCCGGTCCTGATGCCGGACTCTGGGAGTTTCGTCGTTACGCCGATGAATCCGCATGCGCTGGGAATCCGGCCGATGGTGGTCGGGGACTCGGCTGTCTTTACCGTTACGTCTCGTCCTCGGGCGAATGGGCGCGTCGAAAGGATTGGCGTCTATGCCGATGGCGAAAACAGTTTTGGACTGGATGCGGGCGAATCGGCCGAAATTGTCCGTTCTCCGCACGGGGCGCTCATGCTGGAGCTCGACGGATACGAACCTTATGAGGTGATGGCGCGCAAGCTCGGTTGGAGCGGGTCAAGCGCGAGTATTTGATGAATTTAAAAGGAAAGGGATTCGAAATGGCGGAATTGATTGTTGCACTGGATGTTCAGACGCGGGAAGAGGCGGTTGCCCGGGTGAAGGCGATTGGCGAGGCCGTCGACTTCTACAAAATTGGACTTGAGCTCTTTACGGCTGAAGGTCCAGATGTCGTGAAGGCGGTGCGCGACCTTGGTAAGCGCGTCTTCCTTGACCTTAAGTTCCATGACATTCCGCGCACGGTGGAGCGTGCCGTACGTTCGGGCGGCAAGCTGGGCGTTGATTTGATGACGATTCACTCGGTGGGTGGTCGTGCGATGATTCGGGCGGCGGCCGATGCCGCGGCTGAGTTCGGCGAAAAGGGTCCGAAAATCTTGGCAGTGACAGTCCTGACATCGCTGGACGCGGCAGATTTGGAGGATGTCGGCATCTGTGGTCGTACGCCGGCCGAACAGGTTCGCGCGATGGCGAAGTTCGCAACCGAAAACGGGGCTCACGGCCTCGTCTGCAGTCCGAAGGAGGTCGGCGCACTCTCGTCGATGCTTCCGAAGGGGACTCTGTTCATTACGCCGGGCGTCCGGCCGGCAGGCGCGGCGGTTGGAGACCAGAAGCGCGTGGCGACGCCGGCCGAAGCCGTGCGCGACGGTTCGACCCATCTTGTTGTGGGGCGTCCGATTCTTGCTGCGCCGGATCCAGTGGCGGCGGCACGGGACATTCTGGCGGAAATGCGTGGATGAGGGAGATCGCTGAATACGATCTTCACCCGCACGGTGCGCGGGTTGACGAGGCTCTGGCGCGGTTGGAACGAATCATTTCTGCCGCGCGGGTGGGCGGTCCGCGTCTTTTTGCCGTCATTACGGGGTACGGTTCAAGCGGCGGTACGGCTATGATCAAGTCGTCCGTGCTTGCCGCGTGCCGACGATATGCGCGGCAACACCATATTCGGGGATTTTTGGGCGGCGAATACGCGGGGGATATGTTCTCGCCCCAGTTCCTTGCCTTCCCGGATGTCTGCGAGATTCCTGTGTACTACAAGCGGTCGCCCAATCCGGGTATTGTTTTTATTTGCGTTTAGGCGTTTGGGACATCTCGTTTTGTCCGGTTTTATGATAGGTTAACACTTTCTTCTCCCAGTTTGTCAAATAGAAACGACACCCGATAGATAAGCAGGCGGTTTCTGATTTGCCAAATACGCGACACTCAAG
>CAKTUI010000055.1 GCA_934621385.1 uncultured Kiritimatiellota bacterium
CGCGTATTTGGCAAACGGGCAACCCGTCAACTCAGGTCTTCTCAAAGTTGGGTGTCGTTTATTATGGCAAACTGCGGGGATAAGGGTGTCCCAGGCGGCCACTTGCGGAATGACGAAAGGTTTGGTAAACTATTCACTCAAAGGCCGGGTTGGCACAGTGGCGACTGCGCCTCATTTGTAATGAGGAATTACCAGGGGTTCGAGTCCCTTACCCGGCTCCATTCAAAACAAATGGAACGCTGAGATGTGGAAGAACATTGCTTTTGGCATGGCGGCTGCGGTATCGGTTCTCGGGTGTTGCGATGCGCCGGTCGAAGTTGGTGGAATTCGTCCTTCGTTGGCCTATTACAACAATGAGGGCGAATGCGGCACGGGTGCTCTTGTTCCCTGGGCAGATAATCTTTGGCTTGTGACATACGGCCCCCATTGCCCCGTCGGCGGTTCCGACAAGCTCTATCAGGTGACGAAGGACTTGGAAATCATCACCCGACCGGAATCCGTCGGCGGAACCCATGCCGACCGTCTCATCCACCGCGAGTCGGGGCAGGCGTTCATCGGGACTTACCTCATCTCAAAGGACGGCAAGGTGCGGACGGTGCCGATTGCGACGATGCCCGGGCGGCTGACGGGGGCGGCGCGGCACTTGTCGGATCCGACAAACAAGATTTATGTGACGGATATGGAGGAGGCCCTCTACGAACTGGATGTGAACACACTGGCAACGCGGACGCTGATTCGGGACGGCTTCAACACCGTCCACTTCACGAACTACTTTGCCAAGGTCGGTGCTCAGCCGCCCCCCGGATGGAACGAGGCGGAAGATTCGGAACTCTTCGGTTACCATGGCAAGGGTACATGCAGTGGGTTCGGCAAGGTTTTCTATGCCAACAATGGCGTGTTCAGCGACCAGGCGATGAGGGAGCCGCGCACACCGGCGGGGGCACTTGCGAGCTGGGAGCCGGGTGAGAAGCAGTGGCACCTCATCCGCACGAACCAGTTTACCGAGGTGACGACCAGGGACGGCGTTTACGGCAATGAGCACCCCGACTCGAACGTCATCTGGGCGATGGGCTGGGATGCCAAGAGCATCATTCTCACGATGACGGCGGACGGTACGACTTGGACCGACTATCGCCTGCCGAAGGCCTCCCACTCCTATGACGGGGCGCACGGTTGGAATACCGAATGGCCGCGCATCCGTGAGATTGGCGAGGGGGATGACTTCCTGGCGACGATGCACGGGACATTCTGGCGTTTCCCGGCGACATTTGCGCCCGGTCAGGCGCGGGGGATTCGTCCGCGCTCGACCTATCTGAAGATTATCGGCGATTTCTGCCGCTGGAACGACCGTGTCGTTTTCGGCTGCGACGATTCCGCCGCGAACGAGTTCATGAACAAGCGGCAGGCGAAGGGTGCGCTGCAAGGGCCGGAGCGGAGCCAGTCCAACCTCTGGTTCGTCAAGCCGGAGGACTTGGATGGGTTTGGTCCGGCGACGGGCACGGCGTTCGTCTTCAACCGCGAGGCGGTCAAGAAGGGCGATGTTTCGGCACCTTATCTCTGTGCGGGATATGACCTCAAGTGGCTGTGGCTGACGGGCGGGGCGTATGATGTGGAGGTGGATGCGGATGGTTCCGGCACGTGGCGGAAGGTTCGCGAAGTTGCGGCGGCGGGGACGGATCTTTCGGATCTGAAGGGCGAGTGGTTGCGTCTTGTCGCGAAGGAGGATGTCCCGATGGCCTCCGCCGTACTCGTCTATCGGAACTGCGACAACCGTCAGCCGGCGGGTGCGGATGCCTTCGCTTCGGTTCGGACGATTCCAATGGCTCGTGACGAGCAGGTTCTCCTGCATGTGAACAAGACGGTTCCGGGTAAGTTGGCGGCGGCCTCGGCGACAGCTGCCTATGCGCTGGATGAGAATCTCATTCTCCACGCCGCATCTTCCGATGTCGGCGCGGCAGTTCGAGAGGCCGCACCGCTGGCGGCAAACGTGCTCAAGTATGACGCAGGTTCAATTCTCTATGTGGACGACAATGGCAACCGCTGGCGTTTGCCGTACGGATCGGATGAGGCGCGGAAGCCGACGGAAGGGCGCGTCTGCCGCGAGATTTGCACGGAGCGCGACCACTTCAATGCAGGCGGCATCTACTATGAATTGCCGGCCGAGAACGCGCATGGCTTTGCTGGTGTGCGCCCGGTGACGACCCATAACTCCCCCATCTATGACTATGCGAGTTGGAGGGGACTGTTTGTTCTCTCGTTGCCGGGTTCGCTGAAGGTGATGGCCATTGACGATATGTGGAAAGTCGGCAAGTCGGTCGGCCATGGTGGCCCGTGGAGTGAGACGGCCGTCCGGGCGGGAGAGCCTTCGGATCCCTACCTGATGAATGGATTTGATGCGAAGTCGCTGACGCTTTGCGCGGACCGTCCCTGCACGGTGACACTTGAAATCGACATTGACGGATGGGGCACATGGGTGAAGGCGAAGACCTTCCAGTTGGCGGGTGGTTCTTGCTTCCGCAAGACCTTTCCCCGTGCGTTCGGCGGTTACTGGGTGCGGCTGACGAGCGATGCCGATGCCGTCATTTCGGCCGAATTTGACTATGAGTGAGGATGAAGGCGTGAAACAGCCAAACGAGAAGAAGATTGCCGCGCTTGTGCGCGAACTGCTGATTGAACTGGGTGAGGATCCGACGCGGGAGGGTCTGAAGAAAACCCCGTCCCGCGTGGCCAAGTCGCTGACGTTTCTGACGCGGGGCTATCGTCAGAACCTGAAGGAGGTCGTGAACAATGCCCGCTTCAAGAGCGGCACGAACCACATGGTCATCCTGAGGGATATCGAGATGTACTCCATGTGTGAGCACCACATGCTGCCGTTCTACGGCAAGTGCACAATCGGTTACATTTCGCAGGGGAAGGTTCTTGGAGTCTCGAAACTGGCGCGGATTGTGGATATGTTTGCGCGGCGGCTTCAGATTCAGGAGCGCATGACGGAGGAGATTGCGGAGGCGGTGATGCGCGAATCGGGCGCGGAAGGCGTGGGCGTCGTGATTCGGGCCAAGCACCTGTGCATGATGATGCGCGGCGTTGAAAAGCAGAACAGCGAGATGACGACATCCGCCGTGTTGGGGTCCTTTCGGAATGACGAGAAGGTCCGTCAGGAATTCCTGTCGCTGGTATGAGGTATACGATGAAGAGATTGTTGACGATTCAGGACATTTCGTGCGTCGGCCAGTGCTCGACGACGGTGGCGTTGCCGCTTGTATCCGCCTGTGGCGTTGAGTGCGCGATTTTGCCGAGTGCGGTTCTCTCGAACCACACGGGTGGATTCAAGAGCTGGACATTCGCCGATCTGACGCCTGAGCTGACGAATGTGGAGAAGAAGTGGAACGAGTTGGGGATTCGCTTTGACGCGTTCTACACGGGATACGTGTGCGAGAGCCAGATTGAGCCGATCCTCTCCATCATGGACAGTTGCGCAAATCCGGGGGCACTTCGGATTGTCGATCCGGCGATGGCGGACAATGGCAAGCTCTACGCGGGCTTCGCGGCGGACTTCCCTTCAAAGATGGCCAAGCTCTGCAAGGGGGCGGACTACATTCTGCCGAACCTGACAGAGGCGGCGTTTCTCGTGGGCGAGGAGCCGAAGCTCTCCGGCTACACGAAAGGCGAGATCGAGGGACTTATCGCCAAACTCCACGGTCTTGGCGCGAAGGGTGTGGTGCTGACGGGCGTCTCGTTTGAGGACGATAAGTTGGGCAGTGCCGTGAGCGACGGGGCCTCGGTGGCGTACGACTTCAATCCGCGGCAGAATCGGATGAGCCACGGGACGGGCGATGTCTTCGCATCGGTCTTTGCGGGTGCGCTTCTGCGGGGCAAGACGGCCCTGGAATCCTCCGCGCTGGCGGCGGATGTCGTCTGTGCGTCCATCGCGGCGACGGAGCCGGATCATTGGTACGGCGTGAGCTTTGAGCGGGCGATTCCCATGCTCGCAGCCTCGTTCTGATGGATGGTGTTTCTCAATGGCAGATGAACTGACCCCCATGATGCGCCAGTATCTCGCGCTCAAGCGCGAAATACCGGCCGGTGCAATTCTGATGTTCCGTCTCGGCGACTTCTACGAGATGTTCGGCGAGGATGCGCTGATAGCGTCGCCGATTCTCGGGGCGACGCTGACGCGGCGGAATGGCAGCCCGATGTGCGGCGTCCCGTATCATGCGCTCAATGCCTATCTCGCCAAGCTGATTCGGGCGGGCAAGACGGCGGCCCTGTGCGACCAGGTGGAGGATCCGAAGTTCGCCAAGGGCCTTGTGCGCCGCGAGATTACGCGCATCGTCACCCCGGGAACGGTGACAGAAGATGGTCTTCTTGACGAGACGGCGAACAACTATGTCGCGGCGGTTTCGGGCCTCGGGCTCGCGCTCCTGGACTTGTCGACGGGCGAGTTCTTCGTCGAGCCGTTTGAGTCGCAGGAGCGGCTCAACGAGGCCCTTGAGCGATACCGGCCGGCTGAAATGCTCGTACAGGACGAGTCCAATGAATGGACATTCTCGCCCGATGCCGCCATGGACTGCCTGACGCGCTACTTCAAGGTGATGAGCCTTGATGGGTTTGGCCTGATGGGGAAGGTTGATCTCATTTCCGCCGCAGGCGCACTCCTCTACTATGTGGGGACGACGCTTCACCATTCGCTTGAGCATGTGCGGAAGATTTGCCTGCGCACTTCCGATGATGCGCTTGTCCTTGACGCGGGAACGATTCGCCACCTTCAGCTCCTCCCAGGGGGCGAGGTGTCGCGGGCGGCCTCGCTTCTTGGCGTCCTGGATGTGACGCGTACGCCCATGGGGGCGCGGACCATGCGGAACTGGATTGCCCGTCCGCTGGCGCGGGCTGCCGATGTCAATGCACGGCTGGATGCCGTCGAGGCGTTCGTCTCGGATCGTGCCGCACTCGGGGGATTGCGCAGTCTGCTGACGGGAGTTCGCGACCTTGAACGCCTGATTGCGAAGGTTGACTCGGGTCGCGCCAATCCGCGTGACCTCAAGGCTCTCGCGGCATCCCTTCAGCCGATTCCACAACTGAAGGAGCAGGCGAAGGTTCCGCAAGTTGCGTCCGTTGCTACGAGACTGAAGCCGCAAAAGGAAATCGTGAGTCTCGTCGGCCGTGCGATTGCGGAGGAGCCGCCAGTTCTGCTGGTGGATGGCGGCTTCATCGCGCCCGGGTACAGCCCTGAGCTTGACGACTTGAGGGAGATTGCCCAGGAGGGGCACCGCTGGCTGGCCGAATATCAGGCGAAGGAGCAGGAGCGCACCGGCATCGCCAAGCTGAAGGTCAAGCATGTCTCGACCTTTGGTTTCGTCATCGAGATTCCCAAGAGTCTTGTCGCGCAGGCGCCTGCGAACTACGAGCGGCGGCAGACGCTGACGACGGGTGAACGCTATGTCACGCCTGAACTGAAGGAGTACGAGCGCAAGGTCCTTGGGGCGCAGGAGAAGGCCATTGCCCTTGAGCAGGGATTGTACAAGGACATTCTTGCCCAAATCGCGGCAAGGACGGTCGAGATTCAGGAGACCGCTCTGGCGTTGGGTGAGCTGGATGCTCTCCTGTCGCTTGCGGATCGTGCGCTTGCGGCTGGCTATGTCCGCCCGGTGGTAGACGATTCGGACGTACTCGAAATCGTCGATGGACGGCATCCGATCATTGAGCAACTCCCGGATGCCGAGCCGTTTGTGCCGAATTCGACGACGCTCAACTGCACGACCGACCAGATTATGCTCATCACGGGGCCGAATATGGCCGGTAAGTCGACATACATTCGGCAAGTTGCGACCATCGCCGTGATGGCCCAGCTTGGTTCGTTCGTGCCGGCGGCATCCATGCGACTTGGCGTTCTGGACCGCGTCTTCACCCGCATTGGGGCGGGGGACGATCTTGCCCGTGGGCGGTCGACCTTCCTTGTTGAAATGCAGGAGACGGCTAACATCCTGAACAATGCAACGCCGCGTTCGCTGATTGTCCTTGATGAAATCGGGCGCGGCACATCGACCTTTGACGGAATCTCAATTGCGTGGAGCGTTGCGGAATACCTGCACGGGAAGGCATCGGCGAAGGCGAAAACACTCTTTGCGACCCATTACCACGAGCTGACCGACCTCGCGGACACGTTTGACGGCATCAAGAACTACACGGTTCGTGTGAAGGAGGAAGGCGGGCGGATTGTCTTCTTGCGTCGGATTGCGCCTGGAATCGCTGAGAAGAGCTTCGGCATCCACGTCGGGGCCATGGCGGGTCTTCCGAAGGAGGTCGTGGACCGGGCGGCACAAATCTTGAAGAACCTGGAGGCGAATGAGATCGATGTGAATGCGCCCAACAAGGCGGTGCGCCGTCCACGGAAGAAACTCTCCGAGATGCCGGGACAGATGACGTTCTTCTGAGATAGATTTAATGAACTTGAAACAATCCTGATAGGAAAATAGCCATGATGATGAATTCAATTGTTCTCGCGGCGCTTGCGCTGGTGCCACAGCCGACCGAGGTCAAGGATCTTGACGCGACCATTCCCCTTGAATCGCCGATTGCCGTCGCTGTGGAGACGGACATCCCATCCGAGGGATACCGGCTGGATGTCAATCCGACGGGTGCGGTGACGATTGCCTGCTCGGATGCCGCCGGTGAGTTCTATGCGCGGCAGACGCTGAAGCAGCTCGTTGGCCCGAATGGCTACGCCTGTGCGCTCATTTCGGATCGTCCGGCCTATCGCTGGCGTGGACTGCAGGTTGACGAGAGCCGCCACTTCTTCGGCAAGGATGTCCTCAAGAAGACGATGGACATTATGGCTCAACACAAGCTGAATGTCCTGCATTGGCACCTAACGGACGACCAGGGCTGGCGCATTGAGGTTCCGGGTTATCCCGAACTCCTCAAGTATGGCGCGGTGCGTTCGGCGAGTCCGAAGCATGGTGCGCGTCTGCGCCAGACGGCGGAAGGTGTGGACGAGATGGAGATGGACGGCCAGACCTACGGTCCTTTTTACTATACGGAAGCCGACATTCGGGAGATCGTTTCCTATGCGGCGGCGCGGCAGATCAAGATTGTCCCCGAGATTGAGTTGCCCGGGCACGTCTTTGCCGCGCTCGCGGCCTATCCAGAGTTCGCCTGCTACCCCGAGAGCCTGTCCAAGCGTTCGCCGCGCCTCGTCTGGGGGATTGAAAAGGATGTCCTCTGCCTTGGCAATGACCGGGCTATCAAGTTTATGGAGGACGTGCTGGATTACGTTTGCCGCGTCTTCCCGTCGGATGTCGTGCACATTGGCGGCGATGAATGCCCTCAGATTCGCTGGAAGACCTGCCCCAAGTGTCAGAAGCGCATTGCGGACGAGAAACTCGGCAGTGAGAAGGGGCTTCAGCCCTGGATTACGCGGCACTTCGTCCAGTTCCTCGCGGCGCGTGGCAAGCGTGCGATTGGTTGGGACGAGTATCTGCTTGGGGAGGGCATCCCGACGACGGCGATTGGCATGAGCTGGCGCGTTGGACGGCAGGGGGCCGGGCACGAGTGCCTGACGCCCGCCGAACTGGCCGCACGTGGACATGATGTCGTGATGACACCGACGAAGTTCTGCTATCTCGACTACGGGCAGGCCCTGAAGGACGATCCGTTCCAGTACATTGGGGGAAGCCTTCCGCTCGCGAAGTGCCATTCGCTGGATCCCCGTGCGGACGTTCCGGAGAACCTTCGTAGCCATATCCTCGGCGGACAGGGCAACAACTGGTCGGAATACACGTGGAACCAGTACGACCTTGAGTGGAAGATGTGGCCGCGTGCCTGCGCCCTTGCGGAAGTCTTCTGGTCAGGGGATAAGAAGCCGTCCTTTGAGGACTTCCTGCGTCGTATGAAAGTGCACCGTTCGCGGCTTATCCACCAGGGCATCAACTGCGCCCCACTTGAGTAAGCGGTTTCAACTGAGTCGAGAAGGTGTAGCGCGGCGGATTGAACCGCCGCGCTTTTTTTGCGGTGGGTTACACCGCCGAATCCCCGCAGGTAGGTTGAGAAGACTTTGTTGGCGAGGAGGACGAGGGGGGCGCAACCGTGGGAGCCGAGACCCGCAGTTTGCCATAATAGTGTGCACCCAACCAAAGAAGGGCTCAGATCTTGGCATAGCCCGTTTGCCAAATACTG
>CAKTUI010000056.1 GCA_934621385.1 uncultured Kiritimatiellota bacterium
TCGAGGACTGGATAAACTCAATACACAGGGAATCGCTCAACGGAGAGACCGCATATGCTTACGATTCACGTCTGGCCCAGACGGCTTAAGGAGTTTTTGCTGACCCACCCCCTTTACAAGTCCCATGTCGACGGAAGGGGGCCTTGATGGCAACGGGGGGGGGGCTTGGATGCCAGCGAAGCGAGGCCTTGTCGCAGACTGAGGAGGGGCCGCGGCGACCGGAAACTCCCACTGCTTCCGCAAGCAGGAGCAGGGACGGAGCCCAGAGGAGACGCGGCAGGGCCGTCGAGAGGTGCCAGCCGAAGTCCGGCGCACGGCTCAGCGAGAGGACGCAGACGAACGCCGCGGACGCGGCGAATGCGGCGACCGCCGCCGTGCGGAGTCCGCGCAAATCCGCGCGTTCCGCCGCGAAAAGCCGCCGAAACGGTGCGAAAGCCAGCAGAAGCGCCGCGAGCGGCCACGCGAAGGCGCAGTCCCACGGACGCAGGAACGCCACTCGAAAGGCGAAGACAGCCGCCGTCCAGAGACGCGCGAAGTCCGGTTGCCACGGCGCGGCGAAGTCGTAGAGCGTCCCGCCCGCGAGGCGACACCCGACCTGCCACGCGCACGGCAGGACGAGCGCGGCGGGGAGTCCGCGCAGGGGCGCGGCGCGCCGCCCGTCCGCCAGGCGCAGGGCCGCCCAGCAGGCGAGGCAGAGGACGATCCCCTCGTTCTTGAAGAGACCCGCCGCGCCAATCAGAAACCAGCCGGACAAAACGCCGCGTCCCCCGCGGATGCGCATCCAGCCCGCGAGGACGAGGAGCGCGACGAACGGCTCGGCGTAGTAGAGCGAGGCCATGCGCAGGGAGAGCGGGGTCAGGAGCGCCGCGAGAACCCAGAGACGCGCCTCCCAGGATTCCGTCCGGGAGCAGATGAGCGCACACAGCGCGGACGCGGCAAAAACGACGACCAGCTGGGTGAGCCACTCCCCGCACCCGCCCGAGACGGCGTAGGCGAGGAGCGTGAGGAGGGGGAGGCCCGGCGGATAGGCGGGCTGGAGGGTCGCGCGGGCGGAATCGGTGAAGAACCCGTCGGGCAGTCCGCCGCAGAGGAAGAGGAGCTTCGCCTTCCCGCCCCAGACCCCGAGACCCGTCGGGGCGACGAACGTGTGCGTGAGGGCGAGGCCGCCCGCGACGAACAGGACGACCGCCGCGCCGGACCACGCGCCCCAATCCGCCGAACCGCCCCCACCCCGGATCGCGAACCACCCGAACGCGAGGACGAGCAGTCCGACGGCGGCAACCCCCGCCGCCTCCCGCACGGGCGAAACGGCGGGGGGCGGACGCAGGGACGCCGCCCCGACCCCCTTCCGCTCCCAAAGCCGCATGCCGCCGCCCTCGTCCACCAGCCTGAACGCGGGGTCGCCGTCCGCTCCGCTCTCAAACTGAGGGTTTTCGCGATAGGCATCCGAGAAGATGAGCGTCGCACCCCCAATCTCCGTATCGAGGCCGAAGCGCACGGGAAGCGGACTCGCCGCCCACGAGAGGGCGATCTGCCGCGAACGGGCGATGGAGTCCAGTCCGTCGCAGACGAGGTAAACGCGGGAATCCTCCCGCAGGTGCGCCTCCAGCATCTTACGCGGCAGGTCGATGTAGTCACCCGTGCTACAGTAGGTGCGCCCGCCCCACGAGCGAATATGCCGCGCGGCGCTCCGGGCGAGGATGCGCAGTTCGCCCCACGTCCCCGCAACGGTCGCGAGCGCGAAAAGAACGAAAAGTAAGTTCCTCAATCTCCTCATTCGCCCCCAATCCGAACCTCGCGGAGCGTCAGCACCTCCGGGCGCGGCGGTTCGGGGAGGACGCGCAGGAAGCGGACGCCCTCCGCGTCGAACGCGGCGGTTCCCGTCCTGCGCTGGACCTTCCCCGCGCGAGTCCAGTTCCCGCCGTCCGACGAGACCTCGACGAAGCCGGAGGTGAGCCTGCCGCGTCCTTCGCGCGTCCCCGTCAGGACAATCATGCGCCCCGTGACGGGCGCGGCGAACTCGGCCATCCACCAGTCGCCCCGCGACACGGGGTCTCTCGAGACGTAGCAGGTCGCGTCCAGCCCGTCCGCCGCGCGGTCGGGCCCGTGCGCACCGTCCACGCCGGGAACGCTCGCCGTGCAGACGGCCTTCGGCAGGAGCGCAGCGGATTGCGTTCCTCCTCCGTCCGCCCGCTTCGAGAACATCCAGTCCCACGCCACATCCTCGCGCCACGCCTTGCTCCATGCGTCGTGCCCCTTGTCGGGGTAGACTCCGACGCGGAAGTCGCCCCCAACGCGGCGGACGAGCGCAGCAAAATCGTCCAACCGTGCGGCGGCGATGCCCGCGCGACGGTAGTCGCCCTCGTTGTAGAAGTGCCAGCAAGCGGTCGGGCGGCGCGGCGGAAGCGGTTCGCCGTCGGGTGGCAGGGCGGCGACGGGAAGAATCGCCGCGAAGCGTCCCGGAAAACGGGACGCGAGGGCGTAGACTCCGTTCCCGCCGAAGGAAAGCCCCGTCGCGTAGAGGCGGTTGGTGTCCATGGGCGGACGGGTGCAAGTCGCGGCTACTGCGTCTACGGCGGACATCAAGAGGGACTGGTCGGCGGTCGGACATCCCGGCGTACCGCCGAGGAGCGTGGTCACGCCGTCCGGCGGGGAGAGTGCGAGGAAGTGGCACGGATGCCGCGACTGGAACTCAGGCGAGCACACGCGCTCGAAAATCGTCCGCTGGGCGAACTGCCGCGAAAGGTCTGTTCCGACTTCGCCCGATCCCGGCAGGTAGAGGAGGAGCGGAAGAGGTCCCGGACGCGACACCTTCGCGCGACGCAGGAGAAATGAGACGCGCCGTCCGTCCGGCGCGGAGTAGACTCCCGCCTCAAGTCCGTACCGCCGCAGGTCGGTGCGGATGCCGCGCCCATTCGGGTACGGTCCAATCCGTCCCATTGCTAACGCGGCGAATGTGTCAATAGATTGTAGGACGATTATAAAAAGGAGTGATAACCTCATCGATTAGCCTTGTTTAGTTCACTTTCCGAATTTTTCGTAGTCATGAATCGGGTCTGCACAAGGGACGCGATACGCTGTTTCTGTTGTTCAAGAACCTCCTTGGGCGTACGCCTCGTCACTGGAATAAGTTTCACTCCAAGTATCTGTTCGAGAAGCCACGCGCACTTTCCCCCGACAAGGGAGAGGTCATGTTCACCTTCCGAGGGCGGACCACCAAGCGCGGGGGCATACCGCAAGTCATCCAAATGTTCAGCCAGCCATGATAAGGCGGCAGAGCGCGGCACATTTTGAAGGGAATTAATGTCTTCACAGACAGAACGCAGACGGACAACATCTTTTGCCAGCACTATTTCGGGAAGGATCAGATTGGGCCACTTTGGAACAGTTGGAAGTGAGACTGACCGAGCAAGACGCATATTCTTTTTTGCGAGCGCCGCGATGTGTTGATCCCCGTCCTTGGCCAACTCGCGGAGCACGACAGACGAAGCGCGGGGGTTCTTTACCACACAAAGGCGAACCGTTCGATTTGTATCCCCCGCCAACTTCATCAACACTCGGTCGGAGTCCTCTTCCGAGGCAAGAATCAGTTTTTCTTCTTCCGACATTGTACCAAGCCGGGCCAAGATTCCATTTTCACGGATTTCATTCTCCCGAGTTCCTGAGCCAGCAAAAGCCCTATCTATCGCCCGTTGGACATCGCGACGATTTGCTTCTATCAACAATCTAGACATATAGGATTGATCAATCTGCTCGTTCGGTA
Organism: uncultured Kiritimatiellota bacterium; assembly: GCA_934621385.1. Classification (GTDB taxonomy): domain Bacteria; phylum Verrucomicrobiota; class Kiritimatiellia; order RFP12; family UBA1067; genus UBA1067. The sequence goes on from CAKTUI010000056.1 coordinate 3,764, forward strand.
TTTCCATTCCATAATCGAATACACGATTGAGTGTCCACACCCCACGCCCCCAGCATTTGTCCAACGAAAATTCACAGTCTGAGGCTGAAACCCAGCCCAAGTCGCAAGAAAGATTCTGAATAATCCAGTCCTGCAAAAAAGACCTTAACTTTGACCTTTTCTTCGCGGCCAGACCTTCAATTTGTCCGACAACCTTCGCCAGGGAGGTCTCATTCGTCGCATTTATCAGTGAAATCATTGCTTCATAGGGTGAATAATCAGGAGCCGTCAAACTATTCGCATGGCAAACTTGACTGCCGACCCAACTTAAAAGAATCACCAATGCACCTTTTGTCACCACAAACATCTTCTTCATAATCTCACTCCTTTCGCAGAGTCCGCAACGGATACTCCCTACATGAATTCATCAATTGATTTGTAGAAGGTTTCACTAAATAACAATCCCGTTCATCTCTAACAAAAAGGCATCCTTCAAAGGATTGGCTCTCGTACTGCAAATAACTATTGAATGGGCCTGTTCCATAACTGGGATCGTACAACAATCCATTTAATTTCAATATGAAATGTCGTTCAAACCACGCGGGTGGATTCGGGGAATTTCCTTGCCCCCGAATACCCATAATATCTTGAGTTTGCCCATCTATCAATAATGTTATGTTACGACCATCCAAACCTGCATCAAACGATTTTACATACCATGGTCCGACCCCGGCCTTTCCCCAATTCTTAACCGCGAACCCAAATAATCTCACCTTATCATTCTGAAGGTTGTTATGCTCAATCCAGATTAGATTGTTTTCGGCGGAGTTGATAGCGTTTAATCCTTGCGCACAAAGCACTTGTCCGAGAAATTCAGCCCAAGAATAGCACTGTCCATTCCCTTCCTTTATTAGGGCAACAGCATCAGTCACTTTAGTTCTATTCTTATCTATGTCAATCCCCTCATCCCAAACACCGTTTCCATTCACATCATCAAAGCCATAGTAGGTCAGGACTTTTCCATCGCTTACACGGCTGATATTCTTTGACTTGAACTTGCCCCATATTTTATCAAGGACGGAATCATCATTAACTCCGACAATTCCCGTCACACCGTTTGCCGCCGCACATCCGACCTCAAAATAGGTTTGGAGATTCTCCGGCGCGCAAGGTTTGCTCCATGTGACATAGAGGGCATTCGTGCTCTGCCCCATGCCAATCCAATTCGCCCCATTATCCACAGAAACAAACCAATTGATGGACATACCCTTTAGGCAGGCGATCTTGTTATCGAGTTTACCAGACATTTGTGTCGGAGGAAGGGCAATCTCCGTCCCATCTCCCGAAACGGCAATCGGTTCAAGATTCATGGGAAATCCACCGCCACCAGTGGCCTTCAAAAGAACTTTTCCACTCGGTTTGGGTATCATAATGAATTTTGCGGAAACGATTACATTCGACGAATTTCTCACATAGCTGATGGGGAAACTTCGGTCTCCCTCATCATTGGCATCTCCGTCCAGATTGACATCCTTGTACTGTGGAGCCGAAAAAGTCACCGCCCCATCGTCCGACTTCAAGACCGTATTGTCTCCCGAAAACGAGACTTCCTTAATTGCAGTCTTTGCCACCGTGAACTTGGACTTGTCGGTCGCCCCGCTCGTCCCGTGTTTCGCCGACACCTCGCGGTCCTTCAACTCGGACGAAACCTCGTGCCCATGCAGGTAGAACGCCTTGCCGCCGATCTCGGATGCCGGGTATTCCACCGCACCGCGAATTTCCTCATACACGCCGTTCTTCCGTTCGAACAGGTAGCCGTCCGAACCCGTGACGCTAATCCGCTCCTTCGCCGGCAGATCCTTCGGCTCGCAGGTGACCGAAACCGCAACGAGCGCATTTGTCCCCTCGCTTGTCCACAGTCCACTTTCCCCGGCATCCGCCACATGGCGGACAAACGCGCCGACCTTCTCCTCGTCGTCCTCCGAGGCCCCGTCAATGGCGACGTCCACCTTCACCACGGTGAAGTTCGTCACGGCGGTGCAGCCCAGCACCGTCGCCTTGACCTCCTCCGAGAGGTATTTCTCGCTTGCGACATTCCCGTTCGTGACCGTGAGGTTGTACTGGTACGGGTTCGTCGACTCGACGACCGGTTCGCAGACACCACTGTATTCCCATGCGCATTCGGCATCCTCCAGTTTGGGGTCGAGGGTCGCCGTCGCCGAGATCCCGGTGCGGTCGGGTCCGTCATCCGTGCGGTTGATGCCGATCCACGCGGGACACGCGACCGACAGCTCGCTCACCGTGAAACTGTTCGTCGCCGTGCAAGTCCTCTTGCATCCTTCGCAGCCCCCGACGGATGCCGTCACGGTCGCCGAGACCGAGTGCTGGCCCTTCGCCTTGTTGGGGAGCGTAATCGTGCAGGACTGCCCGCTCTGCGATCCCGAAGATACCGCCCACTCGTACGACCCGAAATTGACGGGCATCTCATCCGTCTCCGACGACGGCTCGTGCTTCTTCCCGCATTCGCAGTCCTCCCATGTCGTCTCGATTCGGTGCACACCGTTCGTGACCTGCCCCGCCGCAAACCCGACGGCGACATCCACACCGGTGGCGGGCCTTGTGTAGACGAACGGGCCGACGGGAGCGGACGATGCCGCGAGTTCGGGCGCACTGACATGGGTGACATTGGTCGTGACAAGGAACGAACACCTGTGGACGCCGCCCGACTTCGTATCCTCGCCGAGATAACTCACCACCTTCCACGCGGCGGGCCGTCCAGGGGCGACGAACGCCCTGCCGCCGGGCGGGCTGACGAGCCGCCAGTCGCGGCGCGGCGTGATGCGCACCTCGCCCGAAGACTCGACTGAGAACCCGTCCCCGGCGTTCTCAACGATGCCAGAGGCGGACTCCACCGTGACGAACACGTTGGACGCAGACCCCGCCTCCACCTCTATCGACCACAAGCAGGTTCCCAGTCCGAGAACCGCCAGCACAGACTTTTTCCATCGACCTCGCATACATTCTCCCTTTCGGTTTCTGTCGAAATTGTATCAAAATCCCCTTACGGGTGTCAACTCAAGCCCATCTGGAGTTTACCCATTTTTTGGTTTGGCTCGGATGGCGGGGTAGAAAAGCGCGGCAACCGCCCGCCGTTTTTCGGTA
>CAKTUI010000057.1 GCA_934621385.1 uncultured Kiritimatiellota bacterium
ACAGTATTTGGCAAACCAAAAACCACCCAGCTACTTACAGGGTGCACTTTCTATTTGACAAACTGGGAGGGACGGGGCAAAGCCCCGCACCCCCGAGAGGAGAGATGGAGAAAGGCTCCACCGTGCAGGTGACCCTTCTGGGGGATGTTGGGAAACGGGAAAAAGGCGGACTTAGGCTGGATTAGGCCGGATTTACAGGGGTGAAGTCCACATTGACGGGGAGAAACGCCGCGTTGGTCATTTTGAGAAAAAGTCGCCCGAAAACGGCCTGTTTCAAGTCAAGATGAGAAAAATAAATACCCCTACTCGGCCCCCTTCCTTGAGGCCTCGAAGGCCCGCAGGTCGAACTTGACGGAATCAATCATGGGCGGTTTCCTTTCCGATTGTGGAATATGGTATAATACGGATATGAAACTTTCGCTGAACAAGGAGTTCGCCCTACGGCATCTCTTCGTCGCTCTGTTGATGGCGGCGTTGGGGGGCTGGTTTGGTTACGACGGTTACGTGACCTACCCGTCCATGACGGCGCGTGATCTGTATGTCCGTTGCCACAAGGGTGAGCAACCGGCGGATGACCTTGCGGCGGAAAAATTCAGCGCAACGGCGATTCCGCGGCAGAAGCAATTCATGTTTCTTTGCCTTCTTGCGGCGGCGGTGATCGGTGGGCATGTCTGGATTGTTTCACGGCTTGATTTCAGTTTTGACGCGGACGGGTTCACCTATCGAGGTCGGTACATTCCGTTCTTGGATGTCCAGTCCGTGGATGACGCGCAGTGGGAGAAGAAGGGAATCGTGCGGTTGGTGGCCTCCTCGTGTTCCTTGACGCTTGACTCTTGGCATCATGCTGGTGTGAAGGAGTTCCATGCGCGGTTGGATGAGGTTTTGAAGAGTGGCCGGAATGGTGGAATGGCAGACGCAGCGGACTTAAAATCCGCGGGGCGGTAATCGTCCGTGCGGGTTCGAGTCCCGCTTCCGGCACCACTTGAATGTGCGGTGGGTATGGTATAATATGCCGCACATGATGGAGAAACCAGAGATTCTTTCCCCGGCGGGGGATTTTACCTGCCTGCAGGCGGCACTTGATGCCGGTGCGGATGCGGTCTATTTCGGCTTAGGCACATTTAATATGCGCGCCCGTAGCGGCGTGAACTTCAAGGTTGACGACCTCCCGGAAATTGCCCGAAGATGCCGCGAACGCGGCGTTCTCGCCTACTTGGCCCTGAACGCCATCATGTTCGAAGGTGAGATGGACGAGGTTGAGCGGACGATTCTCGCGGCGAAGCCGTATGTGGATGCCTTCATTGTCTCTGACTGGGGGGTCATTGCGCTTTGCAAGAAGCATGGTGTGGTCTTCCATGCCTCGACCCAGTTGTCGATTTCCAATTCCGCCGCCGTCGAATTCCTCTCCGCCCAGGGGGCTTCACGCGTCGTCCTGGCGCGTGAATGTACGCTTCGGGAAGTTGCGGAGATTGTCCGACGCACGGGTGTGGAAATCGAGTGCTTTGTGCACGGTGCGCAGTGCGTGGCGGAGTCCGGTCGGTGTTTTATGAGCCATGACGTCTTCGGCAAGAGCGCGTGTCGCGGCGAATGCAACCAGCCCTGTCGACGGCGGTTTCTCGTGAAAGCCGTCGATCTCTACGAGGACGAGAACGGACGGCCCGTCCACGAGTCGACGACGGCTTTCGAGGTCGAGCCGCATACGGTGCTCTCGGCTCGGGATCTCTGTTCCCTCGGCTTCGTTGATCAGTTGATGAAGGCTGGTATTGCGAGTTTTAAGATCGAAGGGCGAGCGCGGAATGCGGAGTATGTAAAGACCGTGACGGCAGCCTATCGTCGTGCGGTGGATGCGGTGGCGGAGGGGGCGTATACGCCTGCGCTCGTCGCCGAACTGACGGAGGACGTGAAGCGCGTCTTCCATCGCGAGTTTGCGAAGGGGATGTACTTCGGGCGGCCGGGTGTGGACCAGTTCACGGACAGTGAGGATTCGCTGGCTACGACCGTGAAGCGCCATGTTGGCATTGTCATCGACTACTTCATCAAGGCGGGCATTGCGCAGGTCAAGATTCAGGATCATGCGCTTGCCGTGGGCGACGAAATCCAGATTCACGGGGCAACGACTGGTGTCGTCGAGATGCGGGTTGGTGAACTCCGCCGCGACGACGAGTCTCCGTCCGTGGCCGAGAAGGGGACGTGGATTACCTTCAAGGCGCCGCGCTGCCGCGTTGGTGACAAGGTGTTCTTCATTGAAAGGAGGTCGTTCGACCGTGCTTGAGATTGACATCATCAGCGTCCAGCCAGGTATGTTTCGCGGCTTTCTTGAGCAGTCAATGGTGGCGCGAGCCGTGCGCAAGGGCGTTTGCCGCGTGAATGTCATCGACTTGAGGGACTTTGCACACGACCGGCGGCGGACGGTTGATGACCGTCCATACGGCGGCGGACCCGGGATGCTCATGAAATGCGAGCCATGGTTTGAGGCAGTGGAGAGCTGCGTCGGGACGGTTCCTCCCCTTGATCCAGGCGTACGCGTGGTGATGACATCGCCTGCCGGACGGACATTTAGTCAGCGCTTGGCCGAGGAGTTCGCCCAGCAACGGAAGATTGTCTTCATGTGCGGGCACTACGAGGGCTTCGATGCGCGGATTCGGACGTTGGCGACGGACGAGGTTTCGATTGGTGATTTCGTAATGACGGGGGGTGAGCTTGCGGCGGCGGCGATGGTGGATGCGGCCGTGCGCCTGATACCGGGCGTTTTGGGGGGCGGTCCGGCGGCGACGGCGAGCGAGAGCTTTGGCCGCGAGGGATTGCTTGAGGCTCCACAGTACACGCGTCCGCCGGTTTTCCGAGGCATGGCTGTGCCGCAAGTCCTGATTGACGGGGACCATCGGCGGGCCGATGCGTGGAAGCGCCGCGAGGCGCGCAAGTTGACTGAGGAGAACCGTCCCGATCTTCTCGGGCGCATTGAAAAGAAGCCTGAAACAGGGGAGGAGCATTGATGTTCATTTTCAACAAGATTGTTTTCTTCTTCTGCAATCCGTTGATGATTGGCCTGGTCGGGCTGGTGCTCGGGTGGTTGTTTGGACGGCTTCACTGGCGAAAGTGTGCAACGGGTGTGAAGATTGCCGCGGTTGTCTGGCTGTGGTTTTGGGCGACGGCACTGCCGAGTCGGTGGATTGGCGCACCTCTTGAGGCGCAGTATCCGCCAGTTCCCCTTGCCGAGATTCCCCTTGCGGACGCTATCGTCGAATTGGGGGGCAGCATGAGCGGACATGATCGTGAGGGCTATGCGGCTGAGATGAGCGCAGGGGCCGATCGCGTGTGGTGCGCCGCACGGCTCTGGAAGGCCGGAAAGGCTCCGATTGTTGTGCCGTCCGGGGAGGGGACGCTGGTCGGGGATGCGGAGTTTCTGCTTGACTACGGTGTACCGGCGGATTCCATTCTGACGGAGGGTGTTTCGCGGAATACGGAGGAAAACGCCCGTTTTGTCGCGGCGCTTCTCAAAAGGAGGAATGGAGCGGGAGCGCGTCCTCAGCAGACGATTCTGCTCGTCACCAGTGCCTGGCATATGCGGCGTTCAGTATTGATGTTTGAGAAGTACGCGCCGGAGTTGCACGTGATTCCCGTGGCGGCGGACTATGAGTACACGCTGATTGGTACACGTGACTTCTCGGGGCGTGATTTCGTGCCGACCTCGGCGGACTTTGACCGTGGCAACGTGCTGTTCAAGGAACTTATTGGCTATTGGGGCTATCGCCTGTTTCGGTAGCGGAATGGAGATCTTTCGCATTTCCCGGCATCCCTTCTTTTGGGGGTGGCGAGACGAAGAGGGGCAAAATATGTTATAATACGGGGCAAATCTTAAACGAACCCTCATATCACATAAGAAATAGGAGTCAGAAGAAATGGGCGAAGTTATTGGTGCCGGCGAACTGCACAAGGGCGTCAAGTTGTTGATTGACGGCGAACCGTGGGAAATCACCGAGTTCGACTTCTCGAAGCCGGGCAAGGGGCAGGCCATCTACAACTGCAAGTTGCGCAACATGATGACGGGTGGCGGCATGACGAAGAGCTATCGTTCGGGTGACAAGTTCGAGAAGCCCGATCTGACTCAGCAGGATGTCACTTATTCCTATGACGATGGTCAGGCGTTCGTCTTTACGGATTCCAACTTTGAGGAAATCCGCGTCAGCTATGATGTGATGGGCGATAAGAAGTTCTTCCTGATGGATGAGATGGAAGTCAAGGCCCTCTTCTTCAATGATAAGGTCATTGGCGTTCAGCTTCCGCAGCTCGTCGAGCGCAAGGTCATTAAGGTTGAGCCGGGTGTGAAGGGCAATACGGCCTCTGGTAAGGTGACGAAGCCGGCGACGGTCGAGGGTGGCTATGTTTGCGCGGTTCCGCTCTTCATCAATGAAGGTGACGTGATTCGCATCAACACCGAGTCGGGTGAATACAACGATCGCATCTCGACGAAGTAAAAGACGGTCGCATGGAAGGCGGCGGCGACTGGTAATTCTTCTGGTCGTCGTTGTCCTTGCCTTGCTTATGGCGCGGCGGGTTTTCCATTCGCCGCGCTTTCGTTCACCCGTTGTTCCGTCCGACCCGAGCCTCATTTTGGTCACGGGATATTGCAACTGCGGGAAGTGTTGCGGCTGGAAGCGGAACTGGTTTGGCTTTGGTGAGCCTGTCTACGACTATGGCCCGATGAAAGGTCGGCCCAAGAAGATTGGCGTCACGGCTTCGGGTGTGAAGGCTCGTCGGGGGACGATAGCCGCCGATCTGAAGGTGTTTCCGTTTGGAACGCGATTACGCGTTCCTGGTTATGGCGTGGGGAGGGTCGAGGATATCGGCGGGGCCATCAAGGGCCGTCATATCGATGTCTGGTTTCCAAGCCATGCCGAGGCACGCCGCTGGGGTGCCCGTTGGCTCAAGGTCAAACCCGTGGAGTGAGGGTGTGTGCCGTAGGTCGGCACGAATCAGTGTCCGGCACGACCGGTCGTGTTCGTCGGGAAGTCGACTTCAATTCCCTTTTCGGCAATCGACATACGGATGTTTGTCTGGGCGAGTTTCATCGAATCGTAGCGAAGTGTGAGGGTCTTCGCGTCAAAGTTCCATCGATAGGACCCCCTGTCGATTCCGTCATATTTCTCAAGGGCTTCGGAGACTTTTGTCTGGTTGCCCCTTGTCAGGCCGGGAATCGTGAATGTGCATTCGCGGATATCCTCACGACGACAACCGACGAGCAGGAGTGTCAAGCCCAGGAGGATGAAGAGGACGGATCTTGTGGCATTCATGTCTTATCCCTATTGATAGGTTGTCGGATTGGCGTTTGGCCCGAATGGTGAGAGTTCGCGAAGGTTTTGGATGACGGGCGGCAGTTTTTCCAAAACATAGTCAACCTCTTCCATCGTGTTGTAGCGCGAGAGGGAGAAGCGGACGGAACCGTGCACGGCGATGAAAGGGACACCCATCGCACGGATGACGTGACTTGGGTCCAGAGAGCCAGAGGCGCAGGCCGACCCGGTCGAGATGCAGATGCCGAGATCGGAAAGGTGGTAGGCAATGGCCTCGCCCTCGATGTACTCGAAACTGATGTTGAGCGTATTGGGCAGACGGTTCGCCCGATCGCCATTCACGAGCACGTTTGGACAGGTAGCGACAAGCCCCGCTTCCAGTTTGTCGCGAAGCGCGGTCAACTGGACGGCCTCGGCCGCCATTCCCTTGCGAGCAAGTTCACAGGCCTTGGCGAGGCCAATGATGTAGGGAACATTTTCCGTTCCAGCGCGGCGGGCCGACTCCTGATGCCCGCCCAGCATGAACGGTTTCAGCTTCGTTCCGCGGCGCACATAGAAGATGCCGATGCCCTTGGGGGCGTGGAACTTGTGCCCGCTCATCGAGAGCATATCGACGGGGGCCTTCTGCACATCCACAGGAATCTTTCCGGCAACCTGGACGGCATCCGTATGGAAAATCGCTCCGTATTCGCGGCAGATTTCGGCGACTTTCTCCACGGGGAAGATGGTGCCCGTTTCATTGTTCGCCCACATGATGGAAACGAGTGCGTTCTTCGTGCCCTTGAGTTCGGCGCGAAGTTGGTCGAGGTCGAATTGCCCGACGGAATTGACAGGCAGTTCGACGACTTCATGCCCAAGGGCCTTCAGGCGGCGGCAGGGCTGGAGAACGGCAGGGTGCTCAACGGCTGTCGTAATGATTTTCGTTCCCCGTCCGTAGAATTCGGCCGTTCCTCGAATGGCTGAGTTGTCGGATTCCGTCGCGCAGGAGGTGAAAATGACCTCGTCAGGATGACAGTTCAGAAATGCCGCGACTTCCTCGCGAGCCCGTGCAACATGCTGGGCGACCTGTCCGCCAAAGGTGTGCATGGAACTGGGGTTGCCGTAGGAATCGCAGAAGTACGGGAGCATGACATCCCGAACCTCAGGAGCGACGCGTGTGGTCGCATTGTTATCAAAGTAGACTATCCTATCCATTTGATTGGGTATTATACCACAATTCGTGGGTGCGGGTGCAGGGAGGTCGGTGCCTGGGAAAAGGGGCGCAGTTTGCCATAATAGTGTGCACCCAACCAAAGAAGGGCTCAGATCTTGGCATAGCCCGTTTGCCAAATACT
>CAKTUI010000058.1 GCA_934621385.1 uncultured Kiritimatiellota bacterium
CGTATTTGGCAAACGGGCAACCCGTCAACTCAGGTCTTCTCAAAGTTGGGTGTCGTTTATTATGGCAAACTGCGGTGCCGATGGGAACAAAAGGCACCCCCTTGTCAAGGGTGTGCAAAAATTGGTATAATATCCGCTCACATTGGAAAAGTAAGGAAAAAATATCAAATGCCGACTATCAATCAGTTGATTCGCAAGGGGCGTCGTCCCCTCGCCTCGTACTCGAAGTCGCCGGCGCTGAAGGCGTGCCCCCAGCGTCGTGGCGTGTGTCTCGTCGTCAAGACGATGACGCCCAAGAAGCCGAACTCCGCTCTCCGTAAGGTCGCTCGTGTGCGCCTGACGACGGGCGTTGAGGTTACGGCCTATATTCCCGGTGAAGGTCACAACCTGCAGGAGCACAGCGTGGTGCTGGTTCGCGGCGGTCGTGTGAAGGACCTTCCTGGTGTCCGTTACCACATCATCCGTGGTAAGCTCGACTCCCTCGGTGTCAATGGTCGCAATCGTAGCCGCTCGAAGTACGGTATGAAGCGCCAGAAGAAGGAAGAAGGGAAGTAAGCCATGTCTCGCAGAGCTAAGAAGATTGAAAAGCGCGTCAGCCTCGACCCGAAGTACAATTCGGAACTCGTCGCCCACATGATCCGCGTGATCATGAAGGACGGCAAGAAGTCTGTCGCCGAGAAGATTGTGTATGGTGCCATCGACAAGGTCCGCGAGGCCCTTGAGAAGGACCCTGCGAAGTTCGTGAAGGACGAGAAGACCTTCACCGATCCGCTCGAAGTCGTCTCCGCGTCGATTGACAACATGAAGCCCCAGGTTGAGGTCAAGACCCGCCGCGTTGGTGGTACGACCTACCCGGTCCCCGTGCCGATCGCTGCCAAGCGTCAGCTCTCGCTCGCCCTCCGCTGGACGACCCAGTATGCGGGTGCGCGTCATGGTATGGGTATGCCGGCTGCCGTCGCCGCTGAAATCATTGATGCGTTTCAGGGTCAGGGCAACGTTATCAAGAAGCGTGATGACGTGCACAAGATGGCTCAGGCCAACAAGGCGTTTGCGCATTACGCCTGGTAAGAAGGCCACTGAACTTTTCCAAGGTGAGAGGGGCGCGGTATTGCCGCGCCCCTTTTCTTTTGTCCGCTTCCGCTCTTGACTTACTTCTCGACCGAAGTGGGCGAAAAGGACGTAATCGTCCGGCGCGGCGCTTTTGCGTCCGCCTGGTAGACGGAGAACGCGGCGGTAAGCGCACCCGCCGGGACGGGAATCTTCTTGGCTGAAGACTTCTTGACGGACTCGTCGTGAACGGCGATTTCCTTCCGCTCCGCGTCGCGAAAGACGATTTTGAGTTGGACACTCCCGCCATCCCCTGGCTTCATCTTCAGGTTGGCGCGAACGAATTTGTGCCCGCTTCCAATGGTAATGACCCTGTCGGCAAGCACCAGAACCTCGGCTCCGTCCATCGCGGCAGGTGAAGCCGCCTCTGGGGTGGGGATTGCGACGGCGGATGATGGACGGTGGAAGACGGCGAAGCCGATGATTGGGAGCACCAGGGCCAGGGCACCCGCAATCCACGCCCATTTGTAGGTGTGCCGCTTCGTTGTGCCGCGCTGCATGACGCTGGCGACGGAGAACGGCAGAAATCGAAAGCGTATGGTTTGCGCGGCGGAATCGTAGAGAATATAGGATGAGTGGCACACGCCATTTTCTTCGCGTGGGTATCCGACGGAGCCGGGGTTGACGATGTAGCGCTTGCCCGCCTCCATTTGGAAGTCCTTCGCTGGAAGCTGATGCACGATGCCATGCGCCCCGATGACGAAGATGCCGGGGATGTGCGTATGTCCGACGAAGAGAAGGGGGCTTTTGCTGGCCTTGAAATTGGCGAGGGCCTCCGCTTCGTTGGAGATGTAGTTGAATGCGGTCGGATTCGTCACATCTCCATGCGCGGCAATCGCCCCTTCTATCCGCGCGAGGTGCGGTAGTGATTTCAGCCAGTCAATCTGCTCGGACGCGAGTTCCGCACGATGCCGAATGATGGCTTCGCCCGCAAGGTCAATGAAGTCGTCCGCCGTGATGCGTCCGGCGACGGCATCGTCGTGATTCCCGGCAAGGACAATGCCGCAGAACCGACGCACGAGGGTCAGGGCCTCGCGTGGCTGGGGTCCGTAGCCGACGATGTCTCCAAGGCAGGCGATGCAGTCGACGCCTTCCCGTGCGATGTCCTTGAGTGCGCACTGAAGGGCCTCGACATTGGCGTGCAGGTCGGAGATGATGGCATACTTCATTGGGCGAATTATACCATAATTGACGAGACTGGACGCGTCCGTTTATGGTATAATTCGGAAATCGAATGAAGGCAGGTGCACAATGGATGAACTGGTAAAGATTCTGATTGTGGAAGATGACGCAACGATTCGAACCATCCTTGAAATGGCGTTGCTGGGTGCGGGCTATGTCCATGTCTCCAGTTGCGGGCGTGGGGATGAGGGTATGGGGGCGATTAAGCTTCAGAAGCCCGATCTCGTCCTTCTTGACTTGATGTTACCGGGTTTGGACGGACTGTCGATTTGCCGGCGAATGCGCGAAATCCCCGCGCTGGCGACAACGCGGGTCATCATGCTGACGGCGCGGACGCAGAGCGAGGACATCGTCCGTGGGTTGGAGTGCGGGGCGGACGATTACGTCACGAAGCCCTTTGACCGTGCGGTTCTCTTGGCGCGTATCCGAGCCGTCTTGCGGCGCGGGGATGTCGTACGCACGGGCGAGGACTTCGATGGGCTTCGTTTGAATGACGAGGAGCGGCTTGTCTCGCTGAATGGAAAGGAACTCAAGTTGACGCCGGGCGAGATTCGGATATTGGCACTCCTTATCGCCCATCGCGGTCGTGTCCTTGCCCGTTCGCGCATACTGGATGCCGTTCAGCGTGAGGAAAAGTCCGTGACGGAGCGCACGATTGATGTCCAGATTGCCAACTTGCGCCGCAAGTTGGGGAATTGGGCGGAACACATTGAGACGATTCGCGGAATCGGCTATCGGGTCAAGGCATGAGGGTCGGGCACCTGAACTTTCTGCCGCCGTTCCTTGCGGCGTTGGGACTCGCCTTTTTCGCGGCGGTTTTTGCGGGCGAGATGGAATCCTTTCGCAAGGCCGTCGTCGGCTGGGCCTCGCGCGACTTGGCGACGCGGACGGAATTGGCGGCGGCCAATCTCCGCGAGCCGCTCGGCACGGGTAATTTCCGCGTCATCTATGAGTTCGGCGAATCATGCCGCGAGCAGGGGCTTCGCCTGACGATTTTCAGTCGTCCGGGCGGCGGCCTGATCTACGACTCGATTCAGCCGTCCGAAGCCCAACCCGAATGCCTGTATGAGACGCGGGCGGTCGGAAATTGCAGTGTGCGCCTCGGATTGCCGGAAGATCGAGTGCTTGCACCTTTTCGCCGCGCTCGGCTTGGATTCCTTTTTGCGGGGCTGACGGGTGGGGCGTGTGTTTTGCTGGTCATCCTCTTTACCTATCGGCAGCATGTCAGAATCAGGGAATTGGCGCGGCTGGAGCAGTTCCGCCGCGAGTTCATCGCGGATGTGTCCCATGAGTTGAAAACGCCGTTGACGGGCATCCTCGGTGCCGTGGACTTGTTGAAGGATGAGCCGCCTCCCCCGGTTCGTGCGCGGCTCCTGTCCATGGTGCGCAAGGAATCCGAGCGGCTCAATGTCCTGGCTCAGGATGTGTTGTCGCTTGCACGGATTGAGCGGGAGGGGTTCACGCTCAATCGGACGGAGACGGATGTCGAGGAACTCATCCGCGAGCCGGTCGAGCACCTTCAGCCGCAGGCGAATGCCGCGCACATGAGCCTGCGGACGGAGGTCGAGCAGGGGATTGTGCTGTCGTGCGATGCGCAACTGCTGTCGCGAGCGATTTCGAATCTGATTGAGAATGCGATTCGCTACTCGCAGTCGCCTGATGTGATCGTCTCTGCTTGGCGCACGGCATCGGCGGTCATGATCTCGGTCGAGGATCATGGAATCGGCATTCCGGCGGAACACGCGCCGCGTGTCTTCGAGCGGTTTTACCGTGTCGATTCGGCGCGTTCGGCGGAAACGGGTGGTTCAGGGCTTGGTCTCGCCATCGTGCGCGGCATTTCTCGTCTCCATGGAGGCGATGTGTCGCTTGCCGCATCTGAACCGACGGGATGCCGCTTTACGATTCGCATTCCCTCGGCCACTTCTGCCGCGCCGCACAGGGGCAAATGAAAGACACGCTCGCACACGGGCGAACGGGCTTGACCTCGGTTCGTGGTGTGCAGGGGGGGTGGGGCGCGGCTCCTGTCCGTTCACCGTTTTGCCGCGCCCGCCGTCTATCGGGCGCATTCAGCGAAACCGTGCCAAGAAAGAATGAGAAGGGGAATGTGTTGAAAAGAATGAGTGCCGCACCCTTTCGGATGCGACACTCATTTTCTGCGTCAGTCTTCCTGCCGCTTACTTCTGTTTGCGGCGGAGGGCCAGCGCGGCGACACCGAGGACGAGCAACATCGCGCTCGTCGGCTCAGGAACGGCGGCGGTCTGCCAGGTATTGCCCACCTGCGAGCCGTAAATGAGAGTTTTTGCTCCTGTGGCGGAGGTGAATGATACCGACTTCTCGCCGGTAATCATGTAGTTCCCCGCCGTTGCGGCATCAAGGCCGTCGATCAGCACGACGAATGCCGAGAGCGAGCCGGACGAGAACCCCGTCAGTCCCGTGGCACCAATCCATGCACCACCAGCCGTATTCGCCTTGGTCATAGCGGCCAGTCCGGCAAGGCCAGTCAGGTCGCCCGAGTTCAGCACCGCCTGAACGGCGGCCAGGCTGGTCGTCGTGAGACCGGCCACATCCGTTGTATTGTCCGTGACGAACAGATACGCCATGCAGCTGCCTGCCGTAATCTTGTCAGTGGTGCTGCCGGGCACATAGACGTTTGAAAGCGTCCAGTTGATGCTCGCAGCCTGCGCGACGGCCGCCACGGCGACAGCCACGCACATAAGCATAAGTTTCTTCATTTTGTCAGTTTCCCTTCGTTTTGACGCACGTCACACCATGCAACGCACGCAAATCAGTTCGCAGAATCCACGGCAGGAATCGTCACCGTCGCAGTATCGGCGGTATCGATCAGGATGCCCTGCCCGGGATCAAGCGTGATGTTCGCAAGCTCAAGTGCATCGTTCAGCCAGCCATCCTTTTCCTGTCCGGATTCCGCCGCCGAAACATAGTAGTAGGTTGCGGTTGTGGCACCGCCTTCATCGAGAATTTGGATGTTGTCACCCCAGTCGGTGGCATTTTCAATCGTGATGTCCTGAATGTTAACAGTCGCCGGAGTGTTGTTGCCGACGAAATTGAACCCGGGAACGGTCGTGAACACGGTGTCAGCCGTCGAGACTGAACCAGAGAAGGTGAGCACAGCCGTCGCGGCGGTGTCAATCAGAATGCTCTGACCAGGTTCAATCGTGACATTTGCGAGTTCAAGCGTATCGTCCAACCATCCGTCTTTCTCTTGTCCAGATTCCGCCGCTGAAACATAGTAGTAGGTGGCGACGGTTGCGCCGCCCTCGTCGAGGATTTGGATGTTATCGCCCCAGTCGGTGGCATCCTTGATCTTGATGTCCTGGATGTTAACCTTCCCGCCCGCAACGGGTGTAAAGGTCGGGATGACGAAGTTGAATCCCGCCACCGTCTCCTTCGTCTGATACCCCACGATGCTTTCGGCGCGGCCGGGACCAAGTGGGCGCGGCATCCCGCCCCGCCCGAAGTGCCGCGCCCGTGCAGCCCAGTTTGTCAAATAGAAACGACACCCGATAGATAAGCAGGCGGTTTCTGATTTGCCAAATACGCGACACTCAAG
>CAKTUI010000059.1 GCA_934621385.1 uncultured Kiritimatiellota bacterium
AACGAAAGCCAAGCGTCCGAATTGTCACTGGGCTCGTTGGCGAATCACTAAACTTTCGCTTAGTTTTTCAATCGGCGGAATTTTCTGAATAGATTGAAACTCACCGCACCAAGAGTCTGCTATCATGAAATCGCTCAATCACTCCCCCGCTGGCCCCAAAACGCCAACTCACTCCCTCAACTGAGGGACTAAAGCGACAGCGTGGACGACAAAAAGAAATTCTCCGCCTTCAAATAGGCGGAGAACTCAAGGTGGTGCACCTGGAGGGACTCGAACCCCCACGCCGAGGCAGTGGAACCTAAATCCACCGTGTCTGCCATTCCACCACAGGTGCGCAATCGGCTATTTGCCGAGTTTCTTCTTGTGTGCGAAGAAAACGTTTACCTTGTTCGTGAACGAACTCGCTTCAGGGAACGTGCTTGATGTCGCCAACTTCTGGAACTCCTCAAGCGCGGCTTTCTGCCTGCGATCGAGATTCGCCGGAACCTCAAAGACGACGCGTGCGTCCAAGTCACCGGCGAATCCGCCGCGAAGACTCGGCACACCCTTGCCGCGCAAGCGGAACGTCTTGCCATTGGGAGTTCCCGCAGGAATCTTCAGCCGCGCCGCGCCGTCCGGAGTCGGCACGTCAATTGTTCCGCCGAGGGCGGCAACAATGGGCGAAACCGGCACATCAACGAACAAGTCCTGACCGTCACGCTCAAAGAGCTCGCTTTCGCGAACGTTCAGCAGCACATAAAGGTCGCCATTTTCGCCACCGCGCAAACCGGCGGCACCCTTGCCCGCAAGGCGCAGACGCGAACCCGTGTCGACACCCGCCGGAATCTTCAGGGAAATGTGCGACGGTGTCGCAACCTGCCCCGTTCCGCGGCACTTCTTGCAGGGCTTCTCAATAATTGAGCCTTCACCACCGCACGTCGGGCACGTCTGCCGAACCTGGAAGAATCCACTCCCGGCAACAATCGAGCCACGCCCCTGGCAGGTCTTGCAAACGACGCGTTTCGAACCGGCCGCCGCACCCGTACCGTGACAATCCGGGCACTGCCCCGGAATCGTCAGGTCAATCGTCCGCTCACTGCCGAAGATCGCCTCGTCAAAATCAATGTCCAGTCGATAGGTGAGGTCGTCCCCACGGCGCGGCCCCTCCGGATCGGCACGACGCGAATGTCCGCCGCCACCACCAAAGAAACTGGAGAATCCGCCGCCACCTCCGAAAGACGCCCCGCCGCCAAAGAAGGAATTGAGGATGTCACCCAAGTCCACATCCTGGAAATGCGAGAAATCGCGGTTGAAGTCAAAACCGCCCGGCCCGAAGTTCACTCCCTGATGGCCAAACTGGTCATACCGCTGACGCTTCTCGGCATTCGACAAAACCTCGTAGGCCTCGGAAATTTCGGAGAACTTCTCCTTGGCCGACGGGTCGTCGGGATTGCGGTCGGGATGATACTTCATCGCGAGCTTGCGGTAGGCGGACTTAATCTGATCCGCCGTCGCATCTTTCGCGACGCCAAGAACCTCGTAATAATCTCTCTTCTGCGCTGCCATTGCCACACCTTCGCGAGCCCGTCACTGGGGCTTGCCAGACGAAACGACCACCTGCGCGGCACGAAGGACTTTCTCCTTCAGCACCCATCCTCTCTTGGCCTCGTTCGACACCTTGCCCTCTTCAACATCCGCCGAGGGCAAAGAGGCGATCGCCTCCATCCGCTCAGGGTCAAGGACCTTGCCGATGGAATCAAACGGCTCGGCCCCATGCTCCTTCAGGGCCTTCAGCAGAGAGTCGTAAACGAGCTGGACACCCTTGACGAAGTCATCGTTCTTATCCTTCGCATTGGCGAGGGCCAGGGACAGGTGATCCACCGTGGGCAGAATGTCCTTCAGAATGTCCGCTTCAGCAAAACGATAGGTATCCTCGCGGTCACGGGCGGTCCGCTTCTTGAAATTGTCAAAGTCGGCGAGAAGCCGGGCATACCGGTCTTTCCAGTCCGGCTCCGTCGGCTTCTTCGCTTCCTCGGGCGCGGCGGCTTTCTCGGTCTCCTCGGAAGCCTTGCCCTCCGCCTCAGGAGCAGCGGTCGGCTTTTCAGCCGCCGCGTCCCCCTTGGGAGTGGTCTCCTCGGAAACCGAAGCCGTCGCTTCTTTCTTTTCCTGTTCTTCCATCACACCGACTTTTTTCTCAGAGTTCGATCTGACCGGCCTTCGCCAGCATCTTGGCCTCAACGGACTGAATCTCGGCAAAGCCCTGCGAGCTGTGCGGATTCAAACCATTCGACGCCTCCATCGAGCTGTCGGCCTCATTGTAAATCGTCGCCTTCAGGCCCTTGAGGGACTCGAAGAAGATGTTGCCCTTGTAAAGCCCAAGCGTCACCTCGGCCGTCGCCTTGTCGGCCCAGACCTGCACGGCCGCACGAGCCGCACGGGTCGCCGGATCGAACCAGCGGCCATCGTAAATCTGGTCGGCGATGAACTTCGAAAGGTGCTGGAAGAACTGGGTCGACCGGCGATCCATGACACCCTCATAGATGTACTTGAGACCCCACGAGAGAACTTCCATGCCAGGCGCCTCGTACACGCCACGGCTCTTCGTGCCAATGATGCGGTTCTCAAGCGCATGCTTCATGCCGATGCCATTGCGCCCGCCAATCTTGTTCATCTCAAGCATGACCTCGTACGGCGTCATCTTCTTGCCGTTGACCGCCACACAGCGGCCTTTGACGAAGGAAAGCGTCACCTTCTCGACCTTGTTCGGGGCCTTCTCGGGCCACACGCCCATCGTGGGCTTCACGATGCGCATCGACGTCTCCATCGACTCAAGATCCTCAGCCTCGTGGGAAAGCCCGGCGAGGTTCGCATCCGTCGAGTATTTCTTCTTCGTGCCCACGAAGGCGACGATGCCGCGCTTGGCGAGGAATTCGACCATCTGCGTACGTCCGGGGAACTTCTTGAGAAGATCCGCATCACGCCACGGCGCATACACGCCGAACTTCGGGTCCATGACGTTCACATACCGCTCAAAGCGCATCTGGTCGTTGCCGCGCCCCGTTGCACCGTGCACGAGCACCGAGCAACCGGCCTTCTTCATCGCCGGCAGGAGCTTCTGGACGGTCACCGCACGAGCGATACCCGTCGAGTTCCAGTAGCCGCCATCATACATTGCCTGGCACTTGACCGTCTCGAAGCAGATGTCGGCCATTTCCTTCGTCACGTCGACAATCGTCGTATCCACGCCCGTGGGAGCCATGCGCTTCTTGATGTCGTTGATATCCTTTTCATCGGGCTGGCCGACGTTCGCGCTGAACGCCTTAACCTTCACGCCCGCGTCAAGAAGGACGCAGCAGATTGTCTTCGAGTCCAGGCCTCCGCTCACGCAGACGCCGACGGTTTTGCCTTTGAGTTCTTCGAGTTTCATTGAGTAGTTTCCTTGAAAACGCCGTATATTATACCACATTTTGCGCCCGAAAAACTTGAACAAAACGGAGTACGTCCTCTCTTTTCAGCCGCAGATGGCATCCGCAAATCAAAGAGTTGCCGACTCTCGACTCCTCACGGAGTTTTCAGCATTCCGATGCAAGATACCGATACCCCCCAGACGCCGATTCCTCGACTTCAACCGCCCAACCGAAAATCGCAAACATTGAATAAATCAACCAGGAAAGGAAGCAAAAGCGGCGAAACCATTGCGATACAGGAAGAAATGAACCGCAGGCCAACGCGGCACTCGCAACGCTTGTGACGACAACCACGAACAACGAAGGGTTCGCCCATCCGAAACATTCCCGCAGAAAATAGCTTGCCCCACATGTCAGCACTCCGACAAGCGGAAGAACAGGTGTCAGCAGAAACCAAATGGGCTTATAGTTATAGAAGCCATAAACCCCCAATATCCATCTCAAAACAAAGCCCGAAATAACCCAATTGCCAACTATCAGCCACGCAAGCGACCGACACCACGCCGCATTCAGCCGCCAGAACTGAGCGGGTTTGGGCTGCAATTCCGCCGCCGAACGGCTGTGAAAAGCCACCTTGACGGGTGAACACCTAATCGCCACATCCTTATGAAGCGGTCTCGTTTTCTCCTTTTTCATCAATCTACATCCCTTCAACCACCAAGTAGCCGTATGGAAAGTTGCCGCGCAGCCTCAAAGTCGGCGGGATGAACGGCAATTTGCATCCGCGTGCCCATTCCGTAGTTGGAGTTGTAATGCCCATGAAATCCGTTGTCGATGTACCGCTGGACAACCTTGAACTGCAGACCGTGCTTCGCGAATGCCGCGCACACCCGCTCCGCCTCAGAAACCGAGACATCCGGCACCACGACAACCCCCTCGACCTCATCGTTCACCAAGTCCGAATCCGCCGCGTTCTCTTCTTCATCAGCAGGGGGCTCTTCCGCGCGGTAGTTTTGCCCCTGCGCTTTCGCGAAATCGTCAAACAACTGCACATAATCCGTGCCCGACACGCGCCGTGTCTGCCAAATCAGAACCACGACAACAAGCACCGCAAACAGCCCCAACCCAAGAATGACCGCCAAGGCCGTCGGATCTGACAGAATTCGCGCCAACGGAGAGGACGGGGCTTTCAAATCGCCGCCCTGCCAGTTCTTGATGAAAACCAAGACAAGCACAACCACGCCAATCAAATATCCACGTATTATCACCTTTTTATTGCTTTTCGCCATCTCAAAGTCTCTATTATACGACCACCGCCTATTGGTCGACCGTATGATAACAAAATTCCATCCCTCGGTCAACGGCCGCCCCCATTGGAGGTTCCCCATTTTTTTCTTCGCCGGCGAGACGTTGCGACGGTCTGCGCGGTTATGAGCCGATTTTTGGGAAAGAGAGTCGCCTTTCG
>CAKTUI010000060.1 GCA_934621385.1 uncultured Kiritimatiellota bacterium
CAGCATTTGACAAACGGGGTGTCTGAAAAATCCTGATTAGTTGAATACGGGTACACGTTATTATGACAAACTGCGGGAGACCGAGCGACAGCTTCGCGCAAGCCCACGAGCAGGCGGTTTTTTGGTATAATACCCGCACAAGCCCTTTTGGGGGTGATCCGGTTTCGACGGGATATGCCGAGGTCAGATCGCGCGTCGTGGATTCTCGTTGGCCACGTTAAAAAACGGGAACAAACTGTAATTGCGAACAACGATTACGCTCTCGCCGCCTGATTAACGGCCGCGAAGTCGAAGCGCCGATGTCTGCTGAGCGCCGAGGCTTAATATAGCAGATCTCGCTGCAGGAGGATCCGTTCGCCCGCTGCAGGGAGCCGAATCGAACGGATGGATTGGGATAAGCCCGTGTGTCGGCGTACTCGGTCCGAGATGAAAGGCGCACTACACGCGTAGAAGTTTGGTCAGAGCTGTTTCGGACAGGGGTTCGACTCCCCTCACCTCCACCATCTAGAGGGGTTATGCTTTTCGGACCCTTCCATTCGGACGGGGTGTCAGTCAAGTGTCTTGACGACAGGTTCGAGGATTTCTGCCTCCGCGCCGCAGGGAGTGGACATCCCGATTGAGGTATGGATGCGCTCCTCGTTGTAGAAGTGTATGTATGAGTCGATTTCGTCATAGAGCTGTTCTTCGCTGGCGAAGATGCGCTTGCGGACGAATTCTTTCTTGAATGTTGCGAAGAACGCCTCTGACACGGCGTTGTCTTGGGGAGTGCCAGTATGCGAGTAGGAGCGGACTATCCCGTGGAATCGGCACCACTCGCGCTGGAGATATTCGGTGTTCTCTGAACCTTGGTCGCAATGGTAGAGCAATCCCAGCGGCTCTTCCCGTTCATGAAATGCCCGCTTGATGACGCCAGAGGTGAATTCGCTTGTCTTGCAGGTCGTTTCGACTCGTTTCGGAGGTGTTTGGATGCGGCGAGCCACAACCGGTTGCCAATGTTGCCGGTGCATGGGACTTCGGGATGTCGTCCAAGTTCGCGACTGCGAAGCACAAGCGCCGCGTGTTCTTTGTCCGGCATCTTGCAAAAATTCCTGAATCCACGTTTGCAGCGTATCCGGGCTGCTTTGTCATTGCCGCTGGTGGACTGAAACCGGTTGATGCCGATGCGTCCTTGTTCTCGTTTGAGGATGTGTTTCGTTATGATGCGAACGGTCTTGTCCTCGACCTTGATGCCGTATCTCTTCGCTTCGAGGAGCGCACACTCGACAACAAGCTAGAGCGTAAGCCCAACAAGGCGATGCTGGCGAAGATGGGGAAGCTGGCAAATCATCTGAAGGATGTCGCGATGGCATTCATGCGGGCATTGCGAAACGGGAACGAGGATTCTTACGCCCAAGTCGCCGCCGACATGAAGACGATGGCCATGCCGTCGCTTGTGAAGTTTTTCAACTCGGATGAGGCTCCGTGCAAGATTTCAAAGAGTGTATTGCACGAATATCTGCTCGGCGCGAAATACGACAAAAAGTCCTACGCTATGCCTGCGCGATTCTGGTTCAAGGTGTGCACACGGATGGACTATCTCCAAGCGGCATCATCAGTTTGTGCCAGCCATTTCAAGCGCAATATCGAAA
Organism: uncultured Kiritimatiellota bacterium; assembly: GCA_934621385.1. Classification (GTDB taxonomy): domain Bacteria; phylum Verrucomicrobiota; class Kiritimatiellia; order RFP12; family UBA1067; genus UBA1067. The sequence goes on from CAKTUI010000060.1 coordinate 1,629, forward strand.
AGGCGGCAAGTCTGGATGCAGACAGGCTATTCGTGGAAATATTCAAACTTCTGCCGCCCGATAAGAGGTGATGTGGCATGACTGCATCAGAGAACTACAATGCAGCATTCGCACGGCTGGCGAAGTCAAAGTTCCGTAGCCGATTTCACCTTGCAGAATCTGACCGCGCCTACATTGAGAGTAAAGGCATGGAGACGATACGGCGGCATTGTGAAGATTTCATTCGCACACGTCTGGCACCATCCAACCCTCCCAATGACGGGAGACAGACTCCAATGCGCGGACATCCGGTTTTCAAGGCGCAACACGCCTGTGCCTGTTGCTGTCGCGACTGCCTCGCAAAGTGGTGGAATGTGGCGCGCGGGGTCGCCATCTCCGCCGAGCGGCAACAGGGCATCGTCGCCTTCCTCATGGCGTGGATCGAGCGCGAGAATGAATGAGGTCGTAAAATTCTTACAAATCTCTCTACCCCCCCCAAAAAAAATCCGAATCTGGCAACTAAAACACATTGCAATTATTGTAAACCATATGTTTGAGGTGACTTGTAAAGGGGGTGGGTCAGCAAAAACTCCTTAAGCCACTTTGGCCAGACGTGAATCGTAAGCATATGCGGTCTCTCCGTTGAGCGATTCCCTGTGTATTGAGTTTATCCAGTCCTCGAGCTGCCGGATCTGGCGCCTCGTGAGCCGGTTGAAGTCGGTTCCCTTCGGGTACCATCTCCTGACGAGGCGGTTGCAGTTCTCGATTGCGCCTTTCTCGTAGGAGGCGTAGGCCCTCGTGTAGTAGACCTCGGACTTGAAGGCGCGGTCGAGCCTTTTCTGGTCGAGGAACTCGCATCCGTTGTCCGTGGTGACGCTTCGCACCGTCCTGAGGGCCTTCCTTCGCTTCATTCTCCTTATCGCGGCGACGACCTCGTCCTGGTTTATGTGGCTCAGGTGTTCGATGACGTAGCGCCTTGAGCATCGGTCAAGCATCACGAGGAGCCCTCCGCTTGATCCTTTCCTTGAAATGACCGTGTCCATCTCCCAGTGTCCGAGCTCCTTTGCCTCGGACGCCTCCTTCGGCCTGTCCTTTAACAGCCTTCTGCCCGGGACCGTCCTCGCCTCGTGCGCGAGCTGCCGCGGCCTTCGTCGTCTCCCCGGACGGTACGGCGTCTGGCCGTGGAGCACGCCCATGTCGCCCGCCTCTATGTGGTTGTAGAAGGTCTTCAGGCAGGGGACCTCCCTGTCCGGCATCGCCTCCCTGATCATCATCCTCGCGTCGTAAGGAGAGCGCCTTAGCTTCAGCACCGCGTGCCTGAAGAGGATGGCCATGCCGACCGTGAGCTTCATCGGGGCGCCCATGTTGCCCCTGCCCTTGTTTATGGAGGCCCTTGCCCTGTCGATGTCGTACTCCGGGTACGTCCAGCGGTTGCCATGCCTGATGATGGGGGAGACCGCCCCGCGCCTGAACTCGCGCCGCCATGTCGCGAACGGGATGTCGTGCACTCTCGCGAAGTGCCGCAGCGATATCCGTGCGCACCCGTTGACGTACCGGTTCCAGTCCGTCCCGAGGATTTCGCGCTGCCGGTCCGTGAGGTGTAGCCCTTCGTCGCGTCTTATGGCATGCTTCCTTCTGCTCATGGCGTCGATCTTTCGTGTGATGGTTTGTGTTGCAGCTCCCATCATACACGATTTCCTCGACGCCGTGGGCGTTTTCCTTCCGCGCCGGCGGCCACCCCCCAGCAACCATAATTTTTGAATTTCTTTTTTGCGCGTCAGCGCAGGGAGAAGATAGCAAGGAGAAAAAGGGGTGCGGGG
>CAKTUI010000061.1 GCA_934621385.1 uncultured Kiritimatiellota bacterium
TTTATTTGATTTTCCATGCCGCATACCATATCAAATCTCCGCCGAAAAATCACCATATTTCTTTGCCGCCTCTATAGTGATGCGACAAGGGGCAAAAACAAAAAATATTTTCACCCACCCTGCGGGGCTGAACACGAAAGCGCACGAAAGCCGGCAAAGCCGGACACGAAACCTTTCCGTGATTTCCGTAGTTCAATCCAGGCGCGGCAGTTTGAGACAACCACGGAACACACGGATGTCACGGAAGGAAACGTCCGGGGCGCGGGTTGTTTTTAGCTGCAAAGGTCGCAGAGAACCCAAAGAATTACAATGAATTTGAGAAAGCAGACCTGACCTAAATTCCATATTTTATTGTAATTTCCCGCGGCACCCGCTGACTCCTCCTCCTCCCTCTCTGCGCACTCTGCGGCTAAAAATCCCCTCCCCGACTTTCGTGTCCCGAAGGGCTTTCAGTGGTAAAACAGCCGCCGCGCCTAACTGCAACTCCCACGAGTTCTAACTGCAACTCGCAAAAGTGCCAAGTAGGAAAGTGATGCGTGCTGTCAAGTCACGGCTCCAGGTTAACACTTGATTCTTGATGGTTGTTTGATCTTGTTGGAACATTGACGTACTTCCTTCCGAGGATTCCTCCCACCCCAGGGGGTGGGAGGCCGCCGCCGACCTTACGCTGCTTTTCTCATTGCCTCCTCGCGAAACGCCTTGGGTGTCTTGAAGCCCAGACTCTCATGGGGCCGCCTCGTGTTGTAGACCCGGATCGCCTCCTCGATTGCCTTCATCGCCTCTGCCTTCGTCTTGAAGTGCGTGTTGAGGAAATACTCGTACTTGAGGATGCCGTTCAGGCGCTCAGCCATCGCGTTCTCATAGCAGTGCAGTCCCTCGGTCATACTGGACTTCCAGCCAAGTTTCTCAAGCGCCTCGATATATGCATGCGAGTTGTACTGGCAGCCGCGATCCGAGTGCGCCACCGGCTTCGCGTCCGGGCCGAGCGCACGGCTCGCCATCGCCAGCGCGGCAAGCGGACCCTCCGTCTTCAGCGAGTTGCTGACCGCCCGGCCGACGATGTCGTGGGCGAACATGTCCATCATCAGCGAGAGGAACAGAAAGCCCTCCCCGGTGTAGATATACGTGATATCCGAGCAAAGAGCCTGGTCTGGCGCCGTGATCTTCATGGCCTTGGCGAGGTTCGGCGACGGCACGAGCGACTTGTCCTGCTTCGTCGTCGTGCAGCTGTATTTCTTGCGCTTCGGAACCATCATGCCGTTCTTCTTCATCAGCCTGTAGAACCTGTTCACGCCCATCGTGACGCCTTCCTCGGCCATCGCCGGGCGGATCGCGTACAGCACCTTCTCACACCCGGCCATCGGGTTGACGATGCGTTCGCGACGAGCCAGCAGCAGGATGAAGCCCTCCTTGTCCGCCAAACGTGCACGGGCCTTGCGGTCCTTGTAGCAGGCCACGGTCGACCGTCCGCATCTGGAGCAGACCCTCTTCACAGGAACCTTCTCCTCCTCATGCAGCCAATGCGCTACACCCCACCATTCTTTTTTTTTAGATCGTCGACGGTCGTGCCCGCCCGCTTGCAGGCGATCTTGAGAAACTCGGCATCGATCTTGTGATCCAAGACTTCGTCCGCGAGGCTCTGCTTCAACCGCAGAACCTGTTCCTCGAGTTCCCTGATCCGGTCCAGTTCGGTTCTTGTCTTCACGTAGATCAACCTTCCTTTCAGATGTTCGAAGCCGAGTTTGCGCATCCAGTTGTAGACCGACATCTCGGCAATTCCATATGCCGTCGCGGCTTCCTTGACTGACTTCCACTTCGCATCTCTCAGCTCCTCCATTACCTTGAGTTTGAACGCTTCACTATACCTTATTCTGTCCTTCATGTCTACCCGCTTTCTTCTTTGACTTCAAGAACGCAGTTTGCCATAATAAACGACACCCAACTTTGAGAAGACCTGAGTTGACGGGTTGCCCGTTTGCCAAATACGCGA
>CAKTUI010000062.1 GCA_934621385.1 uncultured Kiritimatiellota bacterium
GTTCTTTGAAAGTTGGGAGTTTGTGGAATTAAGGAGAATTACAACGTAACGAGATAGCGAGGTAAAGATTCTTGCTAAGCGTATACGGGCGCACGACGGATGCCTTGGCATCGGTAGGCGATGAAGGACGCGGAAGACTGCGACAAGCCCCGGGGAGCCGTCAACAGGCCCTGATCCGGGGGTATCCGAATGGGGAAACCCGGCTGGAGTCATTTCCAGCCGCCGCGGGGGCGAACACATAGCCCCCGCGGAGCTACACGCGGGGAAGTGAAACATCTCAGTACCCGCAGGAACAGAAATCAATTGCGAGATCGCGCGAGTAGCGGCGAGCGAAAGCGCGGGAGCCCAAACCGAAGGACGTGTCCTTCGGGGTTGCGGGACCGGAACGTGGCACGGGGGAGGCTAGGCGAACGGACTGGAAGGTCCGGCCGCAGCGGGTGAAAGCCCCTTAGCCGAAAGCCCGACCCGGCCTACCGGGATCCCAATTAGGACGGTGCACGTGAAACGCCGTCCGAATCCGGGGGGACCACCCTCCAAGGCTAAACACTAACCGATGACCGATAGCGAACTAGTACCGCGAGGGAAAGGCGAAAAGAACCGCTGCTAGCGGAGTGAAACAGACCTGAAATCGTGCGTCCACAAGCTATGGGAGCGTCCCTCGGGACGCGACCGTTTGCCTTTTGCATAATGAGTCCGCGAGTCACCGCGACCGGCGAGGCTAACCGAAAGGGGAGCCGGAGCGAAAGCGAGTCCGAACAGGGCGACCCGAGTCGGCCGCGGTGGACCCGAAGCCCATGTGAGCTATCCTTGGACAGCGTGAAGCCCCCGTAACGGGGGGTGGAGGTGCGAACGAGTGACCGTTGAAAAGGTCTTCGAGGAGCTGAGGATAGGAGCGAAAGACTTATCAAACTGGGTAATAGCTGGTTCTCTCCGAAATGCCTTTAGGGGCAGCGTCGGGCGACGCTTCGCTCGGGTGTAGAGCACTGATCGATCTAGGGTCCCCACCGGGATGCCGAAGTCCGTCAAACTCCGAAGACCGAGACGATTGAAAACCCGGCAGTGAGACAGTGGGGGCTAAGCTTCATTGTCGAAAGGGAAACAGCCCTTGACCGCCGAATAAGGTCCCAAACGCGCGTTAAGTCACTAAGGCAGTGAGGTCTCTCAGACAGGTAGGATGTTGGCTTAGAGGCAGCCACCATTTAAACAGTGCGTAACAGCTGACTACTCGAGAGACCCCGCGCCGAAAATGATCGGGAGTCAAACGCGCGACCGAATTCGCGGGCCGCACCCCAGTGGTGCGACGGTAGGAGAGCGTGGCAGGACGGGCTGAAGCCGTGCGCGGAAGCGGCGGTGGACTTCCTGCCAGCGATTATGCGGACATGAGTAACGAAAAGCCGGGTGAGAATCCCGGCCGCCGGAATCCCAAGGCTTCCCGGGGCAGGTTCGTCCGCCCGGGGTCAGTCGGCACCTAAGGCGAGGCCGAAAGGCGTAGTCGATGGACGGCAGGTCAACATTCCTGCACTGGCGGGGGTTTAAACCGGGATTGGAGAAGGGCACCGGCTGGGGTGAATGGTTATCCCCAGTACGGCCGGGAACGGCCGGACCGAGCCGCGGGTTCGCCCGCGGCAAGGCCGCGCACCCACGCTCCCCAGAAAAGTCCCGGCGCACTAACCCGCCAGCCGTACCAAAACCGACACAGGTGGGAGGGTACAAGGATACCAAGGCGCGCGAGAGAAACCTCGTTAAGGAACTCGG
>CAKTUI010000063.1 GCA_934621385.1 uncultured Kiritimatiellota bacterium
ACACGGAAGTCAAGGGCCCCATCGCCGAGGGTAGTGCGGGACTCGCCCGTGCGAGAGTAGGACGCCGCCGGCCCTTTTTTTGCCCTCACGGGCATAAAAAAGCTGCCGGCGTCAGCCAACGCGCTTTGCTTCGCTTGCGGTTGATTCTTCGCGCCTCGCGCTCGAATCGCGCCGGCTTTTTGCACACGGCAGCTTTGCCACGGACTAAGCAACAACAAAATGATACACTATTCGTTAAAAAGAGGGGTGGATGGGGGGAGATGTCTTATCTTAAGACGTTTGCCGCGATGGAGTTTCTTATTGGAATCCTGTGTTGCCTCGGTGTGCGTGCGGCGATGGCGGCGTCTGCCGCGAATACGCTTGTCACCGTGTCATGCAACGCACCTCGTGCGCAAGTGGTGGTCAACGGCAACGATTTTGACGTGTTCGCGCCTGGGTATATTGATTCCTTTGTCACCAATGTTATGGTGACGGCGAATGGGGGTTGGGAGATAGTCGAGCCTACGGCGTTGCCCTTAAGGATGAAAGGTGGTGATACCGCCACATACAAGGTAATTTGTCCGCCGGAATGCAAAGACGGTGGAACGATCGCCTTTCATAACTATTACATCTCCTCGGACCGAGACGGCGGGCTGAAGGACATTGTTGTCGAGGCCGGGGCCAGTGTCACTTACACCGCGCACAAGAACGGTTCTCTTTGCGATAGTGATTGGACGGTCAATGGTGAGACCGAAACCGACACCTCCAGCATCGTCTTCAATCGGAACTGGTGGGATGTCCCAAGTTGGTTTATCCCCTCAATGGACACTCCCAAACCTGGTGTTTACAACATCAATGCGCACGATGTGCAGCACACGGTGCTCAATGATTCCGGGTCGATGACCGTTGTGGGCGTCAAGAGAATTTCGGGGCCGAACGGAAAGTATTCTGAAAAAGATTCTTCAGCCAATCTGACGGTCCAAGAGACAATAATCGTCAAAAAGGGCGGCACTGTAGCATTAACGGCAACGCCGGAGCCAAATGTAGCATGGCCTTCTGGTTGGCCTACATGGGATGCGTCGTGCGGGTTCTGGTGCTTGGGAAATCATTTCACCGGAGAGACCACGGGACAGAGTACTGTGGATTTGGATACATCAAGCCCAGATTCCATTGTTGTGACGGCGAGTTGCGGGGAAAGCGAAAAATGCATCAAGGTTGTCGCATATGAACTCGGGCTATCCCTGTCCAAATCCAATTTAACATTGAAGCACGACTGTGATACGGAATTCACAGTCGTTGCAAATCCCTCCTCCGAACTCTCTACGCCGATGATCCAGGTGAGGAGGAACGACATTGGCGCATCCAACTGGCCGAACTGGATGGATCTGGTCAGTGGCAGCGGTTCGATTGATTGGAAGGCGCGGGTCGCCGGCATCTTCAAGTTGCGCATCAAGGCACTCGTAGCAGGGACGGAGTACTTCTCGAACGAGAATGACTTGACAGTTGAATTCCCGACGTACGATCAGATTACGACCGATGCGACGGTCAGGACTGCGATGGACAACGAATGGCAGGCTACGCTTGACGATTGTACGCAAAATCC